>NZ_LBIX01000009.1:1134-205944 GCF_028128655.1 Bradyrhizobium sp. CCBAU 45394 | reverse complement strand
AGGGTCAAAAGCTGGCGTCGCAGTCGCAGCGGCCAAGTCCGCAAGTGTGAGAAGCGGCCACGCGGGGCTCTCGAGAGTGGTCGATGGACATGGGCTAGTTGGCGAGAACCTTGGTCATGCACCAGAACGGAACATCGGTTTGCCCGTGCTCACCGGCAACCTGCTCCATGATGTCCGCTTTGTGATGCCAGCCCATGCGCTCGTAGAAGCGGCGCGCACGGTCATTGCCAACGACACAGTGCAGTTCTGCCTCGGCAATGCCGCCCTTGGCCATCTCAATTTCAGCGGCTGTCAGCAGACTTGACGCAACGCGCGTCCCTCGATGTGGCATCGCCACAAAAAGTTGGCCCAAAAGCTGGCCTCTCCACGCCGAAAACGCCACGACCTCTTCGTTCAACTCCGTTACCAAAGTCGAATGCAGGAGTGCCGTCATCCTTTCCAGGAAAAATTCCATGGACCGACGGATAATTTCTGCGTGGGGCATGAAGGGAGCCTGGGTCTCGTGCCAAACCGCGTGATAGAGAGCGGCCACCCGAGAGATATCTGACGCGTGGGCACGACGGATCATCGCGCTTTCTCCGGTAAGCCGAAGGGCGGGTAGAGCGCAGCGAAACCCATCATCCGCTGCATGTGACCGAGCACGCCGCTATCGTCTTCATCGGGTGGGACCGAGCGATGGGTTTCGCAAGTGCTCTACCATCCTACGCGCTGTGGCAATCCTGACATCATGCCAGTGTTTTGCCCGACGGAGCAAACTCTATTTAAATGCAGCAAATCGGATTTGGCGGAATGACAAGGCGGAACATCCGCCCGTCGGCCACCATGTGCGCAAAGGGCCCCAAGAGGCGAGATCCGAAACCGTCAACGATCGCGCTCTCACTGCCTCTGGATGATGTTGGCCGAGCTGGTTGGCTGCGGTGGCGACGCTTCCTGGACCTGCGCAAGGTAGGCCTTGTCGTAATACTCCAGGGCGAGGATATGCATGGCCCTCGCTTTTTCCGGGTCGGATTCTGCCAGAGCCATCCGGGACGCGATTTCGGCTTGCTTCAAATAGTACTCGGCGGTCGGCACGATGGTTTCCCCCAACGACGCCACCTAACGCACAGAATTGCAACTTGTTCCCGGGATGAATTCAAATTTCCGAGGCGGGCTTACCTATTCTGTTCGGGGTCAAGAGCTGGCGTCGCAGTCGCAACGGCCAAAGTCCGCAAGGGCGAGAAGCGGCCATGCGGGGCTCGCTGGGAAATGCCCGATGCTGCCATCATGCCAGTGATTTGCCCGACGGAGCAAACTTTATTCAAATGCAGCAAATCGGATTTGGCGGAATGAAATCTGTTCGCGTCAGGCTGGGACATGCCCTCCCAGGAGGGCGCAACCGGAAAGGTTTTCGGAGAGATCGCCGATGTACTACGTCGCCGCCGCACTGCTGGGGTTGTCGGGACTGTTCTATTCCGCGAGCCATCACGAGCTCGGCCAGTTCGGCGCGGACGTGTGCCGCTACGGCGGCACGTTCTGCGACAATCCGGTGGTCGTCTTCACCGGCGCGGCGCTGGCCGCGGTCTGGGGCATGTTCGTCAGCGTCAAGTAGCCGGACGCGGAGTTCACGTCTCGTTGTTCTCATGGCGCTCGCGCACGGTGCTGTCGGCGACATGCCCTACCCTGCGAGCTCCTTGCGGACGGCCGCGGCCGAATTGCCGACCTTGTCGACGGCCTTTTGCAGCTCCTCCTTCGACACGCCGAGCGCATGGGTCCAGTATTTGACCTCGAAGGCCTCGTCCATGTTGATCTTGCTGCGGTCCGGCTGCTCGCGCTTCGTCAGATTGTCCATCGGCCAATTCCTCGCTTCCTGAAAACGGGAAACGTCGTCATCGGCGCGCCGTTCCTAAATCCGGCCGTTCGCCGGCGGCGTCTGTCAGGCCGGCGGCTTACGCCTCCGGCTTGCCGGGTCGCGCGCCGGCCGCTTCCTTGACGAGGGCCGAGATCGAATTACCAGACTTGCGAAGGGCGTCGGCGAACTGATCGGGCGACAGCTTGAGGCGCTTGCGCAGGGTCTTCACCTGCACCTTGTCGCTCAAGTCGAGCGCATTGCGAAAATTGGCCGGCTTGAGCCTGTTCATGACTGTCTCTGCTGGTGAGGGGTGAGGCCGAACCGCGACAAGGCGGGCTTGACGCCGCCGTCGCCGCGATGGTGACTGTCCCGCTCCTTGCGAAGATTCCGTCGCCGCGGAGACAACATGCGCGATGAAGCGACGTTCCTCCGCATCCGGAATTATCGCTCAGGAGGGGATAAACACCTCGCTGGTGTCCATGCGCACGTTGCGGACGGCGCGACAGGCCTCAATGCTCGCCCGATCGCCCACCGGCATGAAGCTCAGCAACAGCGAGCGCCGCCGCGCGCCGGAGCGGTTGCAGGTCGCCCCATGCGGCAGATCGGCGTCGAACACCAGGATGTCCCCCGCCTCGCCGGCCGTCACGAGCGACAGGGTCTCGTCGGGCGCGCCGCGGTCGAGATGACGCGGGACCACGCGCGTTGAGCCATTGTCCGGCCCGTAAGCATCGAGGAAGACCAGGGCGGCGACGGCCTTCATGCCGGCGCCATCGCGATGCAGGGGCTGGTGGCCGCCGCCCGGAAGCGGCTCGCGGCCCTCGACCTGGGAGAGGAAGAAGGGACCGCCCAGCATCTGCGCCCCTGCCGCCAGCAGCGGCTGCAGGCGACAGGTCCGCTGCACCGTCGGATCGAGATCGATAAGGGCGTGTCGCCAGCCGGCGCCCCGGGGGGGCCGCCCACTGGTCGCCGGTGCCCACGCCGGACTCGAAAGCCGCGCGCAGCGCATCGCGCCACGCCGCGGGGACTGCGCCGCGCAGCAGGAGATAACCGTCACGGTCGAGAGCCGCAGCCTGCTCAGGCTTCAGGGGATCGACCTTCGTGGGTGCCGGATCACGGTTCATGGCGCTCCCTACAACCTCAACGTGCCGTTCGCAAGGGCTGGCAGCATCGGCTTCAGCAGACGCACGACGCTCATCGTGCAGGAACTTTGCGGCCATGAACGCGCTTAAGATCAGGATTCGCAATTCCGGAAGGTCCGCCCTGAAACACCGCCCCGCCAAGCACGACAGCGCCGACGCACCGACGAAGTCCGAGCCGACGCTGCTGCAACGACTGGGTCCCGGCCTCGTCACCGGGGCGGCGGACGACGATCCATCCGGCATCGCCACCTATTCGCAGGCCGGCGCGCAATTCGGCTACGGGCTGCTCTGGACGGTGTTTCTGACCACGCCGTTCATGATCGCCATTCAACTCGTCAGCGCGCAGATCGGCCGGGTCACCGGAAAAGGGCTTGCCGCCAACGTGATGCGGATCGCGCCGCGCTGGGCGGTGCTGGCGCTCGTCGCCATGCTCGTCGCCGCGAACACGTTCAACATCGCCGCCGACATCGCCGCGATGGCCGAGGCGCTCTCGCTCGTCATCGGCGGTCTCAACCACGAGCACGCGCTGATCTTCGCGGCGGGCTCGACCCTGCTCCAGGTGTTCCTGCCCTATCGCCGCTATTCGCCGGTGCTGAAATTCCTCACCCTGGCGCTGTTCGCCTATGTCGCGACCGCCTTCACCGTGGAGATCCCGTGGAGCACCGCGCTGCTCGCCGCGGTGTGGCCGAAGGCGAATGTCAGCGCCGATTATTTCATGATGGTGGTCGCCGTGCTCGGCACCACCATCAGCCCCTATCTGTTCTTCTGGCAGGCCTCGCAGGAGGTCGAGGAGATGAACCAGGGCAAGCGCGACCAGCCGCTGCGCGAGGAGACGCGGCGCGGCGGCGCCCCTGAAATCGCGCGCATCAAGGCCGACACCACGTTCGGCATGCTGCTGTCGAACGGCATCGCCTTCTTCATCATCCTGACCACGGCCGCCGTGCTGAACGCCAACGGCGTCACCCACATCAATTCGGCGACGGAAGCGGCCGAAGCGCTGCGGCCGCTCGCCGGCGACTTCACCTTCGCTTTGTTCGCGCTCGGCATCATCGGCACGGGCCTGCTCGCGATCCCGGTGCTGGCGGGCTCGGCGGCTTACGGTGTCGCGGAAATTTTCGGCTGGCGTGCCACGCTCGAGGCAAAGCCCGACGAGGCCGCCGGCTTCTACACCATCATCGCGGCCGCGACCGCGATCGGCTTCGGCCTCGGCTTCACCGGGATCGACTCGATCCACATGCTGGTCTGGAGTGCCGTGCTCAACGGAATCGTCGCCGTTCCGATCATGGCGATGATGATGCTGATCGTCTCGAGCCGCGCGATCATGGGCCGTTTCAGGGCCCGGTCGTGGCTGGTCGCGCTGGGCTGGCTCGGCACCGCGCTGATGGCGCTGGCCGTCCTCGCTCTGCTCGGCTCGTCGGTGGTCGGCTGACTAACCTTGCGACAGTGCCGCCGAAACCTGCGATGCGATGATGAAGGCCGCAAACACAGCCGGCACGCTGATGAGCCGCAAGAACTGGTCTATCGAAAGCATCGCTGTCCCCCCAAGACAACTGCAAAGACAAAAGCGCCTTCGCTCGCCGCGCTACTTCACCCCTTGCGCAACGTGCTCATCGGCCGTCAGAAACTGATCGGAAATAGCGGCCCCGCTGATTGTGAGCAGCGCCAGAAGCGAGATCATGCCCAGAAATTTCATGGGTGGAGGGTCGGTCCCGATTGTGGCCAAAAACGTCAGCGCCCGGCGCATTTTCGCGACGATCCCCGGAAAGATCATGGCCGTCCCGCCGGATCCCACGGCATTTCCCCGCCAAAGAGGGGCGAGAGGCAGCCTCGGCCGCAGCGCTGCGGGCTTCACGCCGGTCCATGGTTGGCCTAACAGTTGCCGTCAGGACCGGGCCTTGCGACCTGGCCACAAGAAAAACAAAGTCCCGCTGGGCGACAGGGAGCGACATGACCAAATCGTCAAAAGCAACAAGCCTTGAAATCCTTGCCTGCGATGCCGGCTGGAGAAACTACCACTTCGTCAAGCTGACGACCGACGACGGCATCGTCGGCTGGAGCGAGTTCGATGAAGGCTTTGGCTCACCGGGCGGCGGCGCGGCGATCCAGCGCCTATCCACCCGCATCATCGGGCAGAATATCTTCCAGCATGAGCGCATCTACGCCGAGCTGTTCGCCGCCACGCGCCCCGCCGCTGGCGGCGTGGTGGCGCAAGCGCTCGGGGCGATCGAGAACGCCATGCTCGATGCCAAGGCGAAGTGCCTCGGCGTGCCCTGCTACGAGCTGCTCGGCGGCAAGATCCGCGACCGTGTCCGGGTCTACTGGTCGCATTGCGCGACGTGGCGGATCAATCATCCGTCCTGGTACAAGCCGCCGATCGAAAGCCTCGACGGCGTCAAGGCGATGGGCCGCGAGGTGCGCGAGAAGAAGTTCACCGCGCTCAAGACCAACATCTTCTCCTACGACGACAGCAAGCCGACCGGCTGGCGGCCCGGCTTCGGCTCACCTTTCGCACCCGAGATCAACGTCGACCGCATGATCCTGCGCGACCTGCGCATGCATCTGGAAGCGATCCGCGACGGCGCGGGCCCCGACGTCGACATCCTGCTCGACTGCAATTTCAACGCCAAGACCGAGGGTTACCTGAAGATCCTACGCACCATCGCGGATCTCGACATGTTCTGGATCGAGATCGACAGTTTCAATCCGGAAGCGCTCGGCTACATCCGCAGGCAGAGCCCGCATCCGATCTCGTCCTGCGAGACGCTGCTGGGCCTGCGCGAATTCCTGCCCTATTTCCATGAGCAGGCGATGGACGTCGCGATCATCGACACGCCCTGGAACGGCGTCTGGCAATCGATGAAGATCGCATCAGCCGCGGAAGCGTTCGAGGTCAACGTCGCGCCGCATAATTTCTATGGCCATCTCTGCTCGATGATGAACGCGCATTTCTGCGCGGCCGTTCCGAACCTGCGGATCATGGAGATCGACATCGATCGCCTGTCCTGGGACCGCGAGCTGTTCACGCATGAACCGGAAATCGAGGACGGCCATCTGATCATTCCGGACCGGCCCGGCTGGGGCACCGAGCCGAACGAAGAAGCGCTGCGCGCGCATCCGCCGAAGACGAACGGCGGTCTTCTCAACTATGGTCGCAAGAGCTGACGGGGACTACGGCGTCACGGGATTGACGGTCGGGGACGTCTTCGGCCCCGGCCGCTCCGGCTCGACCGGCGATTTCGGTTCGGTGGGAAGCACCTTGGCGCCGGCGGCGTGTGCAGCCTCGCCCGTGGTTGCATACATCGCGACATGGGCCGGCTGCGTCTTGGCCCGGCTCCACGGCCCATGATCCACGACCAGCATCGCAGCAATCGTCAAGGCGGCCACGATCAACGCGATCACGCCGGGATGGCGAAGCGCCTTGGACATGGAGTTAGCGAAGCGATCAGCTGCCATCGAAGGATCCGTGCTTTTTTCCTCTCGCAGGTTAATTCAATGACGTCCCGCGAGTTCCGCCTTCGCCGAAGCAAGTTCCAAGCCAACGCAGGGAACCTCGTCCCCCGCGCGCGTTCACTTTTTGACGTCGGGCCGCGCATCGCCGACAAACCTGTCGCGGTTCGGCATCTTCACGGCCGCAAGCAATTTCGCGTCGAGCGTCGCGTCCGCTCCCACTAGCCCGTTCAGGTTCAGGACATAGGCCGATACCGCATAGACATCCTCATCGCTTAGCGATTGCGGCGCGTTCTGCGGCATGGCGCGACGGATATAATCAAACAGCGTCGGCGCATAAGGCCAATAGCTGCCGACGGTGCGAATGGGCCTGGCTGTTCCGATCGTACCTTGCCCGCCGGCGAGCCGATCACCCAAGCCGCCCTCGCCTTTTTCGCCGTGACACGAGGCGCATTGTTGAGCGAACACTTCACGGCCACGGCTGACTGAACCACTCCCGTTCGGCAGATTGCTGCCGTCGCGCCCGATATCGATATTCCAACCCGCGATCTCGGCGGACGTCGCCGGCCGACCGATGCCATAAGGGCTTTGCGCCTGCGCAACGCTCCCAAAGGTGCACAGCATGATTGCTAATGCGATGCCGCAAATCTCACGCCAGCGCATTGGTCACCTCGCCGTCCGCCGCGATGAGCCAGGGCCAGATCGCATTGTTGTGGTAGAAATAATTCTCGCCGCGCACTGCGAGCAGTTCGGCCAGCGTCGGCTGCACATAGCCGGTCTCGTCAATGGCGCGGCTCTGGATCACCGCGGGCTTGCCGTCCCATTGCCACGGCAAACGGAAGCGTGTCAGCGCACGCGTCAGCACCGGCTCTTGCAATCGCGCGTCCTGCCAGCTCCTCCCGTCGTCGACGGACACCTCGACGCGGGCGATCTTGCCGTGCCCGCTCCAGGCGATGCCGGTGACCTCGTGGAAGCCGGGCGCGCTCAGACGCTGACCGCCGGAGGGACGGGTGATGATCGACTTCGCTTCCATGTAGAAGGAGAACTCCCGCGCCGTGCCGTCGGGCAGGAGATCGGTGTATTTCGAAGTCTCCTCACGCGAATACACGGGCTCGGCAGTCACATGCAGGCGGCGCAGCCATTTCACGCTCATGTTGCCTTCGAAGCCCGGCAGGAACAATCGCAGCGGATACCCTTGCTGCGGTCGCAGCCGCTCGCCGTTCTGGCTGTAGACCAGCATGGCGTCCTCGAGGCATTTCTCGATCGGAATGCTGCGCGTCAGCGCGGCCGCGTCGGCCCCCTCGGCAACCACCCATTTGGCCTCCGGCTTCAGCCCCGCCTCCTGAAGCACCAGCTTAAGGCTGACGCCGGTCCATTCCGCGCAGCTCACCAGGCCGACGAGATCCGATGCCGTCTTGCCATACGGCTTGGTGTAACCGGGATTGCCGGAGCATTCGAGAAAGTGGATGCGTGACTCTGACGGGAAGCGCCGCAGATCGTCGATGGTGAAGATCAGGGGTCTTTCGACAAGGCCGTGGAGCATCAACCGGTGCTGCGCCGGATCGATGGTCGGGACGCCGCCATGATGCCGCTCATAGAACAGCCCGTTCGGCGTAATGATGCCGTCGAGCTCCTGCAAGGGCGTCCGGCTGGACGCCGAGATGTATTGCTTGAGAGCCCTCGAGATGTTCTTGACGACGCCCTTCTCGAAGGGCGATGGCACACCATAGAGCTGACCTCCCGTCGGCTCGCCCGGTGCCTTCATCCATTCGGGAACATTGGGCGGAAGATTGTCGGTCTCCGCAGCAGCAGTGCTTGTGCCGAGAACGGCGCCGCCGACCGCGGCCGAGCCGGCAGTCAGGAAGCGACGACGAGTGGTCGTCACGGGATCATCGTCGGCATGTGTCGTGCTGCTCATTGCGGGCCCCCGGCTGGCGCTGAGACCGCATCAAACATTCTGACGACGGCATTTGCAATTCGCAGCTATTTCAAAAGCAGGCGATTTCGATCAGCGTTGATCTAAATCGCCCGGCAACAACAGCAGTTCCTTTCCTTGCAGCGCACAATCGCCGGCCGCCCGATTCACTCGCCCGGCGCGATCGCATTGCTTGGCGTCGGCCGGTCGGTGATCTGCTGCCCGAACAGGCTGCCGATCAGCTCGACCGCGGTCCGCGCGGTTCGACCACGTTCGTCCAGGAATGGATTGAGCTCAACGATGTCGACCGACCCCACCACGCCGGAATCGTGCAGCAGCTCCATGATCAGATGTGCCTCGCGATAGGTCGCTCCGCCCGGCACCGTGGTTCCGACCCCGGGCGCCACGCATGGATCGAGGAAATCGACATCGAAGCTGACATGCAGCACGCCATTGCTCGCCTTGACCCGCTCGATCACACGGCGGATCAGCACGGCGACGCCGAACTCGTCGATCTGGCGCATGTCGACAACCCTGATCCGGCGTGCGCGCATCAGCTCCTTTTCGAGCTTGTCGATCGACCGCGCGCCGAACAGATCGAGCCTGTCAGGATCGATCGACGCACGCGGGTCATCGCCGAGCAGGCCGTCGAGGCCCGGCTCGCCACACAGAAACGCGGCCGACATGCCATGCATGTTCGCCGTGATCGTCGTCTCCGGCGTATTGTAGTCGGCATGCGCATCGAGCCAGAGCACGAACAGCTCGCGTCCGCGCTCCTGCCAATGGCGCGCCATGGCATTGACCGAGCCCATCGACAGCGTGTGATCGCCGCCGAGGAAGATCGGAAGCGCACCGGTTTTCGCGATCTCGTAACCTCTGCGGCTCAGCACGCGTGTCCAGCGCTGGATTTCGCGGTAATGATTGGCTTTTTCGGGCGGCCTGTCAGCGAGGTCCCTGACCTCGGCCACCGAAAGATCGCCGTAATCGACGACCTCGAAGTCCAGGCTCTCGAGCAGCGTCGCAAGGCCGGCGGTGCGCAGCGCCGGCGGGCCCATCAGGGTGCCGCGCTGCGAGGCCCCCATATCGATGGGCGCGCCGAGCAAGGCGATGCGCCGGGCTCGATCCGGCATGGTCCGATCGGTCACGGCAGTCTCCTGACATCCTCAAGATCGTGCCAGCCTAACAGAGATTCGTCCCCGTCGTTTCACGGGTATTTCCCGGTGAAAAGACGCCGCGCGGGAAGCCGTCCCGGAACAAAATCCAGCGCGCCGCATTTCCCCTGCAAGGCCGGCACCCGCCGTACATTACGGCGCCTGTCGCGGATAGCCAAAGGTCTTCGGACCCGCTGTTCAAAACGAGCGCTCGCGCGGATAGCCAAAGGTGCCGGCCTCATTCACCTCGTCAGAGCGGAGTTTACGAATTTGAGCACCGAAATTCCGCAGCCCCCGTCCCAGCCCGGCATGGCCGAGCGCGCCATCGACGCCGCGGCCGACGTCTCCCACACGATCGGCGAGGTCGCGGGAGGCTTGCGCGCCGCTGTCGACCGCTTGACGCATGTCATCGACGAAGCTCGAAAGCCGGGTAAACCGCTCGCGACGGTCGCCGCAATCACACGTGAAGCGCCGCTCGCGAGCCTGTTCGTCGCCTTCCTGTTCGGGGTTGCCATCGCCCGCCGGCGTTAGCAATGAAGCTTGCGTGGCGTGAGTCAGCTAGGCAGCGGTGACGGATCGGGGCCGCGTCAGGAACTGCCGTTCGAACGCATCCGCGGGCATCGGTCGGCCGAAGAAATAGCCCTGCCCTTCCTCGCATCCCATGCTGACCAGGAAGTCGGCCGTGGCACGGTTCTCGATGCCCTCGGCCACGACGGTGAGCCCGAGCTGCTTGCTGAGGCCGATGGTCGAACTGACGATCGCGGCATCGTCGGAATCGGCGAGCAGATCGAGCACGAACGACCGGTCGATCTTGAGCCCGTCGAGCGGAAATTTCTTCAGATAGCTCAGGCTTGCGTAGCCGGTGCCGAAGTCATCGAACAGGACGCGGACGCCGAGCTCCTGGATCCGCTTGAACATGTCGAGCACGCGGCCCTCGTCATGGAGCAGGATATCTTCGGTGACTTCGAGCTCGAGCAGCGCCGGCGTCAGCCCTGTTGCGCCGAGCAAGGCCGCAGCCGCATGCGCGAGATCGCCGGATTGTAGCTGCGACGGCGAGAGGTTGATCGCGACGCGCACGCTGTTGCCGGACAATTCCCACGCACGCGCCTGCCGGCAGGCCGTCTCCATCACCCAGTTCGCGATCCGCTCGGACAGCGCTGAGGTATTGACCACCGGCATGAACTCCCCGGGGGAGACGTAGCCGCGCACGGGATGCCGCCAACGGATGAGCGCTTCAGCCCCGACCAGGCCGCCGTCGACCAGGCGAACCTGCGGCTGGTAGAACAGTTCGAATTCGCCGCGATCCGCGGCAAGCGCCAGTTCGCTCTCAAGCGTCAGACGGTTCTGCAATTCCTGCCTGATCGCACTCTCGAAGATCACGTGGCTGCCGCGTCGCGTCGCCTTGGCGCGGCTCAGCGCGAGATGGCCGTTGCTCAGGAGGTCGTCCGCGTTGTGTCCACCGTCGGGATAGACGGCAACGCCGATGCTGATCCGGACTCGGTGCTGCCGTGTGCCCGTTACAAGCGGCGCTTCGAACGCGCGCGCGATCCGCTCGGCGAACGCCACAATCGGCTCGCCAGCCTCCGCACAATCAAGTGCGATGGCGAATTCGTCGCCGCTGAGCCGGGCGACCACCGCCTTACCAGCGATTTCGGTCCGGAGCCGCTCGGCGACGGACTGCAGCACGAGGTCGCCGGCCGAATGTCCAAGCATGTTGTTGATCTGCTGGAAGCCGTCGAGCCCCAGCACGAGCAGTGCGACGTCGGAAGACCGCCGCTCCGCCGCGGCGATCAGACCGGTAAGGCCGGCATGCAGCATGTTGCGGTTGGCAAGACCCGTCAGCGCGTCGTGTTCGGCGAGATATCTGACGCGTTCGACCTCGCGCTTGCGGACCGAGATGTCGCGCAGGATCGCTCCATACTGGAAACCGTCCGTTCCCTGCCAGCCCGAGAAGCTCGCTTCGACGGGGAAGGTTTCACCGTTCTTGCGCCGGCCCTCGAACTCGACGACGACCGCCCCGCCGGGCACGAGGAGCGCCTGGCGTGCGGCATCGCGCATGGACGGCCTTGCGTCGCCGTCCGTCGGCACGGCGCACAGCGTGTCGAACGGGCGGCCGATGATCTCGGCCGGCATGTAGCCGAAGATCACGCTCGCGCCGGGATTCCAGACCGTGATCCGGTGATCCTCGTCGGTGCAGACGAGACCGTCGCCGAGCGACATGGCGATGCGATGAAAGCGGCTCTCGGCGATGCGTCCCAGGAGACCGCGGAAATCGATCTCGTCCAGCGCGATCGCCGTCAGATAAGCGATGATCGCGATGTGGAATAGCGATGTGTCAACGACGAAGGGCCATCTTGCCTGCACGAGGGCCGCGGTCAGCTCGACCGCCGCTCCGGCCGCGATGAGGACCGCAACGCGATATCCCGATGCGAAGCGGCGCCACGAATACATCATGAGCAGGCAGATCACACCCAGGCCGAGGATCATGCCGGCATCGGACGTCCAGCGCAGCATCCGGTGCTGGAGGATCGATTCCGCCGCCAGCGCCTGGAGGACGGGCCCCGAGACGATGCCGCCATTCGGAACGCTGAACCGGTCGCCCAGCTCGAGCGCGGTCGCACCGACGATGATCTTCTTGTCTCTGAGCTTGTCGAGTGTCGCGGTATCGCCATGCAGCACGTCGACAAAGGAGACACGCGGAATGGAGGCCGCCCGAATACTGAAGTCGATCAGGAAGGAGGATCGCCGATTGGCGTCCTGCCCAGCCAGCACGATGGCCATCGACGGCATAAAGGCGTCGCCGAGCCTCTCGCCGACCGGATAACGGCGAACGAGCCCGTCGGATTCGACCGCGACATTGACGACGGCCGGCCACGACTGGTTGCTGAACGGCTTCAGGGGGCGATTGACGTGAGCTGGGCCACCATTCGGCGCCGGCTGCTTGAAGGACGGCAGGATCGTCGAGCCGCCGACCTCCCGAAGCGCCTTGACGAACGCCTCGTCGGAGGCCGGCTCCGAGGGCGTGCTGAAATCGACATCGAAAGCCACCTCCTGCGCGCCGGCGCTTTCGAGTTTGTGCAACAGCTCTGCGTGGAGCCGGCGCGGCCAGGGCCACACCCCGATCTGGTCGATCGAGGGCGCGTCGATGGACACCACGACGACATTGCCGCTTGCGGCACGCGATTGCCAGGCAAACCGCAGATCGGTGAGCGCATTGCGCAGCGCGCCATGCCATCCCGTGGACAGCACGACCGCCAGCGCGATCACGACAAGAATATGCGGCCGATGGCGTTTCACTTTGTTCCCCTGCACCGGCGGTACCTGCCGCCAGGCGCTCCCCTATGCCGACGACACGGTCCTAGTGATGGCCCCTGCCCCAATACCAACCGTAGTGGTGGCCATGACTGCCGTCACCGTTGTTGCCGCTATTCCCGTTCCCGCTGTTCCCGTTGCCGTTGTTGCCATTATTGCCGGTGCCACCGCTTCCATTGCTGGTCGCGCCAGTCCCGTTGCTTCCGCTCCCAGAGCTTCCTCCGGACACATCGCCGGTCGACCCGGCAGTGGTCGCAACGGTCGTCGTCGCACTTGACGACGAAGATGTGGCACTGGCAGCAGATACACTGCTGCTGACGGTGACCGCCGTTACGGTGGAGCTGTTGGCGGCTGTGGTCGTGGTGCTCGCCTTCGTGTCGCTCCAGACCGTCTCGGTACCGGTGCTGGCGTTGGCGTTGCGCACGTGCCCCGGCGCAATTGCACCGTGGGCGAGCCCATGCGTGACCTTGTGGACGTTCAGCTTGACCTCGCCGAGCGAGCTGGAGATGCGCACGACGCCGCCTTTGGGCGCCTGACCGCCAGCCGCCTTGGTCCCCTTGTCGATCGGACCCAGCGCATGGATCGCATGGCCGCTCGCCGCGTTGCGCGGCGCCGACAATCCCGATTTCGGCACAGGAATTCGCTCGATCGTCGAGGCGCGCGGCTTGCCATGTTCGATCGGATTGAACGTCCCCGCGCCGCTCAGGCTGAGGCCGGGCTTGCCATGCTCAAAGGCCGTGGCCGCTTGTCCGGGCATGACCTGAGCGATCTGTCCCGTCTTGAAGTCTGAGACTTCGACCTGGCCGCGGAGCACGCCGACCCTGGTGCTGCCCGCATTCACGGTGACGCTGAACTGCGTTCCCTTGACCACGGCGGCGAGGTAGGGCGTCTCGACCTCGAAATGCTTGACGTTACGCTTCTCCACCTCGAGCAGGATCGAACCTGACTGCTGGATGATCGTGGTCGAGAGACCTTCCTTCTTCTCGGCCGGCAAGCCGACCACCGAGTTGGGAGATATCAGTATCGTTTCCTCGCCGCGGACAAGCAGCACGCGTCCGGTACGTCCGGTGCGAATGGTATCGCCGGGCTTGAGCGCCTCCTGCTGATTCAACGACACCTGCTGCGCGCCGTTGGTGGCGACCCAGACCTCGCCGGCGGCTTTGCTGACCGACCAGACGCCATCCTCCGCCGCGAGTGCACCGGAAGCCATTCCCAGGATCAGCGCCGCCGCGAAGGCGCACCGCATTCCAATTCTGCCGAGCATCACGATCCTCAGTCCGCGTTACGTCCGGGCCTGAGGGGTATTCGAAATCACTCAAGAGAGGATTAGCAGGAAGAGGTCAGTGGAACTGCCGCATTAACCATTCATTGACCATAAAAACCTATGAAAAATCATGCGGCTAACGAACCCTTACCGCCCCGTGGCGATCGCTCCGTCAAATTACGGAGAGAGGTTTGCTGCGCGCGTTGAGAAGCGGCATTTCGCTACCACATTGGCGTTGCTGGTACCGCTTTTTGCGGGAAGTCCGCAATCATTCGCACAACAGGCGAACCAGCCGGGTTTTGATCCGCGCCAGCCCGAGAAATACTTTGAAAACCAAACCGAGCGGGAAACACTGAGCCGGCCTCCGGTCAAGCTACCGACGGTCGGCCAGGCCAACACCGGTGGCGATACCAAGCCTCAGTTCGTGCTGCGCGGTCTCAAGGTCAGCGGCGCCCACGCCATCTCTCGCGACCGCATCGCCGCGGTCTATCAGCCTTATCTCGGCAAGAAGGTCTCGCAGTCGGATCTCGCCGCGATCGCCGGCGCGATCAGCGACCTCTACCGCGCCGACGGCTTCCATCTGAGCCGGGCCGTCGTGCCGCCGCAGGACATCGCCGACGGCATGGTCCGGATTCAGGTGATCGAGGGCGCCATTGTCCAGGCCGATCTGAAAGGCGATGGCGCCGAGCAGTTCGGCGTGAGGCCGATGCTCGGACCGGTTCTGGCCGAGCAGCCATCGCGCCTGGCAACGCTCGAACGCCAGCTTTTCCTCATCAACGGCAGGCCGGGTGTCCGGATCATCGATACCGCGTTGGAGGAGATCGGCGGTGCGACCGGCCGCTTCCGCCTCACCGTCTATTTGAAGACGTGGCACGTGTTCACATCGTTCGGCCTGGACAATCTCGGCTCGTCCTCGGTCGGCCCCTGGCAGACCTATGCGACCGGCGCGTTCAACTCCTACCTCACGCCCGGCGATACGCTGGCGGTCAACCTGTCGACCATTGCCAACGACCCGCGCGAGCTCGGCTTTGCGCGGCTGTCCTATGACGCACCCGTCGGCGTCGACGGCGTGCGCCTCGGCGCGTCCGTCCTCTACAGTGCGGTCCGGCCAGGCGACGCCCGCCGCCTCGACAGCGACATCACCACGACCGAAGCTTTCGAGGTGCGGGCAAGCACCGTGCCCTTCATGTCGCAATCGTCGGCACTGACGCTTACCTTGGCTGGGACCTTCAGCAACGTGTCCGAGCATGACCTTTACGGTCCCTGGTACAACGACCATATCCGGACCGCGAGCCTGACCGCCGACTATCGGCTCCAGGATCGCTTCGGCGGTACCAATTTCGCGACGCTGACCTACCGTCAGGGCCTCGACGTCTTCGGCGCATCGCATTTCGACGACGATCTGTTGTCGCGCGACGGTGCGTCATCGAACTTCTCGGTGCTGAATCTCTGGTTCACGCGCTACCAGACGCTCAACGACACCTGGTCGCTCAAGCTCTCGGCGGCAAGCCAGACGGCATCGCGGCCGCTGTTCACCTCGCAGCAGTTCTATCTCGGCGGCGCGGCCTTCGGCCGGGGCTACGGCGCAGCCGAGATCAGCGGCGACAACGGTCTTGCCGGCTCGCTCGAGTTGCGTTTCGACCAGAAGCTCAATTTCCGCTACTGGACCGGCTACCAGCTCTACGCCTTCGGCGACGCCGGCGCAGTCTGGAACGACGGCTACCGCCTGAGCGACGGCCTGTCGCTGACATCAGCCGGAGCCGGCGCACGGTTCTTCCTGTGGGATCTCCAGGCCGATCTCGGCGTGGCCGTCCCCTTGAGCTACCGCGCACCGGACAACGAGCGCCGCAGCCCGCGTTTCCTGTTCACGCTGTCGAGCGCATTCCGGCTCTGCCCCGAACGCGGCAGGAGCGGCTGCCTCTAGCTGCAAAGCCCTCATGCCGCGTACCCGGCATGCGGCCCTTTTGCGGCCTTGCGCACAGACTTGCCTAAATTTAATCCCGTAACCTGCTCACGATCGCTCGATCCGGGCGCTTGCAGTGACCATTTTCAGTCGAAAGTGATTGGGACGGAACCATGAAGAGGGTGTTTGCAATTCTGGCGTTTCTTTGCGCCCTCGGCGTCGGCGAATATTTCGTCGTCAGCCGGTTTGCGATCCGCCATGAGCTTTTGACCCTGTTCGATGCCTCGCGCCAGCGGCCGATCTCGGTCGATATCGCGGTGCGGCGCGACTACGAGACCAAAGCCAATCTCGGTCTCTGGAAGCTGCCGCTCGCCATCATCAGCAACGGCAATACCGTCAAGGCCACCGAGTATTCCTTCCTCGCCAACGCGCTCGCGGCGCGCGGCTATCTCGTTGCCAGCATCCAGCAGGACCTGCCCAGCGATCCGCCGCTAATGACCCATGTCGGCCAGCAATATGTCGGCCGGCGTGAAGTCTATATCCGCTGCGAGGCCAACATCCTCTTCGCCCTGGGCGAACTGAAGAGGCGGCAGGAGAACGCCGACTACGACCACATCACCCTCGTCGGCCATTCCAACGGCGGCGACGTGTCCATGTATGTCGCCCATCAGCACCCGGAGCTGGTGTCGAAAGTGATCACGCTCGACAATCTTCGGGTGCCTTTCGTGCTCAGCGACAACTTGAAGATCCTGTCGTTCCGCTCGAAGGATCCGCATTTCCTGACCGACCCGGGCGTGCTGCCGACGCCGGAAGAGGCCAAGGCGCGCGGCATCGACATCGTCCACACCGGTGCGCAGCACACCGAGATGAGCGATCGCGGGCCCGACGCGGTCAAGGAGAAGATCCAGGCGACGCTCGACCGCTTCCTGCGCGACAGCGCCAGCAGCGCGCTCGCCCCGGCCGACACGAAAAGTCCGATGATCATGAACCCCGGCGACTATTAGCCGGGGACGCCTTGCGGCAGATCAAGGCGGCTCCGGGCCGGCCCCGATAGACAGGGTCTCACAATCTCGGAGAGGCACGTGTCGCACTACATCGAAAGCCTTGATACGAAACGGCTGGGCCTGCCCGCGACAAGGACGCCTGGATTCGTGCGGCATCTGTATCGTTCGACCCGCAGGCTGCTGCGGTCGATCATCGCCCGCATCGATCTCTCCCAATTTCCGGGCTCGTGCTGCGGATGAGCACAGTGGCTGCAAGCGAACGCACGAGGGTTGCCCGATGCTCCTGCATTTGAGAGGAATTTGCCTGGTACTTGCCGTAGCCTCGAGTTCCTCGTCCGCTCTCGCCGCCGATGCCGGTCACGGTGCCGACCTCGCCAAGCGCTGGTGCGCAAGTTGCCATGTCGTGGCCAATGGCCAGGCGGTAGCCAGCGCCGACGTCCCTTCCTTTGCATCCGTTGCGCGCCGGCCGGACTTCAGTTCGGAGAAGCTCGCCTTCTTCCTGCTCGACCCGCATCCGAAGATGCCGAGCTTTCCCTTGAGCAGGACCGAAGCCGGCGACCTCGCGGCCTATATCGGATCACTGCGTCCATAGAGCGCCGGCCAGTCGCGACACTTGTCGCAAAATGCAAATCCCTGCCGGAGGACCGACAGGGATCAGCAGAAAGGATGATGGACGGCGAATGAGAAACCATTCGGTGGCCCATCATGGACCTGCACCAGCATCGAAATGCGGATCTCAATGCTGCGCAAGATCAATTTGTAGGCACGCAGCGCGCAAACCAGGAATCAGGATTTGCCCTTGCCCGGCTGCATGAGACTGCCGGTCATCTGGCGCATGTGGTCTCCGGCGCTGGTGAACTGGCTACGCAGGAAGTCGGACTGGATTCGCATCGCTTCCTGAAGGTCGGTGGCATGAACAAGCTTGCGCGCGTGCTCGAACGCCGACTTCATGTTCTGCTCGGTAAAAGCGAGCGCCTGCTTTGACACCTCCGTCCCTGCTCCCGGAACGGATGACATCGATTTGGTGGCGGCATCGAAAAACATGCCGAATGCCTGTTCCGCCTGGTCGATCGTCTTTTCGGCTAGGTCGCGCAGTTCGGCCGGAACTTCGATTTTCGGTTCGATCATGGTCGCACTCCTCCCTTTTTCTTAGCTGAATACCACACTTGCCGGACCACCTTCCAGCGGCGCCCCCGGGGCAAACGTCCCCGGCGGCCCGGCTCGGGCAGGAAAATCAAGGAAAAGGCGTAAGATGCGCGGTCCAGCTCAGGACAGGGGGTGTTCGGGAAGGACTTCTTCGGTGGCGAGGTCTTCAACGAGCTTGATGACCTCGAAACGCTGGCGAGGCGCGAGCTTCAAAAAAGCACGGAGCAGGCGCAGGCTTTCGACAGTGCCGCTCGCCGGCGCGCCGAGCTTGAGGTGCAGTTCAGCCGCGAAATTGAGGTTCTTCATCTCGCACCTATGACCAGCATCGGCCTTCCTGATCCGACATCGTCCCACTCGAGAGCCGAACACCGCCATGGTGAGGACGAACTTTCGGCCAAGGGGGCCCCGGCGGGTTAGCACGCTCAACTACATATCCGAACGGGCGGGCTCAACCGAACAGGTTGTAGTTATGCCAAGAAACAACCCTTCCGGCAAGCCCGACCAGCGGCCTAGCGATGCTTCGTCTGCATCGCACTACCGCAATTCCGGATAACAGGAATATGGACCGTCGTCACCCACCTGCGTCAAGAAGCGGCATCAGTCACGCACACGGCCCTGATCGCTGTCAACCTGCGCAGCATTTCGCCTTGTTTCCGGCGTGAATGGGCATTGACGGAGGCGATCTAACGCTTCTTGAGCGTATACACGTAATTGTTGAGTCCCACCTCGGCGGTTGTATCGCCGACGAAATGAACGTCGATCTCGCAGCCGGTCTCCAAAGTCCGGATCGGGGCGCCAGCGAAGCCGAGCGAGGCGGCAAGCGCCTTGGGATCGGCCTTCTTGTCGGCACGTCGCATCTCGTCGAATGCGCCCTGGAAGATCATGTCGGGGCCATAATCCGTCACCTTGTACTGCGGCTTGGCGCAGGCAAAGGGGCGCGGTCCCGAGATTTCTTTCGCCTTCAGGACGACTGTCTTGCCCATCAGACGTGCCCGCTCGGTGTCGTCGGGCTTGCGTTGCGGATCGGCCCATGGCGCGACCACGGCAGCCGTGAATGTCCAGCTTCCGATGTAGAAGGGATCTGCCGCCGCAGCGGCGCCTGCGGCACCGACAGACACGAGAAGGCAAACAGTTGCGGCGAATTTCATCTGACGTATCCCCTTGAGCCTTCGGCTTGGACTCGCCTGTTCGCTTCAAGGTTCATCGCTTCCGACATGTTTCTGCCGATGAACCGCTGTTCAAGATCGGACGACCAAGCGTTGCGATACGGCCACGCAGATCACGGGCGCCATGGCTGACGGATTCAACCGATTCGGGCGCGCCTCAGCACCAAAGGACGACGGCATGCTTTCTCGCTGCGATCTCATCAAGGGCGCCGCGGTTGCGCTTCTCACCCTCTCGATACAAGGCGCATGGGCGCAGGAGACCAAGATGAATCTGTTCAAGATCGTGACCATCAAGGACGAAATCGTCGTCGGACTGTCGGCGGAGGAGCTTCAGGCGCTCGGCGGCAATGATGCGAGCGCGATTGCGCACGCGCTGGCGCAGAAGGGTGACCTCACCGTCTGGCAATACAACGTGCATCGCGGCCCGAACGGCGAATTGCAGCAGGCGCCGACCGCCAGGATCGGGCTTTTGGCCAACGCCTCGCTCCGTGTCGAGCCCTACACGACGCCTTACCAGATTGTACCGCATCCGTAAGCAGCAGGCAGACCGGCACGCCGGCGGCCGAGACCGCCGGCGTGCCGCGATCATCTGCGCTGGTCTGCACGCTGTGTCCCGGCCTCCGTCGCAAAGCCGTAGATCAGTGCCAGCCGGTCCAGGCATTCGCGAAACCGCCGCGCAAAATAGTCGTTCCAGCGCTGCGTACGGACGGCGCGACGCTGCCCGATCTGATCCATGGTCAGACCCAGGACCAGCACGTCGTGCACCAGCGCGGCGCCGTCGGTGCCGAGTTCGCGCTCGACCCGGTTCAGCCGCAGCACCGCCTGCCGCTGGCTCTCGGTGACGGGCTCGCGTGAGCGGGCGCCATCGACATATTCGCGGGTTGGGTCCATGGCCTGAGGCCCCCGCTCCGCCCGCTCCCAATCGTTCTGGAAGGCGCGCCCGCCGCGGTATTGAGCCTCGTCGATCTGGTGGTGCGAGTGCAGACGGCCGAGCGGATCGCTGCGGATCGACCGGATCGCCATAATCTTCTCGCCGGGATCGAGCGCCAGCGGATTGTCGACCTCGACCTCTGCCACTTCCGCATTGAATGGCACCTCGCGCGACCTCCGGTCGTAGATCTGTGCCAGTTTGTAGGATCTGTTGCGTCGGACACGTCCCACTCGGATACTCCTTGCAAGATTGACGATTGAACGGCTGAGCGCACTTTCAGGCGGCGGAGACCAGCCTCAGCACGACGGGACCCGCGACACGGGCGGAGGCAGCCCCGGAGCGGCGCGTCAGGCGCGCATGCGGCGCGCAATAGCTGGAGCGCGGCTGGCACGGGTGGCCGCAGAAGGCGATCTCCTCCCCGTCCTTGTCGCCGCCATAGGGGTAGCGGCAGTCGGCCTTCGCAAGTTCGACCAGCTGGACAAGGCGCGGCTGGACGCCGACACAGCGCAACTTGACCTGCGCGGCCGGCTTCAGTGCGGACTTCGGCGGCAGATTCAGTAGCGCCGGCCGGCGCGGCGAGAGCAGACCGGCCTCGCCCGGCAGAGACGGCGCGATCGACGGGCTCATCACCCATTGCGGCGCAGCGAGTCCGAGCCGCTTGGCGCGGCCGGCGACTGCGCTGCGCGTGTAAGCCGTTCCAAACCTTGCGTTAATCTGTCTTCCGATCTCCGCATAAGACATTCCCTTGAGAAAATAGTCGCGAAGCGCGTCGGAGTGCTCCGACGGCCAATGACCCGGTTCCATGCTGCTGTCCTGTGATGCACCCCCTCCGATCGCACGACCGGGAGGCGAAACACACATTCCGGTATTCCGAAGCGAGAGTCAAGGCGGAATTCTGATATTCATAATTGCATCAATTCCGAATTTCGGATTACAAGAGGCGAGACGATGGACAATCGAGGGAATCACCATGTTGGACGTTGCGATGATCGAGCGGGGCCTGGAAAAGACAGGTAAAAGCAAGGGCGGCCTGGCGGCAGCCATGGGCGTGCGCCCCGGCGCGGTCTCGGAGATTCTTGGCGGCGAGCGCCTGGTGAAGGCCTCGGAGATCATTCCGATCATGGAATATCTCGAGCTCAATCTCGCGCCGATCATGGGGCGCGTGGGCGCCGGCGCCGTGATTGAGCCGGATTATGAGCAGGTTCCCCCGGAGGGGCTCGGCGACATCGCGCTGCCGTTCCCGATCATGGAAGAGACGATTGCATTCGAGATCGTGGGCGATTCGATGCTGCCCAAATACGAGAGTGGCGACGTGATCGTGGTCTACAAGGACCAGCGTCATCCGCTGTCGAGCTTCTACGGCGAAGAGGCCGTAGTCCGGCTCAAGACCGGCGAACGCTATTTGAAGACCATCGAGCGGGGCAAATCCCCTTCCGTCGTCAATCTCAACAGCTTCAACGCCAAGCCGATCGTCGGCGTCAAGCTCGACTGGGTCGGGGAGATCTGCCTCTCCATGCCCAAGGGTCAGCTCGAACGGCTGCGCGCCAAGTCGGCGCGCCCCCGCAAGAAGGGCAAGTAGGCTACCGATTTCTGATTTTTAGAAATCGAACTTGACTTAATTCTGCTTTTCGGAAATACTCTGCCGTGCTCCCGACCGTCGGGGCGCGGCAGGATCGTTCCATGCAGTATTTCGTCGTGATGATCGACTACGGGCGGCGCGGCCGCGAGGCGGTCGTCGACCCTGAAATCACGAGACGCGAGGTCATCTCCCGTGTGGCCTCGGGTGAATACCGGAACATCTCGTTCATCCACGAGATCGCGGAGAACTCGGTCGAGGACGTCACCGAGGCCATCCTGGCCGAGGCCACCCTTCCCCACGTTCCGCCTGGAGATGTCGACCTCCACGCAAGCCGCCTCGATCACGCCCGCGACCTGCGCAAGCACGAACGGACGTGACGCGGGCCCGGGCGGTCCGCGTCAGCGTCGGGCAGAACATCACACCAGGAGCACGGTCGATCCCGTCGTCTTGCGCGCGGCGAGATCGGCATGCGCCTTGGCCGCGTCCTTCAGCGGATAGGTCTGGTGGACCTCGATCTTGACCGCGCCGGACTTGACGACGTCGAACAGCTCGCCCGCCATCGCCACCAGGCTCTCGCGCTTGGCGGCATAGGTGAACAGCGTCGGACGGGTGACGTAGAGCGAGCCCTTCTGGGCGAGCAGGCCGAGATTGAGCGGCTCGACCGCACCGGAGGACTGGCCGAACAGCGCAGCGACGCCGAGCGGTGCGAGGCAGTCCAGCGATTTCAGGAACGTATCCTTGCCGACGGAGTCGTAGACCACCGGCACCTTCTTGCCGCCCGTGATCTCGTCGACGCGCTTCACGAAATCCTCGCGCGTGTAGATGATGACATGGTCGCAGCCATGCGCCTTGGCCAGCTTTGCCTTCTCGTCGTTGCTGACGGTGCCGATCACGGTCGCGCCGAGATGCTTGGCCCACTGGCTCAGGATCAGGCCAACACCACCGGCCGCGGCATGGAGCAGGATCGTGTCGCCGGCTTTCACCCGATAGGTCTGCCGGATCAGATATTGCGTCGTCAGCCCCTTCAGCATCATCGCCGCCGCCGTCTTGTCGTCGACGCCGTCAGGCAACTTCAGCAGACGATCGGCGGGGATCAGCCGCGCCTCGGAATAGGCGCCAAGCGGCGAGGCGCCATAGGCGACGCGATCGCCCGGCTTCAGATCGGTGACACCCGGGCCGATCTCCTCGACGATGCCCGCCGCCTCGCTGCCGAGCCCGCTCGGCAGCTGCGCCGGATAAAGACCCGAACGGTTGTAGATGTCGACGAAGTTGAGACCCACGGCGGTGTGGCGGATACGCGCTTCGCCCGGTCCGGGCTTGCCAACACTGACCTCCTCCCAGACCAGGACTTCCGGCCCGCCGGTCTTGTGAAAGCGAATGGCATGCGTCATGGGGTTGCTCCCTTATCGTTGCAGTGAGGGTCCGAGAACCGGATCGGCCTGTGAAATAGGCATTTGATCTGCCCGTTACAGTACAGAGACGTAACAAGAATATCACAGCAAACGACAAACGCGCGCCGTTCCGCCTCTGTTCGAAAGAGTTGATGACGGCTCCGGGGCAACCGGCAGTAGCTTTTGCGCGGGGTTTGGTGGTCGCCTGCGAAGGAGAGCCGAGATGCCAGCTTATGTACAGCATCATCAGGATATCGAGATCGCGCCTGTGATTTGCCCCACGTGCATAGGGTTCCTGCCGATGTATGTGCGCGAGGTCGAACCGCATTGGAGCCTTGCCAAGATCGACTTCGTCTATGAATGCGCCGATTGCGGCGCCGAGGTCCGGCAGACGATCCGGAAGCCGGCGCTGCTGCGGCACTGACCGCGCGATCGGCAGACCGCTCAAGTATTTGCGTTAAGCGGAAAAAACGCCGTTCACGCGGGTCTGATGTCTCCCAAACGAGACTTGTTCTTTGCCCGGAACGCAGGCAGAACAAGCCTCAAGCAAGACCTTTGGGAGCGCCAATTCGTGGCTGAACAGAAGCCCTCGACCGCGATCGAGGCAGTGGAGAGCGGCCTCGCCGCGCAAGGCTATATTGCCAGCCGGCAGATCGCGACCGCCGTCTATTTGTCGCAGCAGATCGAGAAGCCGATCCTGGTCGAGGGCCCTGCAGGCGTCGGCAAGACCGAGCTTGCCAAGGCGATCGCCGCCTGGCGCGGCATGAAGATGATCCGCCTGCAATGCTACGAGGGCCTTGATGAGGCCAAGGCGCTCTATGAATGGAAATACGCCAAGCAGCTTCTCTATACGCAGATCCTCAAAGACAAGCTCGGCGAGGTCCTCGGCGGCGCGCAGACGTTGCACGCTGCGCTCGATCAGCTCCACGATTTCGGCGACGTGTTCTTCTCCAAGGAGTTCGTCGAGCCGCGGCCGCTGCTCCAGGCGCTCGAGCAGCCCGGCGGCTGCGTGCTGCTGATCGACGAGATCGACAAGTCGGACGCCGAGTTTGAATCGCTGCTGCTGGAAATCCTGTCCGACTTCCAGGTCACGATCCCCGAGCTCGGCACCGTCTCCGCCATTACACCACCGACCGTGATCCTCACCTCCAACAGCGAGCGCGACTTGGGCGATGCCCTGAAGCGGCGCTGCCTGCATCTGCATATCGGCTTCCCCGAGCAGCGGCTGGAGGAGCGCATCGTCGAGAGCCGCGTGCCCGGCATCTCGCAGACGCTGCGCCGGCAGATGGTCGGGTTCATCCACGAGATCCGCTCGCTGGATTTGAAGAAGCTGCCCTCGGTCAGCGAGACCATCGACTGGGCGCGCGTGCTGGTGCTGCTTCAGGCCTCCGAGCTCGACACGGAGATCGTCAAGGACACGCTTAACGTGCTCCTGAAATACGAAGCCGATATCGAGGCGGCCCAGCCCCAGGTCACGACCTTCATTGCCAAGGCAGCACGATCCAACGTCTTCGGTTGACGCCGATGCGCGAGAACATCCATCGTTTCTTTCGGGCCGCACGTGGCGCGGGCGTACACGTCTCGCCCGCCGAAAGCATCGACGCGATGCGCGCGGTCGCGCAGGTCGGCTTTTCAGACCGAACCATCCTGCGCGACACCCTGCTTCTGACGCTCGCCAAATCGCAGGACGAGAAACTCGCGCTCGGCGACTGCTTTGATCTGTTCTTCAGCCAGCCGGAGCCGCGGCAGGAGCAGCCCGAAGGCACCGACGAGGATGCGTCGCAGGAGACGGATCAAGCCCCCTCTTCCAGCGCGTCCAGTGATGCGGGCGGCGGTTCGCCGCAGGAGGGACTAGGCGCGCTCGCGCAGATGCTGCTGTCGCAGGATCGCAATGCGATCGCGGCAGCGATCGCCAGCGGGGCCGGCGCCGCGTCCCTGTCCGACATCCGCTATTCCACGCAGCGCGGCATCTTCTCCAGCCGCATCCTCGACGCCATGGGCCTGCAGCGCCTGCGCGACGAACTCGATGAGCTGACCGCAACCAATCCCGCGCTGGCCGAGCGCCTGCGCGCCGCGCTCGACGCCTTGCGCGAAGCGGTCCGCGACACCGTCTCCCAGGGGCTTGCGCTCTATGCTCGCGAAGAGGCCGAAAACCTGCGCAACGAGATCCTGCGCAACGCGCCGCTTGCGCGGATCGAGCGGCGCCAGGTCGCCGAGATGCGCGCCCTCATCCGCCAGATCGCGCGCCGCCTGCGCGAGCGCTATTCCAAGCCGCGCAAGCGCCAGCGCCGCGGGCATCTCGACGTCCGCCGCACGCTGCGCCGCAATGCGGCCTGGGGTGGTGTGCCCTTCCTCACGGCGTGGAAGCGCAAGCATCGCGACCGGCCGAAAATCGTCGCGCTCTGCGACGTCTCCGGCTCGGTCGCGCAGGTCTCCGATTTCTTCCTGCTCCTGATCCACTCGCTGCACGAGGTGGTCGACGACGTCCGCTCCTTCGCCTTCTCCTCACATCTGATCGAGGTCAGCGACATTCTGGAATCGAAGTCGCCGGAAGAGGCGATGGCCGAGATCATGTCCAAAGTCGGCTTCGGCTCATCCGACTACGGCTCGTCGCTGGTCGATTTCGAGAAGGATTTCATGAGCGCGCTGACGCCGCAGACCACGGTGATCGTGCTCGGCGATGCCCGCAGCAACAATCTCGATCCGCGCGCCGACATCCTGCGCCGGATCTCCGAGCGCTCGAAGCGGCTGGTCTGGCTCAATCCCGAGGGGCGGCTCGCCTGGGGTTTTGGCGATTCGGAGATGCCCCGCTATGCGACCTTTTGCAGCGTGGTGCGCCAATGCGCCACCGCGCACCAGCTCGAGCGCGCAGTGTCCGATATCGTGGCGACTTATCAGTAGACGGGGATCACGTCCGTCGTCTGGCGTCAGGCGGCAGCCAACTCGGCCTGGACGAGGTTGCACTCTCGAAAGTGATAGGCGATTTCGTCGAGCGCGCGCTGCTCCCATTCCTGGGCCTGCGCGAGCCAGAACATCCGGCGCTCCGAATCCAGCGCGGCGCGCTCCCGGCACAGGAATTCCTGACTGCGAATTTCCACCAGCCTGTTCATGCACTCACACTCCAGTTGTGTGAAGCCAATCCCCTGCGAATCAACCTAGCAGAGTCCCGTACCCCTCGCCTCACGATTTCTGTGCATATTGCGACGCAGAATGGGACAGCAATGCTTGCCGTGCACTGCGGTAGCTTTCACCACACGATCAACAGCCAATCATCAATTAGTGATCGCAGGTCGGGACGATAGTCGTGCGCGAACGATCTTAACTCTTGTGGCGCAACGAAGTGCGGCAATTCGTGAAGAGATGTTCCAAGCAGCTCACCGAATTCCCGACTCATTGTCGTCGCATGGTCTTCATGCAGCGCCGTTAACAGAGGCGCGCGAACGGTACGATCGCTTGAGGCAATATGAGCAACGATTTCGACTTCGATCTTTCACCCGACCAGTGGGAAGCACTGAAGGCGCTTCGCAATCCGGTGTCGAATGGTCGCCTCGCGAAGGCTTATGTCGTCGAAAGCCTCGTCAAGCTCGGCCTTGTCGTCGTCGATGACGGCGCGCCCGCGATGACACCGGCCGGCCGCAAGGCGCTGGTGCGCGGATCGTGCAAATTGCTGGATCTCGCGGCGTAGGGCGAGCATCAAAAGATCTGGGCGATCACGATCGCGTAAGCGATGAACACGGCGCCGAGCCCCCACACCATCGCCGGAATCTGCGACCGCCGGCCGACTGTCACTTCCAGGGCGATGTAGCTCAGCGTTCCCAGGGCCATTCCGTTGATGAGGTTATTGGTCAGAACGGTGACGAGCAGCGTCAGCACGATCGGAACCGCGTTGCCGAGATCGGTCATGTCGATGCGGGCAAGCCCCTGCATCATCAGCACACCGACGAGCACCAGCGCGGGCGCAGTCGCTTGCGGCGGGATGATGACGAAGATCGGCCAGAAGAACAGCGCAAGGAAGAAGAGCCCCGCAACGGTCAGCGAAGTCAGCCCCGTTCGGCCGCCGGCCTGCACGCCGGTGATGGACTCGATGTACGCCGTGACGACGGAGGTGCCGAGCAGCGGGCCGACGATGGATGCCGTCGCATCGGTGGCAAACGCAGCGGTGGCGTTCGGGATCGAGCCATCGGGCTTGCGCAGGTTGGCGGCGCCCGTCACGCCGATCAGCGTGCCAAGCGTCGAGAAGAATTCGGCACACAGGAAATAGAACAGCAGCGGCAGCGCGACGACGAAATGGCTGAAGAGATAGCCGAAATCGAGCGCCATGAACGTGCTGCTCGGCCAGCGGGGCCATGACATGATCGCCGAAGGCACCGACGTCACCATCTTGCCGTTGCCGCCGGGAACGAAGAAGCCGATCAGGGTGAGTACCGCGATCGACAGCATCAGCGCCGCCGGAACCCGGCGCGCCACCAGCACCGGCGTGAGCAGGAGGCCAAACAGCGTCAACAGCACCGGCGGGCCGCGCAGCGATCCCATCGCGATGTAGGTCGACGGGTTCTGGACCACGAAGCCGGCGCCGCGCAACGCAATGAAGACGATGAGCGTGCCGACGGCCGCCTGGATGCCGATCTTCAGCGCTTCCGGCACATCCTTCGCGACTTTCTCGCGCAGCTTCGACAGGCTGAGGATCAGGAACAGAACGCCGGTGAAGGCGACCATGGCGAGCGCACCTTGCCAAGGCATGCCCATCTGCTTGACGATGACATAGGTGAAGATGACGTTCGACCCCATAGCCGGCGCAACCGCGAGCGGCAGATTGGCCCACAGCCCCATCATCATCGAAGCGAAAATCGCGGCGAGTGCCGTGGCGCTGACCAGATCGCCACGATCCATTCCGGCGTTGGACATGATCGCCGGGTTCACGGCGATGATATAGGCCATCGCAGCGAACGTGGTCGCGCCGGCCATCACCTCGCGGCCGACACTCGTGCCACGCTCGGTGAGGCCAAAGATGCGATCGAGCAGTCCGGCGGCTGCGCGCGGCGCCGGCTCTGCGGAGGCGGCTTGCGGCTTCGTCATCTCGTTCATCCAGTCCTCCCCCCTACCAGATCACCGGGTGCGCTTCGCCGGTCTGCACGTTGATGAAGCCGAGCGGCGCCTGCTCACACGGCGCCACCAGCACCCAGCTCCAGGGCGCGCAGGTCAGCGTCGCGAACATCAGCCGCTCGGGGAATCCCGGATACCAGCGTGGCCGGTAGGTCGGCTCATACATCCAGTCGACCTTGCGCCCCTCCGCGTAGAGCGCCTGCATCTCGGCATCGAGCGCTTGCGCCGAGCGGCAGCTCATCAGCCCGCCGACCTCGAAGCGCACAGTTGCAACGAGCTCTCCCTCACGCACCAGCGCCCACCCGCCCTGAAGTTCGATAAGCGCGTTCACCGCCTTCGCCATGGCCGCGTCTGAGGAGCCGACCACCCAGATATTGTGCTTGTCGTGCGCCACCGAACAGGCAACCGCCGTCTCCGGCGTGCGCGGTCCACAACCGCGCCAGAACATCTTTGCGATGCGCCCGTCGCCCGAAAAGCGGTCGACGATCGCAAATTTGGTGATGGCCTCGCTCTCGTCGCGCTGCACGGCACCGTCACGCACCGGCAGTTCGAGGGTGTAGAATTCGGGATGCCAATGGAAGGGACGGATCACGGCCGCCTTCATCGTGGCACGGCCGGGCTCGGCTCGCAGTTCGAAATCCTGAGGCTTGATCGAGCGCTTGATGTTGACCGTCTTCGTTGCCCAGTCCGGCCAGACGATCTCGGGCACTTGGCCGATGTAGCGCTCGCCTTCGGAGATTTGGACGCCGTCGGCCCACACTTCGGCGATCGTGAGTTTGCCAACATCCGAAAGCAGCACCACGTCGCCGAAACGGCCTGGAGCCAGGCTGCCGACGAACGGCGTAAGCCGCATGTGGCGCGCCGGATTGATGGTGAGACACTGGATGGCGATTTCCGGCGCGAGGCCGGCCTCGATCGCGAGCCGCGCATTGTGGTCGCTGGCGCCGAGCTCGAGCGTGTGGCTGGCACTGCGGTCATCCGTCGTGAACGCGATCTGCGACCAGTCCTGCAAACCCTTCGCGAGCAGCCATCTGACGATCTCGTCCATGGCATAGACGCGCAGCTCGACGAACAGGCCGCGGGTGAGCTTGTCCCAGGTTTCTTCCGGAGTCTGCACTTCGTGGTCGGACGCGAGCCCGGCCGCCGCAAAGGCGTTGATAGAGGGCAGATCCCGCAAGCCGGAGGCATGGCCTTCGACGACGCCGCGCGCCGCGAATGTCGCCTCGATCATGCCCCAGAGCCGCTTGTAGGACGGATTGTCGGGATTCCAGACCGCTGGCCAGTCCATGACCTCGTCGAGCCCGGTCACCATCAGGCTCTCGGCCATGAAGCGCGCCTGCTCGTCGCGGCCATACCAGCCGCCACCCCATTCATAGGCCGTGGGTGGCACCGCCGAACCAGGCTGCGGAAAGATCTTGAGCGGCGAGCCGCGGCGACGCGCTTCGAACCAGAACTCGAGATTGCGCGCACCGTTGACGTTGGAGAACTCGTGGCTTGCCTCGCAGGTCCAGGTATTGCCATGCGGCAGCACCAGCGCGGCCTCCCATTCCGGCGTCAGATGCGAGCTTTCGATATGCTTGTGCACCTCGCCGAAGCCGGGCACGGCGGCAACATCAGGCCGATGCACCCGCTCGCGGACCTCGCCCGGATAGCTGCCGGCGGGCCCGACCCAGGCGATGCGGCGGCCCTTGATGACGATCTCCTGATCTTCGCTCCAGGTACGGCTGTGCACGTCGAGCAGCCTGCCGACCCGCAAGGAGCGATCGGCCGGCCGGTGGCCGAGCGCCGTCAGCACCAGGTCCTGGCGGATGCGAACCTCGTCGGGCGCAGTGATCAGAAGATCGTCGGGTATCGCATTCATGACCTGCCTCACTCTACGCCGGTACGTTCGCGGCTCGTGGTCCGCGTCCGCGAAGATTTGCCGGCCTTGCCGCCTCGCGCCGCAGCGGCATCGCGCTGCCGGACATCCTTCAGGAGGGTCGTGAGCGCCCACTCGATGGCATCGGCGATCTCGCTGCTGGTCATGCCGAAATCCTCGCGCATCGCATTCCAGGCCAGCACGTTGTTGAGATAGGACGCGAGCGCCTCCGCCTGGCGAACCTCCTTCGCGGGGAGATGTCGCACCAGCGGCGCCATCGCCTTGCGATGCTGGTCGATCAGGTGCCGCCGGAAGCCGGCGCGCACCCGGCGGCCGGCCCGCGTCATCGCAATGGCGCGCGCCAGATGCGGATGGCGGTCGAACCGCTTGCACAGTTTGCGGAAAATCTCCGGCAGCTCGTCAGGCGAGGTGAAGGGAATGTAGCTGAAGACGTTGTCCTCGATCCACTCGCCGGCCGCAGCAAACAGTTCCGCACGGGTCTTGAAGTGCCGATAGATGGTTCGTTCGGCCACCTTCGCGCGCTTGGCCACCGCGGCCATGGAAATGTCGTCGGCCGCCTCGTCCTCCAGCGTCTCGACGAAAGCCGCAACGATGCGCTGCCGCGTCATCTCGGCATATTCGTCACGAAGACTGGCGATATGTCGCTTTGCTGTACTCATGTCAGAAGTCTGACATCAGGCGATTTGGAGGGTCAAGCCGAGACTTGAGGCACGCCGCGCCGCAACAATGGGCGTCGGCACGCTCGGCCGCCCGCCTGAAAAATGGACTTTTGCGCGTCGCCAAAATCGGATTTGCTCTTCCACGAAACGATCGCACGCAGCGGCGCGGCGCTCTGGTTCCAGCAAGGGAGCTGATCATGAACGGGCTTGGCGGGTTGAACAAATCGCCTGAGGGCGTGGTCATCGGGCTCGTGCAGCTGCAACTGCCGAACGTCGTCACGCGGGCCGATCTGGCAAGGCAGACCGAGCGTATCGTCTGGATGGTCGGCAAGGCGCGCCGCAACCTTTCCACCATGGATCTGGTGGTGTTCCCCGAATATTCGCTGCACGGCCTCTCGATGGACACCAATCCCGAGATCATGTGCCGGCTCGACGGACCCGAAGTCACGGCCTTCAAGAAGGCCTGCGTCGACAACAGGATCTGGGGCTGCTTCTCCATCATGGAGTTCAACCCGCACGGCAATCCCTATAATTCCGGCCTGATCATCGACGACCACGGCGAGATCAAGCTGTACTACCGCAAGCTCCATCCCTGGATTCCGGTCGAGCCGTGGGAGCCCGGCGACATCGGCATTCCCGTGATCGAGGGTCCGAAAGGCGCCAGGATCGCGCTGATCATCTGCCATGACGGCATGTTCCCGGAGATGGCGCGGGAATGCGCCTACAAGGGCGCCGAGATCATGATCCGCACTGCGGGCTACACCGCGCCGATCCGCGAGGCCTGGCGCTTCACCAACCAGGCCAATTCGTTCCAGAATCTGATGGTGACGGCCAATGTCTGCATGTGCGGCAGCGATGGCTCGTTCGATTCCATGGGCGAAGGCATGATCGTCAATTTCGACGGCGCGGTGCTGGCGCACGGCACCACCGGTCGCGCCGACGAGATCATCACCGCCGAGGTGCGGCCCGATCTCGTGCGCGAGGCGCGGATCAATTGGGGCGTCGAGAACAACATCTACCAGCTCTGGCACCGCGGCTATGTCGCGGTGAAAGGCGGCGCGATGGACTGCCCCTATACCTTCATGCAGGACATGGTCGCTGGCACCTTCCGCCTGCCGTGGGAAGACCAGGTCAAGGTCACCGACGGCAGTTCCTGTGGCTTCCCGGCACCGACACGGATGTACGGCAAGACGGCGAAGGCGGCGGAATAGAGCCGTTTTCGGCTCCGACCGCGACATTCTGGCACGGTAGTTGCTCCTTTTGACGCCCGAGACGCGCCAAATTGGGGGAGTTCACCATGTCGACCATTGCCGCGGCCCCGGCCGCCGAGCGCAAGCCGCTTTACGCCTCACTGTTCGTCCAGGTCCTGGCCGCGCTGGCGCTTGGTGTCATCCTGGGAATGGCCGTTCCGGACTTCGCGATCGGGCTCAAGATCCTCAGCGACGCCTTCCTGAAGCTGATCTCGATGATCGTGGCGCCGATCGTGTTCTGTGTCGTCGTCCACGGCATTGCCGGCGCCGGCGACCTCAAGAAGGTCGGCCGGGTCGGCGTCAAGGCGCTGGTCTATTTCGAGGTCATGACGACGGTCGCCCTCGTGGTCGGCTTGCTGCTCGCCTACCTGTTCGGCCCCGGCCACGGCATGAACATCGATCCGTCGACGTTAGATGCGAAGGCGCTCAACACCTACGCCGACAACGCCCACAAGCTGTCCGGCGGCGGCATCGGCGCCTTTCTGATGAACGTGATCCCGACCACCTCCTTCGATGCGCTGTCGCGCAATGACGTGCTCCAGGTGCTGTTCTTCGCGGTGCTGTTCGGCGTCGGTCTTGCGCTCGTCGGCGGCGAGAAGGGCGCGCTCGTCACCTCCATCATCGACGCAGCCTCCACCGTGCTGTTCCGCGTCATGGGGCTTATCGTCCGTGTCGCTCCACTCGGCGTGCTCGGCGCAGTCGCCTACACCGTCGGCAAATACGGCGTCGGCTCGCTGAAGCAGCTCGTCTCACTGGTGATGCTGTTCTACGTCTCGGTCGGCATCTTCGTGCTTGGCGTGCTCGGGGGCGTGATGGCGCTTGCCGGAATCAACATCCTCAAATTCCTCGCCTACCTGCGCGAGGAGCTCACCATCGTGCTCGCAACGGCGTCCTCCGACGCGGTGCTGCCCCAGATCATGAAGAAGCTGGAGCGCATGGGCGTGAAGGATTCCGTGGTCGGCCTCGTGATCCCGACCGGCTATTCGTTCAACCTCGATGCCTTCTCGATCTACCTCACACTTGCCGTCGTGTTCATCGCGCAAGCGACCAACACGCCGCTGTCGTTCGGCGATCTCCTCCTGGTGCTCGGCGTTTCGCTGATCACCTCAAAGGGCGCACACGGCGTGCCGGGCTCCGCCATCGTGATCCTGGCCGCGACGCTCAACGCGGTGCCGAGCATTCCGGCGATCGGCCTCGTGCTGGTGCTCTCGGTCGACTGGTTCATCGGCATGGCCCGCGCGCTCGGCAACCTCGTCGGCAACTGCGTGGCGACGGTGGTGGTGGCGGCCTGGGAAGGCGACCTCGACCGCGCCAAGGCGGCTAAGGTGCTCGAAGGCGGCGAGATGGTGGACGTAACGGCGGGCTAGCGCTCGCGGATCAATCGTTCCACTGGAGGAGCGGCGTTCCATACGCCCTCCTCCAAACGGACAGGAAGCGTGGAAACCAGGAGTGAGCTACGGCGCCCTTGTAAGCCCAGGTGCGATATTTCAGACCATGCTCCGAGATCAATTCCTGATAACCGCCATGGACCTCGGTCGCGGTCCGGATGTCCTTCAATATTCCCTGGGCGCAGGCCCGATAGGTGTCGCCTCCCGAGAATTCATCATAGTCCAGCATGCGATCGGCAAATTCGACGTTGAAGGTCGGCCAGGACGAACGCCCCTGATAGGCGGGGGCCGCGATCTTGTGGATCATCTTGTTCCGGGGATTATCCGCGGACACCAGGAAATGGAACGTGCTGGGGATGCGGAAACGCGGCTCGGCGATGATCAGATCCGTCGTGGCCGCGAACAGCGCGCGCTCGCTTGCCTCGCTCATATCCCAAAATCCGCGATGCACGCTGACGAAGTCCAGGGCGACCGATGACACCGGCGAGCCCGCCGGACCATCCAGAGAGTGCCTGATATAGCCGCCCTTGCCGAACAGGCGGAGCAGGTCCCTCTTGTAGTGCCCGAGGTCGTGCCCGAGCAGCCGCATCAGCTCATTCTCGTCGACGACCCCGAGCTCCACGCCCCATACGAACGTCGTGTAGACGCAGGCGTTGGTGACGAAACGCCTGCGCTCGGCACGCGTGTCCGTCGCCGCGGAGCGCGGCGCGCGGGCGTCGCAGAGCAAATGCCTGACACCGTCGTCGTCGAACGGCTCCAGCTCACGCGCGAGCTGAAGGATCGCGCGCTTCAGGTCGCCGCCGTATTCGGCCAGCAGCAAGCGGCCGGCATGCGCGCATTGTGACATCGCCAGATAGGACGACGCTCTCTCCTCGGCAGAGATCATCTGCCGCAGGCCGGCCAGAATGCCGAGCAGCGTGTCCGACGGGCGCGAGAAATAGTTCACGCCGAGATACCGTGCGTGTCCCGCCGGGACGATGGTCGTCGTGACGACGTTGGCTCGAACCGCCTCCAGCAACAGACGGACGCTCTTTTCGAGCAGACGCGCCCGCCGCACCGCGTCCTGCGCATCCATGATGGTCTCGGGGTCGAGGACGTCAGGATAGAACCAGGCGAAGTCGCGCGGATAATAGGCGGATGCGTGCGGCGCTCCCGTGACGAGAAAGGACTCGGTCACCGAGAAGGCGCTGTCCATCGAGTGCCGGTAAAGATCCTCGATGGCCGACAACGAAGGATGCGACTTTCTCAGGAATCGATCACCGAGAAAATTGACGGCCTGAAGAGCGTTGGCGGCAAAGGTCGCGGCCATACCCTGGTAAAACCGATTTCCGCGATGTGACGGCAAGGAAATATCGCTGTTCATGTGCGCCTGGTGTCTCGGGATCCCGGCGATGGCCGGCCACCGTTCCAAGCGTGACTGATTCGTGTCTCGTCCCGATGACGTGCGGGCTCCCAATAGTCACTTCGCGCCGGCGCGATCCTCCCGCGGCCTGAAATTCTCGATCACCCTGAGCAGCACCCGGGCGCCGGCGTCGGCGTCGGCGAGCTCGACATGCTCGTCCGGGTGATGGCTGACGCCGCCACGGCAGCGGACGAAAATCATGCCGACATCGGCGATGTCAATCATGGCCATGCCGTCGTGCCCGGCCCCGCTCGGCAGGTCGAACACGGAAACGCCTTCCGCGGCGATCGCCTGCGCGATCTGGTCTTTCAGCCAGGGCGCGCAGGGTGCGGTGCGGTTCTCATGGGTGACATCGAGCTGGAGCGCCAGCTGCCGGCGCTTAGCGATCGCCTCGATCTGCCTGACGACGTCGGCGACCGCGCGCTTGCGGTGCATGTCGGTCGGCGCGCGCATGTCGATCGTGAAGGACACCTCGCCCGGGATGACATTGGTCGCGCCGGGCCTCGCCTGGATGTAGCCGACGGTGCCGACCAGGCCGCCCTCGTCGGTCCGGCAGAACTGCTCGATCGCGCCGATGCATTCGGCCGCGCCGGTGAGCGCGTCACGGCGCAGCGCCATCGGCACGGTGCCGGCGTGACCGGCCATGCCGTTCAGCCGCGCGGCCAGCCGTGTCGCGCCCGCAATCGCGGTGACAACGCCGACGGGCAGGTTCTGTGCTTCCAGCACCGGACCCTGCTCGATGTGCAATTCGAGATAGGCCAACAACTCGCGCCGGGCCCGCGCGGCCGCGCCGACATGGTCCGGGTCGAGGCCAAACTTGACGAGCGCATCGCGCATCGACACGCCGTCGCGATCGCGCGTGTTCAGGACGCTCTCGTCGAAAGTGCCGGCCACCGCACGGCTGCCGAGCAGCGTTGAGGCGAAACGTACCCCCTCCTCGTCGGCAAAGCCAATGACCTCGATCGCGAACGGCAGGCGCTTGCCGCGGCGGTTGAGATCGGCGACGCAGGCGATGGCCGTGATCACACCCAGCGGCCCGTCCCATTTGCCGGCGTCGCGCACGGTGTCGTAGTGCGAGCCGAGCATCAGGCAGGGCGCCCCCGGCCGCTCGCCCTCATAGCGGCCGCAGACATTGCCGATCGCATCGAGATGCGCGCTCATGCCGGCCTCACGCATCCAGCCGAGGATGAGATCCGCAGCGGCGCGCAGCTCCTTGCTGAGATAGATGCGGGTGAGCTTGTCGGTCTCTTCCGAAATCGCGCCGAGCACGTTGATGCGGCGAACGATCTCCTCGCCGAGCGATGCATCTTGAACGGCGGTAGCAGCACCCATCTCGGTCGAGCTTTCCATCTTCTGGGACCGCGGCGGCGGCGGCCTGGCGGCGATCGATACAAGTTCGGTGCCAGCAAAATAATGCGGCCGGCGCCGTCCCCAATCAGCGCGTGGTTAGCATGAATGCGCCTCGCCGGCAGACTGCCCGACGCCAGTCATGCACATGCGAGAGCTGGTTAAGGCTGCTCAACTCCACTGCATACAATAGAACAATATTGCCCATAAATTGACCTGCTATTTTCCTCAGCGGGATTCCATCAAGATATATATCCTTTATTTTCAATAGTTTGTATCGTTATGCACACTTCATAGCCTCTGGCACAAAGCTTGCGACAACTTATCCCGGCTCCGCCAAACCGGCGGTGGCCGCGAGATCAAGGCGGGGCATCCGCCAAGGGGAGCAAGCAATGGATATTGGCAGGATTTCACGACGTCGTTTGTTGCAGGGCGGCGCCGCCCTCACCCTCGGCGCGGCGGCGGGCGCCCGCCCGGCCTTCGCGGCCGACACCACCATCGGCTTCATCTATGTCGGCTCGCGCGACGACTACGGCTACAACCAGGCGCATGCCCAGGGCGCGGCAGCGCTTAAGAAGATTCCCGGCCTCAAGGTCGTCGAGGAAGAGAAGGTGCCGGAGACCGACGCGGTCGAGAAGACGATCGAGTCCATGATCAATCTCGATGGCGCCACCCTGCTCTTCCCGACCTCGTTCGGCTACTACAATCCGCACATGATCAAGATGGCCAACAAGTTCCCGAAGCTGCGCTTCGAGCACTGCGGCGGCCTCTGGACCGACAAGGACCCGAAGAACGCCGGCAGCTATTTCGGCTATATCGACGAAGCCCAGTACATCTCCGGCATCGTCGCCGGCTACACCTCCAAGAGCGGCAAGCTCGGCTTCGTCGCCGCAAAGCCGATCCCGCAGGTGCTGCGCAACATCAATGCCTTCGCGCTCGGCGCAAAGCTCGCCAATCCCAAGGCGACGACGCAGGTGATCTTCACCGGTGACTGGTCTATGCCGGTCAAGGAAGCCGAAGCCACCAACAGCCTGATCGACCAGGGCGTGGACGTCCTCACCTGCCACGTCGACGGGCCGAAGACGATGGTCGAGAACGCGGCGCGCCGCGGCGCCTTCGTCTGCGGCTATCACACCAACCAGTCGCCGCTCGCGCCGAAGGCGTATCTCACCGGCGCCGAGTGGAATTGGGAAGCGCTCTATCCGAAATTCGTCAAGATGATCGCCGCCGGCGAGAGCATCCCGAACTTCTATCGCGGCGGCCTCAAGGAAGAGATCGTCAAGACCTCGCCCTATGGCGAAGCCGTCTCCGCCGAGGCGCGCAAGCATGCCGACGACATCAAGGCCAAGTTCCTGTCGGCGGAAGGATACGCGATCTTCAAGGGAGGGCTCGTCGACAACAAGGGCAAGACGATGATCCCTGCCGGCACCGATCGCGGCCAGAAGGATCCCGAACTGGAGAAGATGGACTATCTCGTCGAAGGCGTGATCGGAGCGACTTCGTGACCACGGAAGCGGCGGATTCCGCCGAGGCGGCCGGGACAATTGCCCCGGCCGCCGATCCGGGATTCCTCCAGCGCCACGGCGCGACAATCGAGTACATCCTGATCCCGGGCGCGGCGCTCGCCGGCGCGCTCGTGGTCTTCGGCATTTTCGTCGCGATGTTCGGCAAGAACCCGCTCGACCTCTTTTTCTACATGTACTACGGCGCCTTCGGCACCTGGTTCTCCTGGCAGAACACGCTGACGCGTGCTGCGCCGCTGATCCTCACCGCGCTCTGCACCGCGCTGCCCGCGCAGCTCGGCATGGTCATCATCGGCGGGGAAGGCGCGCTGCTGATCGGCGCGCTGTCCGCGACGAGTGCTGCGCTCGCACTCCAAGGCATGCCGCCGCTCGTCGTGCAGATCGCCATGGTCATCGCCGGCGTAATCGGTGGCGGTCTGTGGATCATGCTATCTGGCGCGCTGCGGCAGTACCGCGGCGTCAACGAGACCATCTCGAGCCTGCTGCTCGTCTACATCGCGCTCGCGATCCTCAACCATCTCGTCGAGGGGTTGATGCGCGATCCCGCCAGCCTCAACAAGCCGTCGACCCGCGAGATCGGTGCCGCCAACATGATCGGCTCCATCCCCGGCACCGACGTGCATTGGGGTCTCGTCTTCGGCCTGATCGCGGCGATCGCCGCCTACATCCTGATCTATCACACCGTGTTCGGCTTCGCTGCGCGGGTCGCCGGCGGCAACATCCGCGCCGCGAAGATCGTCGGCCTCGGCGTCAGCAAGCTGATCCTGACCGTTTGCTTCCTCGCCGGCGGCGCCGCAGGCCTTGCCGGCATGGTCGAGGTCGCGGCCGTGCAGGGGCGCACCAACGCCAATCTCGCGGCTGGCTACGGCTTTACCGGCATTCTCGTTGCGTTCCTGGCGCGGCAAAATCCGCTCGCCGTCATCCCCGTCGCGATCCTGCTCGGCGGCATCAGCGCCAGCGGCGGCCTGTTGCAGCGCCGCCTGGGGCTGCCCGACGCCTCCGTGCTGGTGCTCCAGGGCATCATCTTCGTCTTCGTGCTGGCCAGCGATGCGCTCTACGGCCGCATCGGATTCTTGAAGGGAAGATCCTGAGATGGCAGACGGATCGATCGGACTCTGGACCGTCCCGCTCGCCGTGCTCGGCGGAGCCATTCGCGTCTCCACGCCTTTCCTGTTCGTGAGCCTGGGCGAATGCATCACGGAGCGCTCAGGCCGCATCAATCTCGGCCTCGAAGGCACGCTGGTGATGGGCGCGATGAGCGCCTACGGCATCTCCTATCTCTCGGGATCACCATGGTTGGGTGTGCTCGCCGCCGGCATCACCGGGGCGCTTCTCGGCGCACTGCATGCCGGCATCTGCTCGCTGCCGCGCGTCAACGACGTCGCGGTCGGCATCGCCCTGATGCTGTTCGGCACCGGGCTTGCCTTCTATCTCGGCAAGCCGCTGATCGAGCCCACCGCACCGCGGTTGCCCGCGATCGATTTCGGCTGGTGGAGCGACATCCCGCAGGTCCGCGCGGCGCTACGCGTCAATGTCCTGTTCCTGATCGGCGTCGCGCTCGCGCCGATCCTTTACTGGGCCTTCCGGACCACACGTTGGGGCCTTCTCATTCGCACCGCCGGCGAAAGCTCTGACGCTGCACGCGCCATGGGCCATTCCGTGCTGCTGATCCGCCTGCGTGCCACCATGGTCGGCGGCTTCCTCGCCGGCATCGGCGGCTCGTTCCTGTCGCTGTTCTATCCCGGAAGCTGGAACGAGGGCCTGTCCTCCGGGCAGGGCATCACCGCGGTCGCGCTTGTCATCTTCGCGCGCTGGGATCCCCTGCTCTGCCTGTGGGCCTCGCTCGCCTTTGGCGGCGCCGCGGCGCTGGGACCGGCACTGCAATCGGTCGGCGTCACCTCAGGCTATCACCTCTTCAACGCCGCGCCCTACATCCTGACGCTGGCGATCATGATCATCACCTGCTCGCCCAAACGCACGCTGACCGGCGCGCCCGCCGAACTCTCGATCACACGGTAACACGCGACACGCAACGAGGTCGTCCATGCCCGAGCGCTACATCAAGTCCGAGCCCTATGCCTGGCCCTATAACGGTGACCTCCGTCCCGAGAACACGGCGCTGATCATCATCGACATGCAGACCGATTTCTGCGGCGTCGGCGGCTACGTCGACAAGATGGGCTATGACATCTCGCTGACGCGGGCGCCGATCGAGCCGATCAAGAAGCTGCTCGCGGCGATGCGCGCCCAAGGCTTTCACATCATCCATACCCGCGAGGGCCATCGTCCCGATCTCTCCGACCTGCCCGCCAACAAGCGCTGGCGCTCGCGGCAGATCGGCGCCGGCATTGGCGACCCCGGACCCTGCGGACGTATCCTGGTGCGCGGCGAGCCCGGCTGGGACATCACCGAGGAGCTTAGCCCCCTGCCGGGCGAGCCCATCATCGACAAGCCTGGCAAGGGCTCGTTCTGCGCCACCGACCTGGAGTTGATCCTGCGCGTGCGCGGCATCGAGAACATCGTGCTGACGGGCATCACCACCGACGTCTGTGTCCACACCACCATGCGCGAGGCCAACGACCGCGGCTTCGAATGTGTCCTGCTGCACGATTGCTGCGGCGCCACGGACAAGAGCAATCACGATCATGCGCTGAAGATGATCAAGATGCAGGGCGGCGTATTCGGCGCGGTCTCGACCTCCGAGGCCTTCATAGGAGCGATTTCGTGATCATCGGCGAAACGCCTCCGCCCTCAGGCGCGTTCGGCGTCGACGCCATCGCCATGACCATGCGCTTCGGCGATTTCCTGGCGCTCGACAATGTCGAGCTGAAGGTGCGGCCGGGGTCATTCCATGCGCTGCTCGGCGAGAATGGCGCCGGCAAGTCGACGCTCGTCAAGTGCATCATGGGCTATTACCACGCAACCGAGGGCGACATCATCGTCGGCGGCCGCGAGCAGGCGATCGCCAACCCGAAAGACGCTCACGCCCTCGGCCTCGGAATGGTCTACCAGCACTTCACGCTGGTGCCGGCCATGACGGTCGCCGAAAACCTCGTTCTGGCACGTGACAATGTGCCGGCCGTGGTGGACTGGTCGAAGGAGATGAAGCAGCTCGAGGCCTTTCTGGCGCGGATGCCCTTCAAGGTGCCGCTCTCCGCAAGAGTCTCCGACATCTCGGCCGGCGAACGGCAGAAATGCGAGATCCTGAAACAGCTCTATCTGAAGCGCCGCTTCCTGATCCTGGACGAGCCCACCTCGGTGCTGACGCCGGCGGAGGCGGACGAGGTGCTCGGCATGCTCCGCGACATGGTCGTCAAAGGCGAGCTGACGATCCTGATGATCACGCACAAGTTCCGCGAGGTCATGGCCTTTGCCGACGAGGTCACGATCCTGCGCCGCGGCAAGCTCGCCGGAGCCGGCAAGGTTGCCGAGCTGACGCCGGACGCGATGGCGCGCACCATGATCGGCGCCGAGGAGCTGACGGTGCAGCCGCCGCGCACCGGCGAAGCCGGCCAGGCGCGGCTGGAGCTGGAAAAAATTCGCGCGCTCGACGACGCCGGCGCCATTGCCGTCCATGACGTTTCCCTCACCGTGCGCGCCGGCGAGATCGTCGGCATCGCCGGCGTCTCCGGCAACGGCCAGCGCCAGCTCGTCGAGGTGCTGGCCGGCCAGCGCGAGGCCGAGAGCGGCGAGGTCCGCGTCGCCGGCGATCCCTATCACGCCAGCCGCGAGGAAATGCGGCGCCACAAGATGTCGCTGCTGCCCGAGGAGCCGCTGAAGAACGCCTGTGTCGGCGGCATGAGCGTCGCCGACAACATCGCCTTCCGCGAGTTCGACCGCGCACCGTTCGCCAGCGGCGGCTGGTGGCTCAATCGCAGCGCCTTCCGCAACGACGCCATGAAGAAGATCGGGCAGTACAAGATCAAGACTCGAACGCCCGATACGCCGATCTCGGCGCTCTCGGGCGGCAATGTCCAGCGCGCCGTGCTGGCCCGCGAGCTCGGCGGCGACGTCGAGGTGCTGATTGCCGCCAATCCCTGCTTCGGTCTCGACTTCGCGGCGGTGGCGCAGATCCACGCCGAGATCATGGCGGCCCGCAACCGCGGCGCGGCGGTGCTGCTCGTCAGCGAAGACCTCGATGAACTGCTCGAACTGTCCGATCGCCTCGTGGTAATGTTCCACGGCGAGTTCGTGTATGAAGCACGAACCAGCGAAGCCGATCTCACCGTGGTCGGCCGGCACATGGCGGGACACTGACTGCGGAGGACCGATGGACGGCGCACGCGACGAGCACTTTCTGCGTCTGTCCTTTGCGGTCGCCCGCCGTTCCCTCACCCATGGCAACCATCCCTTCGGCTGCGTCGTCGTCGGTGCGGACGGCAAGGTGCTGATCGAGACCGAGAACGGCTACATGCCCGATTGCGACGGCACTGCGCATGCCGAGCGCCTCGCGGCCACGCAGGCCTGCCGCACGCTCAGTCGCGAGGTGCTCGCAAAGGCCACGCTCTACTCCTCGGCAGAACCTTGTGCGATGTGCGCCGGGGCGATCTACTGGGCCGGCATCGGCCGCGTCGTCTACGGCCTCAGCGAGCACCGCCTGCGCGGCGTCACCGGCAACCACCCGGAGAACCCGACCCTCGATCTGCCCTGCCGCACGGTCTTTGCCAGCGGCCAGCGACCGACGGAAGTCGTCGGGCCGCTGCTGGAGGACGAGGCCGAGGTGCTGCACGACGGCGTGTGGACGAAGTAGCCGCCACCACAAACTCGGAAGCGTAGGGTGGGCAAAGGCGCTCTTGCGCCGTGCCCACCATTTGAATGCAATCGAAGCAGAAGTGGTGGGCACGCTTCGCTTTGCCCACCCTACGGCAGCGTCTTCCCGTAAATACAAATGGCGCCGCACGGGTCATGCGCGGCGCCATCGTTGCAGCTTGGAGTCTTCAGCCGATTAGAACTTCACAGTGATGCCACCGTAGACCGTCGATTCGGTGCAGCTCTTGGTGCTCTGGCCGGTCGCGGCGACCGTGCAGACACCCGCCATGGCGTTGTGGTCGAGACCGAACTTGTTCTGCCAGTAGCGGTAGGCAACCCAGAGGTCGACGAAGTGCGAGTACTTGTCACCCCAGACCGCCTTCGAGGCATCGAAGGTCAGGCGGATCGGTTCGCTGTTCAGCTCGGTCTTGGACTTGGTGCTGAAGATGCCGGTGCCAGACAGCGCGGGAAGGCCGTTCGAGTCGCCCTTCGGTCCGTACCAGCCAGCGCGGCCGCTGATCGACCAGAATTGCATGTTGGGCGGCAGGAAGCCGAGGTCCATGTAGTAGTTGATCTCGACGGCCCAGGTCGGGTTGTAGCTGACATTGCCGTCCGAGTTACACGTCACGCCCGCAACGCCCGGTCCGAACAGGCCGCACTGGGTGAAGGCGTTGTGGTTCGAGAACTCCCAGTACATCAACGGAGCGACGTTGATGTAGCCCTTGTAGGGAAGGTCGAAGGCGAACTGGAGACCGGCGACGACGTCGCGCTTGGCGGGCGCGAGGAAGGTGTTCTCGGTGTTGGCGTCCATGCCGACTTCGAACGAGATGTTGTGCAGCGGCCCCATGGTGAAGGCCTTTGTGTTGAAGATCTCGTTCCAGCCGAAGGTCGAGCGGAACAGGCCATAGATCTCGGTCGCACCCGCGCAGTCGCTGGCGGTGCCGCCGATGTTCACGCCGGGCGCGACGCAAGGGCTGGCGGGGTCATTGTGACCCGACTTGAACATCGAGATGGTGAAGAAGTTGGTGCCGTAGGCCCAGAGGTCGAAGTGGGTGAAGGAGTAGACCTGCTTGGCTGTGGTGCCGTTGATGCTGCCGTCGGGGCGAACACTCCACATGCCGGGGTCGGTGCCCTTGGGCATCCAGGAGAACGTGACGCGGTTGTCGATCACCAGGAAGAACGGGAGGTCGGCCGGCTTCTTGGCAGCCTTGACCGGCAGATCCGCCGCCTGGGCCAGGCCAGAGGTAGCGAGCGTAGCAAGTGACAGCGCGGCGGCTGCAATTGCCTTGAAGCGAAACGACATCCTGAATACCCCCAAGTTTGGACACGTAAAAATGAACGTCCCTTGGGTGCGACACTTGCGCCGATCTCCCGGGGTGAGAAGCCTCAACTTTTTTCAAGGCATGCCGCTTGTTTCGGCAGCCGGTGGCTCTTCTCCGCGGAGTTTTGAGGATTCTTGTGCGCTCCCACCTGCCTGCATGCGGCAAGGCAAGGCGGGCCATTGCCGAACATTCCCGTTTGATTTTGTTCGCCTTTCATGTCGGAGCGAAAGGGCAGACATGATGATCGGCGGCCGTCGTCACGTCGGTCCGCAAATGCATACGCGTGGTGGCGCGACTTTGCTCAACTTCAGGTCAAGCCTGCACAGCCGGTTCCGATTTGGCTTGAACCGTCACAAATTTGCAACAGACGTCACGCGCAAGCCGCGCCCGCAAGGACAGTCCTGAGGCGCTGGAGCACGATCCGCGCACGGCGAGAGCGGCGACTCGCCGTCATCAACCGCCTGCCGAAGCGTTGAGCAAGGGATGACGCTTTTTCACACCTTACGCGGCGGTTCAAACTAGCTCACTATTGAGGCACTTCACCCCATGCAAGCGCATCAGCGAATGTTAGATCCGACGCCTAACGGCCTGCATTCCGGCGAGTCCCCGCTGCTTCAGACGCTCGGGCTCACCAAGCGCTATGGGGATTTCCTCGCCAACGACTCCATCGACATCGATATCTGGCCGAAGGAAATCCACGCGCTGCTGGGCGAGAACGGCGCCGGCAAATCCACGCTCGTCAAGGCGATCTACGGGCTGATCCAACCCAGCGCCGGCGAGATTCGCTGGCAGGGCGAACGAATCGTGCTGTCGGGCCCGTCGGAAGCTCGCAGCCGCGGCATCGGCATGGTGTTCCAGCATTTCTCGCTGTTCGACAACCTCACCGTTGCCGAGAACGTCGCGCTCGGCCTCGATGGGAAAGAATCCTTCAAGGACATGTCGGCACGGCTGGAGCAGGTGTCGAAGACCTATGGACTGCCGCTCGACCCCAGACGCGAGGTCTGGCAATTGTCGGTCGGCGAGCGCCAGCGCATCGAGATCGTCCGTGCGCTGATGCAGGATCCGAAATTCCTGATCCTGGACGAGCCCACCGCCGTCCTGACGCCGCAGGAGGCCGACCAGCTCTTCATCGTGCTGGAGCGGCTGAGGGCCGAAGGCCGCGCCATCCTCTACATCAGCCACAAGCTGGAGGAGGTGAAGCGCCTCTGCGACACCGCCACGATCCTGCGCGGCGGCAGGAAAGTAGACACCTGCAATCCCCGGCTCGAGACCGCCGCCTCGCTCGCGCGCATGATGGTCGGCGGCGAGATCAAGGAGGTCAAAGCGCCCGCCGGCCGCAAGACCACCGTGCCGCGGCTCGTCGTCAACGACCTCTCGCTCGCGCCGAGCGAAGCGCACGGCGTTCGGCTGGAGCACATCTCGTTCGAGCTGAAGGGCGGCGAGATTCTCGGCATCGCCGGCGTCGCCGGCAACGGCCAGGACGAGCTGTTCGCCGCGCTCTCCGGCGAGCGCCTGTCCAAGGACCCCGGCACGGTGGTGATCGAAGGCATCGCCGCCGGGCATCTGTCGATCACGCAGCGGCGCAAGCTGGGTGCCGCTTTCGTTCCCGAGGAGCGGCTCGGTCACGGCACCGCACCGCGCATGAAGCTGTCGGAGAACGCGCTGCTGACCGGGCACGCCGCCAGCGGCATGGTTCATCGCGGCTTCATCGACACCGCCGCGACGCTGAAGACCGTCGATCGCGCGACCGAAACCTTCGACGTGCGCAAGGCCAAGCGCGATCCGGAGGCTGCGAGCCTTTCCGGCGGCAATCTGCAGAAGTTCATCGTGGGACGCGAGATCCTGCGCAATCCGGCGGTGCTGGTGGTCAGCCAGCCGACCTGGGGCGTCGACGCCGGCGCCGCCGCGGTGATCCGCCAGGCGCTGCTCGATCTCGCAACCGCGGGCGCGGCCGTGCTGGTGACCAGCCAGGACCTCGACGAGCTCGCCGAGATCGCCGACCGCATCGCCGTGATGTTCCACGGCCACCTGTCGGCGCCGCTCGCAACAAGCGAAGCGACCCGCGAAAAACTCGGCCTTTTGATGGGCGGCAGCAGCCTGGAGCCGAAGGAGGCCGCGCATGCAGTTGGTGCTTGAGAAGCGCGCCGAGCGCTCCAACACGATCGCTCTGGTCTCGCCGCTGATCGCGATCGGCCTGACGATCGTCACCATGACCATCCTGTTCGCGATCCTCGGCAAGAATCCGCTCCTCGCCCTGCATGCCTATTTCATCGCGCCACTGACCGACGGCTATTCGCTCCAGGAGATCGCGGTGAAGGCGACGCCGCTGGTGATGATCGCGATCGGCCTGTCGCTCTGTTATCTCGCCAATGCCTGGAACATCGGCGCCGAGGGGCAATTCCTGATCGGCGCGGTCGCCGGAAGCTGGATCGCGGTGGAGACGCAAGGCACTGACGCCGGGGCCTGGGTATTGCCGGCCATGCTCGTGCTCGCAGCCGCTGCAGGCGCGCTCTATGCGCTGATCCCGGCGATCTGCAAGGTGAAGTTCGGCGCCAGTGAAATCCTGACCAGCCTGATGCTGGTCTATGTCGCCGACCTCTTCCTTGATTATCTCGTGCGCGGCCCCTGGCGCGATCCGCACGGCTTCAACTTCCCGACCACCGCCGAATTCGATCCGGTGGCGACGGTGCCGCTGCTGATCGAAGGCGGCCGGCTGCATCTCGGCTCGATCATCGCCCTGCTCGTCGTTGCGGCGGCAGCGATCCTGCTCGGACGAACCATCAAGGGTTTCGAGATTCGCGTAGTCGGCGCAGCGCCCCGCGCGGCGCGGTTCGGCGGATTCAACGCCGACCAGCTGATCATCCTGACCTTCGCGGTTTCCGGCGCGCTCGCGGGCCTTGCCGGCATCATTGAGGTCGCGGGTCCCGTCGGGCATCTCCAGCCCGGCATCTCGCCAGGCTACGGTTTTACGGCGATCATCGTCGCCTTCCTCGGCCGGCTGAACCCGCTTGGAATATTAATTGCAGGTCTTTTTCTCGCATTGACCTTTATCGGCGGCGAGCAGGCGCAGATCGCGATGAAGATCCCGTTGGATGTCACCAAGGTGTTTCAGGGCATTCTGTTGTTCTACGTGCTCGCCTGCGACTCCCTCATCCTCTACCGCTTCAAGCTGGTGTTCCCGAACCGACAGGTGGCCAGTGGAACTGGTTGAAGCCATCATCCTTGCGGTGCTCGCCGCCTCGACGCCGCTCCTGATCGCGGCGACCGGCGAGCTCGTGACCGAGCGCTCCGGCGTGCTCAATCTCGGCGTCGAGGGAATGATGATCGTCGGCGCGGCCTGCGGCTTTGCCGGCGCCTGGCTGACCGGCTCGATTCTGGTCGGCGCGCTGTTCGGCATCGTCGCGGGCGCGCTGATGTCGCTGATCTTCGCGCTGATGGCGCTCGGGCTGGCCGTCAACCAGGTCGCAACGGGCCTCGCGCTGACCATTCTCGGCATCGGGCTCTCCGGCCTGATCGGCGCCGGCTTCGTCGGCGAGCGCATCACGCCGGCTGCGCATCTCGCCCTTCCCGGCCTCACCGACATTCCGCTGGTCGGCCGCGTGCTGTTCGGCGAGGACGCCTTCGTCTATTTCTCCATCGCGCTGATCATCGGCGTCTGGTGGTTCCTGTACCGCACGCGGGCGGGCTTGATCCTGCGCGCCTGCGGCGACAATCACGTCTCGGCGCATGCGCTCGGCTATCCCGTGCTGCGCATCCGCACCTTCGCCGTGATGTTCGGCGGCGCCTGCGCCGGCCTTGCCGGCGCCTATCTGCCGCTCGCCTACACGCCGTTCTTCATTCCGGGCATGACCGCGGGTCGCGGCTGGATCGCGCTGGCGCTGGTGGTGTTCTCGTCCTGGCGGCCGGGCCGGCTCGTGGTCGGTGCTTATCTCTTCGGCGCGGTGACCATCCTGCAACTGCACGCGCAGGGCTGGGGCGTCGGCATTCCTTCGCAATTCATGTCGGCGCTGCCTTACCTCGCGACCGTCATCGTCCTAGTCCTGTTGTCCCGCGCGCGCACCGGCGGCTCGACCGCGCCGGCCGCGCTCGGCACCGTGTTCGTGCCTGACCGCTGAGTTTTCATTTCCGCGGCGGGCGCGATGGGGCGCGCACGCTGCGGATCGTGGCTTTCCCCGACTATCTGGAGATTGATGATGAGAAAATCACTTCTTGCGCTGGCTGCCGGGCTTCTGCTTGCCGGAAGCGTCAGTGCCGCCTCCGCCGCCGACAAGCTGAAAGTCGGCTTCATTTACCTCGGCCCGGTGGGCGACCTCGGCTGGACCTACCAGCACGAACAAGGACGCCTGGCGCTGGTGAAGGAACTGGGCGACAAGATCGAGACCACGACGCTCGAGAACGTCCCTGAAGGTCCCGACGCCGAGCGCGCCATCGAGCAACTCGTCCGCGCCGGCAACAAGCTGATCTTCACCACCTCGTTCGGCTACATGGACCCGACGCTGAAGGTCGCCAAGAAGTATCCGAACGTGCATTTCGAGCACGCCACCGGCTACAAGCGCGACAAGAACATGTCGACCTATTCGGCCAAATGGTACCAGGGCCGCTACATCCAGGGCCTGATCGCGGCCAAGATGTCGAAGTCGGGCGTGCTCGGCTATATCGGCTCGTTCCCGATTCCCGAGGTCGTCTCCGGCATCAACGCGACGATCCTCGCGGCGCAGACCATCAATCCGAACATCAAGGTCAAGATCATCTGGGCCAACACCTGGTTCGACCCGGGCAAGGAAGCCGACGCCGCCAAGGCGCTGATCGACCAGGGCGCCGACGTGATCATGCAGCACACCGACTCGCCGGCGGCAATGCAGATCGCCAGCGAACGCGGCAAGCTCGCCTTCGGCCAGGATTCCGAGATGATCAAGTTCGGGCCCAAGACCCAGCTGACCTCGATCCTCGACACCTGGGGCCCCTACTACATCGAGCGCGTCAAGGCCGAGCTGGCCGGCACCTGGAAGTCCGAGGACACCTGGGGCGGCCTCGACAGCCACATGTTCGCGATGGCGCCCTACACCAACATGCCCGACGACGTGAAGAAGATGGCCGAGGATGCCCAGGCCGCGATCACCGCCGGCAAGCTGCATCCGTTCAAATGCCCGATCGTTGGGCAGGACGGCAAGGAGGTCGAGTGCAAGGGCGGCGCCAATCTCGCTGACGGCCAGATCCTTGGCATGAATTTCTACGTCAAGGGCATCGACGACAAGCTGCCGGGCAAGTAGCACGCTTCTTGCATTGCCTGGACCACCTGCTCCTCCCGGAGGAGGTTCGGAGGGGGTAGCCACAAGCACCCGGCACTTGTGGTTGCCCCCTCTTTTTAGTCCGCCCCTATCCCGCCTGCATCGCCCGCGCCGCGGAACTGTGGCGGCGGATGAGATCGGCGACATCCAGTCCCGGAATCGCGCCGTCGATCACGGCCCATTGTCCTGCCACCATGACCCGGTCGGCCCGGTGCGCCCCGCACAGCACCAGCGCGGCCAGGGGATCGCCATGGCCGGAGAAACGCAGCTCGTCGAGCCTGAACAGCGCCAGATCGGCCGCCTTGCCCACGGCAATCTCGCCGAGTTCCGGCCGACCGACACAGGCCGCCGAGCCCTTGGTGGCCCAGCGCAGCGCATCCTTGTGGCTGACCTTCGTCACCCCGTAGCGCGCCCGTTGCAGCAGGAACGCGGCCCGCACCTCCTGCATCAGATTCGACCCGTCGTTCGAGGCCGAGCCGTCGACGCCGATGCCGACCCCGACACCGGCATCCTCCATCTCGCAGACCGGACAGCAGCCGGACGCCAGAAGCTGGTTGCTACAGGCGCAATGGCTGATGGTCGTCCTGGCCTTGCCGAGCCGCTTGATCTCGTCGGCGTTGAAAAAGATGCCGTGGGCGAGCCAGGTCCGCGCGTTGAGCCAGCCGCATTGCTCGAGATAGTCGAGCGGACGGCAGCCATACATCTGCTGGCAGAATTTGTTCTCGTCCTCGGTCTCGGCGAGATGGGTGTGCTGGCGCACGTCGAGCTTGTCGGCGAGATCGGCGGTCGCGCGCATCAGGGAGGTCGTCACCGAGAACGGCGAGCAAGGCGCCAGTGCGATCTGCACCATCGCATCCGCACCGCGCTGGTGATGTTTCGCGACGACGCGTGCGCTGTCGGCGAGGATCGTGTCCTCGTCCTGCACGACGCTGTCCGGTGGCAGGCCGCCGTCGCGCTGCGACAGGTTCATCGAGCCGCGCGTCAGCAGCACGCGCACGCCGAGCCGTTTTGCGACTCCGACCTCGATATCGACGGACTCCTCGAGCCCCGCCGGGAACACGTAGTGATGATCGGTCGTGGTGGTGCAGCCCGACAGCAGCAGCTCGGACATCGCCACGGTCACACCGAGCTCCAGCGATTCCGGCGTCATCCTCGCCCACACCGGATAGAGCGCCCGGAGCCAGGGAAACAGCTCGCGGTCCATCGCCGCCGGCAGCGCCCGCGTCAGCGTCTGGTAGAAATGATGATGCGTGTTGATAAGGCCCGGCAGCACGACGTGTTCGCTCGCGTCGAACACCGCGACATCCGCCGTCGCAGGCACGCCGCCGGCCGGCACGAGCTCGACGATCCGGCCATCCTTCACCACGATCCCGCGCCCGGCGCCGTCGGCGAGGATGGCCAGGGGGTCCCTGATCCAGATCGGCTTTGCGTCGCTCATGATCCTGTTTCTCCCCACATCCGCTGACGGCAGACCTGCAAGGCGGAGGCCAGCCCAATCGCGTTCCCGCTGCGACTTCTTGTTGCGACTTGGCTCTGGTCTTGCAAGACTTTCTCTCGGTACAAATCACTCGATGCAAGCGCTGGCGCAGCCATGGACTTGAATACCATCACAGCCGTAGCCCATCCGCAAACGCGCGCGCAGCTGCCCGTTTGGACGCCAGGCGATGCTTGGCTCGCAGGCGGCACCTGGCTGTTCTCGGAGCCGCAAGCGCAGCTGACGCGCCTGATCGATCTCACCGATCTGAAATGGCCGGCGCTGACGATCACCGAGAGCCATCTCGGCATCGCCGCCACTTGCACCGTCGCGCAGATCGACGGACTCGCCTGCCCGGCCGACTGGCTCGCAGCGCCGCTGATCAGCCAGTGCTGCCGCGCGTTCCTCGCTTCGTTCAAGATCTGGAAGACCGCGACCGTCGGCGGCAATCTCTGCATGTCGCTGCCGGCGGGACCGATGATCTCGCTCACATCAGCGCTCGACGGCGTCTGCACGATCTGGAAGGCTGGCGGCGGCGAACAGAAGATTCCCGTCATCGACTTCGTCACCGGCAACCAGCGCAATCGCCTGACGCCGGGAGACCTGCTGCGGCAGATCGATATCCCGATTGCCGCGCTGAAGCGCCGTACGGCGTTTCGCCAGATCTCGCTCGCCCCGGTCGGCCGCTCAGCGGCACTCCTGATCGGCAGCCTCGATAGCGACGGCACGCTGGCGCTGACAGTCACCGCATCGACGGTGCGGCCGATCCGCCTCACCTTTCACAAAGCCCCGGACGCGAGCGCGGTTCGCGACGCGATCGTGCAGCAGATCACCGATGACCTCTACCACACCGACATCCACGGCAAGCCGCTCTGGCGCAAGCACATGACGCTGCGGCTCGCCGAAGAGATTCGCGGCGAACTCCTGGGGGCAACGCCGTCATGAGCTTCGAGATCAACGGCAAGACGTTTCCGCAGGAGCCGCGCGCCGGCCAGTGCCTCCGCACGTTCCTGCGCGAGCTCGGTCATTTCGGCGTCAAGAAGGGCTGCGACGCCGGCGATTGCGGCGCCTGCACCGTGCTGCTCGACGGCGAGCCGGTGCACAGCTGCCTGATCCCGGCGTTCCGCGCCGAGGGGCGCACTGTGACCACGATCGAGGGCCTCGGCGGCGACCACGGCGCGCATCCGATGCAGCAGGCCTTCCTCGATGCGCAGGGCTTTCAATGCGGCTTCTGCACCGCCGGCATGATCCTGACCTGCGCCTCGCTGAACCAGGCGCAGCGCACCGATCTCGGCGCCGCGCTGAAAGGCAATATCTGCCGCTGCACCGGCTATCGCGCGATCGAGGACGCGCTGCTCGGCAAGATCAACGTCGAGGAGAGCGTCGAGGCCGGCGCCGCCTTCGGCCGCAGCCTTCCGGCGCCAGCAGGTCCCGATGTCGTGCGCGGCAAGGCACGCTACACGTTCGACACGCAGATTGACGGCCTGCTGCACATCAAGCTGCTCCGCTCGCCTCACGCGCACGCCAGAATCACCGCGATCGACAAGTCTGCGGCGCTCAGCGTTCCCGGCGTGCATGCGGTGCTGACGCATGAGGACGCGCCATCGGTGCTGATCTCGACCGCGCGGCACGAGAAGGACTGGATGGACCCCGAGGACACCCGCATCCTCGACGACGTCGTGCGCTTCATCGGCCAGAAGGTCGCGGCCGTCGTCGCCGAAAGCGAAGGCGCCGCCGAGGAAGCCTGCCGGAGGCTCAAGGTCACTTACGAGGTCCTGCCTGCGCTGATCGATCCAGAGCAGGCGATGGCGCCCGGCGCACCCATCATTCATCCCGACCGCACCACCGAGAACCGCGTCGCCGACGCCAGGCGCAACCTTGCGGCTGAGACCCATGGCGAGTTCGGCGATGTCGCAGCAGCACTCGCCACATCCGCCGTCACCTACGAAGCCACCTTCCACAGCCATCGCGTGCAGCACGCCGCGCTGGAGACCCATGGCGGCCTCGCCTGGCTCGACGCCTCCGGCGTGCTCAACGTCCGCACCTCGACGCAGGTGCCGTTCCTGACCCGGCGCGCGCTGTCCGACATCTTCCAGCTGCCCATGGACAAGGTCCGCGTGTTCTGCGAGCGCGTCGGCGGCGGATTTGGCGGCAAGCAGGAGATGTTCGTCGAGGATATCCTTGCGCTCGCCGCGCTGAAGACCGGACGCCCCGTGAAGCTGGAGCTCACCCGCGAGGAGCAATTCATCGCGACGTCGACGCGGCATCCGATGCGGGTCCACATCAAGGCCGGTGCCGATGCCGACGGCAAGCTCACCGCACTCCAGCTCGACGTGCTCTCCAACACCGGCGCCTACGGCAATCACGCCGGCCCGGTGATGTTCCACTCGCTGTCCGAGTCCATCGCCGTCTACAATTGTCCGAACAAGCGGGTCGACGGCTACGCCGTCTACACCAACACGGTGCCATCGGGCGCGTTTCGCGGCTATGGCCTGCCGCAGACGCTGATCGCGATCGAGGCCGCAATCGACGAGCTGGCCGGGCAGCTCGGCATCAGCCCCTACGACATGCGCCGGCGCAACATCGTCAAGCCAGGCGACCCCATGCTGTCGCCGCCGCCATCCGAATTTCACGACGTGCTCTATGGCTCCTACGGGCTCGACCAGTGCCTCGATCTCGTCGAGCGCGCGATGCAGGCGGATGGCCCGCGGCCGGAGCTGTCGCCGGAATGGCTGATCGGCGATGGCATCGCGCTGACCATGATCGACACCGTGCCGCCCGCCGGCCACATCGCGGACGCCATGATCGCGCTCAACGACGACGGCGGCTTCGATCTCACCGTCGGCACCGCCGAGTTCGGCAACGGCACCAGCACGGTCCACCGCCAGATCGCGGCGACGACGCTGGCGACCACCGTCGACAGGATTCGCCTGCGCCAGTCCGACACCGCCCATGGCGGCCACGACACCGGCGCCTATGGCAGCGCGGGCACCTTCGTCGCCGGCAAGGCGACGCATGCAGCCGCCATGCAGCTTGCCACGGACTTGAGGGCGGCCGCGGCCGGCGCCTGGCTTTGCGATGTCGGAAGCTGCGCGCTCGAGGACGAGTTCGTCGTGAGCGGCGTCAGGCGCATGTCCTTTGTGGAGCTTGCGAAGCTTGCGCGCGAACGCGGCCAGCCGCTCGCAGCACAAGGCAATTCCGGCGGCACGCCGCGCTCGGTCGGCTTCAACGTGCAGGGCTTTCGCGTGGCGGTGAACAAGGGCACCGGCGAGCTCAAGATTCTCAGAAGCGTGCAGGCCGCCGACGCCGGCGTCGTCGCCAATCCCATGCAGTGCCGCGGCCAGGTCGAGGGCGGCGTCGCGCAGGCGCTTGGTGCTGCGCTCTACGAGGAGATGGTGATCGACGCGGACGGCCGCGTCACCAACGCCAAATTCCGCGACTACCACCTGCCCTCCTTCGCGGACGTGCCGCGCACCGAAGTCTTCTTCGCCGAGACCTCCGACACCATCGGCCCCTTGGGCGCGAAGTCGATGAGCGAGAGTCCGTACAATCCGGTCGCCGCGGCGCTCGGCAACGCGATTGCAGACGCCACCGGCATCCGCTTCACCGCACCACCGTTCAAGCCGGACCGGCTGTTTCCGGCGCTGCACGATAAATTTGGTTAGTCCTATTTTGGGGGATTCATTCGTGAGCAGCGAGGTCCATCCCGTCGACGAAGTCCTGCCGGTCCCGCGCCTGCTCGCGCTCGGGCTCCAGCATGTGCTGGTGATGTATGCCGGCGCGGTCGCGGTGCCGCTGATCATCGGACGCGCGCTGAAGCTGCCGCCGGAGGACGTCGCCTTCCTGATCAGCGCCGACCTGTTCGCCTGCGGGCTTGCGACGCTGGTGCAATGCCTCGGCTTCCCCGGCGTCGGCATCCGCCTGCCCGTGATGATGGGCGTGACGTTTGCTTCGGTCGGGCCGATGCTCTCGATGGCCGCCGCGCCCGATATCGGCCTGCTCGGCATCTACGGCTCCGTCATCGCCGCCGGCCTGTTCGGCATCGTCGCCGCACCCTTCGTCAGCCGGCTGCTGCCGCTGTTTCCGCCGGTCGTCACCGGCAGCATCATTCTCGTCATCGGCATCTCCTTGATGCGGGTCGGGATCAACTGGGCCGGCGGCGGCCTGTCGACCTTGACGAAGGTCGTCGACGGCGTTGCAGGCAGCTTTCCCAATCCGGCCTATGGGCAATTGCAGGGGCTCGGCATTTCGCTGTTCGTGCTGCTTTTCATCCTCGGCCTGATCAAATGGGGCACCGGCTTCCTCGCCAACGTCTCCGTGCTGCTCGGCATCGTCGCTGGCGCCGTGCTCGCGACCATTCTGGGCGTGATGCATTTCGACAAGGTCAGTGCTGCCTCCTGGGGCGCGCTGGTGATCCCGTTCCGCTTCGGCATGCCGCAATTCCACCTCGTGCCCGTTGTCACCATGTGTGTCGTCATGATCGTGGTGATGATCGAGTCGCTCGGCATGTTCCTCGCGCTCGGCGACATCACTGGCAAGGCGGTCGACCGCGAAGCCCTGAGCCGGGGCCTGCGCGCCGACGGCGTCGGCACGCTGCTCGGCGGCATCTTCAACACCTTTCCCTACACCTCGTTCTCGCAGAATGTCGGCCTCGTCTCCGTCACCGGCGTGCGCTCGCGCTGGGTGACGGTGACGGGCGGCTGCATCATGCTCGGGCTCGGACTGTTGCCGAAGCTCGCGGCGCTGGTCGAGGCGGTGCCGCTGGTCGTGCTCGGCGGCGCGGGCCTCGTCATGTTCGGCATGGTCGCGGCAACAGGCGCGCGCATCCTCACCTCGGTCGATTTCCGCACCAACCGCTACAATCTCTTCATCGTCGCGATCTCGATCGGCTTCGGCCTGATCCCGCTCGCCGCGCCCGGGTTCTTCCGGAACCTGCCTCATGATCTACAGCCGCTGCTGGAGTCCGGCATTTTGCTTTGTGCGGTGGTCTCGGTACTGCTCAACGCCTTCTTCAACGGCTTGGGCGGCGGCGCTGCGGCCGAGGCGGATGCAGCGGCAGTCGCGTCATCCGCACAACATGTTTAGCTAGCTGCCGCGATAGGTCGCGTAGCTCCAGGGCGTGACCAGCAGCGGCACGTGGTAGTGATTTTCCGGCTCGCTGATCGCAAAGCGCAATGGGATCTCGTCGAGGAACGGCGGCTCCGACAGCGGCACGTTGCGCTCGGCGTAATATCTGGCGACGCGGAAGCGAAGCTCGTAGCGGCCGATCGGAAGCGGACGGCCGCCGATCAACGGCTGATCGGTACGCCCATCCGCATTGGTGACGGTGCGCGCGATGACGCGGCTCTCGCCGAGACTCGCAAGCTCGATCAGCTCCACCGGGATGCCTGGCGCGGGCTTGCCGGCGTGATTGTCCAGCACATGCGTCGAGAGCCGGCCGTGCACCTTGAGCTTGTCGTCGGCAACGACGAGCTGGTCGAGCCGCAGCGCCGAGATGCGGCCAATCTCCTCGATCGCACGTCGCGTCTCGGTCTTGGCAATATTGAGTAGCCGCGTCTCGAAGTCGGCCAGCACGGAATCCCTGGTATGGCGGCGCACGCAGACGATGTAGGGGAAGCCGAACTTTTCACGGTACGCGTTGTTGACGCGCTCGAACGCGGCATATTCGGCGTCCGACAGCCGGTCGAGCCCGGCGCTGTTCTGCTCATCGGTCGATTCCGCCGTCAGGCCCGCGGCGCGCTGGGTCTTGTTGGCGAGGTCGGGATGCGCCCGGATCAGCGCCAGCTGCACGTCGGGTTCGGCGCTCTGGATCGCTGCCATCAGCGCGGCGTGCAACTGGGTGATGCCGGTGAATGGCCGCTGCCCGGCGAGCTTCTCCGCAATCCACGGCGAATATTCGACGACATTGGCGAGGGCCGCGACGAAGTCGGCTTTGTCGGCGGCGTTGAGATCGGCGAGCGAGGTTTGCAACATCACACCTTCACCCGATCTCGAAGGCGTCGGCAGCAAGATGCGCGTGCTTGTCGTGCCAGTGCTGCGCGATCTGGAGCCGCGTCGGCACCCAGACGCGTTCGTGCTTGCCGATATAATCCAGGAAGCGGATCAGCCCCGCGGCGCGGCCGGGCCGGCCGGCGAGACGGCAGTGCAGGCCGACCGACATCATCTTCGGCGCGGTCTCACCTTCGGCGTAGAGCACGTCGAAGGCGTCCTTCAGATAGGTGTAGAACTGCTCGCCTTCGGCAAAGCCCTGCGGGTTGATGAACCGCATGTCGTTGGCGTCCAACGTATAGGGAATGATGAGCTGCTTGCCTCTGGCGCCCTTGACCCAATAGGGCAGATCATCGGCATAGGAGTCGCAGAGATAGAGGAAGCCGCCCTCCTCCATCAGGAGGCGGTTGGTGTTGATCGAGGAGCGCCCGGTGTACCAGCCGAGCGGCCGCGACCCCGTCGCCTCGAGGTGGACGCGGATCGACTCGGCGATCTCGGCGCGCTCCTGCGCCTCGGTCATGTCCTTGTGCTCGATCCATTTCAGGCTGTGGCTGGCGATGTCCCAGCCGGACTCCTTCATCGCGGCGACGATTTCCGGATTCCGCTTCAGCGCGGTGGCGACGCCGAACACGGTGGTCGGCCACTTTCGCTCATCGAACATCCGCCACAGCCGCCAGAAACCGGCGCGCGAACCATACTCGAACATCGATTCAATATTGGCGTGGCGCTGGCCCGGCCAGGGCTGCGCGCCGAGCACGTCGGACAGGAAGGCTTCCGAGGCGCGGTCGCCGTGCAGGATGTTGTTCTCGCCGCCTTCCTCGAAATTGACGACGAACTGCACCGCGACCCGCGCGTTGCCCGGCCATTGCGGATGCGGCGGGTTGCGGCCGTAGCCGCGGAGATCGCGCGGGTAGCGGGTATCAGTCACTCAGACTTCCTCGAAGCGGATCGGCAGCGCGCCCTTCCACAGCACGCTCTTGCCCAGCGTCGCCAGATTCTCCAGCCCCGAGGTCACCGTGATGAAGTGATTGCCGGCGAGCTGACCCATCTTGCTCGCGAAGCTCACACCGCCATAGGCCATCAGGATCTCGGTCTCGCTGATGCCGCCGGGATAGAGGATGATCTGGCCCGGCGCGGGATAGCTGGTGTGGTTCTCATAGCCGACGCCGAAATCGAGGTCGCCGAGCGGCATCCACACCGCTTCGCCGCTCCAGCGCACATGGATGATGTGGCTTTCGAACGGCATCGCCTTGCGGAACGCGGCAACGGTCTTGGGCGCCGCCTGCTCCTCGAAACGGGCATCGAAGGTGTAGTCGCCGGCGCGGATAACGAGTTTTCTCATCTCATCTCTCTGGATCGGGAGCCTGAAGGCCCCACGGGGAATTTTCAAGCAAAGAGCATTCCATCGGGCTCCGCGCAAGGGGCGCGGCCCCTCACCTGCGGTCGTAGGACCAGCCGAAAATGCCGCTCCGCCGCGTCTCCGGCTCGGGCTCGGCGGCAGGCGGCGGCGCCTCCTTGAGTTCCGCCTGCGGCGGGGGTGGAGGCGGTGCGGGAAGGTTCTCGCATTTCATCGAGTAGACCAGCTTGCCGTCCGCGGTCCGCCCGATCGGCGCGCAGGGGTCCGGATGCGCCGCCGAACTCTTCGGCGTGAGCTTGACCTGCGCCGCGGCCGGCGAGGCGATCAGGAGAAGGACCAGCAGATATTTCGACATCGTTGTCGCCTGAAAACCAATTCGCCCCATTCAACCGGATTGCCGGGGGCAAGTCCATCGGGCCCAACCGGGCGATTGCCGAATATTTAGCCGGGACCAAAAAATTTGCTCGCTCCATCGTGAAGGCGGCGCCGCTGATATCTGAAGGGGCGCATCGCTATGTCAGCCGCGACGACGAAAACATGTCTCACAGCCGGAGCGTCGTCGCGGGAGAAACAACGATGCAGAAGACCTTCGCCATTCTCAGCGCAACGCTGATTGCCGCCGCCACCATCCAGACCGCCGCAGCCAGCGATCGCCACCACGGCCGCAAGGCGCACCCCGTCCCCATCACCCAGTCGGTGCGCAACTCCAACGCCGCGCTCTGGCCGTCGCAGCCGACGCAGCCCGACTGGTCGCGCTACGCCAACGGCGCCATGTCGGCGCCCGCGGGACGGTGATGCTGGAAGCGTAGTGCACAACTGCTGCAACGTCGTCATTGCGAGGCGCCCTTGCGAGTTTCATCCAGTGCGCGTCAGATCTTCAGCGCTGATTCCAACTCGCAACGACGACGCTAGCAATTCCGTCATCCTGAGGCGCGAGGCTTGCGATGCAAAGCATCGCGAGCGGAGCCTCGAAGGATGAACGGCCGAGGATGCAGCCGGGCCGTCGCCCTTCGAGGCTTGCTCAGCGGCGCGGTTGCGTCGCAGAGCGCGCACCTCAGGGTGACGGTCATAGAGTTTCGTCTGGATCATCAATTTCAGCATCTTGAGCAATAGACACGCCTTCCCGTTCTCGCGGCGCGTTTCGCCCGAGCTTTGCTTCAACTCTCTCCTCTTGAGCCAAGAGGGCGCAGGGAAGGCCGGGTGCCGGCTGGCACCCGCGGTCTGCTGCGCGAAAGCACACGCAGGTAAACCGCACAGCAGCATACAGGTGTAGCCAATCACTCGGCCTTCCCTGCGCAGTGGTTGGACGGCTTATGCCGTGCTCTCCCGGGAGCCGAGTTCGTTCTGGCCTCCCTCACTTTCGCGAAATTCACCGGCACCGCGCCGGTTGACGCGACTGCCGCATTCGCAAGAGCTTGACCGTAGCAACGACGGCCAGGACCACACGGTTTTGCCGTACGTGCGGTTCGCTTGTTCGCCGCAGTTTTCCCAGCCCTGTCGACGGAGCCGGAAACTTACAGGCGAGACGAACCTGACAGCGCCGTTCGTCCGCGCGACACCTCAGGGCTCACGGAGGGCAATCCGCCCTGCCCCTGGCCACTCGCGCCCGACGCTGCCGCGTCCACCGCAAGCCCGGCTCGCGAAAATGACGACCTCATGATCGCCCCTCAAGGATGAGCCGGGATGGGCGACACATACGATAAATCCGAATTTCGGCAAAGTGGAATATTTTCGCGAGATCGGATTGACAGCCGAGCGACACACCCCGGTCTCGGTGGCCCGGATGAGCGACTTGTCCGCCGTAGCTCGAAGAGCGAAGGCGGAAGCGACATCCGGGGTCTTTGCGTGACTGCGGAGCGGCAAAAAGGGGTGGGTTACGCTTTCGCTAACCCACCCCATGGCAATACCTGCGAAGCTGTCCGGCCCGACAGCCGCGTCCGAACTCAATGGTCGTAATTGCCGCAGATGGCCGAGGGGCCTCCACCGGCACAATAGCCCCCAGGGATGTATGGGCCCGGAGGACGGTTCGGCCCCCGGTAATAGTTGGAACCGCCGTAATAGGCTGGACCACCGTAGTAGCCTGGGCCCCGATCGTAATAATAACGATCTTCGTAGTAGTCGCGGCGCCGGCTTTCGGCGATCGCGCCGATGGCCAGGCCGGTCGCCGCGCCCATGATGGCGAGGGCTGCAGCATTCGGTCCGCGGCGATAGTAACGGCGCTTGGCCGCGCTGAAATCGGTGGCGTCGGACACAGCCTGGCCAGCGACGGCCGCCTTGGAAGGAGTCCCGGACGAGACTGCCGCGGACGGCGTCGCGGAGGCCGCAACCAGGGCGAGGCTTGCGAACGCGGCCAGCACCGTATTGCGGCTGGCTGCTGAAGTCATAGGTCCAATCATCTTAATCTTCCTCATTTCTCGCCCAAAGAGACACGTGCAAACGACCTATAACGCGCAAACCACTGAAATCGTTTCATGATCGCGGCAATTTGCCACGCTTTGAACGATTGTAAACCGACTGACCAGATCCAGCTTGAACCACTCAACCTGAGCGGATAATGAACAGCCGCGCCGTTTTGCGGTCGCCGTAAGCGTTCACGTGAACCAACGCATCAACCGACGCCGTCGGGATCGATGCCATTTGCAGGGTTCAACGTGACTGACGCGTCTTTTTCCCTAAGAGAAATCAGATGATTGCGGTTCGCAAACTGCCGGCGCGCTATGCGCCGATCGTGATGCCCTTTGTGCTGTCCATCCTCATGACAGCCGTGGTGTCGGTCATTTCGACGCTTCGAAGCCTCGGCGCAACGCCGGCCTTCCTCGCGACCTGGCCCGGCGCCTGGGCGCTGTCATGGCTTGTCGCCTTTCCAACGCTGCTGATGGTGCTGCCACTGGTCCGCCGGATCGTGGCCTGCGTGGTCGCGTCTCCATCGCAATGATCCGGAAACGCGCCTAGCGGCCTTCCGAAAGATCACGCTCAAACACCAACGTGAAGCGCGATGACGATTCACTCCGATCTCATCCCGCTTTACGACAGCGCCCCGAGCACGCCGCGCGTGGCCTTGTCGATCTCCTCGACATAGCGGCGGCGGGCGAAATTCTCGGTGAGGAAGCCGACCACCTTGCGGCTGTCGGTGGAATCGACCACCGCCAGCATCTCGGCTTCCGCCTCGTCGAACACCGCCATCGCCGACTTCACGTTCATTTCCGGGATCAGCACGATGTCGATCAGGCGGGCGAGCTCGATCACCTGGATGTCGTCGGCGATGGTGTCGAGGTCGCTGGAGAACAGATCGGGCAGCAGGACGAGGCCGATATACTCGTCAGCATTGTTGACGATGACGACTCCCGGCCGCGAACCCAGCACGAATTCGCGGCGTACGGCGGCGATCGTCGTGGTCGACGGCACCTTGCCGACGTCGGAGCGCATCAGCCGCTCGACTGTCAGGTTGCGCAGCCAGCCGACGTCGTTGGCGCTGCGGATGGTCTCGCCGCGCAGATGCAGACGCCAGGTCGAGAAGGAGTGGCCGAACATGAAGCGGACGCAGATCGAGGTGACGATGCAGCCGGCCAGCACCACGGCGGTGACGTCGACATTGCGGGTCATCTCGAGCACGAGGAACGACATCGTCAGGGGACCGCCGACGATGGCGACGCCGAGCGTCGCCATGCCCGTCAGCATCGCCACCAGCGGATCGATCACGAAGTTCGGACTGATCAGCAACAGCACCGCGGAGAAGAACTTTCCGATCAGGCTGCCGACGAACAGCGAAGCGAAGAACAGGCCGCCGCGGAAGCCCGAGGCGAGCGAGATCAGGCAGGCCGTCACCTTCAGGGCGATGATCAGCGCGATCAGGCCGATCGTCATGTCGTGAAAGAGATCGAGCACCATGGCGCCGTGGCCGGCCGCCAGCACCTGCGGCGTGACGATGGCAAAGCCGCCGACGACGAGGCCGCCCATCACCGGACGCAGCCAGACCGGCAGCCAGGCGAACAGGCGCTCGAACATCGGCGAGGAGCGCATCACGGCGATGCCGACGCCGCTGGTGATGAGGGCGAGACCGATCAGTGCCAGGTACTGCTCGACGCCGACGGCGCTGACCTTCGGTATCTCCAGCGAATACGGCGCGCCGCCGAGCCATTGCGCGGTCAGCGCACCTGCGAGCGAGGCCGCCAGGATCGGGGCGGCGCTGCCGACCGAATAGACGCCGACGATCAGCTCGCAGGCGTAGAAGGCGCCGGTGATCGGCGCGCCGAACGCCGCGGCGATCGCGGCGGCCGCACCGCAGCCGACCATCAGGCGCAGATCGTTGCGGCGCAGATTGAAGAACTTGCCGAGCAGCGAGGCGATGCCGGAGCCGATCTGCGTATAGCCGGCCTCGAGGCCGACCGAGGCGCCGCAGCCGTTGGAGATCAGCGTCTGGCTCGACACCACCAGGCTGTCGCGCATCGACAGATTGCCGCCGCGCAGCGCATTGGCCTCGATCGGGTCGACCGCGCTGGAGATCTTCATCCGCCGCCGCGACCATTCCATGATGCCGAGCGCCAATCCGCCGAGCGCAGGCGCGATCAGCGCCGCCCAGGGGCTGACCCTGGCGTTGGCCGACAGGCGGACGTCGACGGGAATGCCGTAGATGACCATATGGGCAATCTGCGCGATCTCGGCCATCAGCGTCACGATGGCGCCGGCCAGCGTGCCGATCACCAGTGCGAGCGGGATCAGGTAGAACTCGTTGCTGCGCAAGAGCGCGCGCAGGCGAACCATGAGGCGGTTCGATCCCTTGCGATCGGCGAGATGTCTGATCCGCACGAACACCTTCTGCCCGCCCTACCCTTCCGACATGCCGTAGCCGGACATGCGCTGGCGCACGCGTTCGATCTCAGCGCTAGAGAGCAGCGGCGGTTTCCCGATCTGGAGGCAGCCGTGATATTGCCGCGCCAGGGTCTCGACCTCGACAGCGAGCCACATCGCCTTGTCCAGCGTCTTGCCGATCGCGATCATGCCGTGATGGTCGAGCAGGCAGGCAAGCCGCCCCTCCAGCGCCCGCACCGCATGTTCGGACAGTTCCTCCGTTCCGAACGTGGCATAGGACGCGCAGCGGATGCTGTCGCCGCCTGCGGCCGCAATCATGTAGTGCACCGGCGGGATCTCCATGCCCATGATCGCCAGGATGGTGCAATAGGTCGGATGGGCATGGACCACGGCGCCGACGTCGGGCCGGGCCTTCAGGATGTCGCGGTGGAAGCGCCACTCGCTGGACGGCTTCTGATCGGGCGCGTGCGAGCCGTCCATCGCCATGAACACGATCTGGTCCGGCGTCATGGCCTCATAGGGCACGCTGGTCGGCGTGACCAGCAGCCCGTCCACATGCCGGACGCTGATATTGCCTGATGTGCCCTGGTTGATGCCGAGCGCATTCATGCGGCGGCAGGCGTCGATGATGGCCTGTCTCTTGGCGAGCTCGTCCACGGTCATCGACATCCCGATTTCATCTCGACTTCTTGGCGATGGGCGTTTGTCAGACCGGAAGTACGTCAAAGCAATATGGCAGCGCAAGCGAAAGCGACCGGACCGCCTGTCGTCTCGCCGGCCGGTCCGGCGCGGCACGAAATAGACCGTGAAATCAACGGATTAACGGATCGTCGCAACCCTACGGCAGGCTCGCCCGGACGGCCGCGATGCCGTTGATCACGAACTGCACGGAATAGGCGGCGAGCAGCATGCCGAGCACGCGCGAAAGCACGGCATTTCCGGTGCGCCCGAGGGTGCGGGCGATCAGGCTCGCGGACAGAAAGCACAGGATGCAGAGCAGGCACACCGAGAGGACGACCGCGATGATGATCGCGAGCCGCGCCCCGTAGCCGGCATCGCCCGTCAACAGCAATGTGGTCGCAATCGCACCGGGACCGGCCATCATGGGGATCGCCAGCGGAAACACCGCGACATCGGACGCGTGCTCCGAGGTCGCCTTGTCGGCCTCGCGGGCCTCGCGATGCGGGCGGTCGCCGAAGATCATCTGGTAGGAGACGCCGAACAGCAGCAGCCCGCCGGCGATCTGGAACGCGGGGATGCCGATCCCGAGCTGGCGCAACAGCCAGTTTCCGACCAGCGCGATCACCACCAGGATCGAGGCGGCGATCAGCGGCGCGCGCAGCGCGATCGTGCGCTTGACCGTGTCGGGCATGCCCCCGGTCGCGGCCAGGAAGGCCGGCGCAAGGCCGACGGGATCGACCACCAGCAGCAGCGTCACGAAGGCGGACAGGGCGAAGTCGAGCATGCGGCTGGGTCTCGCGCGAGGTGGGGCCGCAATCCATAACGGCTCGACGCGGCCTTCGCGAGGAACATTTGCCCTCGCAGAGTCTTGGTCGCGCGAGGATTGAGGAGGGCCTCGCCTTCCCGTGTCGCCTCAAGAGGAGGATTTATGGCCAAACGAGCAAAGAAACGTGCGAACGCGAAAAAGTCCGCGGCGCGCCGCCCGCGTCAGGCGCCGAAGATGTTGAGCGACCTGTTTCTGGAGACGCTGAAGGACATCTATTACGCCGAGAACAAGATCATCAAGACGCTGCCGAAGATGGCGAAGGCGGCTCACTCCAAGCAGCTGTCCGCCGCCTTCAACAAGCATCTGCGCGAGACGCAGGGCCAGGTCAAACGCCTTGACCAGATCTTCAAGATGCTGGGCAAGCCCGCGCGCGGCAAGCCCTGCGAGGCGATCAACGGCATCACCGACGAGGGCGCCGGGATCATGAAGGATTTCAAGAACGCCCCCGCCCTCGACGCCGGCCTGCTCGCCGCGGCGCAAGCCGTCGAGCACTACGAGATCTCCCGCTACGGCACGCTGCGCACCTGGGCCGAGGAGCTCGGCATGCCGGACGCCGCCAGGCTGCTCCAGGCGACGCTCGATGAGGAAGAGGCGACCGATCACACCCTGACCGAGCTCGCCACCTCCGTGATCAACCTCGAAGCGGAAGAAGAATACCGCGCCGCCGCCTGATCGGCGCGCCCCGGCCCAACTGTTGCCTACGACGCCGCGGAACATCTCCGCGGCGTCGCAGCGACTGATTGCAAGGGCCTCCTCGGGTTCGAGGGGACAGGCATGCTCCAAACGCGCGATGCTGGAATTTTGGGGAACCGTCCCCATATCCTCGTTTTCCAACCGCAGCGCCTTCCCCGAGTTTTGCCATGCAACCCAAAAATCCCCTCGACTGGATGCTGTCCGAAGCCCTGGACTCGCTGACCCGCGCCGAACGGCTGCGGCAGCAGTTCGGCCGCCAGGAAGCCTGCTGGGAGCCGCCGATCGACGTGCTCGAAACCGAGCATGAGCTTTTGATCCTGGTCGCGCTTCCCGGCGTCAATCCCGACAATGTCGAGACGGTGATCCATGACGGCGCGCTCGTCATCTCCGGCCAGCGCACCCTTCCGCCGGAGCTTCGCAACGCCCGCATCCACCGGCTCGAGCTGCCGCAGGGGCGTTTTGAGCGCCGCATTGCATTGCCCCTTGGCCGCTACGCCATCAGCCGCTTCGTGATGGACGGCTGCGTCGCGCTGCGCCTCGCCAAATCCTGAGGTCGATCATGGCCACCGAACAGATGAATAACGCACAGACCAATTCCACCGAGTCCGACGTGAAGATCCCCGACGACGCACTGATCATCATCCCCGTGCGCGAGATGGTGCTGTTTCCCGGCGCCATCGCGCCGATCGCGATCGCGCGGCCGAAGTCCGTCGCCGCCGCGCAGCAGGCGCTGCGCGAGCAGCGGCCGGTCGGCATCGTCCTGCAACGCAGCCCGGAGACCGAAGAGCCGGGGCCGGACGATCTCTATCGGGTCGCGACCATCGCCAACATCGTGCGCTACATCACCGCGCCCGACGGCACCCACCACATCGTCTGCCAGGGCGTGCAGCGCGCGCGCATCCTCGACTTCCTGCCGGGGACGCCGTTCCCGGCCGCGCGGATCCAGCAGATTCCGGAGCCGACCACGACCTCGCCCGAGATCGAGGCGCGCGCGCTGAATTTGCAGCGCCAGGCGATCGAGGCGATCGAGCTGCTGCCGCAGGCGCCGCCCGAGCTGGTCGCGATGTTCCAGAGCACCACCGCGCCCGGCGCGCTGGCGGACCTGGCGACGTCGTTCATGGACATCAAGCCGCAGGACAAGCAGGAAGTGCTGGAGACCATCGACCTCTCCTTGCGGGTCGAGAAGGTGTCGAAGCACCTGGCGGAGCGGCTGGAGGTGCTGCGCATCTCCAACGAGATCGGCCAGAAGACCCGCGCCAGCTTCGACGAGCGGCAGCGCGAGGCGATCCTGCGCGAGCAGATGGCGACCATCCAGCGCCAGCTCGGCGAAGGCGACGGCAAGGCGGCCGAGGTCGCCGAGCTGAACGCTGCCATCGCCCAGGCCAAGATGCCGCCGGAGGCCGAGGCGCACGCCAAAAAGGAGCTGCGCCGCTACGAGCGCATGCCCGAGGCCGCCGGCGAAGCCGGCATGGTCCGCACCTACCTCGACTGGCTGATCGAGCTGCCCTGGGCGCTGCCCGCGGAGAAGCCGATCGACATCAAGGAGGCGCGCCGCATCCTGGATGCCGATCATTTCGGCCTGGAGAAGATCAAGAGCCGGATCATCGAATATCTGGCGGTGCGCAAGCTCGCCCCGCAGGGCAAGGCGCCGATCCTGTGCTTCGTCGGCCCGCCCGGCGTCGGCAAGACCTCGCTCGGCCAGTCCATCGCACGCGCGATGGATCGCCCTTTCGTGCGCGTCAGCCTCGGCGGCGTGCATGACGAGGCCGAGATCCGCGGTCACCGGCGCACCTATATCGGCGCGCTGCCCGGCAACATCATCCAGGGCATCAAGAAGGCCGGTAGCCGGAATTGCGTCATGATGCTGGACGAGATCGACAAGATGGGCCGTGGGGTGCAGGGCGATCCTTCCGCCGCCATGCTGGAGGTGCTCGACCCCGAGCAGAACGGGACATTCCGGGACAATTACCTGGGCGTGCCCTTCGACCTGTCGCGCGTTGTCTTCATCGCGACCGCCAACATGCTGGACCAGATTCCGGGTCCGCTGCTGGACCGCATGGAGCTGATCAGCCTCGCCGGTTACACCGAGGACGAGAAGCTGGAGATCGCGAAGCGCTATCTGGTGCGGCGGCAGCTCGAGGCCAACGGCCTGACGGCCGAGCAGGCCGAGATCGAGCCGGACGCGCTGAAGCTGATCGTCAAGGGCTACACCCGCGAGGCCGGCGTGCGTAACCTCGAGCGCGAGATCGGCAAGGTGTTCCGCCATGCTGCGGTGCAGGTCGCCGAAGGCTCGGCTGCGAAGGTCGTTGTGACGGTGAAGGACATCGCCACCGTGCTCGGCCAGCCGCGCTTCGAAGGCGAGATCGCGCAACGCACCAGCATCCCGGGCGTAGCCACCGGCCTTGCCTGGACGCCGGTCGGCGGCGACATCCTGTTCATCGAGGCCTCGCGCGTGCCGGGCCGCGGCGGGATGATCCTGACCGGCCAGCTCGGCGACGTCATGCGCGAGAGCGTGCAGGCGGCGATGACGCTGGTGAAGAGCAGAGCCAGCCAGCTCGGCATCGATCCGCAGCTGTTCGAGAAAAGCGACATCCACGTTCACGTCCCGGCGGGCGCAACCCCGAAGGACGGACCGAGCGCGGGGGTCGCGATGTACACGGCGCTGACGTCACTGCTCACCAATCGCACGGTGCGCAGCGACACCGCGATGACCGGCGAGATCTCGCTGCGCGGCCTGGTGCTGCCGGTCGGCGGCATCAAGGAGAAGGTGGTGGCCGCGGCCGCCGCCGGCTTGAAGCGGGTGATGCTGCCGGCGCGCAACAAGCGGGACTACGACGACATCCCGAAGAGCGCGCGGGACAACCTCGAATTCATCTGGCTGGAGCGCGTCGACGAGGCCATCGCCGCAGCGCTCGAGCCGACCGAGGCCAAGGTCGAAGCGGCGGAGTGAATGCGATGAAGAAACTGCTGGAAAGAGCAAAGAGATCGCGCAAGACGCAGCGGCTGCGCCAGCTGCTCGATCGCGCCATCGACGGAGTTCGCGATGCGCTGGCGGGACCCGAGCCGCGGCTTCAGCCGGTCCCGGTCCGGGTCAAGCGCCGCAAAGGCTGACCCCCTCCGTTTCAGCCCTTGCGGTCGTCGAACATCAAAGGCCCCCTCTTTTCGAGGGGGCCTTTGCTTTATCAGGCCACGGCGTCCTTGGCAGCCTTGACCGGGCGAGCGCGGACGATCTTCCGGGCCGGCTTGGCCTTGAACATCATCTCCTCACCCGTGAACGGGTTGGTGCCCTTGCGTGCCTTGGTCGCGGGCTTCTTGATGACCACGAACTTGGCGAAGCCCGGCACCAGGAACAGGCCGTTCTTCTTGAGCTCCTTGTGACCGACGTCGGTCAGCGTCTCCATGACGCTCTTGACGTCGCGCTTGGAAAGCTCGGTGGCGGTCGCAATCTTTTCGATCAACTGCGATTTGGACATTTGGGCTGGCATCGTGTCTCCTCTGATTCGTTGCCGGTTGCATATTAGACCAACCGGCGAAGGCCTAGAGCCTTCTGCACAGTTATGTCGCGATTTTACGGGCTTTTTTGGCCCCCTGTGGCAAAAAACCCTGCTTTTTAGCTACTTCCGGAGCCGGAGGAGCCTCGGGCAGCGGATTTTACCTTGTTTCAAAGGCCCGCACGCAGCCTTGCTAAAGCTGATTCGCTGCTTTCGACAAGCGACGACCGGCCTCTTTGTGCAAGGAGGGGTGCGTTTCACCCTAGAAAATAAGGGTCGGATTGCACCGCAGCCGCTCCCTCTCCCCGTTTTTGCGGGGAGAACTGAGGAGGCGTCGGCTAGACGCGCTCGATAATGATGGCGGGCGCCATGCCGCCGGCGGCACACATGGTGACGAGGCCGCGCTTCAGGTCGCGCCGCTCGAGCTCGTCGAGCACGGTGCCGATCAGGATCGAGCCGGTCGCGCCGATGGGATGGCCGAGCGCGATCGAGCCGCCATTGACGTTGACCTTGGCGCGGTCGAGCTTGAGGTCGCGGATGTATTTTTCCGCGACCACCGCGAAGGCCTCGTTGATCTCGAACAGGTCGATGTCGTCGATGGTGAGCCCCGCCTTCGCCAGCACCTTGCGCGTCGCCGGCACCGGCGCGTTCAGCATCAAGGTCGGCGAGTCCCCCATGTTCGCCATCGCCACCACGCGGGCGCGGGCTTTAAGGCCATGCGCCTTGGCGTAGGCCGGCGAGGCCAGGAGGATCGCGGCGGCACCGTCGACGACGCCGGATGAATTGCCGGCGTGGTGCACGAAGTCGATGTTCAGATCCGGATATTTCTGCAGGATCAGGCCGCGATAGGTCGTGCCCTTGTCGTCGAGCACATAATCCGCGATCGCGGGAAATGCGGGCTTCAGCGCGCTCAGGCCTTCCATCGTGGTCTGCGGCCGCGGATACTCTTCGTGGTCGAGCGCGAGGCTGCCGTCCTCGCGATGAACCGGCACGAGGCTCTTCTTGAAGTGCCCGTTCGCGGTCGCATGCGCGGCGCGCTTCTGGCTCTCCAGCCCGAGCGCGTCGACGTCCCGTCGCGTGATGCCTTCCATGGTCGCGATCGCATCGGCGCAGACGCCCTGATGCGACTGCGGATGCCGCGCACGCAGGCGCAGATTGCCGCCGTCCATCATCATCGGACCGCCGCCGCGGCGTCCCTCCATCGACATCATCTCGCAACCGCCGGCGATGACGAGGTCTTCGGCGCCCGCCATGATCGAGGATGCCGCCATGTTGACGCTGGTGATGCCGCTTCCGCAGAAGCGGTCGAGCGTCACCGCGCTGGCGCGCACGTCGTAGCCGGCATCGAGCGCCGACATCCGGCCGAGATCGCCGCTTTGTGTTGCGACCTGCGCGCTGCAGCCCCAGACGATGTCGTCGACGTCGGCGGTATTGATGCCGGTGCGATCGGCGAGCGCGCGCAGCACGGTTGCGCCGAGTTGCTGCGGATGAATGCCCGAGAGCGCTCCCTTGCCGGCCTTGCCGACGCCCCGCGGTGTCCGGCAGGTATCGATGATCAGCGCGTCAGCCATTGGCGTTGTCCTCTTGTTATGAGTGTTGAGAGGCGTTGTGAATCAGGGGGAGAGTTGAGTCAATGCGCGGTGCCTCCCCTTCGCCTCTCCCCGCTTGCGGGGAGAGGCCGGATTTTACGCGTAGCGGAAAATCCGGGTGAGGGGGAGCTTCGGCAAGGACGGTGACAGATGGACTCGCGGAGAGTCCCCCTCACCCGGAATTTGCTGCCGCAAATTCCGGCCTCTCCCCGCACGCGGGGAGAGGCGAAGGCACCGAGACCGCAGCTACACCCCCGCCGCGTTCCTCGCGATCACGTTGCGGTAGTAGTTCGCGCTGAGCTTTGGCGTACGGACCTGGGTGTCGAAATTGACGTGATAGAGCCCGAAGCGCTTGCTGAGCCCGAACACCCATTCAAAGTTGTCCATCAGGCTCCAGAGGAAATAGCCGCGCACCGGCACGCCTTCGGCGGTTGCGCGCTGGAGCTGGGCGAGATAGTTGCGCAGGTACATGATGCGGTCGGTGTCGTAGATCTTGCCGTCTGGCGTCACCACGTCGTCACCGGAGGTGCCGTTCTCGCTGATGTAGATCGCATCCGTCTTCCAGATCTTGGCCGCCAGCTTCGGCACCCAGTAGATCGTCTCCGGCGCGACGCGGAGCCAGTCCGAGTTCATGTGCGGAAAGGATTTCGGGATCGGCAGCGGCATGAAGCCGGCGCCCTGGTCGGACGGCACCACATAGTTCTGCGGCGCGTAGATGTTGAGACCGAGGAAGTCGACCGGCGAGGAGATGATCTTCAGCTCCGCGTCGGTGTATTTCGGCGCATTGGCGCCGGCGTATTTCAGGAAGGCCTCGGTGTAGCTGCCGGTCATGATGACGTTGAGATAACCCGCGTTCATCTCGCGTAGCGCGATCTCGGCGGCGCGGACATGCTCGGGCGTGTCGATCGCGGGAACGCAGACGTCGATGTTCTCGGCCGGCCCGATCCTGGTGCCGCGGCGGCCATGGGCGCGCACCGCCTGCACCGCGAGCCCATGCGCGAGCGCGCTGTTGTGCCTGACCTGGTTGACCTCTCCTTGCGGAAGCGTCACGCCGGGCGCATCGATGCCGAGCCCATAGCCGAACTGCACGAAGCGGCCGCTCTCGTTCAGCGTGAACACGTTCTTGACGCGGTCGGTCAGACGCTCGGCGACATAGGCGGCATAGTCGCCGAAGATCTTGCAGGTCTCCGTCGAGCGCCAGCCGCCGAAGCGGTCCTGGAGCGATTGCGGCAGGTCCCAATGATAGAGCGTCATCCACGGCTCGATGCCGTTCTTGAGCAGCTCGTCGACCAGGCGATTGTAGAAGTCGAGGCCCCCGGGGTTCGGCTTGCCGTCGCCGTCGGGAAACACCCGCGGCCATGCGATCGAGAAGCGGTAGGCCTTGCAGCCAAGCTCCTTGATGAGCGCGATATCCTCCTTGTAGCGGTGATAGTGCTCGTTGGCGCGATCCCCGGTCGAGCCGTCCTCGATCTTGCCGGGGATGCGGACGAACCTGTCCCAGATCGAGGCCCCTCGCCCGCCCTCGTTGACGGCGCCCTCGACCTGGTAGGACGAGGTCGCCGTGCCCCAGAGAAAGCCTTCCGGAAAGCCGCTGTCGCGCGAGGCCGCGGCCGCCGGCTTGGCGTCGGCGCCGTCCAGAGGGTTTGCGATTGCCGCCGCGGACAATCCCGCCAGCGCGGCAAACTGGCGACGCGAGACCTTGTCCGACATGTGATGCTGCCCCCGGGATGATGCTGGTGCGGCGGCACAATGACCGGTCGCGGGCGGTTTGAGAAGCGAGCTTTGAGGAAGGCCGGATGCAGAATTGCGCCGCCCGGGGTCGCGACATAAGGATGCGGGCGACCCGGCCGGCCGGCGAAGCGCTCCCGCGATCAGCGCGAGCGCTTGGGAAGCTTTGGAAGCTTGCGGGGATTGAACGCAGGGAGCTGTCCGGCTTGTTCAGGCGCCGCCGGCTTCTGTTCCGTCAGAATGAGCGTTCCATGGAGGATCATTCCCGGCACTTGTTGCGCCGTCGCCGTGTAGGTCGCGATCTTGCCGGGGCAGTGTCCCTCGATGTCCAGCGTGAGTTCATCATCGACGCCGAAGACCGTCGCACGTCCATCGGTATGACGTTTCGTCAACACGGTTGCGGTGAAGCGATCGCCGTCGACCTGGCAGGAGCCGTGATACGTCATCAGGCTGTCACGGCCCCAAATCTGGCCGTCTGCGACATGGACGATACCGGTCCCCTGATCGAGGGGCGTCTTGTACCACGCCGTGTAGGTGCCATCCTTCAGCATGGGAGCAGTCTCCCCTCGTAGTCCCCCGCAAACAATCCGCATGATTAGCGCTAAGAAAGCGTTAATCGCGCGGCCCGTGCCAATCCGGTCGGTCCCTGCGCAGCTCGGCTTCAAGATCCTCGATGATGCTATGAAGCAGACACGCGGCAAGCGGGTCGGTCACTTCCCGTTCCAGATGCCGATAACGCGCGATCCGGGATTCCTGCTCTCTCAACTGGTGCTCTGTCATCAGACGGGCCCTCCGGCAAACCGACGCGCAGACAACCAGACAGTTTCGTTAAAATTTTCGGATCATTTGCCATGGTTTCCGGTCAGTTAAGAGCGACTCGGCGTCAGGCTTTACCCGCGCGCGGCATGCGGCAGTCAGAGCCAAAGACGCACGCCGGTCATGTCCCCGCTCCCTCACCTGCCCGGCCGGCCAACGCGCGGCTGACCAAACGGTCGGCCGCCCCCATGAGGGCGGCCGCATAGGACGGCTCGCTGGCTGTCGGGCTCGGCAGGATGGCCTCCGCCCTGTTGTTGAACATCGCGCCGCTGCGGCCATCGAGGTCGCGCGACACCAATAGCGGGACCAGCCGCGCGGCGTATGTATCCGGCTCGATCATCATGAAGCTGGTCAGCCATTCCACGACGGCGACAAGCGCGCGCGACCCGAGCAGATTGGCGCGGATGTTGGTCCTGACGAAGCCGGGGTTGAGGCCGAAGACATCGACGTCGGGAAAACGCCTGGCGGCCTGAAGGACAAGCACCTCGTTTCCGGACACGGTGTTCGAGTGTGCGGAGAAGCGCCTGTAACCTTGTTCCGAGTTGAGGTCGTCGACATCGGCCTTCTGCTCTGTGCCCGGAAATCCCATGACGAAGATGCGGGGCCTCAGGTCGGTCCTCGTCCGGTCCTTGCCGATACGCGGTGCGATCTCGTTCAGGATGACGAGGCGGCTCAAATAGCTGACGGCAAGATCGCGTTCGATGCCTTCGGGTGTCACCTCGCGTTTGGGGCCGGCCATGATGCCGGTCGTGAAGACGACGATGTCGATGTTTCCGGCGGGCAGCTCGGCGCCGATCCGCCTCGCATCCCGCATCGAGCTCAAATTGGCCCTCAAGAACGTGATGCGCGGCACCTCCTGATCGCGGAAAGTCTGACCGACGACCAGGACATTCGCGCCCTTCGCCGCAAATTGATGACTGAGCGCGCGACCGATGCCGCCGGTGCCACCGATCACCGCGACATTCAGTCCGTTGAGCCGGAGGCTTTCGAGCGGCGGCGGAGTGACATTCTGGCTCTTGTCCAATTCCACGCGTTTCATTGCAGGTCTGCCTTCCGCAAGCATTGATGAAGAACAGCCGCCGCACCACGAATGCGGTGCAGGATCGATGACTCAGACGGCCGCAATCGCGTCCAATGCGGGATAGTCGGTGTACCCGCGGGCGGTGCCGCCGAAGAACGTCGTGCGATCGGCCTCGTTCAGGAGCGCGCCGGATTTCAGGCGCGCGATGAAATCGGGATTTGCCAGGATCATCTGGCCATATGCTTCCAGATCGGCCAGTCCCGCAGCGACGTCGGAGCCGATGCGATCGCGCGGACGCCCCGGCCTGTTCACGATCAGCTTGCCGCGCCACAGCCTGCGCAGATCGGCCAGAAGGCGCTCGTCGCCCTGATGCATGATGTGAAGGTAGGCGAGCGAGAGCTTGTCGAGCTCGCCGACCAGATGGCGATAAAGATCCGGTCCTTCGGCGCCTTCATCGATGCCCCACATCGTGATGCCAGGCGACAGGCGGATCGCCGTCCTGTCCGCGCCGATCTCCCCGGCGATGGCGGTGGCCACCTCGATGGCGAAACGTGCGCGATTTTCGATGGAGCCGCCATATGCGTCGGTTCTTGTGTTCGCGCTCGGCGCAATGAACTGCTGCACCAGATATCCATTGGCGCCATGGATCTCGACGCCGTCAGCCCCCGCCGCAATGGCGTGGCGCGCGGCGTCGCGGAAGTCGGCGACGGTCCGGCGCACGTCATCGGTCGCGAGCGACCGCGGCTGCGGGATATCCTGCATGCCCTTCGGCGTGAAGATCGGCGTATCAGGCGCGATCGCGGACGGGGCCACACCCTGCCGGTGATGCGGCGTGTTATCTGGATGCGACATGCGTCCGGCATGCATGAGCTGGATGAAGATATGGCCGCCCTTGCCGTGGACGGCGTCCGTAACCTTGCGCCAGCCGGCGACATGTGCGGGCGTGTAGATGCCCGGCGTTGTCATGTAGCCCTGCCCGTCATCGGATGGCTGCGTACCCTCGGTGACGATCAGTCCAACCCCGGCGCGCTGCGCGTAATATTCGGCGGCGAGGCCGCCGGGAACGCCATCGGCATCGGCGCGCGACCGCGTCATAGGCGCCATGACCAAGCGGTTCGAAAGCTCAAGTCCACCGATGCGGACGGGACTGAATAGCGAGTTCATGGCGGGTTCCTTCTCGAAGACGACTGAGAAGGGAGATGGACCCTCCACCTAATGGAATAAATACCGTATAATGGATCAGATTGATCCATATATGGGATAATGACATGGAGCTGTTGAACGACATGGCGCTCTTCGTGGAGGTCGTGAAGGCCAGGAGTTTCCGAGGCGCAGCCGCGACGCTCGACATGCCCAACTCGACCCTGTCGCGACGGATCAGCCTGCTCGAGAAGGAAATCGGGTTGCGCCTGCTGAACCGGACGACGCGCAGGGTCGAATTGACCGAAGCCGGCCAGCTCTATTTCGAGCGCTGCAAGCGCATCGTCGACGAGGCGCGACTGGCGCACGAGCAACTCGGCGAGATGCTGGCGCGGCCGAGCGGACTGCTGCGCGTCTCACTGCCGGTGGACTTCGCCAACACCTATCTGGCCCCGCTGATCACCGAATTCGCGCAGCATTATCCCGGTATCGATTTCGAATTCGACCTGACGCCGCGGCGCGTCGATCTGGTTTCCGAGCCGTACGATCTGGCGATCCGCATCGGAGAATCCGCGGCGTCCCACATGATCGCACGGCCGCTCGCCCGCCTGCACGGCAATCTCTACGCCTCGCCGCGCTATCTCGAACTCAACGGCGAGCCGCGCGAACCGGCCGATCTTGCACGCCATCAATGTCTCTGTCAGACGAGGGTGAGCACATGGACGCTGCACAACGGAACGCAAACGGTCGAAGCCGAAATTGCCGGCCGTTTCCACCTCAACAGCGTTGGCATGCTCCGCCGCCTCGCGACGCTCGACATGGGCATTGCTTTCACGCCGCAGGAAATCGTCGCCGACGAAGTCGCATCCGGCCGGCTGCGCCGCATTCTACCGCAATGGCAGGGCTTGCCCATGACCATCTACGCCGTGACCGAGACCAGACTGCTCCCCGCCAAGACGCAGCGCTTCATCGAGTTTCTGCGCGAACGGCTGAGCCGGGGGTAGATCGTGCCGCTCCAACCTCCCGTCTGCAGATCGCGCGTCGAGTTCACGCTTGCGAAAGATTGAGGCCCAAGCGAATCCACGATGTCACGGCACGTCGCCGGCCTTGCGACTCCCGCCGATGCTGTGCGGCTTGTTGAGGAAGAACTCCCGATTGCCGAGAGCGGCCTCCGCGTATTGATCGATCGCGACCTGGATGGCCTCGATGTGCATCCGGCACCAACCTTCGTAGCAAGACAGGCGCCGCGCATGATCGAGCGCCTTCAGGAATTCCGGCGGCTCCTGCATGTCGGAGAAGTAGGTCGGCCTCTCCCCCTTCATGCCCGTGCCACCTCTCGCGGCGGGACAAGACGGCGCTTCTCGGCATGGACGCGCGGCGGCGTCGGCCGCCGGCGGGGAATGAAGAGGCTGGCGACGACAATCGGGTCGGTGTCACCAAGGGCGGCTCGCTCCTGGACGAGCCCGCTCATCACCGTGCGCATCTTCATGACCTCGTGGGCCACGAAAGTGCAGTCCTCGTCCCGGTTGATCTGTTCATGCATGATCGCTTCAGCCTCACGCATGCTGACACGTAACGCTCTGATAACTCTACGGATTTCACTGATGCGGTTGTCCATGGCTCGCTCCCTGGCTGGACGGCCAGCATAAGAACAAATCATGAACATCGTGTCAATCGGCCTAAGGTAGAACAGGTCGGTGCCGACACCCCATGACGAGCCTGGCGAAAGGTCGATCCGCCGAACTCAGAATGTCACCCGCATCCCCGCATAGAACGCGCGCGGCCTTGCCGGGCTCAGCGAGCGCGGGTCGGTGAATTCTGCGCCGCCATTGGTGAAGTTGGGCAAGGCTTCGCGGTCGAAGAACTGTCCGTAGGTCGCGTAACGCTTGTCGAAGATGTTGTCGACCTTGCCATAGAGCTGGATGTTCTTCGCGACCTGGTACGAGGTGTGGAGATTGAACACCGTGTAGGACGGCAGCTTCGAATACTGGTTGGACTCGTCGCCGACGAAATACTGGCTCGAGACGAACAGCGCATTGCCCCCGACTTTCCAGACGTCGGTGACGTTGTAGTCGATGCCGACCTTGACCCGGTGGCGCGGGATCGCGGGAATCTGGTCGCCGGGCAGGACCTGGATGGTCTCGGTCACGGGATCCCTGAACGGACTTTCGGAGCCGAGCTCGAAAGCGTCGAGATAGCGTGCGTCGACGAACGCATAGCTCGCCTGGAACTGGAGCGTGGGCGATTTGATGTTGACCTCGGCCTCGAGCCCCTGACGCCGCGTCCTGCCGACATTGGTGAAATAGCCGAAGCCGGTGCGCCCCACTGCGGGAACGGCGACGATGTCGTCGTAGTTGGTGGCGCGGAACGCACCGACTTTCCATCCGAGCGTACCGATGTTCAGCTCCTTGGTACCGCGGAAGCCGGCCTCCACGGTCTTGGACACGACTTGCTTCAGCGGCGGGTCCGAAACCAGAAACGCCGCGAGCAGGCAGGGCCGGACCGGGTCGGCGCAGCCGAGCTCGAGCGGCGTGGGCACGCGATTGGCCTCGGAATAGCCGGCATAGGCGGTCAGCTCGGGCGTGATCTTGTAGGTGCCGCCGATCACCGGATTGAAGCGGGTGAAGGTGTGATCGCCGTTGAGACTGGTGCCGAGCTGATCCTCCAGCGTGATGCGCGCCACGTTGAAGCGGCCGCCGCCGGTGATGGCGAGCGCATCCGTGACGTTGAACGTGTCCATCGCGTAGAGGCCGTTATATTGATTGACGGTCCGCAGCGAGACCGGACCTGCGACGGTGTCAGGTACGCCTGTCGGTCCCAGGAAGAGGCCGCTACCGCTGACGACGTAGTTTTCTCCCATCGTGCCGATCTCGGCGGTCGCATTGTAGCGCGTGACACTGGCGTCGTAGCTTGTGCCCATCACGAAGCGGTTGTCGTGCCCGAACAGTTGATCGGTGTTGGTGGCCTGCCCCGACACGCCGAAGCTGGTCGACCGTATCGAGCTGCGGTCGATCTCGCCGAGGATCGTTCCCGGCGCAAAAGGATTGGCGAGCTGCACACCGTTGGTACCGTTCGCGGGCGTGGTGTCATTGCCGAAGCAAAGCAGCGTTGGATCCGCACCGCATTCCTGCACATCGGTCGGGTTGCCGTCGACCAGCTTCTGCTCGTATCTGCGCAGATGCGCGGTGCCTTCCAGCGTCCAGGTCGGCGTCGCATCGACCTTTCCGGTGAAATTGAGATAGCCGACGCGGTTGCTTGTGGTCTGCGGCGTCGTGTAGGTCGCGCCCCAATACTTGTCGAGCAGCTCGGCCGGAACGGTGGCGCTGGCCCCGAAATCGTTCTTGGCGATGCCCATGTTGGCGTGGAATTCGCTGTCGCCGGCCTTGTAGCCGACATCGCCGTAGAAGCGACGCACGTCCGATTGGGAGAAATTGCGGAAGCCGTTGTCGTGCAGGCCTTCGAGCGCGGCGTAGACGCCGTAATTCTTGTCGACCTGCTTGCCCCATTGCGCCGAGCCCTGGATGCGGCCGAACGAGCCGCCCATGACGTCGAGCTCGGCCCCCTGATAGGTGAAGCCGTCCTTCATCTGCAGATTGAGGGCCCCGCCGAGCGCGTTGAGGCCGAAGGCGGGATTGTTGGTCACCAGCGTCACCGACCTGATCGCGGCGGTCGGGATCAGGTCCCAGTTGACCGCGTCCGAGAAGGCTTCGTTGATGCGGACGCCGTTCTGGTACACGGCAAGGCCCTGCGGCGTGCCCGTCACAGGCGAGGCAACGAAGCCGCGGAATTCGACATCCGGCTGAAACGGATTGCCGGTGACTTCGGTGATATTTACGCCGGCGATGTTGTCGCGCAGCGCGTCGGTGACGTTGAGCGAGCCGGTCCGCTTGATCTGGTTGGCATCGACGGCGTTGATGGCCGACGGAACCTTGTCGACATCGAGACCCCTGCCGGTGCCCGGCGCGGTCGGGTAGACGTAGATGCGCGTCTTGGGGCTGCTCGACGACGATGCTCCTGCTTGCGCCACCGGCCGCGACGGCACGTTGCGCCTTGTCGTCGCGGGCGGCGGCGCCGTCACCTCGACCGGCGGCAGGTTCTGAACGTTGGTCTCCTCATCCTGCGCAGCCCCGGCAGGGCCCGCAACGACCACCCCCGACAGCAGCCCTGTCGAAACCGAAGCCATCAACAAATGACGCTTGAACCAAAGACGCTTGACCATCCCAGCCTTCCCATCCGTGACCACGGGCTGTTTTGATTTTCGCCGTTTGGTCGAGACGAGTGTATTCGGCAGCAGCTCACGCGCCAGCCACAAAAGATCGGGCAATATCCGCGCCCGTTTTCCCGACCAAATCGGGAATTTTTCCCGATCAGGCCGCCGCCGTCGGCACCAGCGCCTCGACGGTCAGGCCGCCGTCGCCGGAGACGACGTTGAGCGTGCCGCCCAGCGCCAGAATCCGCTCGCGCATGCCGACGAGGCCGAAGCCGAGCTTCTGGCCTGGCTCCATGCCGCGGCCATTGTCGCTAACCCGCACCAGGGCACAGAAGCGGCCATCGCGCGTGAGCTGCTCCGCCGGCTCGATGACGACATTGACCGTGGTCGCGCCGGCATGACGGAACACGTTGGTGAGCGCTTCCTGCACGACGCGGTAGATGGTGAGGTCGGCGGTCTCTCCGGTCGCCCCGAGCCCGGACGCGATCGTGGTCTGGATCGTGACGTCGGGATGCGACTCCCGCCACAGCCGCGACAGCGATTCGAGTGCCTGGCCGAGGCCAAGCTCGGCGAGGCCGACGGGCCGCAGCCGCTCCAGCACGCGGCGGGTGAATTGCTGGAGCGCGTTGATCTGTTCCAGCATGGCGCTGCCGTGTTTTCGCACGGCGTCCGCGCTCGGCGCGCGTCCATCCGCCTGTTTCGCCAGCGCGCTGGCATGCGCGCGCAGCGAAAACAGATACGGCCCGAACTCGTCATGCAGCTCGCGCGCGATCTCCTTGCGCTCCACGTCCTGGAGCGACACCGCGCGCTCGGCGAGCCGCCGCTTGTCCTCGACCGCCTCACCGAGCGTTACCGCAAGATGGTTGAGCTTGGTGCAGATCGCGGCGAGCTCGGGCGCGCCACCCGGCGCGACGCGCGCCTCATAGTGCCCGCCCTCGAGCTCGGTCATCGCCTCCGCCAGCGACTGGAGCGGCGCCAGCGCCCGCCCGACCACCGTCATCATCACCAGGAACAGCGCGAGCGCGATCACCGAGCCGACCTCGAGCTGGGTCACGATGCCGTCCCATATCTCGGCGATCTCGTCGTCCGGATGCGAGGTGATCCGCAGCGAGCCGGGCTTGCCATGGATCGAGACGGGCACGCTGACCGCGGTCTGCTCGGGATGAACCAGGCTGACGAACCAGGCCGGCGGCCCGCGCGTGTCGTCATCGGCGTCGGGCCGGGGCGGCGTCAGCGGGTTCCCGCCGGAATCATGAAGCGCGATGCTGACATGACGCAGCCGGCTGAGATCGCGCGCGATCTGGTTCAGCCTCGCATCCGGATCGGGCGCCTCGTTCAGGTCCGCCACGATCATCTCGATGAACTCGCGCGCGAGCCGGATCACGCTCTGGTCCTCGGCCTGCACCCGCGGCCCCGCCTCCGTGACCTGGCGGCCGATGTTGACGGCGAGCCCCAGCGCCAGCAAGAGCGCCAGCAGCAGGTTGATGCGCGCGCGCAAGGATAGATTTTGCCACATTGGTGTCGCCTGTGCCTCGCGAAGCTTGGCCCGCACCTGTCCGATGACGTTGACAGAGGCGAAGCGCCCGATATCTAATCGAAAGCGTACAGCAATCCCGGCCGGGTTGCATGAGGCGACATGAGACGCGCGTGGCTCTCCTGTCGGTATCATGCGGCGCAAAACAGGCAAGTCCAGTCACAGGGAACGCGCTGTCGCGGGGAACGCCTATGCGCATTCTGATCGTCGACGATCATCCCATTGTCGCCTCCGGCTGCCGTGCCGTGCTGGCCGACGAGGGCGAGATCGAGATCCTGGAGGCCGCCGACGCCGAAGACGGCGAGTGCGTCTTCATTGTCGAGCGCCCCGACCTCTGCGTCATCGACATCAACCTGCCGACCGTCTCCGGCTTCGAGCTGGCGCGCCGCATCCTCGAGCGCGCGCCCGAGGCCCGCATCATCATGTTCAGCATGAACGACGACCCCGCTTTCGCCGCCCGCGCGATCGAATGCGGCGCCAAGGGCTACGTCTCCAAGACCGGCGACCCCGACGATCTCGTCGAGGCGATCCGCACCGTCGGAAGCGGCGGCACTTATCTTCCGAGCGCGATCGCGCGCAGCATCGCCTTCGCCGGGCCGGCACTGGCGCAAAGCCCGCTGTCCAAGCTGAACGCGCGCGAGATGGAGATCCTGCGGCTGCTCAGCGCCGGAAAGAGCCTGTCCGAGATCGCCTGGCTGGTGCAGTCGTCCTACAAGACGGTCGCCAACACCTCGTCGATCATGCGCCAGAAGCTCGGGGTCAAGACCTCGGTCGAGCTGGTGCGGCTGGCGATCGACAGCGGCGTCGCTTGACGCGCGGGCAGCCGCCACAAATTCGGTCACACAAGCGTTGCAATGTTGATGTGGTTAAGTGCCACTGGAGTTAGGGCATGACGATTCAGACTGTCTCGACCAATAAATCCTGCGGCGGCGTGCAGGGCGTATACCGCCATGCGAGCCAGGCGACCGGAACCGACATGGTGTTCTCGGTCTACGTTCCCCCGCATGCGGACGGCGCAAAGCTTCCCGTGGTCTGGTATCTGTCGGGTCTCACCTGCACGCATGCCAACGTCACCGAGAAGGGTGAATTCCGCAAGGCCTGCGCCGAGCTCGGCCTGATCTTCGTCGCGCCCGACACCTCACCGCGCGGGCCGGACGTGCCGGGCGATCCCAACAATTCCTATGATTTCGGCCTCGGGGCCGGCTTCTATGTCGACGCGACGCAGGAGCCGTTTGCGCGCAACTATCGGATGTGGAGCTATGTCACCGACGAGCTGCCGAAGCTGGTCGCCGAGAACTTTCCGGTCGATGCCAGGCGGCAGTCGGTGATGGGCCATTCGATGGGCGGCCACGGCGCGCTGACGGTGGCGCTACGCAACCCGCACCGCTATCGCGCGGCGAGCGCGTTCGCGCCGATCGTGGCGCCGTCGCAGGTGCCCTGGGGCATCAAGGCCCTGACCGGCTATCTCGGGCCCAACAAGGACAACTGGCGCAGCCACGACACCGTGGCGCTGATCGAGGATGGCGCGAAATACTCGGGCTTCCTGGTCGATGTCGGCGATGCCGACAACTTCCTGAAGGAGCAGCTCAAGCCGGAGCTGCTGCAAGCCGCCTGCAGCAAAGCGAGCATCCCGCTGACGCTGCGGCGGCAGGCGGGCTACGACCACAGCTATTATTTCATCTCGACGTTCATGGGCGATCATCTCAACTGGCATGCGGAGAGATTGAACGGGTGAGCTCGCTTTCTCCTCCCCCTCTCCCCGCACGCGGGGAGAGGCGAAGATCTCATGGCTTGCCGTAATTCGGCGCCAGCAACCGGTTGCGGATCAGATAGCTCATCGTGCGGGTCCAGGATTCGTCGGTGTTGCCGCGCATGTCGGCGCTCGCCACCGTGATCATGTTGCCGGTCTTCACGTCGCGCAGGTAGATGTTGAGGTTGATGATCAGGTTCGAGACCTTCTGCACCATGCCGGTGATCTCCAGGTCGGCACCCAGCTGCCCGGCGAGCTTGAGGTCGCAGCCGCCGCAGGCCTGTAAGTTGGCGTGACGGGCGGCGTCCCTGACCGGCGCGATGTCGAGCACCTGGAACCGGCCTGAATCAGCCAGCTCCTTCCGCAGCTGCTCGCTGATGTGATCCAGCCGTACCAGCTCGGGCTTGGAGCCGTAGAACTCGCCGGGCAGGCTGGTGTCGATCAGCTCGAAGTCGAACACGGCGAGCTTCGGCGGATCGGCGAGCGCGACTGAGCCCGTCAACAGCAAAGCGGCGAAACATAGCAGCGCTCGCATGATCGTGATTCCGCCGCCTCGCGTCGCGAGGACGAAATGCGGGGTTGCATGCCCTGACAAATCGGTCATGCTTTAACAGAGACAATTCTCCATCGGCGGTCAAGCCGGGGAGAACGCCTGGAGGAAACATGATCCGATGGTTGGTCGGCCTGATCGGCTTAGGTCTTGCTGCGACGAGCGCGTTCGCGGCCGACCCTGTCATGATCGGCGTCGGCTATCTCGGACTCGCCGGCACCAGATCGACGCTGTCGCTGGTCGAGCAGCCCGCGGAGAATGACGGCGTCGCCGGCGCACGCCTCGCCATCGAGGACAACAACACCACCGGAAAATTCCTGGGCCAGCGCTTTGCGCTGGAAGAGCGCCGCATCAGGGAAGGCGAGGACGCGGTGCCGGCCGCGACCGCGCTCGCAGAGAAGAACGGCTTCATCATCGCCGATCTGCCGGCGGATGCGCTGCTGAAAGTGGCCGACGCCCTGCGCGAGCGCGGCACGCTGCTGTTCAACGCCGGGGCGATCGACGAGCGGCTGCGCGAGGCCGATTGCCGCGCCAATGTCATCCACACCGCGCCGACGCGCGCGATGCTGGCAGACGCGCTCGGCCAGTATCTGGTGTGGAAGCAGTGGAAGCGCTGGCTGCTCGTGGTCGGCTCGCGTGACGAGGACAAGCTGTTCGCCGATGCGCTGAGGCGCACGGCCACACGATTCGGCGCCAAGATCGTGCAGGAGCGCACCTTTGAAGATGCCGGCGGAGCGCGCCGCACCGACTCGGGCGTGACGCTGATCCAGCGCCAGATGCCGGTGTTCACGCAGCAGGCCCCTAGCTACGACGTGCTGGTCGCCGCCGACGAGAGCGAGGTGTTCGGCGCCTATCTGCCCTACCGCACCTGGGATCCGCGGCCCGTCGCCGGCTCGGCGGGCCTCGTGCCGCGCAGCTGGGACGCCGCGCAGGACCAGTGGGGCGCAATCCAGATGCAGAACCGCTTCATCAAGCTGAACTCGCGGCGGATGACGGCGCTCGACATGCAAGCGTGGACGGCTGTGCGGATGATCGGCGAAGCCACCTCGCGCACCAATTCCGGCGATGTGAAAAAGGTCGCAGATTTCATCAAGGGGCCGGATTTTTCGGTCGCCGCCTTCAAGGGCACGCGGCTGACGCTGCGCGACTGGAATCTCCAGCTGCGCCAGCCGATCCTGCTGGTCGACGGCCGCATGGTGGTGTCGGTGTCGCCGCAGGAAGGTTTTCTGCACCAGGTCTCCGAGCTCGATACGCTCGGCTACGACCGTCCGGAGAGCAAATGCAAATTGAAGTGAGCGATGTGATGAGATCGAGCCCTCGCCGCAACGACGCTGCGCCCCCTCTCCCGCTTGCGGGGGAGGGTTGGGGTGGGGGTGTCTCCGCGCACGAGAGCCCCCAAGAGGAGCGAGCCCCCACCCGCATCGCATCTATCGATGCGATGCGACCTCCCCCGCAAGCGGGGGAGGTGAAACCAATCCGCAGCGGAATGTCGCGCATGTGGCGTGTTGGGCTTCTCTCCGGACTGGCGCTCATGACCGCGCCCGCGCACGCCTACATCGCCTATGTCTCGAACGAGAAGAGCAACACGGTCTCGGTGATCGATACCGACAGCTGGACCGTGACCAAGACCATCAAGGTCGGCCAGCGCCCGCGCGGCATCGACTTCACGCGCGACGGCAAGTTCGTGATGGTCGCGGTCGGCGACGACGACACCATCCAGGTGATCGACGCCAAGACGCAAAGCGTGGTGGACAGCCTGCCCTCCGGCCCAGATCCCGAATTGTTCGCCCAGGATGCCGCCGGCAAGATCCTCTATGTCGCCAACGAGAACGACAACACGGTGACCGTGATCGATCTCGAGAAGCGCGCCCGCCTCGGCGACATCCAGGTCGGCGTCGAGCCCGAGGGCATGACCATCAGCCCCGACGGCAAGACGCTGATCAACACGTCCGAGACGACCAACATGGCGCATTTCATCGACACCGCCTCGCGCCAGATCGTCGCCAACGTGCTGGTCGACGCGCGGCCGCGCTTTGCGGAGTTCAAGCACGACGCTTCCGAATTGTGGGTGTCCTCGGAGATCGGCGGCACTGTCTCGATTATCGATCCCGGGAAGCACGAGGTGATCGGCAAGGTCACGTTCGAGATTCCGGGCCTGCGGAAAGAGGCCATCCAGCCGGTCGGCATCGGCATGACCAGGGACGACAAGACCGCCTTCGTCGCGCTCGGCCCCGCCAACCGTATCGCCGTGGTCGATGTCGCGACGCGGAAGGTGACGAAATACCTGCTGGTCGGGCAGCGGGTCTGGCACATGGCGTTCACGCCGGACGAAAAATACCTGCTCACCACCAACGGCGTGTCGAACGATGTTTCCGTGATCGACGTCGCCGCGCAGAAGGTGATCAAGACCATTCAGGTGGGCGAACTGCCCTGGGGCATCGCGATCGCGCCATGACCAGTCCCGCCTCCATCGCCGAGCCGCGCGACAGCGCGCCGAAGCTAGATCCGGCGGCGGTGCCGGCGCTGTCGGTCGACGGCGTCAGCCATGCCTACGGCCCGCGCCGGGCGTTGATGGACGTCTCCTTCAACGTGCAGCCCGCGAGCTTCACCGCATTGCTCGGCCTCAACGGCGCCGGCAAGAGCACGCTGTTCTCGCTCATCACGCGGCTGTTCGGCATCCAGTCCGGCCGCGTCGGCATCTTCGGTCATGACGTCAGCAAGAGCCCCGGCGAGGCGCTGCGGCTGCTCGGCGTCGTGTTCCAGCCGCGCACGCTCGATCTCGACCTGTCGCTGACGCAGAACCTGCTCTATCACGCCGCGCTGCACGGCATCAGCCGCCGCGAGGCGGCCGCGCGCAGCGCCGAACTGCTCGGCCGCATCGGCCTCTCCGAGCGCGCCGGCAGCAAGGTGCGCGATCTCTCCGGCGGCCAGATGCGGCGGCTGGAGATCGCACGCGCGCTGCTGCACCGGCCGCGCCTGTTGCTGCTGGACGAGCCGACCGTCGGCCTCGACGTCAAGGCGCGCGCCGATATCATCAGCCACGTCCGCCAGCTCGTCACCGAGCAAGGCATCGGCGTGCTCTGGGCCACGCATCTGTTCGACGAGATCATGGCCGGGGACGACCTCGTGGTGCTGCACCAGGGCAAGGTGCTGGCGCAGGGGCCGATGAGCCGCGTCGTCACCGAAGCCGGCGCACAGGACGTCAACACCGCCTTCATGCGCCTGACCGGCGCGCAAGTAGTGCCGGGAGGCGGCGTATGAGCAGCATCACCACGCGCGAGGCGCCGCGCGGCTTCTCGTTCCAAGAGTACATGACTTGCCTCACCGGCATCGTCTGGCGCGAGGGCTTGCGCTTCCTGCATCAGCGCGAACGCTTCGTCTCGGCGCTGGTGCGCCCCCTGGTGTGGCTCTTCATCTTCGCGGCCGGCTTCCGCCAGGTGCTCGGCATCTCCATCATCCCGCCCTACGAGACCTACATCCTCTACGAGGTCTATATCGCGCCGGGGCTGATGGCGATGATCCAGCTCTTCAACGGCATGCAGTCCTCGCTCTCGATGGTCTATGACCGCGAGATGGGCAATATGCGCACGCTGCTGGTGAGTCCGCTGCCGCGCGGCTTCCTGCTGTTCTGCAAGCTGCTGGCGGGCACCGCGGTGTCGCTGCTCCAGGTCTATGCGTTCCTCTTGATCGCCTGGTTCTGGGACATCACGCCGCCATCATCCGGCTACTTCACCGTGCTGCCCGCGCTGATCCTGTCCGGATTGATGCTGGGTTCGCTCGGCATGCTGATCTCGTCCGGCATCAAGCAGCTGGAAAACTTCGCCGGCGTGATGAACTTCGTGATTTTCCCGATGTTCTTCGCCTCCTCCGCACTCTACCCGCTCTGGCGGGTGCAGGAGGGCAGCCCTTATCTGTACTATCTCTGTGAGGCCAATCCGTTCACCCATGCGGTCGAGCTGATCCGTTTTGCGCTCTACGGGCAAATCAACTGGATCTCGCTGGCGGTGGTTGCGACCTGCACAATCGTCTTCATGATCGGCGCGATTCTGGCCTATGATCCCTCGCGCGGGCTGGCGCGACGGGGCCCTGCGGGAGGCGAAGGATGAAGGCTCGGACCGTGACCATGGCCGTTCTGGCGCTCGCCGCCGCGAGCACGGCCGCGCGCGCGGCCGATCCGCGCTATCCGGACTGGCCCTGCACGCAGGCGAAAGTGCCGGAGATCTCGCTCGCCGCCGTCTGGGCCGGCCCGGCGCTCGACGATGTCCAGACCAAGTGGAAGGACGATGCCAAGATCAGCGCGCTGGTCTCAAAACTGTCGGCGCGCAAGACGCCGCTGGACGAGGCCGAGAAATCGGTGAAGGAATTCCTGGCCGGCTCCGCCGCTGACAAGACCGCGAACGCAAAGCTCCTCTTCGCCGGCCTGTTCGACACCCTCAACGCCCAGCGCTCGCAGGTCATGAACGGGCTCGAACGGGTCAGCCGCAAGCAGCGCGACGCCGCCGACAAGATCCGCGACGAGACAATTCAGCTCCAGGCACTCCAGGGCGCGACACCGCGCGACGAGGCCAAGGTCGAGGCGCTCAGCAACGAGCTGGTCTGGAAGACCCGCATTTTCGAGGACCGCCACAAGGTGGTGCGGTTCGTCTGCGAGGTTCCGACCGCGATCGACCAGCGCCTGTTCGCGCTCGGCCGTGTGATCCAGCAGGAAATGGAATAGCGTCAACCTCGCTGACGGCTCCGCAGAAGTTCCCGCGATCTCATTGCGACTATTAACCTTTGCCGCGCTATCTGCCGGAACCAAATCGCTCTAGGATGTCTTGTCGATGTGAATCTCGAAATGCCCGGAGGCCTCGATGGGAACCACCAGATTCATCCTCGCAGGCGCTGCGGTCCTCAGCGTGCTCGCATCCAGCGCTTTTGCTGACGACATGACCGGAATGGTCACCAGGATCGACCGTCTCAACGGGACGATCTCGATCCAGCAGACGCAGAAGGGAACGGTCGGCGGGAGCGCAGGCGGCGCCGGCATGCTCCAGGAGTACAAGGCCAAGGATGCCGCGATGCTGGATGCCGTCCATGCCGGCGACAGGGTGAACTACTCTGCGACCGACAATAACGGCACGGGGACGCTGACCAAGCTGCAGAAGCAGTAGGCCTCCACGGCGTCATGGCCGGGCTTGTCCCGGCCATCCACGCCTCGCCCACAGCGCGAAGAACGTGGATGCCCGGGACATAGGCGAGCGAAGCGACGCCGTCCTTCGGACGGCTATGCCCGGGCATGACGGTTACTATTGATCCGGCCGCGGCTCCGGCTGCCCTTCGTCGGTCGGCAATGCCGCGCGCTCCCAGCCGTCGGTGCCATCAGGATACCAGGCGATGTTGGAATAGCCGTAAGCCAATGCACGCCTGGCGGCGTTCCAGGACATCCAGCAGTCGGCCAGGCAATAGATCACCAGCAGCGCGGCCTTGTCGCCGCGCGACGCTTGCGCGAGGCCGCGCTGCAAATAATCGTCCATGGCTGGCGGCAAATTTCCGTAGCCGGTATCCGGCAGCCACAGGCTGCCGGGAATGTTTCTGCGCGGCGCATCGCGCCAGACCGTACCTTGGGGTAGATTTTTCGGCTTCGGCGCGCGCGGCATCACGTCGATGAACGCGCCGCTCTTATCCCGCCAGATCGCCTCCGCTTCGGCTGTGGTGAGCACGCGCGCGCCGGCGAGCGTCGCCGGCACCGGCGCACGGTAATTGTCGGTGCGGTAGCCCTCGGGCTCGAACGGCTCCGGCTGCTGCGCCAGTGCCGGTGCCGCCAGAACGGCGGCGACCAGTGCAGCGGCAACGCGCCGCCTCATGGCGCCTTCTTGGCCGTCTCCGCGCCGAGCGGCCGGTCGCTCTCGTCCAGCAAGGGAACGCCGAAGTCGAGCAGGATCTTGTTGATCTCGCCCTGGTTCTCCTGGATCAGCTTGTTGAGCTGCCGCTTCCAGTTCTGGTCGGCGGGACGCACGCCCATGCCGATGCGATAGACCAGCTTCGGCCCGGTGGTTTCCTTCACCAGCGGCGTGACATGGAGCGAGCCGGCTTTCTTGGCATAGAAGCCGGCCATCGGTCCCCACAGCACGCCGGCGTCGATCTTGCCGGCCGAGAGGTCGTCGATCATCGCCTGCGCGGAATTGTCGAAGCGCGTGTCGATCATCAGCGGATAGGGCTTTGCGTCGCCCATCAAGCCTGCGATCGCCATATTGGTTGCCGGCGGCGTGCCGGCGACGATGCCGACGTGCTTGCCCTTGAGCCTGGTATCTTCGAGCGTGTCGACGTCTTCGAGCCCGCTGCCGGCCTTTGCGACCAGCGCATAGGTCGTGCGGTAATAGGGATTGGTGCCCTGCACGAGGTCGTCGCCTTGCGGGAAACCCATGATGACGTCGCAGCGATGTGCGCCCAGCGTCATCCGGACGAAGCCTGTCGCCTGCGGGAAGAACACGTAGTCGAGCTTCTTGCCGAGCTTGTCGGCGAACAGCTCGGCGAGCTTGTTCTCGAACCCCTCGCCCTTCTCGTTGGAGAACGGCAGATTGCGCGGATCGGCGCAGACCCGCAGCACCTTCGGGTCGACCAGCTCGAACGAGAGGTCTCCGGTCTCGCTGGTCTGCGCCATGGCAACGCCGCCCAGCGCGCAGGACGCAACCAGGCCCCACAGCAAGAACAACCCGCGACGATGTCGTCCGGCCTCCGTCATCGCGCTTCCTCCTCGTTTTGTTTGAATGTTATCCATGCAACGCATGACGCGCCATGTTTTGCCAAACCTTGCGCTGGCTTCCCTTTGTTGCAGTGCAATGCAACAAACCCTTTGAACTGGGGCGGAAAAGTGTCTCACATCGCTTCAATGATCTCTGCCCTGACCCTGCTCGGGATAGCGACGCTAGCACGCACTGATGCAGCCGAATTGCCTGTAAGCGAAGTCGCGCCGGGAATCTTCGTACACTCCGGGACCATTGCCCTGATGACGCGCGAGAACAAGGGCGACATCGCCAATGTCGGCTTCATCGTGGGCACTGACGCGGTCGCCGTGATCGACACCGGCGGCAGCTTGCACGAGGGCGAGGCGCTGTTGGCGGCCGTGCGGGCCCGCACTGAGAAGCCGATCCGCTACGTCATCAACACCCACGGCCATCCCGACCATGTCTTCGGCAATGCAGCCTTCGTTGCGGAAGGAACCAGCTTCGTCGGCCACACTAGGCTGCCGCAGGCACTGGCGACGCGCGGTCCCTACTATCTCGACAATTTCCGTCGCATCATGGGCGGCGGGCTGATCGATCCCGTGAAGATCGTACCGCCCACCCTACTCGTTTCGGACACGATGACGCTCGATCTTGGATCGCGACGCCTGACCTTGCGGGCCTGGCCGGCCGCGCACAGCGACAATGACCTGACGGTGTTCGACGAGACGACCAAGACGCTGTTCGCGGGCGACCTCGTCTTTCTCCGCCACATTCCGGTCATGGACGGCAGCATTCGCGGCTGGCTTGCCCTGCTTAGGGAGCTTGAAGCGGTTCCGGCAATTCGCGTCATTCCCGGTCACGGCCCCGTGAGCGAGTGGCCTGCGGCGCTGGCCGATGAACGACGTTATCTCACGACGATGCTGTCCGACGTCCGCACACTCAACAAGAAGGGCGCGCCGATCCGAACCGCCGCGGACAAGGCCGCTGAATCGGAACGGTCGCACTGGCAGCTGTTCGAGGACTACAATGCCCGCAACGCAACCGCAGCATTTTCGGAAATTGAATGGGAGTAGCGGGCGCGCTACGCTATGCAGGAATGAGCTTCGCGGACCCTGACTGCTTCGTCCGCACGGGACCATGACCATGACGGGATGCATACGCCGCCTGCCCCTGATCGCCCTCCTCCTCGGCGTCGCCTTTGCCGCGCCGACGCAGGCCGAGGAGACCTACGATCCCTGGCCGGGCCTGGTGCAGGACATCTTTAGCAACCGTCCGATGAACGACGGCGCCGACGTGATCGGCATCGAGATGCCGTATCGCGCCGAGGACGCGGCCATCGTGCCGGTGACCCTGCGCAGCAAGCTCTCGCCGGGCGATGCCCGCCGTATCCGTTCGATCACGCTGGTCATCGACCGCAATCCGGCGCCAATGGCGGCGAAATTCGAGCTCGGGCCGGATGCCAATGTCAGCGAGATCTCCACGCGCGTGCGCGTCAACAACTACACCGACGTCCACGCGGTGGCCGAGCTCAGCGACGGCCAGCTCTATGTTTCCAAGACCTATGTGAAGGCCTCCGGCGGCTGCTCCGCGCCGGCGGGAAAGAATGTCGACGAAGCCAAGAACCGGCTCGGCCAGATGCGCTACCGGCAATTCGCGCGCGAGGACGCGCCGGCGAGCCGCGTCCGCGAGGCGCAGATCATGATCGGCCATCCCAACAATTCCGGCCTGCAAATGGACCAGGTCACGCAGCTCTATATTCCCGCCTTCTTCATCAACCAGTTGAAGCTGACGCAGGACGACAGCCCCGTGCTGTCAATGGAAGGCGGCATCTCGATCTCCGAAGATCCCAATCTGCGCTTCACCTATGTCTCCAACGGCGCCAAGCGTTTCCGCGCGGAAGCGAAGGACACGGATGGACATGTGTTTCGGAACGAGTGGGATGTGGAGAAGCCGGGGACTTGATAGTCTCGCCGTCATTCCGGGGCGGTCCGCGGGACCGAACTATGGTGCGCGATTGCGCACCTGAGAATCTCGAGATTCCGGGTTCGATGCTTCGCATCGCCCCGGAATGACGGTGTTAGATCAGAAACACCTCACCTCGGCTTCCGCCTGCGCCCGCCTCAAATCATTCACCGCCGAATTCGCCTGCTCCGACGTGCGAAACTGGACGCCGAGATTGCCGCGCACCTGGGACATGCTGAGCGCGGTCTCGGCGGTGACATAGCGCTCATAGGTGACGATGGACGCCACAACGTCGATCGAGCAGGAACATTGCTCGATCGCGGCCCGTGTCTCGCCATTGGCCTTCATGCAGCCATAGACATATTCCGCGCGCGCCGCCGTCGGATAGTCGTTGGCCTCCTGCGCGCACGCCGTGGACACGGTCGCCGCCAGCACCGCCAATGCGGCGACAATCGGTCGTAGCTGTCCCGCCAGATTCATGAGCGTCCTCCCGCTGGTTGCGATGAAAGCTATGCTATGCGTATTCTCCTGAAAAGCACTCCCTTCGAGGAAACGGCTCACAAGGTGATGAGAGCACTTGGTCGGACATTGGCGCTCGCGGTGACGCTGGCGCTGACACAGGTCGCAAGCGTCCGCGCCGCGGATACCATCCGCCTTGCGGTGCAGAAGACCGGAACATTCTCCTGGGAGCTGGCCGCGATCCGGGCCGGCGGCCTCGACAAGGAAGCCGACCTGTCGCTGGTGGTCACCGAGCTTGCGAGCCCCGAAGCCGGCAAGATCGCGCTGCGTGCGGGCAGCGCCGACATCATCCTGTCGGACTGGCTATGGGTGTCGCGCGAGCGCGCCCTCGGCGCCAAGCTCACCTTCTACCCCTATTCCAGCGCACTTGGCGCCGTAATGGTGCCCGCGGCCTCGCCGATCAAGACGCTCGCCGACCTCAAGGGCCGCAAGCTCGCCGTCGGTGGTGGCGCGATCGACAAGAGCTGGCTGCTGCTGCAGGCGCGGATGAAGCAGGACGGCATCGACCTGAAGTCCGACGCGACCATCGTCTATGGCGCGCCGCCCTTGATCGCCGCCAAGGCGCTTGACGGCGAAATGGATGCCAGCCTCAATTTCTGGAATTTCTGCGCCCAGCTCGAGGCCAAGGGCTTTCGCCGCCTCGCCGGCATCGAGGACATCCTGCCGAAGTTGGGGGCCAAGGGCGCGGTCTCCGCGGTCGGTTATGTCTTCGACGAGGGCTGGGCCGCAAGCCACCGCGATGCGGTGGCGCGTTTCATTGCGATGACCCGCAAGGCCAAGCAGCTGCTGGTCACCTCCGACGCCGCCTGGGAGAAGATCGCGCCGCTCACCGGCACGAGCGATGCCGTCATGCTCAAGACCTACCGTGACCGTTATCGCGACGGCATTCCGCGCCGGAGCATCGCCGACGAGGAGGCCGATGCGCGCGTGCTCTATCGCGTGTTGGCCGAGACCGGCGGCCGCGACCTGGTCGGGCCGGCGGCCGAACTCGACCCCGGCACCTTCTATCATGCAGTCCCCGGAGACTGAGGTGCTGCGTCTGCTCTCGTTTTCCCTATTCCTCGCGACCTGGTGGCTTGCAGCGCTGTTCGTCGGCGGCGCAAAGCTGCCCTCCCCGCCTGCCGTGCTCACCGTCATCATCGCGGAAGCGTCGAGCGGCGCGCTGTTCCTGCATCTCGGCGCCACGCTGGCGCGCGTCGCGCTCGCCTTCGTGCTGGCGATGTCGCTCGGCAGCGCCATCGGCTACCTGATGGGGCGGGTGAAGCTCGCCGACCGGCTCGGCGATCCCTGGCTGATCCTGCTGCTCAACCTGCCTGCGCTGGTCGTGATCGTGCTCGCGTATATCTGGGCCGGCCTGACCGAGGCGGCGGCGATCGCCGCGATCGCCATCAACAAGCTGCCGACCGCCATCGTCACCTTGCGCGAGGGCACGCGCGCGCTCGACCGTTCGCTGGACGAGATGGCGAGCGTGTTCGCGATGCCGCGCTGGCGTGCCTTCCGCCATGTCGTGCTGCCGCAGCTTGCGCCTTATATCGCGGCCTCGGCGCGCTCCGGATTGTCGCTGGTGTGGAAGATCGTGCTGGTCGCCGAACTCCTGGGACGGCCGAACGGCGTCGGCTTCGAGATCGGCGTCGCGTTCCAGCTGTTCGACACGCCGCGGCTACTCGCCTACTCCCTGACATTCGCCGCCGTCGTGCTCGTGATCGAGACCGTGCTGGTGCAGCCGTTCGAGGCCCGTGCAACAAGGTGGCGGCCCCGTGCGGCTTGAAGTCGATATCACAGGCAAGACGTTCAGGAGTGCCGCGGGCGAAACGCACGAGGTGCTGGCCCCGGTCAAGTTCGCGGTTCAATCCGGCGAGGTCGGCGTGCTGATCGGTCCCTCCGGCTGTGGCAAGAGCACGATGCTGCGCATCATCCTCGGGCTCGACCGCGATTTCCACGGGACCGTCGCGCGACCGCCGGAAGCGCGGATCGGGATGGTGTTCCAGGAGCCGCGGCTGCTGCCGTGGCGCTCGGTCGAACAGAATGTGCGGCTTGCGGCTCCAGACATCTCCGAGGCGAAGCTGTCGGAGCTGTTCAGGATCCTGGAGCTGGAAGCGCATCGCAGCCACTTTCCCGGCGAATTGTCGCTGGGTCTTGCCCGGCGCGTCGCTCTGGCTCGCGCCTTCGCAGTCGAGCCCGATCTGCTCGTGCTCGACGAGCCCCTCGCCTCGCTCGACGACGCGCTCGCGGGCCGCCTGCGCGACGAGATCGCGACGCTGGTCGCAAGCCGCCCCGTGATGACGCTGCTCGTCACCCACAGCCTCGACGATGCGGTCCGCCTCGGCGACCGCCTGTTCTTCCTGTCGCCGCAGCCGGCGCGCATTCTGGCGGAGGTGCCCATCAGCATCCCGCGTGGGGCACGCGGCGACGCAGAGATCGCCACGATCAAGGCGGACCTCGTGGCGAGGATCCAGGGCGAACATGGCGGCGAACGCGCCGGGCGTGATGCCTCATAGCCAGCCACGCAACGCGCGTGGTAAACAGGGCCGGTAGCGGAGCCTGATGATGAAGCGAATGGTCGCCCTCATGACGCTTGGCCTCGCTCTCGTCGCGACCATGGCGAGCGCGCAGGACATGATGCGTGACGTCGACCTCACGTCACCCGCGATGGTCTCCGCGGAAATGAGCCGGCAGGAGGTCGAGGCCATCCTGGGCAAAGCGAGCGCCGGGGCGCCGGCCGATTTCACCGGCAAGCGGTTGTCGGGGCTCGATCTCTCGGGTCTCGACCTTTCCACGGTGATTTTCCGTGCGGCACGACTCAACAAGACAAAACTCGCCGGTGCCCGTCTGGATCATGCGATCCTCGATCAGGCGTGGCTGCTGGACGCCGATCTCGCGGGCGCGAGCCTGAAGGGCGCCAACCTGTTCGCCTCGCAAATGGCGCGCGCGCGTCTAGACGGCGCGGACCTGACCGGTGCTCGCATCGCGGCCGACCTCACCGGCGCAAGCCTGGTCGGCGCCTCGATTGCGGATGCGCATCTTGGCGCCGATATGCGCAACCAGTCGATGGGACTCATGCGCGCCGTGCTGCGATCCGCCAATCTGGAACGGCTGAACGCGCGCAACGCCGACCTGTCGCGCGTCGATCTTGAATTTGCCTCCCTCAAGGGAGCCGACCTGACCGGTGCGTCGCTCAAAAATGCTCAGCTCGGCGGCGCCGACCTGACCGGAGCTACCGTCACTGACGCCGATTTCGAGGGCGCTGATCTTACCTCAGCGAAGCTGATCGCGCCGATCGGCCTTGACCGCGCCCGGAATTTCGACAAGGCAAAGAACCGCGAGCGCCTGATCAGCGAATAAAGGCGCGCCTTTGGGAGGATCGGTTGATGCGTTGGTTTCTGGCCTTGATCGCGTTGTTGACGTTTGCCGGCGAAACCACCGCCCAGAGCAAGGGCAAGGGCATCCGGCTCTGGAACCTGACGACGGAGACGATCTCCGGCTTCCAGCTCTCGCCCGCCGGCAAGACCGAGTGGGGACCGAACCAGTGCCTGAACGACAAGGACAAGGAGGTGGACCACGACGAGCGGCTGCGCATCACCGGCGTCGAACCCGGCCGCTACGACGCCAAGGTCAGCTATCCCAACGCGCGGCAGTGCGTCGTCCGCGACATCGAGATCAAGGCCGACGCGGTGTTCTCGATCGCCGACAAGGATCTGAAGGACTGCACGAAATAGGACGGCCGCGTCACGCCTTGTCGTTCGCGTGCGGATATTCGCAGCGCCACCGTACCGCCTGCCACTTCGGATGGTCGCCAACCCATTGCGCGATATAGGGTGGCGCCGCCATCGCGCATTGCCGCGGCGACCCCGCATAGTTGAACACCAGATGCTGTTCCTCGCAGGTCGCAGGCGACAGCACCGCACACACAGTCACCACCAGGTCGATCGGGTTCATGCCGGAATCCTCACGCAAGGGCGATCAAGGTTTAGCATGAAAGGCTACGTTCCGAGGAGCCGGAAGTTTCAATCCGCCGTGAGGGTTGGCCGGAACAGCCGATCTCTCTGCTGCGCGAGGTCCTAACATGCGAGGCTAGAACTTGAGACCTTGACGCTTCCACATCGTCATGGCCGGGCTTATCCCCGGCCATCCACGCCTTGCTCCGCGGTACAGAGAACGTGGATGCCCGGGACAAGCTCGGGCATGACGACCCTGCATTAGAAATTAACGCCGAACACCAGCCGCGCCTGATGGCGCTCGAAATTGACGAGGTCGAGATTGGCGCCCGATCCGGCCGGGCGGCCCCAGGCCTGCATGCTCCAGCTCAGGGTGAGGCGCGAGCGCTCGGAGAGCTGGAAATAGGCGGTCGGGCCGACGAACAGGGCCTGGCCCGAGAATTCGCCGAGGCCGATGCCCTCGTATTGCCGGAAGTAGCGCAGCTCGCCGCCGAGCAACATGTTGGGCCGCACCCGCACGAGGCCGGCGAAGGCCGCGCCGATCGTAGAGCTTTTCTCCGACAGCCCCGCCACATCGAAGCGCGCCCATTCCGGCTGATAGATCAGGTTGAGGGCGCCGATGGCAAAGTTCGGGATCAGCTCGCGATCGAAGGCGAGCGTGAACTCGGTGCCGTACATCCGCCCCTTGGCGCCGCTGGTCTCGTCGATGCGATCGCCGTGGAGCTCGGCGGCAACGGTCAGGCCAAACGGCGCGCGCTCGCGGTCGAGCAGGCGATAGCGCAGGTCGAGCGAGGCGCCCTGGAAATTGAATTGACGGCGATCGTCGATATCGGGGACGCCGGTGATGTCGTGCAGGCTGGCGGTGGCGCCGAGCTCGATGCGGAAGTTCGGGAGCGGCACCACCTCGATCTCGACCTCCTGCGCGAGGGCGCGATAGGTGCCGCCGCCCTTGCCGAACCGCCCCGTGGTCTGGCTCTGGAATTCGCGCTCGCCGGGATTTCCGACATCGGTCCCGATCATGAAGCCGAAGATGTGCTCGGTATCAAAGCCCTCCTCGGCGTGCACGCAGGTCGGTGCAAGCGCGAATGTGCAGGCAGCCATGATCCAGAAGGTTTGAGCTCTCGCGCGCATCCCGAACACTACCACGGCTTCGACGGCGTTTGCCATCGAAGCCGCGGCAGGTTCGTCAGTCTTACTTGCGCGAAGCGCAGGCGTACATGTTGATTTCCATGCCGACCGGCACTTCCACGATCTTCGGAGCTTTCCAAGCCATCCGGGGTCTCCCAAGGTATTGAGCGCGACATCGCGCGAGGCAAAACCTAGGGCTGCGTCAGGCACAGCGCAAGTCTGGAATCGGAGCGCAAACACAGCGAACTGTCGCATATCGCTTGCGAATTTCCCTCTCGGGCAAACCGTCTTCGCTCCCAGTCAAGCGCGGCTGCTTTCACCGCAACAAGCGCAGCAGCGCGCGGCCGGCGCGCGAGTTCAGCTCCTTCGCATCGAGCGTTCCGTCCTTGTCGGGATTCGCCGCGTTGAAGCGCTGCTCCACCACAGCAAGATATTCGTCGAGCGTGAGAGTCCCGTCGTGGTCGGGGTCGGCGGCCGCGAGCTCTTTCGCGGTCAGCCGTCCGCGCAATTCGCGCGCGTCCAGAGTCCCGTCGTGGTCGGGATCGAGCTTCGCGAACAGCGCCGTAGCCGCCTTCTTCACCTCGGCAAGGTCGAGCGTGCCGTCATTGTCGGTATCAAACATCTTGACGGCATTGCCGGAGGCCGACCAGGCCGGACCGGACAGCAATGCAACCGTGAGCGCAAGCGCAACAGAGCGGCGTGACATCATGAAAACCTCCCTCACCAAGAGCTCCGATTCGAGCCGGATCGAAACGACATAAGTCCACAAGCGAGGCCCGGTTCAAGTCTGGAATTGCAAGTATCGCGCCGCACAACTCGCGGAACCGGTCGGCCCGCGCGCGGCGGCCCCGCGCTGGCATTTCCTCATGCCGTGGAATTTTTTCAGCGCCTGCGCACAAGTGAGAGTCGGTCGTCAGGTTTCCGTAAGGTAACTGACATCTGCGTCCAACATATCGGCATGACGCTTACGACTTTCGTATTGACGCGTTTTGCATTCGGGCGGAGTGTTGCTGTCGCAGCGTCAAAAGGCGCGCATATTTGGAGGAACGGATGAAACGCTTTGCGATGGCCGCGAGCCTCGTCATGCTTGCATCAACGTATGCAAACGCCCAGACCACCGAGCAACTGGTCAAGGGTGCGACCGATACATCGAACGTTCTCAACTACGGGATGGGCTACAATCTCCAGCGCTTCTCGACCCTGAACCAGATCAACAAGGACACGGTGAAAAACCTCGTCCCGGTCTGGAACTACTCCTTCAATGACGATCGCAGCGAGGAATCGCAGCCGCTGGTGTACCAGGGCGTGATCTACGTGACCTCGCACAACGCGACCATGGCGGTCGACGCCAAGACCGGCAAGCAGATCTGGAAATCCAAGATCGAGTATCCCGCCGAGACGCCGCGCATCGTCTGCTGCGGCATCATCAACCGCGGCGCCGCGCTCTACGACGGCAAGGTGTTCCGTACCACCCTCGACGCCAACGTGATCGCGCTCGACGCCAAGGACGGCAAGGAGCTTTGGCGGCAGAAGGCGGCCGACATCAAGGAAGGCTATTCGATGACGGTGGCCCCGCTGGTCGCCGACGGCGTCGTCATCACCGGCATCTCCGGCGCCGAGTTCGGCACCCGCGGCTTCATCGACGGCTGGGATCCGGCGACGGGCAAGCATCTCTGGCGCACCCATTCGATCCCCTCTCCCGACGAGCCCGGTGGCGACACCTGGAAGGGCGACACCTGGAAGCTCGGCGGCGGCTCGACCTGGATCACCGGCTCCTACGATCCCGAGCTGAACACGGTCTATTGGGGCATCGGCAATCCCGGCCCGTTCAACTCGGCGGTGCGCCCCGGCGACAACCTCTACACCTGCTCCGTGCTGGCGATGGATCCCAAGACCGGCAAGATCAAGTGGCACTACCAGTTCTCGCCGAACAATCCGTTCGACTATGACAGCGTGGCCGAGATGGTCCTCGCCGACATGAACGTCGAGGGCAAGCCGACCAAAGTGCTGATGGATGCCAACCGCAACGGCTTCTTCTACGTGCTCGACCGCACCAACGGAAAGCTGCTCGCGGCCAATCCCTACGTGAAGGTGAACTGGGCGACCGGCGTCGACATGAAGACGGGCCGGCCGATCGAGACCGACGTTTCAAAGGACGCACGCGAGGGCAAGAAGGTGACGGTCTATCCGTCGATCCTCGGCGGCAAGAACTGGGAGCCGATGTCGTTCAATCCGCAAACCGGATTGGCCTACGCCAACACGCTCGCCTTCGGCGGCAAGTACAAGGCCGAACCGGTCACCTTCAAGCAGGGCGAATGGTATCTCGGCATGGACCTCACCGATCCCTGGGAATTCGGGGACGGCGCGCGCGGCCATCTGAAGGCGATTGATCCGATGACCGGCAAGGCGAAGTGGGAGGCGCCCGCCGACATCCCGCGCTTCTCTGGCGTGCTGTCGACCGCGGGCGGCGTCGTGTTCACGGGCGCCCTGACCGGCGAGTTCGAGGCCTTCGATGCCGACACCGGCAAGAAGCTCTGGCAGTTCCAGACCGGCTCCGGCATCGAGGGACAACCGGTGACGTGGCAGCAGGATGGCGTGCAGTACATCGCCGTCACCAGCGGCTACGGCGGCGTCTACTCGCTGTTCTCCGGCGACGAGCGGCTCGCCAAGGTGCCGCCCGGCGGCTCGCTGTGGGTCTTTGCGGTCAAGCAATAGCCCCGGCAAGATGCTGAGAGAAGTGGCTTACAAGACGGCGGCGAAGATCGCCGCCGTCGCGGTGCTGACGGTCGCGCTTGCGGCGACCGCTCGTGCCGCGGATGACGCAACCGGCAATCCCGTGCAGGCGCAGATCGACCATGGCAAGTCGACCTATGCCGAGAAATGCTCGCACTGCCACGGCCCCAATCTGATGAACTCCGGCACCATCACGCCGGACCTCCGCGCCTTCCCCGACGACAAAACGCGCTTCGTCACCACCGTGAAGAACGGCAAGAACAACAAGATGCCGCCCTGGGGCGACATCCTCAGCGAGGACCAGATCGGGGAGCTCTGGGTCTTCATCTCGAGCCGGAGGAAGCCATGAAGCGCTGGCTCGCCGCCTGGAGCCTCGCCGCGGTCCTCGCGGCCAACGCTGCGCATGCGGCCGATGGCCCGTTGAGCGTCTGTCTCGACGAGGACCGGCCGCCGCTCTCGGTGCATCACAAGGGCAAGGCGGATTCCGGCTTCGATGTGCTGCTGGCGCAGGCGATCGCGGAGCGGATCGGACGACCGCTGAAGATCCAGTGGTTCGAGAGCAGGCTGGATGAGGATTCCAGCCCGCAGCTCGAGGCCAACGCGCTGCTCTCCGACGGACGCTGCTCGCTCGTCGGCGGCTATGCGCTGACGACGGATTCCCTCGTCAAGCCCGGCATGAAGACGGCGCGCCTGCCGGATTTCACCGGTGCCACGCGCGAGGACCGGCGGCGCCGCGTCGCGCTCGGCGAGCTCACCCCGAGCCAGCCTTACGTCTACTCGCCGATGACGGTGGTGCTCGGGCCGAAGGCGAAGGGGCGCAAGATCGCCGACATCGGCGATCTTGCCGGGCTCCGCCTCGCCATCGAGAGCGGCTCGCTCGGCGATGCGATCCTGATGACCTTCGACAAGGGACGCCTGATCGACGGCATCACGCATCTCGTTCCCGGCCGCGACGATCTCCTCGGCGCGCTCGCCAGCGGCGACTATGATGCGACACTGATCGACCTCGGCCGCTTCGATGCCCACCGCGCCGCGCATCCGGATACGGCGATCACCGCGTCCGGCTACTATTATCCGATCGGCGCCAATCGTGGTTATGTCGGGCTTGCCAGTGACCCTGCCCTGATCGACGCCGTCAACAAGGCACTGACCGAGCTCGCAGCTGAAGGCAAGATCGCCGAATTCGGCAGGCAGGCCGGCCTCACCTATTTGCCGCCGCGGGAGCCCGTGATCCTCGGCGATGTCTGGATGAAGATCATTCAGCGGTGATTCTGTTCGTCATTCCGGGGCGCCCGCAGGGCGAACCCGGAATCCATTTCTCCGCAGAGCATGCGGCCCCAATGGATTCCGGGCCTGCGCGCTTCGCGCGCTCCCGGAATGACGGCGGATGTGGCTGGCAGCGTCTCACTTCGTATAGTGCGGCGGTTCATTCGGCCATTTGGTGAAGTCGTGAGCGCCTCCGCCACAGACCTGCGCGCCACCCTCTCCCGGGAAATCAAGACCGGCGAGCTGCTGCGCGCGCTGATCGTCGGTCCGAACAAGCAGCGCCATACCTTCCAATGCGCCAATCTGTCTCGCCTGCCGACCATGGCAGAGACGGCGTGATGCAGTAGCTTCGGTAAAAATCCGGGAGAGAATCATGTCCGCAAAACTCGATCGCCGCCACTTCGTCGCCGCCGGCACCACCGCACTCGCGATGCCCTTCCTCGCGCGCAGCGCCTCGGCGCAGGGCACATCGCAAGGCACATCTCAAGGCACCTGGCCGTCGCGGCAGGTTCGCATGATTTGCAGCTACCCGGCCGGCGGACAGACCGACCTGCTCGCGCGCGCCTACGGCGAATTCATCTCCAAGCAGGTCGGCAAGACCGTCGTGATCGAGAACAAGCCCGGCGCCGCCGGCGCGATCGGCACGGCCGAGGTTGCCCGCGCGGAGCCCGACGGCCACACCATCCTGTGCTCGATCTCGACCACCTACATCATGAACCGGGTGGTGATGAAGAATCCCGGCTACGACATGGACAAGGACCTGACGCTCGTCAGCGTCATTCCGGGCGCCGGCCTTTTGCTGGTCGCGAACCCCAAGACCGGCGTCAAGACGCTGGAAGATTTCGTCGCGTTCGCGCGCAAGAGCGGCAAGGTGAACTTCGGCACCTACAGCGCGGGCTCGTCCCCGCACATGACGATCAACGAGCTTAACAAGCAATACGGCCTCAACATCGAGCCGGTCCATTACCGCGGCGAAGCCCCGATGTGGACCGGAATGCTGGAAGGCACGCTCGATGCCGCGATGGGCAGTTACACGGCCGCGCAATCGGTCCTGCAAAGCGACCGCGGCACCGTGTTCGCGGTGCATTCGAAGAAGGTCGACGCGATTCCGGCCATCAAGACCCTCCCCGAACAGGGCGCCACGTCGAAATTCTTCACCGTCAGCGGGTTCACCGGCTGGGCGGTGCCGAAGGCAACGCCGCAGCCGGTGGTCGACCGGCTGGCCGAGCTCTGCGTCGCCGCCAACAGCGATCCGAAGGTGAAGGAGGTGCTCGCGACCTTCGTGCTCGAACCCGCGATCGGCTTCAAGGAGACCAATGCGCTGTATCAGCGCGAGCTGCCGATCTGGATCGAGAGCGCGCGGTCGTTGGGCCTCGAGCCGGCTTGAACCTTTGGGCATGGCGCATCGGACGCGCTTCCGCGGTGCGGCACGGCATCCGACCAAAGCCTAGGTCGATGTCGGCGACGGCCCCCACTATCATAGGTGGTGCCGGAGAACCTCGGGGTCCGAACGAGAAAGGCCGATCGCATGACGCCAGATGCCATCGCCATAGCCGCCATGATCATCCTGCTCTTTCCGATGGGCTATTTCACGCTGGCCTCGCCCGCCTTCCTGCTGGTGAAGCTCGACATCCGGCCCGTCGCCCTGCTGCTGCGTGGAATGTTCAATGCCCATTTCCTGGTCATGGGCGTTGCCGGAATCATCGGGACGGCGGCTTTCCTCCTCGCCGGACGGCCGCTCTTCGCCGCGGCGGTCGGCCTGCTTGCAGCTGTGGCGATTGGCGGGCGCCGCTGGTTCATGCAGCGGATGGACGACCAGCTCAGCGCGAGTGATGCGGGCGACACCGAGGCTCCGCGGCGGCTACGCCGGCTGCACTGGAGCGGGATGCTGTGCAACGCGGTCCTGCTTGCCGCTCTGCTGGCCAGCATTCCCTACATTGCGACGACGGCATGAGCGCATTGGCCGCTCGCCGGGAGCTCCCCGGCGTGCGCCTAATGCTCGTTCGCGGCCGCGGCGCTCTGCTGCCCCTTGTGGATCGAGGACGGCACCACGCCGAAATATTTCCGGAATACGCGGCTGAAATGCGATGAGCTGGAAAAGCCCCAGGAGAATGCCACGTCGGTGATGGTCTTGCCGGCGTGGGCCTCGAGCTCCTGACGGCAGTTCTGAAGCCGCGCCTGCCAGATGTAATCGCTCACCGTGGTGCCGCGCTCGGAGAACAGCATGTGCAGATAGCGCTTGGAGCAGCCGAGCTCGGCGGAGATCTGGTCGATGCACAGATCCGGATCGCGCAGGTGCTCGCGGATGAAGAACTGCGCGCGCACATACATCGCCTCGGGCCCGACCCGATCGAACATCGTGTCGGCTTCGCGCAGCGGCAGCAGCAAAAGGTCGATCAGCGAATCGGCGACGCCGACCGCGCTATTCGCCGACAGCTTGGCCGCCTCGTCGAATGTCGCGTGGACGAAATCGTGGGCGATCCGCCCCGTGCCCGTCTTCGCCGACAATTTGCAGGCCGGCATCCGCTGCGACGGGAAGCCGCGGTCGCGCAGCAGTGCCTTCGGCACGATCACCACGTCGTGACGCGTGAAGGCGGGGCTGATGATCGAATGCGGGCAGGATACGTCATAGGCGATGATGTCGCCGGGATTGATTTCGATGTGACGGCCTTCCTGCTCGAAATAGGACACGCCGTAGGTCTGGAAGTGGATTTTTATGTACGGGTGTTCGTTGGCCTTGGCGCGCGCCAGCGTGTGCGCGATGCGATGCTGGCTGACCTCGATCTGACACAGCTTCAGGCGCGAGACGGTGGTGTAGTCGATGCGGCCCTCGAGCGAGGACGCCTCCAGCGGATCGACGTCGAAATGCCCACACAGACTGGTCAGCCCGTCGATCCAGCTCTGGATCTGGCGCTTCGGCGTCATTCCCGTCGTCGAGAGCGTGTGAATGGTGTCGGACATTAATCCAGCCACTGGTTTGATTCGGAAATTTCGACGCGAATCGCGACCAGCGCTTCCGGAGCCCTCAGCCGAGATTGCGTGACGTTTACCTCGAATTTGAGCGGTCTTCTGCAACGAGCGCCATCGTTTCATTGCCACCCTTGAAGGTTAATCCTCCGCCTTAGTTGCAGCGCCGTCAAGGGGAACCTGAGCGCAGAGCGCGGTCCCGAAGCGACGCGGAAGCCGCTGAATTCGCTACTGCAAAATCAAAATCTTCGCGTCCGTGCGCTGTCAAGCAAACCGGCTTCCCTCTTGGGCAAGTTTCCCGATGACGAAGTCGTTAGGGATTGCGGCAGGAACAACAAGAACGGGCCGCTCCTGCACGTGGACCCGTGGCTCTCATCAGGAGGAGGAAACACCGCACCATCGTTTCTGGTCCCAATCGTGACCGCCCTGCACGAGCAGACGCCGGACGAGAAGCCCGGTGATTGAGCAACGCTTCGGAAACAATAAACGATACCAACGGAGGAATAACTATGCGCAAGGTGCTACTGGCGACCTATCTTGGCTCCGCGGCGGCTCTCGCCGTCGGCAGCGCTTCAGCCAATGACGAGCTGATCAAGATGTCGCAGAACCCGAAGGACTGGGTGATGCCGGCGGGCGACTATGCCAATACCCGCTATTCCAAGCTGAACCAGATCAACGCACAAAACGTGGGCAAGCTCCAGGTCGCCTGGACCTTCTCGACCGGCGTGCTGCGCGGCCATGAAGGTGGCCCGCTGATCATTGGCAACATGATGTACGTCCATACGCCGTTCCCGAACAAGGTCTACGCTATTGACCTTTCCAACGAGAACAAGATCGTCTGGAAGTACGAGCCGAAGCAGGACCCGAACGTCATCCCGGTGATGTGCTGCGATACGGTCAACCGCGGCCTGTCCTATGGCGACGGCAAGATCATCCTGCATCAGGCCGACACCAACCTCGTCGCGCTCGACGCCAAGACGGGCCAGGTGGCCTGGTCGGCGACGAACGGCGATCCGAGCAAGGGCCAGACCGGCACCTCGGCGGCGCTGGTCGTCAAGGACAAGGTCCTGGTCGGCATCTCCGGCGGCGAATTCGGCGTGCAGTGCCACGTCACCGCTTACGATCTCAAGAGCGGCAAGCAGGTCTGGCGCGCCTTCTCCGAAGGTCCGGACGACCAGATCAAAGTCGATCCGGCCAAGACGACGTCGCTCGGCAAGCCCGTCGGCGCCGACTCCTCGCTGAAGACCTGGCAGGGCGACCAATGGAAGATCGGCGGCGGCTGCACCTGGGGCTGGATGTCCTACGATCCCGCTCTGAACCTCGTCTATTACGGGTCGGGCAATCCTTCGACCTGGAATCCGAAGCAGCGTCCGGGCGACAACAAGTGGTCGATGACCATCTTCGCACGCGACGCGGACACCGGCATGGCCAAATGGGTCTACCAGATGACGCCCCACGACGAGTGGGACTATGACGGCGTCAACGAGATGATCCTCTCGGATCAGCAGATCAATGGCCAGGCGCGCAAGCTCCTGACGCATTTCGACCGCAACGGCCTTGGCTACACCATGGACCGTGAAAGCGGCGAACTGCTGGTTGCCGAAAAGTACGATCCGAAGGTGAACTGGACCTCCGGCGTCGACATGGACAAGAACTCGCCGACCTATGGCCGTCCGAAGGTGCTCGACGCAGCTTCGACCGACAAGGCGGGCGAGGACCACAACGTGAAGGGCATCTGCCCGGCCGCGCTCGGCACCAAGGACGAGCAGCCGGCAGCCTACTCGCCGGACACGCAGCTGTTCTACGTTCCGACCAACCACGTCTGCATGGACTACGAGCCGTTCAAGGTGAGCTACACCGCGGGCCAGCCCTATGTGGGTGCGACGCTCTCGATGTATCCGCCGCAGGGTGAAAGCCACATGGGCAACTTCATCGCCTGGGACGGCAAGACCGGCAAGATCGTCTGGTCGAACAAGGAGCAGTTCTCGGTCTGGTCGGGTGCGCTCGCAACCGCCGGCGGCGTGGTGTTCTACGGCACGCTCGAAGGCTACCTGAAGGCGGTCGACGCCAAGTCGGGCAAGGAGCTCTACAAGTTCAAGACTCCGTCCGGCATCATCGGCAACGTCACGACCTATGAGAACGGCGGCAAGCAGTACGTCGCAGTGCTCTCGGGCGTCGGCGGATGGGCCGGCATCGGTCTCGCCGCAGGCCTGACCGATCCGACCGCCGGTCTCGGCGCAGTCGGTGGCTACGCGGCCCTCAGCAACTACACGGCACTCGGCGGTACGCTGACCGTGTTCTCGCTGCCGGCGAACTAGCCCTACCTTCGTGTCGCTCCGGCGCGTGGATCAACTCCACGCGCCGGCTCGTCTCCACCGAACGCCTTCGAGGATAATCTCTTGCGTAAAATCTGCTTTGTCATTGCTGCGATCATCTTCGTGACTTCGGGGGGAATAGCCGTTGCGGACGGTCCGGGCGACCCGACCGCCGTCAAGAAGGAAGACGACGGAAAGTGGCTCGATAAGGAAGGAAACCCGACCTACAAGATTTCGGCCGACGGCACCGTGGACTGGTTCACCTATTCCGGATATCGCCGCTATCACTCCGACTGCCACGTCTGCCATGGCCCCGACGGCATGGGATCCACCTACGCACCGGCGTTGAAGGATTCAGTCAAGACCATGAGCTATGGCGACTTCCTCGGCGTCGTCGCCTCCGGTCGCAAGAACATCTCGACCGCGCAGGAGAACGTCATGCCAGCCTTCGGCGACAACCCCAACGTCGCCTGCTACATGGACGATCTCTACGTCTATCTGCGCGCCCGCTCCAACGAGGCGTGGGGCCGGCAGCGTCCCTCCAAGAAGGAGGAGAAGAACGAGACCTACACCAAGGCGGAAGACGCCTGCATGGGCAAGAAATGAACGTTACCAGGACCGATACCACCTCTTGGCGTCCTGCGAGAATTTGAGGAGTTTACGATGAAGACACGTGCCGCCGTTGCTTTCGAAGCCAAGAAACCACTCGAGATCGTCGAAGTCGATCTGGAAGGACCGAAGGCCGGCGAAGTCCTGGTCGAGATCAAGGCGACGGGCATCTGCCATACCGACGCCTACACGCTCGACGGCTTCGACAGCGAAGGAATCTTCCCGTCGATCCTCGGCCATGAGGGCGCCGGAATCATCCGCGAGATCGGCCCCGGCGTGACCTCGGTCAAGCCGGGCGACCACGTCATCCCGCTGTACACGCCGGAATGCCGGCAGTGCAAAAGCTGCCTGAGCCAGAAGACCAATCTCTGCACCGCGATCCGCGCGACGCAGGGCAAGGGCGTGATGCCCGACGGCACCAGCCGCTTCTCCTACAAGGGCAAGCCGATCTACCACTACATGGGCTGCTCGACCTTCTCGAACTTCACCGTGCTGCCCGAGATCGCCGTCGCCAAGATCCGCGAAGACGCGCCGTTCGACAAGAGCTGCTACATCGGCTGCGGCGTCACCACCGGCGTCGGTGCGGTCGTCAACACCGCCAAGGTCGAGCCGGGCGCCAACGTGGTCGTGTTCGGCCTCGGCGGCATCGGACTGAACGTCATCCAGGGCGCCAAGATGGCCGGCGCCGACAAGATCATCGGCGTCGACGTCAATGATTCCAAGGAGGACTGGGGCCGCCGGTTCGGCATGACCCACTTCGTCAACCCGAAGAAGATCACCGGCGACATCGTTCCGCATCTCGTCAACCTCACCGACGGCGGCGCCGACTACACCTTCGACTGCACCGGCAACACCACCGTGATGCGCCAGGCGCTGGAAGCCTGCCATCGCGGCTGGGGCACCTCGATCATCATCGGCGTCGCCGAAGCCGGCAAGGAGATCGCCACCCGCCCGTTCCAACTCGTCACCGGCCGCAATTGGCGCGGCACGGCCTTCGGCGGCGCGCGCGGCCGCACCGACGTGCCGAAGATCGTCGACTGGTACATGAACGGAAAGATCCAGATCGATCCGATGATCACCCACGTGCTCAAGCTCGAGGAGATCAACAAGGGCTTTGACCTCATGCACGAGGGCAAATCCATCCGTTCCGTCGTCGTCTACTAGCTCACTGCCATCACCCCAAGGAGGATCGTCCCATGACTATTGCACTCCACCCATCGATCGACAACGGCCTCAAACAGGGCAGCGGCAGCTTCGCCGGCGGCACGCTCGCCTGCAAATGCAAGGACCATCAGGTCAAGGTCGGCATCAAGGGCGACGTCGCCCACAACCACGCCTGTGGCTGCACCAAGTGCTGGAAGCCGCAGGGCGCGACATTCTCCGTCGTCGCGGTGGTGCCGCGCCAGAACGTCACCGTGCTCGAGAACGGCGACAAGCTCGAGATCGTCGATGCCTCCGCGGTGATCCAGCGCCACGCCTGCAAGGCCTGCGGCACGCACATGTACGGCCGCATCGAGAACAAGAACCATCCGTTCTACGGCCTCGACTTCATCCATCCCGAACTGTTCCAGGAGCAGGGATCGCAGGCGCCGCAATTCGCCGCCTTCGTCTCCTCGGTGATCGAATCCGGCGTGAAGCCGGAGCAGATGGCCGGCATCCGTTCGCGGCTGAAGGAAATCGGGCTCGAGCCTTATGACTGCCTGTCGCCGGCGCTGATGGACGCGATCGCGACCCACGTGGCGAAAGCCAAAGCAGCCTGACGAAGGCGACCTGAACGAGGCGGCCCGAGCAGGGCCGCCGGACCCACGCCACGTCCGCTCGCTGGTTCCGACCAGCACCAGCGAGCCGGACGGAGGTGGCTTCCCACGATCGCGACGAAGCCGCCACTTCTGCACTCTGCGTCTACGAGGGCCACGCTCCCTCAGTCCTGGTCTCTGAATGACTGCGCAGTGCCGCCCGCTTTCCGATTGAAGTCGGCGGCACCTGCGTTTCTCCCTCCCTCGACTGAGGCATCCTGCTTCGTCCGTACAGTCTTTCTGGCGGACGAAGCTTTTTTGCTGCGGCCTGCTTTGCAATTGCGCAATGCGCGCGGCGCGATACCGCGCCCTGCTTTTGACAAATCACAGATGCAACCTCTTCACGCCGAGAACAACCGGCTGTGAATGCCGGACCGGCGCGATCCCTGCTACGATCGCGCCGTGACGATGCCGCGCGAAGTTCAATCAAATAAGAACAAAACGGGAGGTATCGAACACATCCAGACATCGCCATTGGCGTTCCTGCCTCCCTCCGGGATTTGCCCGCGCGGGATGACGGCGGAACGCGGCAACGACGCACCGCCGCCGGCGCATGCCGGCGCATTTAATTCATGCTTATGAAGAGCGAGGGACGATCATGATCAAGGTGAAGATCAACGGCCAGGAACAGAGCTGGGACGGCGACCCGAATCTCCCGCTACTCTGGTTCCTGCGCGACGAGGCCGGGCTGACAGGCACCAAGTTCGGCTGCGGCCAGGCCTTGTGCGGCGCCTGCACCGTCATCGTCGACAAGGAGGCGGTGCGCTCCTGCGTCACGTCGATCAACGACGTCGCCGGCCGCGAGGTCACGACCATCGAGGGATTGCATCCGAACGGCGATCACCCGGTTCAAAAAGCCTGGCGCCAGGTCAACGTGCCCCAATGCGGCTTCTGCCAGGCCGGCCAGATCATGCAGGCCGCGGCGCTCCTGATGGACAACCCGAAACCCTCGCACGACCAGATCCGCGAGGCGATGTCCGGCAACATCTGCCGCTGCGGCTGCTACCAGCGCATCGAGAACGCGGTCCATCTCGCATCGACGGGAGTGTGACATGAATTTCATCGACAATCCCCGGAAGCTTCACAGCTTCGAAAAGAACATCCGTGTCGAGAAGGTCTCGCGCCGCAGCATCCTGAAGGGGCTCGGCGTCACCGGCGGCTTCGTGCTTGCCGCGCCCGTGATGTCCCGCCAGGCATTTGCCTATGAGACCGGCGCCGGAAAAATGCCGCATGGCGTCGTGGTCGATCCGCGCGTGTTCGTCGCGGTCGCGCCCGACGGCATCGTCAGCATCGTCGCCCACCGCTCCGAGATGGGCACCGGCGTGCGCACCAGCCTGCCGCTGATCGTGGCCGAGGAGATGGAGGCCGACTGGTCCAGGGTCAAGGTGCAGCAGGCCCATGGCGACGAGGTCAAGTTCGGCAACCAGGACACCGACGGCTCGCGCAGCACGCGGCATTACCTCATCCCGATGCGCCAGATCGGCGCCGCCGCCCGCACCATGCTGGAACAGGCCGCCGCCAAGCGCTGGGGCGTTCCGGCAACGGAGGTCAAGGCGGTCAATCACGAGGTCGTCCATAGCGGCAGCGGGCGCAAGCTCGGCTTCGGCGAACTCGCGGCCGACGCCGCCAAGGAATCGGTGCCGAGCGTCGAAGGCCTCAAGCTGAAGGACCCCAAGGACTTCCGCTATCTGACCAAGGGCCAGATCGGCATCGTCGATCTTCACGACATCACCACTGGCAAGGCGCGCTACGGTGCGGACGTGCGCCTTCCCGGCATGAAATATGCCGTGATCGCGCGCCCGCCGGTGACCGGCGGCAAGCTCGCCTCGTTCGATCCGAACGAGGCGTTGAAGGTGCCCGGCGTCGAGAAGGTGATGCAGGTGCGCGGCTGGCCGTGGCCGTCGAAGTTCCAGCCGCTCGGCGGCGTCGCGGTGATCGCGCGCAATACCGGCGCGGCGATCAAGGGCCGCGATGCGCTGAAACTGGTCTGGGACGACGGCGCCAACGGCAAATACGACTCCGTCGCCTACCGCAAGGAGCTCGAGGAGGCCTCGCGCAAGCCCGGCCTCGTCGTGCGCAAGGAGGGCGATGCGGACGCCGCCCTGAAGGGCGCCGACAAGGTGATCGTCGGCGAGTACTACGTCCCGCATCTCGCCCATGTCGCCATGGAACCGCCGGTGGCGGTCGCCGACGTCAAGGGCGACAAGGCCGAGATCTGGGCGCCGGTGCAGAGCCCGGGCGGCACCCGCGAGGACGTCGCCAAGACGCTCGGCATTCCGGAAGCGAACGTCACCGTCAACGTCACCCTGCTCGGCGGCGGTTTCGGCCGCAAGTCGAAATGCGACTATGCGCTCGAAGCCGCGCTGCTGTCGAAGGAGCTGGGCGCGCCGGTGAAGGTGCAGTGGACGCGGGAGGACGACATCCACAACGGCTTCCTGCACACCGTCTCGGTCGAGCGGATCGAGGCCGGCCTCGACAAGAGCGGCAAGGTGATCGCCTGGCGCCACCGCAGCGTGGCGCCCAGCATCGCCTCGACCTTTGCGGCCGGCACGGTGCATCAGGCGCCCTTCGAGCTCGGCATGGGCCTCGTCGACATGCCGTTCGAGATCGCCAACATCTCCTGCGAGAACCCGGAGGCTGCGGCGTTCACCCGCATCGGCTGGTTCCGCTCGGTCTCGAACATCCCGCGCGCCTTCGCGGTGCAGTCAATGGTCGGCGAGATCGCGAACGCGACCGGCCGCGACCAGAAGGAGACGCTGCTCGCGCTGATCGGCAGCCCGCGGATCGTCAAGCCCGCGGTGAAGGACATGTGGAACTACGGCGAGCCGCAGGACAGCTACCCGATCGACACCGCGCGCCTGCGCAAGGTGGTCGAGCTGGTGGCCGAGAAGGGCGAATGGGGCCGTCAGGTGCCGAAGGGCCACGGTCTCGGCATCGCAGTACACCGCAGCTTCGTCAGCTACATCGCGACCATCGTCGAGGTGGCCGTCGACGACAAGGGCAAGCTGACGGTGCCGCGGGTCGACACCGCGATCGACTGCGGCACCTACGTCAACCCCGAGCGCATCGCCTCGCAGATCGAGGGCGCGGCGATCATGGGTCTCAGCCTCGCCAAATATGGCGAGATCACCTTCAAGGACGGCAAGGTGCAGCAGAAGAACTTTGACGACTTCCAGGTCGTCAGGATCGACGAGTCTCCCATGGTGACCAACGTCCACATCGTGCCGCCCGCGCCGGGCACGCCGCCGAGCGGCGTCGGCGAGCCCGGCGTTCCGCCGTTCGCGCCGGCGCTGATGAATGCCATCTTCGCCGCGACCGGAAAACGCATCCGGAGCTTGCCGATCGGCAAGCAATTGGAGGCGTAAGGAACGCACGCGGCCTCGCGCCGTCTCCATCAGCCGATGTGCCCTCTCCCCCTGTGGGAGAGGGCAGCGACGCCGGTTGCTACGATCTCGCTCGGGTGAGGGGTTTGTCTCCGCGGATAGAGACCCCTCATCCGGCGCTTCGCGCCACCTTCTCCCACACAAGGGGAGAAGGGAAGACAGCACTCTCGACACACACAAAAATGCGGCGGACGTTTCCGTCCGCCGCATTCGCCACCCCCCTTGCTGCTCCGCCTCTTTCGATCCGCCCGCGGAGCTATTTCTTCAGCGCGAACACCCAGATCACGCCGCCCTGCGGCACATTGGCCTCGATGCCGATGTTGTTGGTCACCAGCGCATCCTGGATCCGCTGCGCGTCCACACCCCATCCCGACTGGATCGCGATGTATTGCGTGCCGTCGATCTCATACGACACCGGCATGCCCATGATGCCGGAGTTGGTCTTCTGCTCCCACAACAGCTCGCCGGTCTTGGCGTTGAAGGCGCGGAAGTTGCGGTCGTTGGTGCCGCCGGCAAAGATGAGATCGCCCGCGGTCGCCGTCACCGAGCCGAACAGCTGCGACTTCGGGAAGTTGTGCTGCCACACCTTCTTGCCGGTGACGGGATCCCAGGCCTGGAGCTCGCCAAAATGATCCGCGCCCGGCTTGGTCTTCAGCCCGATGTCTTCCGGCTTGGTGCCGAGCCAGAGCTCGCCCGGCTTGAGTGCGACCTTCTCGCCGGTGAATCCGCCGCAGAAATTCTCGTTGGCGGGCACGTAAACCAGGCCCGTCTTCTGGCTGTAGGCCGCCGACGGCCAGTCCTTGCCGCCCCATAGAGAGGGACAGAACTCCACGCGCTTGCCAATCACCGGCTTGTGCGCGGGATCGACGATTGGCTTGCCGGTTTCGGCATCGATGCCCTTCCAGACGTCGGTGGAGACGAACGGCCAGCCTGCCACGTAGTTGATCTTGGTCGGCGTGCGCTCGAGCACCCAGAAGATCGCATCGCGCCCCGGATGGACCAGGCTCTTGATGCTGCGGCCATCGCGTTGCAGGTCGATCAGCATCGGCGCTTCGACCTCGTCCCAGTCCCAGGAATCGTTCTGATGGTACTGGTGATAGGTCTTGATCTTGCCGTTGTTCGGATCGAGCGCGAGCACCGACGAGGTGTAGAGATTGTCGCCGGGATGGGTCTCGCCCGGCCACGGCGCCGCGTTGCCGACGCCCCAATAGATCGTCTTGGTGTCCTTGTCGTAATTGCCGGTCATCCAGGCCGAGCCGCCGCCGTTCTTCCAGTCATCGCCCTGCCAGGTGTCGTGACCGGGCTCGCCTTCGCCGGGAATGGTGTAGGTCCGCCACAGCTCCTTGCCGTCCTTGGCGTCATAGGCGGCGACATAGCCGCGCACGCCGAACTCGCCGCCGGAGCCGCCGACGATGACCTTGCCGTCGACGATAAGCGGCATCAGGGTCATGTACTGGCCCTTCTTGTAGTCCTGCACCTTGGTGTCCCACACGACCTTGCCGGTCTTGGCGTCGAGCGCGACGACATGATCGTCGGTGGTGGCGAGATAGAGCTTGTCCTCCCACAAGCCGACGCCGCGGCTGGTCGGATGCAGCTGGAACAGATCGTCGGGGAGCTGCCGCTTGTAGCGCCAGTACTCGTCGCCGGTTTTCGCGTTCAGCGCGATCACCTGCCCCATCGGGGTCGCCACGAACATCACGCCATTGTTGACGATCGGCGGCGCCTCGTGGCCTTCGACGACGCCTGTTGCAAACGTCCAGACCGGCGTGAGACCCTTCACGTTCGAGGTGTTGATCTGGTCGAGCGGGCTGTAGCCCTGCCCGTCATAGGTGCGCCGATAGAGCATCCAGTTGCTCGGTTCCGGATTCTCCAGGCGCTGCGCGGTGACCGGAGAATAATTCTCGATCGGGCCGGCGCCGGCGGCGGTCGAGGCAAGACAGGTGAAGGCGACGAAGCCGGACAGAAACCATTGCTTCCTGGTCATGGACGTTCCCCTTTTTCATCTGTTTGAATTCTTGTGTTGAATTCTTTTCGTTCGTCCCGTCGTCCGCCCGTCGGCGGATGCGGCCTCTCGTGACGCGGGCACAACCCGCGACCGTCCATCATCCTGGCTGCGCGCCACCTACCTTTCCGATGAAGTTTCCGGCGACGCTGAGCGAACCTTCAGCGAACGCCAGTGGCAGCGCCGCGAGCCGTCGCGGTGCCGGCCCGAACACGACCTGCGCGCCCGCGCGAGGATCGTATTCGGAGTTGTGGCACATGCACTTGAGCACCTCCTTGTCGCCGACGTCGCTCTTCACCCAGGCGGTGACGGGACAACCGGCATGGGCGCAGATCGCCGAATAGGCGATGATGCCGTCGACGGCGCGCGCGCGGGTCTGCTCGTCGAGCTCGGCGGGATCGAGCCGGATGACCAGGATCTCGTTGAGCCGCGAGGCGCTGCGCACGACCGAGGTCTTGGGATCCTTCGGCCAGGCATGCACCGGCGGCCCGCCGGCCTGCAGGTCGGCCGCCGTGATCAGCTTTCCCTCCTGGTCACCTTCGGAGAAGACGAGCACATCGCCCTTCTGCGGTCGTTCGTCGGAGCCTGGCGGATCCTCGCCTGCGCGCGCCGATGCGGAACAGCCGAGGCAGGCCGTGGTGGCGAGCGCACCCAGCAGCAGCGTTCGCCGCGTCTGCTCTGCGCCCGCGTCAACTTCAGGTTCCGCAGGGTTCTCGGAAGATGAGGAATTGATGTTGAACGATGCGCGCGACATGCCCGCTAGCAGGCGCTGGAACTCTGCCGAAAAAAAGGCGAAGAATTGGCGCCGCAGTGCATCAATATGGCTCTGCTCGCTTTGATTGAACGAGAGTGAACGCGTTCAAACGTATTTTCACCAGTTCTACGTCGCACCACGCGAGCGGCATGATGATTTTGCAGATCAGACCGATGATGTTGGAATTGGTGCAACGCGCCATCGCGCGATGTGAGCTGCACGTTTCTCAGGCAGGCATTTTGTGTTTCACGATCTGAGCACGTGACGCGGCGAAGCGATGCGGCCTGCGACGGTTGCCGACGCCATTTCAAAACTGTCGGCGATGCGCCGTGCCTTGTCGATGAAGAGCGCCGCCGCCGCGGGCGGACAGACGTCGCGCGCGGTCTGTTCGAACAGATCGAGCCAGCGGTCGAAATGATCGCCGACAAGACCGAGCGGCAGATGCGCGCGCATCGGCGAGCCATGATAGCGGCCGCTCATCAGCACGACTGACGACCAGAAATCCCCGAGCTTGGCCAGATGCTCGTCCCAATTCCGCACGACCGCGAACACCGGCCCCAGGAGCGCGTCCTCGCGCACGCGCCCGTAAAAGCGGGCGACGAGTTCCGCGATCATCGCTTCGGTGATCCCGGTGCGCTCGATCGCATCCTGGGTCAGCAGGTTCCGGCGCGCGGCTGCCGCCTCACGCTCGGCCTTCAGTCGATCCGACATTGTCCTTTGTTATCCGTTCCGTTGTTCCCGCGGGCCACCCGTTCAACATTGTCGGGTCAATTGCGCGCGGCGTCTTTGTCGCAGCGCAAATTGCGGGAGGGGCGGCGAGGCTCGAAGGCCCCGCCGCCTACGCCTGTCATCAGGCGCCGTAAGTGTAGAAACCCTGCCCGGTCTTGCGGCCGAGATGGCCGGCATCGACCATTTCCTTCAGCAAGGGGGCCGGACGGTATTTGGGGTCGTTGAAGCCTTTATAAAAGACCTCCATCACCGACAACATGGTGTCGAGCCCGACGAGATCGGCGAGCGCCAGCGGCCCGATCGGATGGTTGCAGCCGAGCTTCATGCCGGCGTCGATCTCTTCCGCCGTCGCGATCCCCTCCTGGAGGGCGAAGATCGCCTCGTTGATCATCGGGCAGAGGATGCGGTTGACCGCGAAGCCCGGACTGTTCTTGGCCGTGATCGCCACCTTGCCGACGCGCTGGGCGAAATCGAGCGCCTTGGCGTGGGTGTCGTCGGAGGTCTGCAGGCCGCGGATGAGCTCGAGCAGCGCCATCACCGGCACAGGATTGAAGAAGTGCATGCCGATGAAGCGGTCGGGGCGATCGGTTGCGGCGGCAAGCTTCGTGATCGAGATCGACGAGGTATTGGTTGCAACGAGCGTGCGCGGCGACAGCGTCGCGCAGAGGTCCTTCAGGATCTTGACCTTGAGCTCCTCGTTCTCGGTGGCGGCCTCGATCACCAGGTCGCAATCGGCCAGCTTCGCCCGATCGGTGGTGCCGGTGATGCGCTTGAGCGTCGCCTCGCGGTCGGCCGCCGACATCTTCTCCTTCTTGACCAGGCGCTCGAGGCTGCCGCCGACGGTCGAAAGCCCGCGGTTCACCGCCGCATCGGAAATGTCGACCATCACGACCGAGAGCCCGGCCGCTGCGCAGATTTGCGCGATGCCGTTCCCCATGGTCCCTGCCCCGATGATGCCAACGGTTTGGATCATTGCGTCACATCCTTCTCATCCTTGCGGGCGTGCCGGTAGCGGCGCGGCCCCATTGTTCCTGCATCAGGGTCTAGCACCGCCGCGGGGGAGGCGCGACCTGATCCTGCCCCTTCCTTAAAGCATCCATCGCGGGAATAAAGCCGCAAAAGGGCATGATTTGGAGGCCTCGGGCCCGTTTGGCCCGCGCCATGCGGCGCATGCGCCCGTCCAGGCTGCGGTCAGGACCGGATCGATCAGCGGAGGCAACCTGCGGCGTCAGTCGCCTCATCCGAGACGGAGCACCTTGCCCGGATTCATGATGTTCTTGGGGTCGAGCGCCCGCTTGATCGTGCGCATGATGTCGAGCTCGGTCCTGGAACGATAGTGTTGGAGCTCGTCGAGCTTCTCGATGCCGATGCCGTGCTCGGCCGAGATCGAGCCGGCCATGGACGTGATCAGGTCGTTGACGACCCGCGTGATCGCCGCAGAGTACTGGTTGAGCGTCTCGCGATCCATGCCCTTCGGGCCCATGAAGGAGAAGTGCACATTGCCGTCGCCGATGTGCCCGAGCGGATAGGGGCGGATCGTCGGCAGGATCTCGAGCACGGCCTTGAGACCCCTGTCGATGAACTCGGGAATCCGCGAGATTGCGACCGACACGTCGTAGCTGAGGCCCGGCCCCTCGGCGCGCGATGCCTCGGCCACACTCTCGCGAATGCGCCACATGTTGCGCGACTGCGCTTCGGTTTGCGCGATCACCGCATCGAGCACCCGGCCCGCCTCGAGCTGATCGGCCAAGAACTGCTCCATCCGGTCCGACATGCACGTGCCGCCGTCCTGCCGCGGCCGGGCCGACGACCATTCGAGAAGGAGATACCATTCGGTCTCGGCCTTGAGAGGGTCCTGGGTGCCGGGAATATGGCGCAGCACCATGTCGGTGCAGGCGCGGCTCATGAGCTCGCAGGAGCCGACATTGTCGTCGGACGCGGCATGCGCCTCCGACAGGAGCTCGATCGCCGCCCTGGGATCGCGGATCGCGAGCCATGCCGTGCACACGTCCTTCGGCGCGGGCCAGAGCTTCAGCACCGCCTTGGTGATGATGCCGAGCGTCCCCTCGGCACCCATGAACAGATGCTTGAGGTCATAGCCGGTGTTGTCCTTCTTGAGTGCGCGCAGCCCGTCCCAGACATCGCCGTTGGCCAGCACGACCTCGAGACCCAGCACCAGATTTCGCGCATTGCCGTAACGCAGCACCTGCACGCCGCCGGCGTTGGTGGAGAGATTACCGCCGATCATGCACGAGCCCTGGGCACCGAGGCTGAGCGGAAAGAAGCGGTCGTGGCGCGCGGCCGTGTCCTGGAGCGTCTGGAGGATGCAGCCCGCCTCCACCGTCATGGCGTAGCCGACGGGATCGACATTCAGCACATGGTTCATGCGACCGAGCGACAGCACGATGCCGCGGTGCGCCGGCCACGGCGTGGCACCACCCATCAGGCCGGTGTTGCCGCCCTGCGGCACGATGGCAATGCCGTTGTCGTAGCAGAGCTTGACGACAGCGGAGACTTCCGCGGTATTGGCCGGACGCACGACCGCCGCGGCCTGCCCTGTCAGCTCGCCGCGCCAATCGGTCACGAACGGGCGCTTGTCCTGCTCGTCCAGGATCAGGCCCTTGTCGCCCACGATGGCTCGCAAGCGGTCGAGAATGGCTGGCGTCACGGGCGCAGTCGGAATGGAGGGAGCGGTGAGAAGGGCTGCGCCCGGCATGTGTTCCTCGCTTTGCGGCTCTTCTGCGCAGCCTGGGGCGCGCCGGCCTTCGTTGTCGTTCTCAATTCTGGACGTTTGCGCGATGAGCCTAGCACGAAGGTAACGCTCGCGGGAACGTCCCCGGCTGCGACGCTTGCGCAAACCTGCCTCGGCTGCTGAACGGGAAGCGCACTTCCGTCGACGCCCGGCGTGCCTTACTGTGCCAAGATCAACCTGGATTGGAGATCATGAGCCGCTTCTGGAGTCCCGTCGTCCACACGCTGTCGCCCTACGTCCCGGGCGAGCAGCCGAAGCAGGATGGCGTCGTCAAGCTCAATACCAACGAGAATCCCTATCCGCCCTCGCCGCGCGTCCTGGCGGCGATCGCATCGGCTGCGGAGCGGCTGCGCCTCTATCCAGATCCGCGCGCCACGCGCCTGCGCGAGGCGATCGCGGCGCATTGCGATGTTGCGGCCGAGCAGGTGTTCGTCGGCAACGGCTCCGACGAGGTTCTGGCCCACACCTTCCCGGCCCTTCTGAAGCACGACAGCCCGCTTCTGTTTCCCGACGTCACCTACAGCTTCTACCCGGTCTATTGCCGCCTCTATGGCGTAGCTCACGAGGAGGTGCCGCTCGATGCAGCGATGAGGATCGAGATCGCCGACTACAGGCGGCCATCGAGCGCCATTCTTCTCTGCAATCCGAACGCGCCCACCGGCATCGCCCTTCCGCGCGACGCGGTCGCGGCACTGCTCGCCGAAAACCCGGACCGGCTGGTGGTGGTGGACGAGGCCTATGTCGATTTCGGCGCCGAGAGCACCGTGCCGCTCGTTGCGCACCACGACAATCTGCTCGTCATACAGACCTTCTCGAAGTCGCGCGCGCTCGCAGGCTTGCGGGTCGGATTTGCCCTCGGCCAGCGGCCGCTGATCGAGGCGCTGGAGCGCGTGAAGGACAGCTTCAACTCCTATCCCGTCGATTGTCTCGCCATCGCCGGCGCCGTCGCCGCCATCGAGGACGAGGCATGGTTCCTCGAGAGCCGCACCCGCATCATCGCGAGCCGCGACGTGCTCACGCGCGATCTCGCGCAACTCGGCTTCGAGGTGCTGCCGTCGCTTGCGAACTTCGTGTTCGCGCGTCATCGGCGCCGGAGCGGTGCCGATCTCGCGGCCGTCCTTCGCCAGCGCGGCGTGCTGGTCCGCCATTTCAAGAAGCCGCGCATCGAGGACTTCCTGCGCATCACGGTCGGAACGGATGAGCAGTGCGGCCGGCTGATTGAAGTGCTGCGCGAGTTGATCTAGTTGAGGGCATGCGGCGGCCCGCCGCATGCTCACCACAATGGAAGTTGCAGGGACCAGTCTGTGACGCGCCTTTGCCGCCTCGACATCGACGCCCCGGAGGCCGCCCGAACATTGAAGTTCAGGCGCGGATGAACGACTTCGCACGATCCGTTGGTGCCGCCTTCGCGCTGATCGGCGAGGCCGATTCCGAGCTTGTGGGCATCGTCGCCTTGTCGGTGCGCGTCAGCCTGACCGCGAGCATCGTCGCGCTCCTGATCGGCGCACCGTTCGGCGCCTTGCTCGCGATCGCCCGTTTTCGCGGACGTCAGGTCATCATCGTGCTGACCAATGCGCTGCTCGGCCTGCCGCCGGTCGTGGTCGGGCTCGCGCTCTATCTGCTGCTGTCACGGTCCGGCCCGCTCGGGGCGGCCGGCCTGCTGTTCACGCCGGCGGCCATGGTGATCGCGCAGACGCTGCTCGCGACACCGATCGTGGTGGCGCTGGTGCACAGGCCGGCGAGCCTGCTCTGGGCGGAGTATGGCGATCTGGCGCGGATCGACGGGCTGTCGGTCCTGCGCAGCATGGGGCTCCTGTTCGCGCTGGGACGGACTTCGCTGCTGACGGCCTTTCTCGCGGCCTTCGGGCGCGCCATCGCCGAGGTCGGCGCCATCATCGTCGTCGGCGGCAACATCCGCGGCTTCACGCGCACGATGACGACCGCCATCGCGCTGGAAACCAGCAAGGGCGACCTGCCGCTGGCGCTGGGGCTCGGGCTGATCCTGCTCGCGCTCAGTGTGGCGGTGTCGACCGTCGCTTTCCTGCTAGTTGGACGCGTTGGGGAAAAATAGCTGCTCGCCGCCGACCTTGTAGCCGGCAATCGCCTGCTGTCCCTTCGGGGAAACCAGCCAGTCGATGAAGGCCTGCCCATCCTGCGCCTTCACGTTGGAATGCTTTGCCGGATTCACGAGCATGACGCCGTACTGGTTGAAGAGCCGCTTGTCCCCCTCGGTCAGGACGGCGAGCTCGCCGCGGTTCCTGAACGACAGCCAGGTGCCACGATCCGACAGAAGATAGGCGTTCGAGGACGAGGCCATGTTCAGCGCCGGCCCCATGCCCTGACCGATCTCGCGATACCAACTGTCCTTGCCGGCACTGAGATCGACGCCTGCCTCTTTCCACAATCTCAGCTCGGCTGCGTGCGTGCCGGACTTGTCGCCGCGCGAGATAAACGGCGCCTTCGCCGCCGCGATCTTGCGCAGCGCGTCAGCGACGTCCTTGCCGCCGCCAATCCGCGCCGGATCGCTGTTCGGCCCGACGATGACGAAGTCGTTATACATGACGTCGAAACGCTTCACGCCCTGCCCTTCGGACATGAACTGGTCTTCGGCGGGCCTGTCATGGACGAACACCACGTCGGCATCGCCTCTCCGCCCGATATCCAGCGCCTGGCCGGTGCCGACGGCTACGACCTTCACGTTGATGCCCTCGGCCTTCGAGAACAGCGGCAGCAAATAGCCGAACAGGCCCGACTGTTCCGTCGATGTCGTCGAGGCCACGGTGATGGTGCGATCCTGCGCAAATGCGCATGTTGACCAGACCAGAACCGCTGCGATGGCGGCAAGCTTCCTCATTGTGACGTCCTCGCTCCCCAGACAGCTCAAACTACGCGGGGAGGATGACGCAGGGAAGCCCGACGTTCGGCGCAGGATCAGCGGCCGGGGCAGTACCGCATGACGACCCGGATCGCCTGTGGCTCCGGCTCCTTCACCCAGGCGCCTTCGTGCAGCCAAAGCTTGTCGTCGCCGATGACATAGGCGAACGTCACGGTATCGAAGCCTCTGGGATTGCGAACCGTGACCTCGCCGCAGGCCACCTCGATGGAGCGGCCCTGCGGGTCCGACGCGTGGCTGGTCCAGGAGATGTGGATCTCCGCGTTCGGCGGAATGAGGTGAGCTGCGATCTTTGGCGTGAGATCGTCTGCAAGCGCGGGCGCGCAGATGAATGCGGCCAGGGCTGCCGCCAGGAATGTCTTGTGGATCACGTCTTCTCTCCGTCATTTCGCGAGGAAGCGTATCCACGTTCCGTGCAGTTGCACTGTGGTCGTCGTCACAATGGCGACCGGCGGTAACGCCGTGCCTTCATGACGTCCGCAGTCTCTCTCGCGCGCGATGGTGTGCTGATGTTCTGCAATTGGTCCCACCTACATTGACATCGGTGTGACGGCCGGGGCAGTTTTTCATATTGCTGGCGAATCAGCGATTGCTTCACGCCGAGTACCTCTTGGACAACTCCCTGTGCTTTCGAGACTGATATCGTTGCTGCGCCGCATCCCTGCGGTGAAATGGGCGTTTACGAGGCTTCGGCCCTTGCCGCACGGCGGAAGCATTGACGTTTTGCCGATCGCCACGGACGATTCGCCTGCCATCGTCGTCGACGTTGCAGAGGCCGCGCGCACTCCCGACATCAGCATCAGCGCCGATCCACCGCTCAGCGACCCGGGCATCGCGGTCGCGGCGCCGGTCGCCGAGGACGACACTGCGATCTCTATCATCGCGGAGAGTCCGCCGGCTGCGCGGACAGATACCGGCGACAGCGACGGTTCACCTCCGGAGACGCCGACGGAGGTCAACGAGGTCGTCGTGGAGGAGGCTTCGATCTCGTCTGTCGACGAGGAGACCGGGCCCGTTGATGTTCCCGAACTCACCGTCAGCGAGGCCGCACCTGCGGAACTCGGGACGGACGTCGAGTCGGTCGGCGCCGAAAAGGCCTCAGTCCCGTCTGTCGACGTCGATAGCGCGCCGGTCGACATTCCCGAACTCATCGTCAGTGGCAGTCCATCTCGCGAACTCTCGGCCGGCGTTGAGCCCGCCGTCGCCGAGGCGGCACCGGTTTCGTCCGTCGACGTTGAAATCGCTCCGGCTGCTACCCTCGACGTCGTCGTCAGCCACGAGCCACCTCCTAGCGTCCTCGTGGATGTTGAGCCGGCCGTCGTGGACGACCCGCCTGTCGCTCTTGTCGAGATCGAGGTCTCTGCGGCTGATATCCCAGCCGTCAGCGTCGACAGCGGGTCAACCGCCGACGTCGCCATGGAGATCGAGCCGGTCCCCGCAAGCGATCCCGCACCAGTCACAGCGGTCGCCACGGAGGACACTTCTGCCGCCACCTCCGGGGTCGACGCGGACATCGTGCCGGAGCCGATCCTTGCGTCTCCCGCACCGGAGATCCGCAACGCACCGAAAGTTCGCGCAAAAGCGACGGAACCCGTCGATCGCGCGGCGCTGATCCGGCAGCGCTGGGCGGAGACCGGGATCAGGATGTGGAATCCGCGGCTTCACGGCACCGGCGATGCCACGCTGAACATCCAGGGCCGGGTCGAGTTGCTGCCGCCCGCGCCCGGCGAGACGATGCCGCGCTACGACAAGCTTGAGTTCAGGATGCTGGGCGGGCAGATCGTTTGCGAGGGCGTCATCGTCGAGGCGCCCGCACAGGCGAGCCATCGCAGCTTTACCCGGCTCGCCGAGCCAGGGAAGCCAGACCGGGTCCGCGAGCCGGTGCGGGAACGCCAGGCCGCTCTCGCCTGATCCTTTTCCCTGCGGGGATACTCGCCATATGCTAGGCTGACGCCCCGGATATGGGAGATCGCATGCCCGCGACATCGTTGCGATTGATCGTGATCGTCGCCCTCTGCATCTCGCAAGGAGCATTGGCGGCGTCCAGTAAGCGGCCGCGCCACGTTCCGGCAACGGCACCCGCCGTCGATCCCGCGGCGCCCTACAAAGCCGACCGGCTCTCGTCCTCGCGTGGCGAGACGATCCTCAATACGCCCGGCCAGACCACCGTGCTCACGCGGCAGGTCCTCGACGACATGAAGGCGACGAGCCTGCGGGACGCAATGCGCTCGACCGCCGGCGTGACGATCGGGCGATAGGCTCGCGCTCAGCTTTCACCAAACGCACCGATATTCCCGCACGGCCCATGAATTTTTGCGGACACGTGGCAGTTGCCCCGAGCGCCAGCCACGACGTAACTTGCGCACCGCTCGGGCCACAACGCCCGCGCCAGACCAAAACGCCAAGAACACTGTGGGAGGTAAACTATGAGAAGGCTGACGGCCGCGCTGTGTGCTCTGACCCTGCTCTCGACTGGCGCGCAGGCGCAAACCATCAAGGATTTTCTGGCAGTCGCCATGAAGAAATGGACGGCGCCGTTCGAGCCGTTCCAGCTCATCGACAACATCTACTATGTCGGAACCGACGGCATTGCCGTCTATGTCATCAAGACATCGCAGGGCCTGATCCTGATGGACACGGCGATGCCCCAGTCAACCGGCATGATCAAGGACAATATTGCGAAGCTCGGCTTCAAGGTTGCCGATATCAAGCTCATCCTCAACACGCACGCGCATCTCGACCACACCGGCGGCTTCGCCGAGATCAAGAAGGAGACCGGCGCGCAGCTCGTTGCCGGCGAGCGCGACAAGCCACTGCTCGAAGGCGGCTACTATCCGGGTGACGAGAAAAACGAGGACCTCGCCTTCCCCGCGGTGAAAGTCGATCGCGCGGTGAAGGAAGGCGACAGGGTCACGCTCGGAGACACCACGCTGACGGCACACGCAACACCCGGCCACTCGCCGGGCTGCACGAGCTGGGAGATGACCGTCAAGGACGGCAAGGAGGACCGCGAGGTGCTGTTCTTCTGTAGCGGCACGGTGGCGCTGAACCGGCTGGTCGGCCAGCCGACCTATGCCGGCATCGTCGACGACTACCGCGCGACTTTCGCCAAGGCCAAGGCGATGAAGATCGACGTGCTGCTCGGGCCGCATCCGGAAGTCTATGGCATGCAGGCCAAGCGCGCAGAGATGAAGGATGGCGCGCCGAACCCGTTCATCAAGCCGGGCGAGCTCGTGACCTACGCGACCAGCCTGTCGGAGGATTTCGACAAGCAGCTCGCCAAGCAGACCGCGGCGCTGGAGAAGAAATAGCGTCATCAGATGCTGCCTTCCACCTCTCCTCGGGCGGGGAGAGGTGCGGCAACAGGTTGCGGCGACACACATGGTTAGCAGAGTGTAGCCGCAGCCTTGCAGTACTTTGCACTCGTTACTGCTCGTTTCCATGGCCTCATATCGTTAACGCGACCTCACCAACGCACGCGAGCGGAACGGCTGCGGCAGCGTGCAACCAGCGCTAGCCTTTCCGCACGAAACTCGTCTAACGCGCCCTTTACCCCCGCTGTGCAAGATCGCCCTCGTTTTGAAGGGATCCGGGGCGCGTATTTCAATGCCTGTCGCCAATTTGAAGTCTCACTTCGCCGCCGCCATGCGGCTGTTTCGCGTACCGACGGACAACCCGGACCTGACGCGCGCGCAGTTCGACGCCTTCTCCAAGCAGGTCCCGCTGCTCTACTTCATTCTCATGAGCAACACGATCGCGGTCGCCTACACATATGTGAACGTGGCGCCGGACTGGTTGACGATGATCGTGCCGAGCGTGCTGACCGTGCTTGCGGCCCTGCGCACCTTCTGGTGGCTGCGCCAGCGTCACCTCGTGCGCAGCGACGCCGACATCCTGCGCAATCTGCGCGCCACCAACTGGATGACATTGCCGATCGGCGCAGGCTTCACCATCTGGTCCTTCGCCCTCTACCCTTACGGCGATCCTTTCGCCAAGAGCCAGGTCGCCTTCTACATGGCGGTGACCGTGATCGGCTGCATCTTCTCGCTGATGCATCTGCGCTCGGCAGCGCTGATTGTGACGCTGGTCGTCGATGTGCCCTATGTGCTGTTCTTCTGGGCCACCGGCGAGCCGACGCTGAAGGCGATCGCGGTCAACAATCTGCTGGTCTCCGGCGCGATGGTGACGGTGCTGTTCATCTATTATCGCGACTTCGCCGACCTCGTTGCCAGCCGCAAATCGCTGCTGGCGCAGCAGGCGGCGACCCAGGCACTCTCGGACGAGAACTTCCGCCTCGCAAATCTCGATTCCCTCACCGAGCTGCCGAACCGCCGCCGCTTCTTTGCCGAGCTGTCCAGCGCCTTCGTTGATGCCGAGCGCAGGAGCGTGCGCGTCGCGGTCGGGATCATCGATCTCGACGGCTTCAAGCCGATCAACGACAATTACGGGCACTCGGTCGGCGACCGCGTCCTGATCGAGGCGGGCCGACGCATCCGCGAGGCCTGCGAGGGCTTCGGCCCGCAGCGGGTGGAGTTCGCCCGGCTCGGCGGCGACGAGTTCGGTCTTGTCGTGTGCGGCGACCCCGAGGAGGCGGATCTGACGCGGCTCGGCGAACGCATCGGCGACCAGGTCAAGCTTCCCTACCAGCTCGACACCGCCCATACCGGTCTATCCTGCTCGATCGGCTTCGCATTGTTCCCGCAGTCGGCAACGACGGCGGAAGCGCTCTATGAATGCGCCGACTATTCGCTCTATCACGCCAAGCGCCATCTGCGCGGCCGCACCGTGATCTTCTCGAGCGAGCTCGAGGCCGAGATCCGCAGCCGCGGCGTCATCGAGAATCTGCTGCGCACCGCCGATTTCAGCACCGAGATGGACCTGGTGTTCCAGCCGATCGTGGACGCCATGAGCGAGCACACTACCGGCTTCGAGGTCCTGGCGCGCTGGCACAGCTCCCGCCTCGGCCTGGTTTCGCCGGCCGACTTCATCCCGGCCGCCGAGCGCATCGGCCTGATCCGGCCGCTGACGCAGGCGCTTCTGATCCGCGCACTCGCGACGGCCAGGACCTGGCCCGACCACATCCGCCTGTCGTTCAACCTCTCCGCCCACGACATCTGCTCGCCCGAAGGGATCCTGCCGCTGATCAGCATCGTGGAGAAGAGCGGGCTGCCGCCACACCGGATCGATTTCGAGATCACCGAGACCGCCGTCACCTTCGACTTCGTGCGCGCGCAGCAGTCGATCGCGGCATTGAAGGCAATGGGCTGCGGCATTTCGCTGGACGATTTCGGCACCGGCTATTCCTCGCTGAGCCACGTGCACCGCCTGCCGCTCGACAAGATCAAGGTCGACCGCAGCTTCGTCGCCGACATCAACGACAATCCGTCAGCCACAAGATCATCAAGTCGCTCACGGGCCTCTGCGACGACATGGAAATCGCCTGTGTGGTCGAGGGCGTCGAGACCCGCGCCCAGCTCGACAGCCTGCGCCGCCTGGGATGCGACTTCATCCAGGGCTACTATTTTGCAAAGCCCATGCGGGGCGATGCAATCGGCGAGTACCTCGCGAAGGAGCGGCAACGCCTCGACGGCGCCGAGGCCAAGGTCGTGGCCTGAGGTCACACCGCGCAGTAGCGCTCCTGAATGTCCTTGTCCGCCAGCAGCGCCGCGGCGCTGCTTTGATGCACGACCTCGCCCTGGTCGATGATCACGGCACGATCGGCAAGCCGCAGGGCCCATTCGACATTCTGCTCCACCAGAAGCAACGTCTTGCCTTCATCACGCAGGCGGCGGAACAACACGCCCATCTCCTCGACCAGCACAGGCATGATCCCCTCCGAGGGCTCATCGAGCAGGACCATCCTGGGCCTGGCGATCAGGGCGCGCGCGATCGCCAGCATCTGTTGCTCGCCGCCGGAGAGCGTCACGCCCTCCTGATCGAGGCGTTCCTTCAGGCGCGGAAAGGTCTCGGCGATCTCGTCGATCGCGGTACGCTCATCGATCTCGCTGCCGGCAGCAACCAGGCCGAGCCGCAGGTTCTCGCGCACGGACAGGCCAGGGACGATGCGGCGCTCTTCGGGCACATAAGCGAGGCCAAGATGAAAGCGCTGATGGGCGCGGAGCGGCAACAGCTCCCTGCCCGCAAAGCGCACGCGACCCGTCGCTTTCGGCATAAGGCCCATCATTGCCCGCAAGGTCGTGGTCTTGCCCGCACCGTTGCGGCCGACGAGCGCAACCACTTCGCCCTCCTTCACCTGCAGGGAAATGCCGTGAAGGACATGGCTCGCGCCATACCAGGCGTGGAGGTTCTCGATTTCGAGCAGCGCGGTCTCAGCCATAGCCTTCACTCTGTCCGAGGTAGACCCGGCGGACTTCCGGATTGCTCCTGATCTCGTCGGGCGCGCCGTCCGCCAGCAGGCGGCCGTGATGCAGCACCACGACGCGCTTGGACAGGCCCAGCACCATCTTCATCTTGTGCTCCACCAGCAGCACGGTGCGCTTGTCGGCGAGCCGTTCGAGCAGCGCGACCATGTCCTTGGTCTCCTCCGGTCCCATGCCGGCGGTCGGCTCGTCGAGCAATAGCAATTCCGGCTCGGAGACCAGCGCAATCGCGATCTCCAGCGCGCGCTGCTGGCCATGCGACAGGAATTTCGCCACCTCGCTGCGCTTACCGAGCAGCCCGACGGCGTCTAGCGCGGCATCGGCCCGCACATTCAGCTCCGCCAGCCGGGCACGGTTGCGCCAGATGTCGTAGCTGACGGTCAGCGCCTGTGCTGCCACGCGCACGTTCTCGTGCACGGACAGGTCCGGGAAGATGTTGGTGATCTGGTAGGAGCGCGAGATGCCCTGATGCACGAAGCGATGCTGGGGCAGGCCATTCAGCTCGCGTCCCCTGAAGTGCAGCTTGCCCGAGGTCGGCGTCAAAGCACCCGAGAGAATGTTGAAGAAGGTGCTCTTGCCGGCGCCGTTCGGCCCGATGATCGAGGTGAGCTGTCCCGCCGCAAAGGACACGGTGATGCCTTCGAGCGCGACGAAGCCTCCAAAGCGCTTGCCGATCCCTTCGGCGCGAAGCAACTCGCCGCTCATGGCCGTGCCTTTCCGATGCCGAGCGCATCGAGCAGCGTGCCCCAGATGCCCTTGGGCAGGAACAGCACAAAGAGGACGAAGATCGCGCCGACAAAGATCTGCCAATGCGGCGTCCAGAGCGAGATGACGTCCTCCAGGATCAGAAAGCTCGCCGCGCCGACGAACGGACCGAAGAAGCTGCGGGCGCCGCCGAGCAACACCATCATCACGATCATGCCGGAGGTCTGGTAGTGCAGGATGTCCAGCGGCACGATCGACAGATGCAGCGCCAGCATGCAGCCGCCGAGCGAGGAGATCGCGCCCGACAGCATGAACACGATCAGCTTGCTGCGCTCGACGTCATAGCCGCAGGCCCGCGCCCGCTGCTCGTTCTCGCGGATCGCCTCGATCACGGCACCGAACGGCGAGTTCAGGATGCGCGACTGGAACCACAGCGCCAGCGCCGCGAAGACCATCAGCACGTAGTATTTGTTGATGGGATCAAGAAAATTGACGGGAAGGCCGAACAGGCTGATGCGGTCGACGGTGAAGCCGCGCAGGCCGTTCTCGCCGCCGGTGAAGGACGAGGCCTGCAGCGCGACGTAATAGACGAGCTGGGCCAGCGCCAACGTCACCATGGAGAAGTAAATGCCACGGGTGCGTGTCGAGACGATACCGATCGCAGCAGCGAGGCAGGTGCTGAGGAGCACGGCGATCGGCACCGCGGCGAACCAGGCCACGCCGTAGCGGCCGATCGCAATGCCGGTGAAGTAGGCGCCCGCGCCGAAGAAGGCGGCCTGGCCGAACGACAACAGCCCGGTGTAGCCGAACAACAGATTGTAGCCCATCACCACGACCCCGTAGATCAGGACGTTCACGGCCAGCGCCTGTGACGGCAGCAGCCAGGGCAGCACGGCAAGCACCGCGATCGAGAGCAGCACACGCTGGTCGAGAATCCAGGCGATCCCATTGCGCGAGGGCCGGGCTACCGACTCGCCGCTCGAAGGCAGCATCACGCGGTCCTCCCTCTGACGCCGAACAGGCCCTGCGGGCGGATCAGCAGCACCACCGCCATCAGCGCGAACATGACGATGGTCGCCATCTCAGGGGCGAACAGCGCGACCATGCTGATGGATATGCCGACCATGAGGCCGGCAACGACAGCCCCGACGATCGAACCAAGGCCACCGATCACGGTCACCACGAACGCCTCCGCAAGCACGAGCGAGCCCATCTCCGGATTGACGCTGCGCATGGGACCGGCGAGCACGCCGCCGAGCGCGGCGAGCCCGACGCCGAGGCCGAAGATCGCAAGCCAGACCCGGCCGATATCGACGCCGAGCACCTGCATGATGGTGGGATCGCGCGCGCCGGCGCGCACGATCAAGCCGATGCGGGTCTTTTCCAGTGTCAGCCAGAGCACCAGCAGCACCACGGCCACCAGCGCGATGACGAACAGGCGGTAGCGCGGGAAGAAGCCGATGCCGAGATCAAGCACGCCGACCAGTTGCGGCGGGGTTGGAAACGGAATGCCGTCGCTCCCGAACACGATGCGCACACCTTCGACGAGGATGTAGCTGAGGCCGAAGGTGAGCAGCAACGGATCGTCGATCGAGCGTCCATAGAGCCTGCGGATCAGGACGAACTCGATCAGCATGCCGAAGGCGCCGATCAGGATGGGCGCGAGCAGCAGTCCCCACCAGAAGCTTCCGGTGAGCGACGCCAGATACAGCCCAGCATAGGCCCCGATCATGAACAGCGCGCCATGGGCGAAATTCACCACCCCGAGCATGCCGAACACGATCGTCAATCCAAGCGCAGTGATCACCAGGACCGCCCCAAGGGCGATCCCGGAGAGAAGCTGCATGATGATCAGCGACAGGTCCATCGTCACAAGACTTACGTCGCGTGGCCGAGTTCGCTGCAGCTACGCAGCATGTCGTCGGAGCCGGCGTCATTGGCGAGAATGGCGAACAGATCGTTGTCGTGGACCATCGCGGACTTCTTCTTGGACTCCAGCACCAGCACCGACTGCACCGACTGATGATCGCATTTGCGGTAGTGCTGCGGCCCCTTGGTCAGATCGTACTGCAGCTTCTCCAGGGCATCGACGACCTTGTCGGTGTCGGTGCCGCCGGCGGCCTCGATGGCGGCCAGCAACGATCCGACGCCAGAATAGCCATAGGCACCGTAATCGGTCGGGATCGCGCCGCCGTTGGCGGCCTTGAATGCCGCGTTGAAGCTGGCTGCCGTCTTGCTCTGCGTCTCAAGGCCCCAATAATAGTTGGCACCGCCGACCACGCCCTCGAACACGTCAGGGCCAACCGCGAGGCGCTGGTTGTGCAGGATGACGGGCACGACGATCTTCATCTGCTGCTTCACGCCGAAATCGACCGCCTGCTTGATCGCGTTGGCCTGGTCCCGGCCGAAATTGGAGATGCAGAGCACGTCCGGTCGCATCGACATCAGCCGTGGCATGAAAGTGGAATAGTCGGCCGCCCCGAACGGATGCAGAATTTCGCCGACAGTGTCAGCACCAATGGTCGTCTGCGCGCGCTTGAAGCCGCGCAGCATCTCATGGCCGTAGGCATAGTCGGCAACGAGATGGGCGACCTTCATGCCCTTCTTCAGGGTCTGCCGCGCTACCGCAGCGGTGGTCATGTGCGGGTTGAGCGCCTCGTGGAATGTGTACTTGCTGAAATCCTTGGCCTCGTTGATCGTGTCGGACTGACTGATCGAGACGTAGATCACGCCGCGGGCGCGGGTGACCTCGTTGACTGCGAGCTGCACGGCGCTGGAGAGCGCGCCGACCACCGCATGAACCTTGTCTTTCTCGATCAACTCCAGTGTGCGGGTCGCAGCTTCGCCCGCATTGAGCTTATCGTCGCGCACCAAGAGCTCGACCTTGCGGCCGCCGATGCCGCCCTTGTCGTTGACGAGCTTGACGGCGAGCTCGGCGCATCTGACCTGGTCGCGCGCTTCCGCTGCGAACGGGCCCGTCAGCGGCGTCGGGAAGCCGATGCGGATCGTCTCATCGGCGGCGCGGCCGAGCCGGGGCATGGCGAGCAGGGCTGCGCTGGCGGAGAAGCCGGCGAGCGCAGCGCGGCGGGTTATTTTCGGGGTCGAACCGGATTTAGGCATGATTTCCTCCAGGGTCTTTTTTCTAGAAACGCTTCAGGGCTTTCAGGACTTTTGTCGGCGTGATCGGAATTGAGTTGATCGTGGCGCCGAACGGCGCGAGCGCGTCGTTGACCGCGTTGAGCACGCAGGCTGACGCCGCCGCCGTGCCGGCCTCGCCGACGCCCTTGGCGCCGAGCACGGTGTCGGCGGTCGGCGTCTCGACATGGCCGATGACGATGTCGGGCATCTCCATCGGCATCGGAACGAGGTAATCGGCGAGCGAGCCATTCATGAGCTGACCGGTTTCGCTGTAGCGGCATTCCTCGAACAGCGCGGCACCCAGCCCCTGCACGACGCCGCCGCGGAGCTGCTCGTCCACCAGCATCGGATTGATGACACGGCCGCAATCCTCGACGATGAAATGCTTCAGCACCTTTATGAAGCCGGTCTCGACATCGGCCTCCAGCGAACAGCCCTGAATGCCGTTGGTGAAGGCGAAGGGATAACCCTGCGGGGCGAAGTGATGGCTTACCGTGAGCTGCGCCTGCGTGCCCGGCGGCAGCGTGTCGGAGCGGAAATAGGCGATGCGCGCGATCTCCGCGATCGGCATTCGCTGGTTCCGCGTCACCGCATCGACGACCTCGCCATCGATGATGTCGAGCGCAGATGGCTGCTCCTGGAGGATCAGCGCGGCGATCTCCAGAATATTGCGCTTGAGCGCACGCGTCGCCTGGAGCGCAGTCTCGCCGCCGATGCCGGCGCCGCGGCAGGCCCAGGTGGCGCCGCCATGCGGCGTCACCTCGGTATCGCCGGTGATGACCTTGACGCGCTCCTGCGCGAGGCCGAGCTGGTCGGCCACGATCTGGCTGATGATCGCCTCGGTGCCCTGCCCCTGCTCGGTGACCGAGATCAGGCAGCGCACCTCGCCCGACGGCGTCAGGCTGAGAATGGCGCCATCCTGCGAGGAGATCCGCGCGCCTCCGACGCCATAGAAGGCCGGGCTCGGGTTGGTGATCTCGACAAAGGTGGCGATGCCAATGCCCCGATAGATGCCGCGCTTGCGCAAATTCGCCTGCTCGGCACGCAGCGCGTCATAATCCATCATCTCATGCAGGCGCTTCAGGCAGGCCTGATGGGACAGCGCCTCGAAGCGGTAGCCGGTCGGCGAGGTCTGCGGATAGGCATCATCGGCGATCACGTTCTGTGCGCGGATGGCAAAGGGATCGAGCCCGACCTTGGCTGCGGCCATATCCACCAGCCGCTCGGTGACGGCGCAAGCGATGGGATGGCCGACAGCGCGATACTGGCTGGTCTGCACCTTGTTCTGGAAGAGCACCTCCAGCGTGGCGCGATAGTTCCTGAAGCGATAGGGCGCGCCCATCAGGCGGATCACCTGATTGCCTTCGACCACGCTGGTGCGCGGATAGGTCGAGAACGCGCCGATCGCGGTCAGGTCAAGGACGTCCATCGCCAGCATTTCGCCCTTGGCATCGACCGCCATGCGGGCCCGGACGCGATGGTCGCGGGCATGGATGTCGGAGACAAAGGATTCAATGCGGTCGGCGACATATTTGACGGGGCGGCCGAGCAGGATCGAAAGGCCGACCACCGCCATGTCCTCGTGATAGACATGAAGCTTCATCCCGAAGGAACCGCCGATGTCGGTTGCGATGACGCGAACCCGGGCCTCGGGGATGCCGTAATGGCGCGAATAGAGGTCCTGGAACTGGTAGGGCGTCTGCGTGGCGTGATGCACCGTGAGCGCGCCGGCAGCGGGATCATAGTCCGCGACGATCGCGCGTGGCTCCAGCGTCACGGCGGTGTGGCGGCCGAAGGAGAATTCCTCCTCCACCACGTGGGCCGCATGCGCGAAGGCCTCGTCGACGGTGCCGTTGTCGAGCTGAGCGCGGAAGCAGGTGTTGTTGGCACTGCCGGGATTGATCACCGGCCCGCCCGCTTCCCGCGCACTGTCGATATCGACAACGAGGGGAAGATCCTCGTAATCGATCTCGATCAGTTCCAGCGCGTCTTCCGCGATCGCCCGGCTCTCGGCGACGACGGCGACCACGGCCTGCCCGGCCCAGACCACGCGATCCAGCGGTAACGGCAATTGCGGCGCCGAGGTCATACCCTTGAAATGATCGAGCGTGCCGGTCCAGGGCGTGCAGATTTTTGCGAGGTCCTCACCTGTGGCGACAAGATGCACGCCTTCGAGCGCACGGGTCTGCTCGGTGTTGACGGCGACGATCTTGGCGTGCGCATGCGGGCTGCGCAGGAACGCAGCGTACAGCATGCGCGGCAGGCGGAGATCGCTGACATAACGGCCGCGGCCGGCAAGCAACCGCTTGGCGTTCGGGCGTGGCACTGAACGGCCGATATAAGAGTTCGGGCGGTCGAGCGAGGTCAGAGGCGCGCTCATGTCGCGCCTCCGTTGTCGCTGCGCGCCTTGGCAACGGCATCGATGGCATCGACGATCGCCTCGTAACCGGTGCACCGACAATAATTACCCGACAGCGCGTCGCGGATCTCCTCGCGATTCGGCCGCGCCACCCGCGAGAGCAACTCGTTGGCGTTGACCAGCATGCCCGGCGTGCAGAAGCCGCATTGCAGTGCGTTGCGGCGATGAAATTCGGCCTGGAGGTCGGCGATCACGCCACTCTCGGAGAGGCCCTCGATGGTGTCGATCTTCGCACCGTCGGCCTGCACCGCGAACATCAGGCAGGAATGCACGGCGCGGCCATCGAGCTGCACGAGGCAGGCCCCGCAGGCGCCCATCTCGCAGCCGGCATGCGTCCCCGTCAGTTCGAGCGCATTGCGCAGGCAATCGACCAGCGTCTCGCGCGGCGCGACCTCGCAGGCAACCTTGCGGCCGTTGACGACGAGGCGGACCCGCACGGTCGCCTCGGCGTCCCCCAGCAGGGTTTCGTCGAAGCCGCTCATGCGCCCTCACCCAGACGTCCGAGCAGGCGTCCCAGCAGCACACGGGCGAGATGCAGCCGCATCGCCGGCGGCACCTCGTCGCTGTCAGGCGGCGCGAGATCGCCTTCGAGCGCGGCTTGGGCGACAGCGATACGCTCCGCATCGAGGGACGAGCCGATCAGGGTCGCCTCCGCTCCCTTCACCCGTGTCGGCGTATTGCCGACAGAGAAAAAGGAGATGCGGATGTCGTCGATGCGTTCGCCGGAGAAGGTCACAAGCATGCCGCAGCCGACCAATGCATAGTCGCCGCGCCGCCGCGCCAGTTCGTCGAACGCAAAGCGCTGGTCGGCCTTGAACAGGGGAACGTAGACAGCGGTGATCAGCTCGCCGGGCTGCAAGGCCGTCTCGAACAGGTCGATGAAGAAATCGTCGGCTTTCACCCGCCGGGCGCCGGAAGGACCCACGACCTCGATCTCGGCATCGAGCGCCAGCGTCATCGCTGGAAATTCGGACGCGGGGTCGGCAAGCGCAACGCTGCCGCCAAAGGTGCCGCGGTTGCGAATCGCGGGATGGGCGACGAACGGCGCCGCGGCATGCAGCAGCGGCGCGAACTCGGCGATCAGCGGCTCGCTCAGCATCTCGCAATGGCGCGTCAGCGCGCCGATGCGCAAATAGCCGCCTTCGCGCCTGACGCCGCGCAGCTCGTCAATATGGGTGATGTCGATCAGGAGCCGCGGCGCCTGCAGCCGCAGCGACAGTGCCGGCACGAGGCTCTGGCCCCCGGCGATGAAGCGTGCGTCATCGCCGGCGCGCGCATGAGCATCCAGCGCCTGGTCGATCGTCGCAGCACGAAAATAGCTGAAAGCCCTCGCCTTCACCGCCGTTTCCTCGATATCCGTCGGCTCATCAGCCGGGATGCCAGATTTGTAACCATCTGGTCTCAAAATCCTGACACGGCTCCGAAGACCGGTCAACAGGAAATGACCATTTGGTCACAAATGCACCTTTAGGCTAAGAAGGCGGAAGAGATCGCGATTCACGGTAAAATGGCGAAGAAGACGCAGAAGATTGCGAAGCGACCGGTCCGGAAGCGGGCCGAGACAGGCAGCAAGTCCGCGCCAAAGCGCCGCAACATGCGCGCGGCCGACCGCGAGCGCGCGATCGTGGACGAGGCGATCCGCTTCTTCGCGGAGCACGGCTTCGAGGGACAAACCCGCGAACTGGCAAAACGCCTGGGCATCACCCACTCGGCGATCTATCGCCACTTCCCCAGCAAGGAAGCGCTGATCGAGCGCGTCTACCAGGAGGTCTATCTCAGCCGCTGGTCGCCCGATTGGGGTCCGATGATCCGCGACCGCTCGCTGCCGCTGGAGGCGCGGCTGACGCGCTTCTATCTCGACTATGTCGAACGCGTCTTCGAGTACAATTGGGTGCGGATCTTCGTCTTCTCCGGCATGAAGTCGTTCGGCATCACCGGCCGCTATCTCGACATTGTCCGCCGCGAGATCATCGAGCCCGCGGCCGCCGAGCTGCGTCACGATCTCAAGCTGCCCGATGCGAAGTCCCGCCCACTGAGTGAGCGCGAGACCGAGCTGTTCTGGGGCCTGCACGGCCGCATCTTCTATCTCGCCATCCGCAAATTCATCTACGAAACGCCGATCCCGCCCGATCTCGACGCAATCGTCCGCGACGCCGTCCAGACCTTCATGGACGGCGCGAAGACGACGATGCCAAAGCTGCTGATGAGCGGCTAACTACTTCGAAAGGCTCGGCAGATCGAGCCCCTTGTCACGGGCGCAGTCGATTGCGATGTCGTAGCCCGCGTCGGCATGGCGCATGACGCCGGTGGCCGGATCGTTCCAGAGCACGCGCGCGATGCGCTTTGCAGCTTCCGGCGTGCCATCAGCGACGATCACCATGCCGGCATGCTGCGAATAGCCGATGCCGACGCCGCCGCCATGATGCAGCGACACCCAGGTCGCGCCGCTGGCGCAATTGAGCAGCGCGTTGAGCAGCGGCCAGTCGGACACCGCATCCGATCCGTCCTTCATCGCTTCGGTCTCGCGGTTCGGGCTTGCCACCGAGCCGCTGTCGAGATGGTCGCGGCCGATCACGACCGGCGCCTTGAGCTCACCGCGCGCCACCATCTCGTTGAAGGCAAGGCCGAGCCGGTGACGATCGCCGAGGCCGACCCAGCAGATGCGCGCCGGCAGCCCCTGGAACTTGATGCGTTCCTTGGCCATGTCGAGCCAATTGTGCAGATGCTTATCATCAGGCATCAGCTCCTTGACCTTGGCGTCGGTCTTGAAGATGTCCTCGGGATCGCCCGACAGCGCGGCCCAACGGAACGGCCCGACGCCGCGGCAGAACAGAGGGCGGATATAGGCAGGAACGAAGCCGGGGAAATCGAAGGCGTTCTTCAGGCCCATGTCCTGCGCCATCTGGCGAATGTTGTTGCCGTAGTCGAGCGTCGGAATCCCTTGCGCGTGGAAATCCAGCATGGCCTGGACATGCTCGACCATCGAGGTCTTCGAGGCGCGCTCGACGGCCTTCGGATCGGACGCGCGCTTGGCTTCCCAGTCGGCGAGCGTCCAGCCTTTGGGGAGATAGCCGTTGATCGGGTCATGGGCGCTGGTCTGGTCGGTGACGATGTCCGGCTTGACGCCGCGACGCACCAGCTCCGGAAAAATCTCCGCGGCATTGCCGAGCAGGCCGACTGAGATTGCCTTCTTCGTCTTTGCGGACTCTTCCATGATCGCGAGCGCCTCGTCGAGCGTCGCGGCCTGCCGATCGAGATAGCCGGTGCGCAACCGCATCTCGATGCGGCTCGGCTGGCATTCAACCGCAAGCATCGAGGCTCCCGCCATGGTCGCGGCCAGCGGCTGCGCGCCACCCATGCCGCCAAGGCCGGCGGTGAGAATCCATTTGCCGGCAAGGCTGCCGCCATAATGGCGACGACCGACCTCGACGAAGGTCTCGTAAGTGCCCTGCACGATGCCCTGGCTGCCGATATAGATCCAGGAGCCGGCCGTCATCTGGCCGTACATCATCAGGCCCTTGCGATCGAGCTCGTTGAAATGGTCGAGCGTCGCCCAATGCGGCACGATGTTGGAGTTCGCGATCAGCACGCGAGGAGCATCGGCGTGGGTGCGGAAGACACCGACCGGCTTGCCGGACTGGATCAGCAGCGTCTCGTCGTCTTCGAGCTTGCGCAACGCCGCCGTGATCCGGTCAAAGCTCTCCCAGTCGCGCGCGGCGCGGCCGATCCCGCCATAGACGACGAGCTCGCTCGGGCGCTCCGCGACATCAGGATCGAGATTGTTCATCAGCATGCGCAAGGGAGCCTCCGTCAGCCAGCTCTTGGCGCTGATGTCGCTGCCGCGGGGCGCGCGGATGGTGCGGTCGTTGTCCAGTCGGCGGTTCATGCGGAACACCTCTTCAGGCAAGTCTCGGAAATGGATCAGATGAGAGCGCGCCGATCGCGGCCGCCGGCAGCGCATCGGCCTCGACGAGCGCGGCTGCCTTGGCGAGATCGCCGGCCATGTAGCGGTCGGCACCGAGCGCGGGCACCTGTTCGCGGAGCGCGGCGATGACGGCGACGAGCGGCGCGCTGGTCGCATGCGGCGCGCGCAGCGTAATGCCTTGCGCGGCGACCAGAAGCTCGATGCCGAGGATGGCGGCGAGATTGTCCGTCATATCGGCGAGGCGCCGCGCCGCATGCGCGGCCATCGACACGTGGTCTTCCTGGTTGGCGCTGGTCGGCGTCGAATCGATCGAGCAGGCAGCCGCACGCTGCTTGTTCTCGGCATAGAGCGCGGCCGCCGTCACCTCGGCGATCATGAAGCCGGAATTGATGCCGGGATCGGGCGTGAGGAACGGCGGCAGACCGAAATTCAGCGCGGGATCGACCAGCGTCGCGATGCGCCGCTCGCTGATCGCGCCTATCTCTGACAGTGCGAGCGCGATCGTATCGGCCGCAAACGCCACGGGCTCGGCGTGGAAATTGCCGCCGGAGACGATCTCGCCGGTCTCGACCAGGACGAGCGGGTTGTCGGTGACGGCATTGGCCTCGACGATCAGGGCTCGCGCAGCCTGCGTGATCAGATCGAGCGCGGCCCCTGCGACCTGCGGCTGGCAGCGCAGGCAATAGGGATCCTGCACGCGTTCGTCGCCTTCGAGATGCGACAGGCGGATGTCGCTGCCGTCGAGCAGCGCGGTCAGCGTCGCAGCCGCGGCGATCTGCCCGGCATGGCCGCGCAGCGCCTGGATTTCAGGGCGGAACGGCGCCGTGGAGGCCATCGCCGCATCGACCGACAGCGCGCCGGTGACGAGCGCGGCACGGGCCAGATGAAACCCACGCAGCACGCCGGAAATGGCATAGGCGGTCGAAAACTGCGTGCCGTTGATCAGCGCGAGCCCCTCCTTGGGGCCAAGCGTCAGCGGCGCAAGCCCGGCGGCAGCGAGTGCCTCGCCGCCGGACACGGTCTTGCCGTCGACAATCGCCTGCCCCTCGCCGATCATGACGGCCGTCATGTGCGCGAGCGGCGCGAGATCACCGGAGGCGCCGACAGAACCCTGCTGCGGCACCAGCGGACAGACGCGCCGCACCAGCATTCCCTGCAACTGCTCGATCACCTCGCGGCGTACGCCGGAAGCGCCGCGCCCGAGCGAGATGATCTTCAGCGCCATCATCAGCCGCACGATCGGCTCCGGCGTCGCCGGACCGACACCACAGCAATGCGAGACGATGAGGTTGCGCTGGAGCAGCGCGGTCTGGTCGGGCGGGATGCGCTTCGAGGCGAGCTTTCCGAATCCGGTATTGATGCCGTAGACGGGGGCGTCTGCTTGTGCCGCCCTGGCGACGATCGCCGCGGCCGCCTCGACACGCGGCCAGAACGACGGATCGAGCACGACGGACTGTCCCGCAAGCACGCGCGCGAGATCGTCGAGGCTGACCGTTCCCGGTTTGACGACGATCGCCGCGCCCTGCTCCGTCATTGCCCCCTCCAAACCCGGCCGTGCAGCGGATTGAAGCCGATGCGGTAAACGAGCTCGGCGGGCCGCTCGATGTCCCAGATCGCGAGATCGCACCATTTGCCGGCCTCTAGCGTGCCGGTTTCATCGAGCACGCCAAGCGCCCGCGCGCCTTCGCGGGTGACCCCAGTGAGGCATTCGGCCACTGTCATCCGGAACAGCGTCGCGCCCATGTTCATCGCCAGCAGCAGCGAGGTCAGCGGCGAGCTGCCGGGATTGCAGTCCGTCGCCAGCGCCATGTGGACGCCGTGCTTGCGGAACGACTCGACCGGCGGCTTCTGCGTCTCGCGGATGAAATAGAAGGCGCCCGGCAACAGCACAGCCACCGTTCCCGCCTTCGCCATCGCGGCCGCACCTGCTTCATCGGTATGCTCGAGATGATCGGCCGACAGTGCGGAGAATTTGGCCGCGAGCGCGGCACCGCCGAGGTTCGACAATTGGTCGGCATGAAGCTTCACCGGCAGCCCGAGTCCCCTCGCCGTCTCGAACACCCGCGCGGTCTGCCCGGCCGAGAACGCGATGCCCTCCATGAAAGCGTCGACGGCATCGGCAAGGCCGGTCTTGGCAACCGCGGGCAGCATCTCCTTGCACACGAGATCGATATAGCGATCCTTGTCACCATCGGCCTCGGGCGGCAACGCATGGACGCCGAGGAAGGACGTGCGGATCGCAACCGGCCGCTGGCGGCCGAGGCTGCGCGCGGCCGCGAGCTGCCGCATCTCGGTGTCGACATCGAGGCCGTAGCCGGACTTGATCTCGACCGTGGTGGCGCCCTCGCCGATCAGCGCGTCGAGCCGCGGCAGCGCGCTTGCGACGAGCTCGGCCTCGCTCGCCTTGCGCGTCGCGGCCACCGTCGAGACGATGCCGCCGCCGGCGCGCGCGATCTCCTCATAGCTTGCCCCCTTCAGGCGCAGCTCGAACTCGTGCGCACGGTTGCCGCCATAGACCAGATGGGTGTGGCAGTCGACGAGGCCCGGCGTGATCCAGCGCCCCGCGCAATCGATCCGCTTGATGGCATCTGCGTCCGCCCGAAAGTCCGCCGCCGCACCCGCATAGACGATGTGGCCGCCGCGCGCGGCGATCACGCCGTGCTCGATTTCGCCGAGATCGGGGCGATCGGCACGCATCGTGGCGAGGCGGGCATTGTGCCAGATCCGGTCGAAGCGCTCTGCCATGCAACTGTCCCTTCGCGGATGTCCCTGCGCCCTGGGATGCTTGACTTATATGTCTAGACATATAATCGTAAGGCGGTTCTGTCCAGCCGGCGTGTAATCATGACCCGACTGCATTTCGCCTCCGCGCTCCTGCCCTCGGGCTGGGCCAATGACGTGCAGGTGGTGATCACCGCCGGCGCGATCGCGGCGGTGACACCGGGCGTAGCGCCGGCCGCCGGCGACGAGCGCCACGAAATCGCGCTTCCGGGGCTGGCAAGCCTGCACAGCCACGCCTTCCAGCGCGGCATGGCGGGACTTGCGGAACAACGCGGCGACTCGACCGACACGTTCTGGACCTGGCGCGAGACGATGTATCGCTTTGCGCTGGCAATGACGCCGGACGATGTCGCGGCCGTCGCAACGCTGCTTTATGTCGAGATGCTGGAGCAGGGTTTTACCCGCGTCGGCGAATTCCACTATTTGCATCACGATCGCGACGGCTCGCCCTACGCCGACCTCGCCGAAATGGCCACGCGCATTGCGCAGGCTGCCGAAGCGTCGGGTATTGCGCTGACGCTGCTGCCGAGTTTTTATGCGCATGGCTCTTTTGGGGGCGCAGCACCACATGCCGGCCAACGCCGCTTCATCTGCTCCGTCGATCGGTTTGCGGCCCTGATGGCTGCCTCGCGCAAAGCGATCGCAAACTTGCCAGGGGCCAATATCGGCATCGCGCCGCACAGCTTGCGCGCGGTGGCGCCGGACGAGCTCGCCGCGATCATTCCGCTCGCCGACGGCGGTCCCGTGCACATTCATGCCGCCGAGCAGGTGAAGGAAGTCGAGGATTGCCTGGCCTGGTCGAGCCGGCGCCCCGTGCAATGGCTGCTGGAGCACGCACCGGTCGATCAACGCTGGTGCCTCATCCACGCGACACACACGACGAACGAGGAGGTCACCGCGCTCGCCAGGACAGGCGCGGTTGCCGGACTCTGCCCCATCACCGAAGCGAGCCTCGGCGACGGCATTTTTCCAGCCCGCGAGTTCCTCGACGCCGGCGGCCGGCTCGGCGTCGGCACCGATTCCAATGTGCTGGTCGGTGTCGCCGACGAGCTGCGCCAGCTCGAATATGGCCAGCGGCTGAAGCATCGCCAGCGCAATGTGCTCTCCGGCGGCGCTGGCGCCTCGACCGGACGCACGCTGTTCGATCAAGCCCTCGCCGGCGGCTCGCACGCACTTGCGCAGCCGACCGCCGGTCTCACGCCGGGGGCGCGCGCCGACATCGTCACGCTCGATGCCGCGCATCCGTCGCTCGCGGGACGTCAGGGCGATGCGGCGATCGACGGCTGGATCTTTGCGGCAGGTAGCGGCGCAATTGATTGCGTCTGGGCCGGCGGCGACAAGGTCGTCGAGGGCGGACGGCACCGGCTGCGCCAGGCAGCGCGCGAGCGCTTCAACGCATCGGTGCGGAGGCTGCTCGCATGAGCCTCGCTACTGATGGCGCCGACCAGCCGACGCTCTACAAGCGGATCCGCGCCGACATCGAGAATCGTATCCTGACCGGCGAGTGGCCGCCGGGTCATCGCATTCCGTTCGAGCACGAACTGGTGGCGCGCTACGGCTGCTCGCGCATGACCGTGAACAAGGCGCTGTCGGAACTCGCGCAGGCCGACTTGATCGAGCGGCGGCGGCGCGCCGGATCGTTCGTCCGCCGGCCGCAGCATCAGTCCGCGGTGCTCAAGATCGCCGACATCCGCGCCGAGATCACCGCGCTCGGCCGCGCTTACGGCTACGAGCTGATCCATCGCAAGCTGCGCATGGCGACCGCCGCCGACCGCGACCGTCTTGGCGTGAAGAAGGCCGGCAAGGTGATCGCGATCGCCTGCCGCCACAGCGCCGACAACGTGCCGTTTGCCGTCGAGGACAGGCTGATCGACCTCTCGTCCGTGCCGAATGCCGCGACCGCGGACTTCTCGCGCGAACCGCCTGGCTCGTGGCTGCTTCACCATGTCCCATGGACAGAGGCCGAGCATACGATCAGCGCCATCGTTGCGGACGATCGCGCGGCGCAAGCGCTCGACATCGCCGTCGGCGCGCCCTGCCTCGTGATCGACCGCTACACTTGGCGCAGCACGCGCACGATCACCGCCGTGCGGCTGCTCTATCCCGGTGACTCCCACCGCCTTGTCGCCCGATTCAAGGGAGGCTGAGAGACCAATGTCGGCACAATTCGTGCAACGCTTCGGGCAACGGTCTGCATGGACCGACACGAACAGATCAACAGGACGTCAATCCATCGATCGGCAAGAGGACGACAATCATGCGTAGTTCAAAGGTATTTGCGACAATCATTGCCCTCGCGGCCTCCACTCCGGTGCTCGCCGACGACGTCAAGGTCGGCGTCGGCATCTCCGGGTGGACCGGCTTCGCGCCGCTGACGCTGGCGAAGGAAGCCGGCATCTTCAAGAAGAACGGCCTCGACGTCACGATCAAGAAGATCCCGCAGAAGGACCGCCACCTTGCGATTGCTTCCGGCGACATCCAGTGCGCGGCGACCACGGTGGAGACCTGGATCTCCTGGAACGCCAACGGCGTTGCCACCAAGCAGATCTTCCAGCTCGACAAGAGCTATGGCGCCGACGGCATGGCCGTGCGCAACGACATCGCCGCGATCAAGGATCTGAAGGGCAAGACGGTTGCGGCCTCCGCGCCCGGCACCTCGCCGTATTTTGCGCTGGCCTGGATGCTCAAGAAGAACGGCCTCACCACGAAGGACGTGACCGTGGTGAATCTCGAGCCCGCCGCGGCCGCGCAGGCCTTCGTCTCCGGCCAGAACGACGCCGCCATGACCTACGAGCCGTATCTTTCGACCGTGCGCGCTGCGCCCGACAAGGGCAAGATCATCGCCACCACGCTGGACTATCCGATCGTGATGGACACGTTTGGCTGCACGCCGAAATTCCTGAGCGAGAATCCGAAGGCGGCGCAGGCGCTCGCCAACAGCTATTTCGAGGCGCTCGAGATGATCGCCAAGGACCAGGCCAAGGCCTATGAGATCATGGGCGCGGACGTGAAGCAGACCGGCGAGCAATTCGGCAACTCGGCGAAATATCTGCGCTGGCAGGACAAGGCCGCGAACCAGAAGTTCTTCGCGGGCGATTTCCTGACCTTCAACAAGGACGCCGCCGAGCTCCTGCTCGAGATCGGCATCATCAAGGCCGCGCCGAAGGTCGAGGACCTCTACGACGCGAGCTTCATCAAGTAGACTTCTGCAAGCTGCCGGTTCCGCCAGGAGGCGGAGCCGGCGCGTGATCGATTATTCGGATAGACAGTTTGATGCGTCCCCTGGATCCCGTGACATCGAGGCAGCGTGTGGCCTTTGGCCTCGCTTTCTTCGTGCTGTTCGTTGCCCTCTGGTCCTGGGCGACCTTCGGCGGCCATGTGTCGAAGACCTTCCTCGCCAACCCGCTGACCATGGTGCAGGAAGGTTTTGACCTGCTGACGAAGCAAGGCTTCATGTTCGACATCGGCATGACGATCTGGCGCGTCGTCGGCGGCTTCGCGCTCGCCGCGATCATCGCGGTGCCGTTCGGCGTGCTGATGGGTGCCTACAAGCCGGTCGAGGCCTTTCTCGAACCGTTCGTCTCCTTTGCACGCTACCTGCCCGCCTCCGCCTTCATCCCGCTCTTGATCCTGTGGGCCGGCATCGGCGAGCTGCAAAAGCTGCTCGTCATCTTCATCGGCTCGGTGTTCCAGGTCATCCTGATGGTGGCGGTGACCGTCGGCGCGACGCGGCGCGATCTGGTCGAGGCGGCCTATACGCTCGGGGCCAGCGACCGCGGCATCATCCGCCGTGTGCTGCTGCCCTCCTCCGCGCCGGAGATCGCCGAGATCCTGCGGCTGGTGCTGGGCTGGGCCTGGACCTATGTCATCGTCGCCGAGCTGATCGGCTCGTCCTCCGGTATCGGCCATATGATCACCGACAGCCAGGCGCTGCTCAACACCGGCCAGATCATCTTCGGCATCATCGTGATCGGGCTGATCGGCCTCGTCTCCGACTTCCTGTTCAAGGCGTTCAACGCCTGGCTGTTTCCGTGGAAGCTCGCATGACGACGCTGAAGATCGAACAGGTCTCACGGACCTTCCCCGCGCGCCACGGAAATGCGCCGACCAGGGCGCTGGAGCCGACCGACCTCATCATCGGCAACAACGACTTCGTCACCATCCTCGGCCCCTCCGGCTGCGGCAAGTCCACGCTGCTTCGTATCGTCGCCGGCCTCGACCGCCCGACCGGCGGGCGCGTCACGCTCGACGGGCGCGAGGTGACGGGCCCGGGGGCGGATCGCGGCATGGTGTTCCAGTCCTACACGCTGTTTCCCTGGCTGACCGTGCGCGAGAACATCGCCTTCGGCCTGCGCGAGCGCGGCGTGTCGCAGGACGAACGGTACAAGATCGCCGACGCCTTCATCCGCCAGGTCGGATTGTCCGGCTTCGAGAACCATTGGCCCAAGCAGCTCTCCGGCGGCATGCAGCAGCGCACGGCAATCGCCCGCGCGCTTGCCAATGATCCAAAGATTCTGCTGCTCGACGAGCCCTTCGGCGCGCTCGACAACCAGACTCGCGCCTTGATGCAGGAAATGCTGCTCGGGATCTGGGAGCGCGACCAGAAGACCGTGCTGTTCGTGACCCACGACATCGAGGAGGCGATCTTCCTCGGCAGCCGCGTCATCGTCATGAGCGCACGCCCCGGCCGCATCAAGGCCGAGATTGCCATAGACCTGCCGCATCCGCGTTCCTACAAGATCAAGACCACGCCGGAATTCGTCCAGCTCAAGGAACGGCTGGTCGAGGAAATCCGTACCGAGGCGTTGAAGGTTGCCGAACATGCCTGACAATGGTCCTTCCTTCGACGGCGCACGCGTTCTCGCCGACCTCAATGCGCTGCGCGCCATCGGCGCCTACAAGACCGGCGTGCACAAGCCGACCTTCTCCGAACCGCACAAGCAATCGCTGGACTGGCTGGTGCAGAAGCTGCCCGACGCGGATCTCTCCGCCGCGATTGACGGCATCGGCAATGTGTTCGGGACGAGCGCCAAGCCCGGCCCAAAGCTTCTGGCGGGCTCGCACCTGGAAAGCCAGAACTACGCCGGCTGGCTCGATGGTCCGCTCGGTGTCGTCTACGCGCTCGAAGCCGCGCGGGTGCTCAATGCCGATCCGTCCGTGAACGGCGCGGTCGAAGTCGCTGCCTGGTGCGACGAGGAAGGACATTTTGGCAGCTTCCTCGGCTCGCGCTCCTATGTGGGGCAAGTGACCGAGGCTGACATCGACGCCGCGCGCGACCGCACCAACGGGCGGCCCATGCGCGATGCGCTTGCCGACATGGGGCTCGCGGGACGCTCGCGCATCACCGCCGAGAAGGGGCGGCACGTCGGATATCTGGAGGCGCATATCGAGCAGGGCGATACGCTCGAGAGCGGACAGCTCGCGGTCGGCGTCGTGACCTCGATCGTCGGCATCTGGCAATACCGGATCAACTTTGTCGGCGAGCAGAACCACGCCGGTACCACCCGCATGGCTGCGCGCAAGGACGCCGGCCTTGCGCTGGCCAAATTCTGCGTCGCGATCGACGAGCGCTTCCCGGCCGCGTGCGGTCCGCGCACGGTCTGGACCACGGGCCGCATCACGCTCGATCCGGGCGCGCCGAGCATCATTCCGGGTGGCGCCGAAATGCTGTTCCAGATCCGCGACGACAACCCGGCGGTCATCGCGCGGCTGGAGGAATTGCTGAAGGCCATGGCGGACGAGGTCAACGCCAGCGGCCCCTGCGCCGTGACCGTGGAGAAGCTGCGGACCGGTGCTCCCGCCTTGATGAACTCAGGCTTTCAGGACGCGATCGAAGCTGCGAGCAAGGCTGTCGCCGGCGGACGATCCATCCGCATGCCCAGCGGCGCCGGCCACGACGCACAGATGCTCGCGACCATCATGCCCGCGGGGATGCTGTTCGTGCCGTCGATCGGCGGCATCAGCCATCACTGGACCGAGAACACCGCGGACGCCGACATCGTCACGGGCGCGCAGGTCTTCGTCGACGCCTGCCGGCGAATCCTCGGGGGTTAGGCCTCTGATGCCGGCATGAGCGCAAGCGAGACTTATACCGAGGCGACGACCGGCTACTGGCAGGAGCTGACGCCGGAGGTTCCCTTGCGTTTCCCGGCTATGCCACCTTATCGCTTGGGCTATCCCGCGACACTCCCCTGCGGCCGTGTCCTGGTTCTGCCGCTGCGCCAACTGCCCGATGGCGACCGCGCCGTCGCATCGCTGATCGCCAATCAGGCCTCACACCTCGTCGTCGCCGCGCTGGCCGACCATATGGCGACGCAGGCGCGCGCGCTCGATGCCGAGATCATCGTCGGGCTCCCGACCCTTGGTCTTGCCTTCGCATCGCAGGTCGCAGAACGGCTCGGACAGCCGCGCTATGTCCCGCTCGGCTATTCGCGCAAATTCTGGTACGACGACGCGTTGTCCGAGCCCGTCAGTTCGATCACCAGCCCCGACGCCGGCAAAAGGCTGCGGCTGGATCCGAACCTGCTGCCCCTGCTCGAAAGCCGCCGGGTGGTGCTGGTCGACGATGCGATCTCGACCGGCGCGACTGCGCTCGCGGCGGTGCGGCTTTTGCAGACGATCGGCGTCGAAATTGCCGGCATGGTCGTTGCGATGAAGCAAACCAATCGCTGGCATGCCTCGACCACGGCCCTTCCGGTTCGCGCAGTCTTCGGGTGCCCGCTCTTCCAACGTGGCGACGGCGGCTGGATACCGCTCGCGGAGACGCAACCCAACATTCCCTGATGGGTCAGGCGATTGCGAGCATCGGCTATGTTGGCCGGCCCGAGGCACCTGTCTTGAGCAGGATTGGGCAAAACCCGACCGCTTTGGGAAAGATCGCGGGTCCGTATCGCGGCTAGAATCTGGCTCGCACACGCGAGAGATCCGCCATGGCCGAGAGCCCGAACGATGCCGCAACGCCCGCCTCCATCGTCGAGGCCCTGAAGGCCGTCGCGGGCAATCCACCGAAGGTCCGCGCCAGCTTCGCCAAGGGCTGGTGCGTTCGAGGTACCTACACCCCGTCGGACCGCGCGGAGGAGATTACGCGGTCGCAGAGCTTCACAAGGCCATCGCGCGTGCTGGCGCGCTTCTCGGTCGGCGGCGGCAATCCCAACGTCGCGGATACCAACAATCTGGTGCTGCGTGGCTTCAGCTTCAAGCTTGGCGACGACGATCATCGCTCGGATATTCTGGTGGAGAGCGCGCCGGTGCATTTTGCACGAACGCTGGACCAGATGCTGGCCTTTCTCAAGGCGCGTATCCCGGGACCCGATGGCAAGCCGGACATGGCGAAAGTGAAAGCGTTCTCGGCGGCCAATCCCGAGACGCTGAACCAGGCGAATTACATCGCCGCGCGTGCGTTGCCCGGAAGCTTTGCCGGCACGACCTATTGGGGCGTCCATGCCTTTCCGGCAACAAACGAACAAGGCGAGACCCGCTTCATCAAGTTCAAGGTCGTCCCGGCCCGCGGCGAGATCACGCTGAGCGAGGACGAAGCCAGGACGAAGCCGGCCGACTTCCTGCACGACGACCTCGGCACGCGGATCGCTGCGGGCAATGTCCGCTTCAACGTCATGGCGCTGCTCGACCGCCCCGGCGACCCCACCATGGATGTCACCATACGCTGGCCCGACGAGGATCAACGCGACGAGGTGCGCCTGGGCACGATCGTGATCACGGGCTTCGAGCCGGATCAGGCCTGCGACGTCACCATCTTCAATCCGGCCAATCTCGCCGAGGGCATCGGTCACCCGCCGGACGAGATCTTTGCAGCGCGGCGCGCCGCCTACATGATCTCGCTCGCGAAGCGCCGCTGAGGACGGAAGGCGTCCGGATTCACGTCTCGCCGTTCGATGCACCGAGCATCTCGCGGCGCCATGCTGCCGGGCTGACGCCGACGATCGAGGAGAACACGCGCGTGAAGTGACTCTGGTTGGCAAACCCGGCCGAGATCGCGATCTCCGACAGCGGCAGGTCGCGAACGCTCATCAACTGCTTGGCGGCCTTCACGCGCTGCTGAAGCAGCCATTGGTGCGGCGGCACACCGACCGAGATTCGAAACGCGCGGGAGAAATGGCTGACCGAAAGGTCGAGCTCGGCCGCGATCCTCTGCAACGAGAGCTTGCCGCCGAGATCCGATTCGAGCCTCTCGCAGGCGCGTTTCGCCTGCCACGGCGCGAGACCGCCGCGCGCGAGCCCGGGCGTGCGCTGGAACCCGCCATAGGTCTGGGCGACATGGGCGGTCAGCCCGAGCATCATGTGATCGATGAAAAGCTGATTGGCCTCGTCCGGCCGGCGCAGGCCCTCCTGCAGCGACGCGCCGATGTGGCGGACGATTCGGTCGTCATGGCCAACGCCGATCTGACAGTCGAGCTCGTCAACCCGCGGCGCGTTGCACTGTTCGGCGATGCTGTCGAGCGCCGAACGTGGAATGTAGAAGAACAGGGAATGGAACGGCTTGTCGATCACGTAGCGCGGATCGCACTTGAGGTCGTACAAATAGGTCGTACCCGCATGGACGTCCGCGGTCATGATGCATTTGCCGCGCTCCCAGAGCTCGCAATCCGGGTAGTCGTGAAGCTTCAGGCTGACGAGAAAGGCATCTTCGGCGGCGAGCGATCCGGACAGGCCGGGCACCGGGTTGTCATTCCGGGTTTCGGTCACCGCGAGCTCGGCGCTACGCAGCGAGCGCGTAACCAGCGAGGGCGGCGCATCCTTCAAACGCAGGAACTGCCCTAGCCTCTGTCCGTAAGCGCCTGCCTGTGTCATCGGGTCAGTCCTTCCGCGGGTCCAAGTGCAGGCCACAGCGCCCCGCAATTTGCGGAAGGTATTATCGGACATCCGCCGCAGGCTGTCCACGCGCGCACGAGGCGAACAGCTCTCGCCCGACACTTTCACATCGGCGCAACAGGACGATTTGGCAGCAACTTCAATGCGGTTTTGACGTTCCCTCTCCATCCGGAAGCTGATCACGCGTTTTCACAAATGCACGACAAAATGCCGCGACGTCCCGTGCGGGTGTCGCAGCGCTGGAACGAGGTTCCGCCGCCGAACCTGAACTCCTGGACGTTGTCGTATTTGCCCTTGGTCAGCGGCAGTATCAGACTTGCCGGTCGTCATTGCGAGCGCAGCGAAGCAATCCAGAGTCTTTCCGCGGAGGGATTCTGGATTGCTTCGCTGCGCTCGCAATGACGGAGGATGAGGTATGGGCTGGTTCTCCAGATGATACTCCCGCGAAGGCGGGGAATCCAGTACGCCGCAGCTTCTCGGCTCCATCACAACCGCTTCTGGAATACTGGATCGCCCGCCTTCGCGGGCGAGGACAGCGAGCGTGTGGTCGCAGACACGCCTTCGCATCCTCGCGGCGGATTTCGCCCGAGCTTTGCTTGATCGCTCCACCCTCTCAATCTAGAGGGCGCAGGGAAGGCCGGGTGCCCGACGGCACCCGCGGTCTGCTGCGCGAAAAGCACACGCAGAGAAACCGCACAGCAGCATACAGGTGTAGTCAATCACTCGGCCTTCCCTGCGCAGTGGTTGGACGGCTTATGCCGTGCTCTCCCGGGAGCCGAGTTCGTTCTGGCCTCCCTCACACTCGCGAAAGTCGCCGACATCGCGCCGGTTGACGCGACTGCCGCATCCGCAAGAGCTTGACCGTAGCAACGACGGCCAGGACCACACGTCTATATTTTGGCATTCGGTGAAACACGCCGAAACTAAGAAATCTCTTTAAAAGAAGCGCTTTTCGAATAGCCTGATGCAAGCTGTTTCAACGGGCTTCACCAAAATAAGGGCCCGGCCCTAAGCCTTTCAGCGTCCGCACGACAAACTGAAAGTCCAAGAAGCCGAGCCCTTTGGTCTCAAGCCTTAGGAGCCGAAACCACATGAATAGTAGCATTGTCCCCTCCCCCGCCGGCAAGCGGGGCCGTAATAGCAGCGTGATCCTCACCGATCGCCTGTGCGAGAAGCGGGTCGCCCAAAGGACCAAGTTCTACGACCGCAAGTGCCCTGGCCTTTACGTCAGCATCACCGCGGCGGGCGTCGCGACCTTTTCTTTCAAGTTCACCGACCGGCAGACCGGCAAGCAGCGCACCGGATGGCTCGGCATCTACAATCCTGAGACCTTCACGGTCGAGGACGCCCGCAGCAAGGTCTATGGCCTCAAGGCCATGGGGGGCGAGGCCGTGGCCGAGACCTTCCGCGACCAGAAGGCTATGAACGTGAAACGCGGCAAGACCGTCACCGAGATCATCGACGAGCGCATCAAGTGGATGAAGGTGCCGGTCAAAAGCCGGACGGCGAGATGCGCCCGCGGCTGGAGAGCTGGGAGAACACGGCAAGCCACCTCAACCGCCTCATCCGCCCCCGCCTCGGCAAGAAGCTGGCCATGGAGGTCACCAAGCACGACATCGCGACGCTGTCGAACGATATCGTCGCGGGTAAGTTCGGCAAGCCATCGGTCAGCAACGCGCGCCACATGCGCAAGGCGGCCTCTGGCCTGTTCAACTGGGCGGCCGAAGCCGGGCGCGACTACGTGACCGCCAGCCCCTGTGTTAACCTGCCGAAGCTCGACCCGGAGGATCCCCGCACCCGCGTCCTCTCCGCGGACGAGATCAGGATCTTCTGGCATGGCCTCGACCGCAACGACCTTCCCTATGACCGCCGAACTCGGCTCGCGCTCAAGTTCGAATTGGTCACCATGCTGCGCTCACGTGAATTGCTCGGTGCACATCGGGATGAGCTGTTTGACCTCGACGGCGAGCATCCGCGCTTCGACGTCCCCCTCAAGCGGGTCAAGAAGCGGCGGGTGATCCAGCAGCCGTTGTCCGATCTGGCAGTCGAGATCATTAAGGAAGCGCTGGCCTCGGATGATCAGCAGTTTGTGTTCGAGAACCCCATGTACAAGGGCCAGCCGGTTCACCGCAAGGCGATGGCCGACGCGCTGCGCGGCACCAAGCTTGAGAAGAACAAGGACAAGATCAAAACGCCTGGGCTCTGCGAGCTATTGGGCCTCAAGCCATTCACGCCGCACGACTTGCGCCGGACGGCAGCGACATTAGCCGGCGACCTCGGCTTCGACGATGCTTCGATCGCGAAGTGCCTCGACCACGTCGCCAGCAAAAAATCAGAACAGATCGTGCCGACCGTTACCGGCAAGGTCTACAACCACTCCAAGCGGATGAAGGAGAAACGCGCGGTGCTGGACGGCGTCGCGGCCGAACTGAGGCGGATCGTCGCCGGGCCTGTCGCTAAGGCCCTGGCGCAGGAAGGGGCCACGGCTCGCCGCCTGATTGCATATGCCGACCGATTCTGAGCCAGGTCACAGCTCCCGCGGGCCGCTTTTCCCTGCGCAGGGAGTGTGTTCGGACAAGAACCGTATAGAAATCAATGCGATGGGAATGGTGTTTCGTATTTGTGTCGCGATCCGGCTGGCTTATCAGCAAAGGCGCTACGCATGAATTTCTGTGGAGCATGATGGAGCCCGGTGGAAAACCGGGCGGTGGAAAAGACCCCGGACTGATTGGGTTCGCGTGGCGGGGCTGCCCGGTGTGCTGCGATATTGCAGCATGGACCCAAATGAACGCACTGCGGTCATCGCAAATGCTGCGCGGCTCTTGCAGGATTCAAAACTGTTGTTCGACCACACCCGCTTTGCCAGCGCCTTTGCGCTTGCCGTGCTGGGCGTCGAAGAAATCGGAAAGGTGATCCTCGATATTTGGGGGAGCGCTGCGCCGCTCTCAAAGCCCGTTGCTCGGCGTAGCGCGCACATCCGAAAGCAGGCTGCCGTCAGTTCACTGCTGCTTGCTTCAGTCGCGGTCCGAGAGTTTAGCGCCGAAGTCGATAATGAAGAGCTTGTCCATCGCGTCGCTGAGGCCTTCAGGCTGAGCCGCGAAGGACAGTTCATGTCTAATGTTCACGTCGGTGCCCTCGACAAGGCCAAGCAGATTGGCCTTTATCGCGACGACTGGCTGACGGATGCAACACTGCACGCCGATCAGTTCACTGAAGCTGATGTTGGCGCGATCTTCACGATTGCGCGTCGCGCAATCGAGGCCGTGGAAGACCCGCTCATCATGAACACAGGGCGAGCGATCTATGAAACCTGACTGTGATGTCGCTCTCGCTCTGCGGTGCCATGTCCGGTCGATGTTTTTCGACGCGCGAATGGGGAACGACCGATGAGTGAAGATGAAAGCGATTGCGGCGGCGGCGACGATTGGTTGCTGGATGACGCGTCAGAAGGAAACGAGTTCATCCACTTCGACGAGTATGAAGATGCGGTAGCCGCCATCGAGCTGGTTGCCTCACAATCTATCGACCTTCAGAGACGGCCGTCGCAGTGGAAGTGGGTTATCACTGCCATGCAAAACGCCGTACAGGGTGCGATGGTGATCGCACTCAGCGGCACAGACGGTTGTGGCGCGCTCACCGATAAATCTAGACGACAGAATCGGGTGTGGCTGGACAACCCTACCTCGGATCGACCACGAACGATAATGGCCGATTACAATGTTTTACTTGAGCGGATCGGAAAACCTGAACTGATGGAAGGGCCCGTGCCCGAGCTGTCGGCGGAGGATTATCGGAACCTTCAACGACTGAACGACAACCTGCGACGTCAGTTCGCCCACTTCCATCCGACTGGTTGGGGGATTGAACTCAAATACATGCTGAACATCATGCCGATTGCGCTAAACTTCTTCGAATTTCTCACGACGACCCAAGTCCGTCCAAATATTCATTTCACCGAAGAGCACCGCGCTCGCATGACGAAAGCCTTGGCACAGGCGCGGGTTTCTTTCGAGGCATTCAAACAAACGCCCTGATACGTGCGCCGCGTCACAGGCACGTTGCCGATCATAAACCATCCAGCCCTTGGACCCCTGGCGAACCAAGAACCTGGATGGAGGAGACGCCTTGTCGCGCTCCTTCATTTCCGATCCCGCGTGTTGATCATCGGACGATCACCTCAATTCTTCAATGAGCGTCCTCCAGCCGAGCGCATCGTTCGCCGTCAGCAGCGAAGCGCCAAGCGTTGCCAAGTGCTGTGGCAATTCGCAATCGGGACGCGCGTTCATATTGCCGACAAACGAGGCGACCGCGTTCTTAAGATCACCTCGGTCGAGATGATCGAAGGCCCGTTGCTTGCACCGCTCGACATATCTGTCGCGCTTCATCTCAATTAACAGGGAACGTTCCATTTCGCCTCCCCAACCGATGACTACTTCCAATAGTGAAGTTGGAGCGGAGTGGATTTGGGCCGTCTGTTCGAAAGACGACAAACGGATGCGCTTTTGGTCGCAAGTGTGGGAATTAGGACACAGACGCAACTGCGACCGCACCGTTGGCGTCGGGCGCATAGCAAGAGGCTCTTTGTCTTCACACTCAGTCTGGCTTGGTCAGATGTTTCAGCATGGCGTTGCAGGCCACCTCGGCTTCCGCGAACGTCTTGAATGGAGAGCCGCCGATCTTGATCGCGCCTCGGCTCTGATAAAGCGGGCGCCATGACGCCACATAGCCGGGGCGTCCGTGAAATCCGGGACCGGCGGGGCTCTCATATGTGATGACGAACGAAAAGTCGTCGTTGCTTGCGCTCCATATTTCCATGTCCTCGACGGCACGGTGGAATTGAAGGGACATCACCAGTCGTTCACTTGTAGCTACGGCCGGAATAGAAACGGCCCGGAGTGTGCCGGGCCGTTGGGCGATCGTCGTTGTCGTAGAGTTGGCGCCATGACAGCAACGCAACACGGCGTGCCCGCACCGGGCGCCCCGACAGGAACCTCAGCCTAGAGGGCGCGCAACTAACGCGGCCAGCCGCCTCTGAAATCCGTCGATCTCCTTCAATGCATTCTGTCGCTCTGGTCCCTCGGGGAGCCGTTGCGCGGCTTCGCATAGGCTCGCCAGCATCTGCGCCATCTCTTGCAATTCGTGATCGGATCTTCCACCGCGCGTTGGCTCAACGTTGTGCCCTCACAGATCGAATTCTATTGCCGCGCACACACTTGTCGCGGATAACGTTCTCAACGTTAAGTAGCGCCAATTTCCAGCTCTTAGTAATGTCCAATACGAAGGTCAGCCTCCGGTTTGCAGCATAGATGTACGGAGAAGATTAGTTCTGAACGATGTGACACGAAGGAACCGTCCCAGTCTGCGTATGCTTGCCCAATTTGGCCGGTTCAAGCTAACCATGCTGCGCGATCCCCTTAGTGGTATGCTTTCCCTCGGTCGGAAACCGTTCCAATGTGCTGGCGCTGACACTCAGGGGGCTGAGCTAATGCCCATTTATCGGTTACTTCAAAACCTCCCGATGGGGCCGGAGGAGGTTAACCGTATGACGACGGCTTTCGACAAAGCGCTGCGTACCATCGGCATCAAAGACCGCAGCGATCCTATGGCCGAGATGATCGCGAAGAAGATCGTCGAGATCGCGCAAACTGGCGTGCGAGACCCGGCGGAGATTTCCGCGCAGGCAATCCGTGAGCTTGGCATGTAGTGAGCCGGGGATAACTACTCGCGCGATGCGGATACGCTTAAGATCGTGGTGCACCTTGTTCAAAGGGTTGGGGGCACACCTTGGGAGAATTCATCATGGCTCACCCAACGGAAGAGCAGATACGGAAGCGCGCGTTCGAATTGTGGGAGCAGGCGGGCAAACCTGAAGGACGCGAGAACGAGTTCTGGCAGCAAGCGCAGAGGGAATTGCGGGACGCAGAAGAGCAAGAGCGTGGTGATCCAAACAAAGGTGCCGACATTTAAATTCCGCGTCCCTTAATGTCTGACCAAGGCCGGGCGACCGGCAGCATCAGAGCTTGTGCGGCGTTTGCTGACCAACATACCTGCGGGGAAGAGGCCAGCCAGTTAGGCGGCCGCAATCCGGTGTGCGTCATTCGAGTTGGCAGTTCGTTGTGGTTGCATCACGTCATTCGAGCTGGCCGCGCACTCTTTGAAATGCTCCAGCAGAGCGGCGCTTGCCATGTGCTCCCAGAACTCCGCCTCCGCGAGCAGCTTCCAGCTTCTGTCAGGATGATGCGCGGCGCTCTGTCGGCACAGCAACGCCATCGCGCGCAAGCGCTGTACGGTTTCCACTCTGATCCTCCCGTGATTTTTCCGCGTTTTTTCCACCTTATTTTCCGTTTTCGCGTCAGTGTCATCATCATTATATCAAGAAACTATTTTTAGGTTGTTCGGAACGAGAAACCAGCAATCGATGCCGCGCTTGCTACGAATAACTTTCGCTTTTGCTTCACTTCGGCTCATTGCACGTGCGCCGCCTGTCGTTCCGTGATTGGAACCTTCTTGCCCCGCTAACAGTTGGCTTGCCTAAAAGCGAGGGTTCAGCATGACGCGCCTTAGGCTGAAGCACGCGACCACCCTTGAAGAACGTCTCGCCATGGATGCCAGCCAATCCAGAAAAAGAGCGATGAGCCTGCCGCCGGGCCAAGAACGGGAAGCTCTCCTCAGGAAAGCTCGGCGGGACGAGATGGCCGCGACCGTCACCAAGTGGTTGACGTTACCCCGTCCGCAGCTACCCCGCCGATAGCGCCACCGTCCGCAGACGTGGGCACTCCCAATCCATAAGTGCACTTCGACATCCTCGCCGAGGGGCGCGACGATCTGCGGAAGTTGTCCGCTGCATCTCGCACGAGCAATATGGAACGCCTACTTGCGCGGCGCCCACGATCTGCGCCACGGCAACTCGACAAGAACGCGCGTCTGCTTGAGTTACCTCCTAATCGTAGACGCCCCATCTACCGTTTGCTCGCAACGATCGGCATGATGCGCGGACTGTACGCCGTGAGGTAGAGACAATGAGCAATGACCGCCTCGTGCAGACACCGCCGATTGCTCACATCCGCAAAATTGGCATCGTCGGGACCGCAGCCCTAGTGTTCGGGCTAATGGTCGCTTCCACCGCCCTTGGAGCAGGAACGCGCATCTCTGATGCCTTCGAACCGTTCGAGAAATCACCGAATGAGCGCGTCGCCCAAGCCTTCGAGGACATTAATGACCTCGCGTCCATCACTGACGAGCTGAAGACTGCGCTGGCGTTGCTGAGCCAGAGCGTGCAGGGCCCGCAGAAGCCGCCTGTTCAGGCTCAAGGCAATGAATGACCTGATGGTTAGCAAACAGCGACATGGCGGGCGGACCATCCACTTTGGGTGGGCCAAGGGCAACCCTCGATTTCGTAGGCGTGAAGGCGTCGGATGGTGATCGCGGGCAGGTACCACCCGTAATTTTCCCAAGTGCTGGTAACCAGGCGCACTGGTTAAGTGGCGGCAGGTTGAGCGCCACACCATGAAAACACCGAAGCCAAAGCAATGGGCCGAGCAGGAAGTTCGACGATTAGTCAGGCTCGCCCGGCAGGGAGTTGGCGCATCGAAGATAGCTGCCGAGCTGGGCCGACACGCCGGATCAGTGAGGCGAATGGCGCGAACAGTGGGAATACTGTTGAAGAAGTAGCCCTGCGCCTCCCTGCGGAGAGCATGTTCACGCCGCCGCGCTTACTCATCGGAAAGAGCCTATCGGGAAGCTAGCGCGACGTAGGCTTCAATCGAAGGCAGCGAGATTTCACATGTTCCAAATTCGAAACCCGGTGTCTGAGAGATGATCCAGCACCAACGGCCCGTATAACCACTGTAATCCTATTTAGGCTTTTGGGTTACTTACGTTTCGCCTTAAGTTCGCTGAGCTGGAAGTTGGGAGCGCGGTCGCGCTCTGTAGGTGAAATCTCCGTCAGCCTTAAGGTGTCCGGCTGGCCGTTTGAGAGCTTCCTGACATGACCAATTATTCATACGCCACTGATCGACAATCCCCTCGGCGCCGGAAGCACCCAGCCGAGGAGTCAGAAATTGAGGGTGCATCCCTCGATATTGTATGCGCCAAACCCAAGATGGGAGGTTTCCATGCGCATTATTCAAGCATCAGCATTAGCCTTTTGTCTGCTCATCGCCGCTCCGGCGATAACGCTCGCCGCTGACGCCAAGGCCGACGTCGAGAAAGCCTACGTCACCTTTGATGCTGCATTCAACAAACAGGACGCGAAGGCCGTCGCTGCCAACTATGTCCCAACCGCCAAGGTGCTGCCGCCGACGCACGAAGTCGCGTCAGGCCCGGCGGAGATCGAAAAGTTCTTTGCCGGGTTTTTCGCGAATGGTGTGACCGGCCACAAGCTGGAGGTTATCGACGCGGGCGGAGACGACAAGGTCGTCGTCGGCACAGCTAAGTGGAGCGCCACGGGCAAGGACAAGGAGGGCAAACCGGCTCCCTTCAGTGGACTTGCCATGCACGTCTTCGAACGCCAAGCGGATGGTTCGTTAAAGCTGAGGTTTCATACCTTCAATTGAGTTGGTCGTACCCACGACCGGCAGTAGCTCGCGCGCTTCCCGAGCCGCTAGGAATCGATAATTTGCAAGGTGCTCACGACGGCACTTTGATCTCGGCATGCCTCGTCCTGTTCGACGCCACACGCCTGCACACGTTCACGGCCGCCCCGTCAAGATCACCTTCGGCGAGATGCGCGAAATGGGCTTCGGTGGCGTCCTGGTCTACTGCCATTGCGGCCATCACGTTGCTCTGGATGCCGACCATTGGCTTGACAAGGTAAGGCTATCGGATCTCGAGCCGCGATTTGTCTGCCAGGGCTGTGGGTCTCGCGGTGCCGACGTTCGGCCGGACTTCGACTGGAACGCCAAAGCGCCTGTCGGTGGCTTGGGCTAATTGATGCCACTTGAAAGACGGCCCCGGCCGTGGGGGGCTTTTGAGGTGTGGAAGGCCGGGGCCGCTGGAGGTGCTGGACTGCGTCGATCCAGCGACCCGAGCCTAGGAAAATTCGGCATTCAGCTCTGTTCGCTTTCAAACCTTGGCAGTACAGTTCCCCTCAGGGAACGGAATAGCTGCAATGAAAGACATGCAGGCTCAATTGGAAAAGCTCCGCACAGATGCCGCCGAGTGCGCCCTCATCCGTGACTTGGCGACCGACCCGAAGAAACGAGAGCTTTTTACGAAGCTGGCTGATCACCTGACGGTTCTCGCCGCAGAAGTTGAACGCGCAATCGCGGAAAGCGTGAAGAGGACCTGATGAAGGCGGGCTGGGGGCGGCCTTTCGAGGAGGCAGATCAGGGTCAGGGCCCACCAACGGCGCTTTGACGCATCGGGAAAAATCGGCAATACTCGCCGTATGGTTGCTCTCGATGAGATTGCAGATGCCAGCCGCCGCGAAGCTGACCGCGCGCATCGACTGAGATTAGAGGGTCTGGTCGAGGACATCCGGAAGACCATAGAGGGACCGAGCAGCGCCAAAAAGAAGGTGGCGCGGATCAGAGAGCTACTCGCCGTCCAGGGCTATCGCGCCCAAGAGTAGGCCCGCCAGCTTGAAACCGACCACCACCTGAGGCGGCCTTACTTCCAGAACGTCAGCACTGCTAGCGCCACCACAGGCGTGAGCCCTAAACAGATAATGGCGATACGAACTAGTATCTCGCTCCACATGGCCGGGGAAAAATAGCACCTGCAACTTGGTCGCACAATCCAAAATTGTACGCCAATTGGGCCCGCCAGCGTAACCGGCGGGCATGAGCCTGGCGATTCGAACTTTCGCTGAAGGCCGTGCGGCACATCACCGTTACATCGTTGGTGGGTTCAAGGCCTTGAGACCCGCCGCTTTCAACGCGTCGGTTGAGAGCTGTCCATGTGCCGCAGCATCGAGCAGCTTCGAGGCAACGTACGCTCTGGCGCCCGTCTCGCTTACAGGAATATTTTCGCAAACTTCCTCGAGCACCGCCCTGAGCAGCGCAGTCATTTCAGCATTAAACACACCTAACTCCCGAAATTGAGAGGATGCTGAACGCTGCACAATCGGAGTATATTCGCTCGGCAGAGTTCGCCGCGTATTCCGGTCTGGGCTCTGAAATCCCAGCACCTGCCAAACCGGCACCTGTCTGTCAAAGTAATGTGACAGCTTCCCCGCCGATCTGGTGGTCCGGCCCGCCAAGCGGAGAGCCCTCAGTCCGACGTCCAGCCGTCCCATCGCAGCCGACTCCGGCGCCGAGATCTCGTCTGCGCTACAAGCCTTCATCGCCGCTAACGCCACAAAGCGCTTCGACATGCAGCTAGCGCTGCCCTGGCGGGGTCGGCCTGATGTCCAACGAGGAAAAGCCCCTGGCCGCCGGTGCAATGGCCACGACGTGCGCCAACTGTGACGATCGCGGCTGGGTTTGCGAGAACCATCAGGACCGTCCCTGGGACGACCCGCGCGCATGCACCTGTGGCGGCGCTGGCGCGCCCTGCCCGGCCTGCAGCGTTACCGACGAAGGTAAAGTGCCGCGGATGCCGAAGGCTTTCGGGTGGAGGTCGACAAGGACGGCTGGCGGCACTGAAATGCCTTGTGAGCGGCCCCAAGCGCCTTCGGGGCTGGAGGCGAGACGCCGGGACCGCCACGACGCACCGGCTCAAGGCTGGGCGCCGCCGACATTCTCCGCCCCTCGATTCATCGCTGGCCCTAACAAATGTATGGTGCCCTAGATTAACTTTGTAGGCCAACCGTCGCCCTGTGCAACGCGATCAGTGTTCCTTCGCGGAACAGCGCCGACGGGATACTATTGAAACAATCGGCTACTCTCATTGCCCCAACCGGGCGCGACGTTTGCATCCCTGTTCAATTTTCAAAACAACAGATCACGGCTTATCTTGCGGTTTTTCGGGCTCTCCATTCGGTAGGACAGCATCAATTATGCGCTTCAGCGCATCCAGCGAACAGGGTTTGATGAGGACAGGCATTCCTTCAAATCCGTCGGGCACGCCTGCGCTGCCGTAACCACTCAAGAAGAAGAGAGGCAGCCCTCGGCTCTTTACTACCTCGGCAACTGGATGCACGTTGATCCCCTGCAAATTGATGTCGAGGATCGCGAGATCTCGGCTAGCTTTGTCATGCAGGCGCTGCGGATGAATTCCTGCACGCCGGGGTCGGCGAACACGCATGGCATGAGCTACCTCAGTCGGGAAAAAGAGGTAATGGAACTCGACTTCAACTCGCCGCTGCGTGGTTTAGCGGCGCAAGCCACACGTTTCCCAGGCGGCGCAAAAGCAGACATCGTGGGATGTCCGAGTTGGATCGAAAGCAGCGGTGGACGCCAAGTTGGATCGGCGCCCGGTTTGCCCCTGACAACCGACGTGACACGCGCTCAATGACCTTCGGCTAAGGGCCAGTTGCAGACGTCAAACCATTTTACTCCGGCCGCATTTTGTCAATCAGGCGTTTGTCTTTAGCTTCCGTGTTTCTTGGATAGCTCTGTTCTTCGATACAGGCCTGCCGCAATTTGTCCCCATTGTAGCAAAGGCTCCGTTGATCGCCGCTGGTGGGGCGCGCTCGCGGAAGGATTTCTAGAGATCCCCTCTTAGGATTTTCCTGCCCGCCGCGGTCTGGGACATCGCATCCTTGCAGGGATCTCTCAACTCAGCCATGTGCAATTTTATGCAGGCCCTGATACCGCCGGTGCCCGGCACAATACCGGCGCACAGCTTCGCAACGTCGGCCTTGCACACCTTTCCGGCCACGGCAACCGTGAGCAAGCGTTCCTCGCAGGCTGGTGACAGGTCGGTCAAATGCGACTTTATGCAGGACTTGATCCTGCCTTCGCCGGGCTGAATGCCGGCGCACAGTGTCTTGATATCGTTGGCGCAGGGCTTGCCCGCTTGCTGTGCCACGGCGGCAGAGCCTGACCAAAGCAGCGCTGTCAATATAACAAGCCCGGATCGCATTCCTGCCATCTTAGATTCCTCTGGGATACAAAAAGGGCAGATTGGGGATGATATCCGAAAGTCGGCCGCAAGGCGATTCGTTCCGGAGGACGGATCAGCGTAGCCGGCTATCTGGGCGGGACGGAGCGCCGCGTCAATCCGCTCGACGTCTTCCGCAAGCAGGCCATGGGTCAAACTGGGAAGTCCGGGCGCTCAGCCGGCAGGTCAGCTTTGCCCCCAACTCCAGACAAGCCGCTGCATCGGACTAACTGACGCGATGGGCCATGTGTGGACGGCTCCGGGTTGGCAAGGAGAATCTTCACTTTGCAGCATTGGTCGGAGCAGCCATGTGTTCGGCCTGTTCGCGCGGTACCCATGACCGCTGGCCATAATGCCCTCCGCGGATCAGATCCCGGTCAAAAGCACGCATTCGATGATGCTGTGGCCCATGTGGGTTGTCCTGATCGCCGGATCGACCGGCACTGCATTACGTGCTGTTCGCCCTCCCAACCGTTACGTCACACTGGGCTGTCCGGTGTGATTTCGTTTACGCCGCAAGAGCGGCGGGTTCCTTGTAGCCTTCATTCCTCGCCATCATCGCCCATGCCATCCTCGCGAGTTTGTTGGCGAGCGCAATTGCGGCGACCTTGGTTGGTCGGCGCGCCAACAGCGCGGTGAGCCAGGGCCGATGCTGGGTGCCGTGGATCTTGGCATAGCGGATCACGGCGAGTGCGCCTGCCGTGAACAGGCTGCGCAAATAGCGATCGCCTTGCTTGCTGATACTGCCAAGCTTGTCCTTACCCCCGCTCGAGTTCTGCTTCGGCACAAGCCCGACCCAGGCCGAGAAATCCCTCCCTGATCGGAAGGCTTCTGGGTCAGCAATGCTGGCGACAAGGGCCGTGGCCAGCGCCGGCCCGACGCCGGGGATCGCATCCAGCCGCTTGCTCGTCGCATTTGATCGATGCCAGGCGATGATGCGTCTGTCGAACTCCAGTATCTGAGCCTTCAGTGCTCGCAACTGACTGCCGAGAGCAGCAAGACATGCACGGCCGACCTCTGGAAGCCGGCGGTCGGCTGTATCGGCGACGACTTCCAGCAGCTGCTCGACACCCCTGCGTCCGACAGGGGCGACGATCCCGAACTCGGCAAGATAGGCGCGGATCGAGTTGATCACGGCTGTCTGCTGGCGAATGAAGAGATGGCGCGCCCGGTGAAGCATCAGACAGCTCTGTTGCTCGACCGTCTTGGTCGGCACGAACCGCATGTTGGGTCTCGTAACCGCCTCACAAATCGCTTCCGCGTCCGTGGCATCGTTCTTCTGCCGCTTGACGTAGGGTCTCACATAAGCCGGAGGCATCAATCGCACCGAATGCCCCAACGCCTGCAGCTCGCGGGACCAATAGTGTGACGACGCGCAAGCCTCGATCCCGACGAGGCATGGGGCAGCTTCTGGAAGAACGCCAGGACGTGCCGACGCCTCAACTGACGGCGTATGACCACCTGGCCGGCTGTATCAACGCCATGCACTTGAAAGACCGACTTCGCGATATCCAGACCGATTGTCGAAATTGACTGCATAGCTTGCTCCTCCGAATCGTGGGAGCCTCAAACGGCGCCCACTCCTTGGCACTCTCGTGCCCGTGGAGGAGCCGTCCACAGCATCACAAGCCGACGTAGGCTAGGTGCGCGAGCGTCGACAATCGGCACGCCCTTAGCCGCAACATAGACTGTCTCGCTTTCCCGCCAGCCTGGGTCTTGAAGCCATTGACCCGCGCGCTTACTCGCAGTCCTGGTCGGCCGCCGTAACCTTTTTCTGAGACGGTGCGGGCTCGGCCGTGCCTGCCGTTGCCTTCTTTGATTGTTCAGTGGGCGCGGGACGGGTCTGCTCGACGGTGCCTGCCGTCCGATCCGGTGACTGCGCAGAGGGTGCGGGGTGGGTAGCCTTTGATTGTTCGGCAGCGGTGGGCTGGCTCTGCATCTGGCGCTGCGCATCTTCCGACGACGTTGCGGTATTCTCCGAGCCTTTGCTCATCGAAGATGTCGGCGGTTGCTGCCTGGAATCAGTTGCTGTGGAACCAGTGGTTTGTCCCGTATAGCCCGGGACATTCCCTGATCCTGCATCGCGGCTCACCGTGGTGCAGGGACCGGCATAAACGGAGTTGGCGCTGAAGGCGAGCACCGCACCTAAGATCATAAGTCTGTTAGCGATCATAAGCCCTTCTCCTTTAAACTCTCTGGACGATTGAACAAAAGGATGGCGCCTTTCGTTCCCGACTCGCGAGAGAGCCAACATTGGCGAGTGGCTGAGTTCACCGGGGTAAAATCGCCTACCTAAAGTAAGGCCGCTCAGTTGGCGGCCTCATTATCCTCGTCTTTTGCCCACTTCGCCTTTCGATACAGGTTTTCGCCATGGGATCGGAGCTGGAGGTTGTTTGAATCGATGTCGACGACGATAGATTGATGATTGACGTGCGACATGTTCTCCGAAGCTAGGAACCCCCCTGGAGCGGCCAAGTTAAGCCAAAAACCTACCTGTGAGGGAGACGAAGCCATGGCCCGCGCAACAGCCCATCCGGATCATCAATGCATCTCAAGCGAAGACATTCAAGGGACCGAAGTTTATGGAGCAGATGGAAAGAACATCGGTGAGATTGATCACCTCATTATCGACAAGGTGTCAGGTCGTGTGGCCTATGCCGTCATGAGCTTTGGCGGATTTGTTGGGTTGGGCCACAGCCATTACCCCATTCCTTGGGGAGCTCTAACATACGATACGTCGCTTAGTGGTTTTCGAACCAATATCACCGAACAACAGCTGAAGGACGCGCCTGAGTTCAGTGATGACTCGTGGCAGGATCGAGACTGGGAAACGCGGACCCACCAGTACTACGGGACACCTAGTTACTGGGAGTCGCGAGGTGGCTTAATACGCTAGGCAGCGCATGAGCCAGCCAACCCATTAAAAGGCCCGCAGTGTTGAAAACACTGTGGGTCTTTTTGTGGCCAGCTGGATGTCCGCTTAGGATCCAGCAGCTGATTTGACGGCATCGATTTTGGCGGTCCGCTATGGGCCACAACCAGACCTCAATCAACGTAGGGCGTGCCCCCTGCGGCCGCGAAGCAAAGCCTTCCACACCAGGTCGGCCTAAGTGGGAACTGCCTCGATAACCTGGAAGTGCGAGCCCGCGCGAGTCGTGCTGCGCGTTTCGAATCCGGCCATTCGACACAGCGCGGAATACTCGTCGTAGGTCCGTTCTAGCGCACCGAGCATGACGAGCATATTGAGATCACTGAATTTCGAGATTAGCCCCTCGTTCGGCGGCTCCACGACACGTTCAACGAGCAGCAATCTGGCATCAGCCGTCATGGCACGACGGCAGGTCTTCAGAATGGAAATTGCTTCCTCGTCATCCCAATCGTGGATGACCGCCCGCATCACGTAGGCGTCAGCACCCTCCGGGATGGTTTCAAAGAAACTGCCATCAACCACTTCGCATCTGTCGGCGACACCATGTCGCTTCAGAACTTCGGCCGCCTTGACTACTACGTGCGGCTGATCGAACAGCGTTCCGCGCAGGCTCTTGTTTGCGGCGAGAATTCCCGCCAGCAGTTGGCCTTGACCACCCCCGATGTCCGCGACGTGACGAAAGCGGCTGAAGTCGTAGGCGGCGATGGTAGCCTCGATGGCGCCGCGAGAATTGGCCGTCATGGCACGGTTGAAAATCGCGTTCTCATCTGAACGGGTGCTACGATACTCCCAGACGCTCTGACCGTTGAGGTGCCGAAAGGCGTTCTCGCCGGTGCGGACGCTGTGTTCAAGGTGGCCCCAGGCCTGCCAGGCATAAGGTCGGCCAGGCTGAACACCTTGCAGTGCTCGCATCCGCAGTGGAGCAGGCTATCGGTGAGAGCACGGGCAGCGACATCGCTCCTGATCTGCCGCCCAGGCCGCAATAATGTGGCGCCGCTTGACCGGGTCGCCTTAAGCTCCATCTCGTAATCGGGCATCGAATGCCTATTTTTCCCACATGCGTTCATTTGAGTTTTGCCTGCCGAGCAAGGGCATTTCGGTCCCGGCCGGCCCCGATTGGCTCCATGAGGTGAAGTACGACGGCTATCGCCTCCGTCTGGAGCGCGATGGCGACCGCGTGCGCCTGATCACGCGCGGCGGTTACAACTGGGCCGACCGATATCCTTGGATCACGGAGGCCGCGCGCAAGGTCCGCCAGAAGCACTTCGTGCTCGATGGCGAAGCGGTAGTGCTGGGCGTCGATGGTACCTCAGATTTCAACGCGCTTCACTCGCGCAAGCACGATGATGAGGTTCAGTTTTGCGCCTTCGATATTCTCGCCGAAAGTGGCGACGACCTCCGCATGCTTCCGCTGTCGATGCGAAAGGCGAATTTGGAGCGCTTGCTGGCGCGGCGTCCTGAAGGCGTGTTCGTCAATCCGTTTGAGCGGGGCGAGCTTGGGCCTGAACTGTTTCGCGCTGCCTGCAAGATCGGCCTTGAAGGATTAGTATCGAAACGCCGCGACCGGCCGTATCAGGCCGGGCGCAGCAAGTATTGGGTCAAAGTGAGAAACCGTAGTCACCCGGCGATGGAGCGAGTGCTTGACGCATTCGCATGATGACCTTAAGGCGAGAACCCAAATCACGCCGGAGACGATCAAGTGGCAAAAAAGACTAAGAGCAAGCGCAAAGAGTACACCAAGGACGACGTCAAACAGCTCAAGGCACATTCCAAGGCCCGCACCCCGGTGGCGAAGCTCTCAAAGCTGATGAAACGATCCGAGGGCTCGTTGCGTCAGAAGGCTCTCAGCCTTGGACTTGGGCTAGGCCATCAGCGTTAAGCGAAAGGCCCCGGCGTGCTTCACTCGCCGGGGCCTTCCTAGGATCATACCGTGACCCTTGGAACCCTTAAGCCTTGAAGAAGGTCGCAAGAGAAAACACGACAGCCAGAACAACGGTGATACCGATGGCTGTCAAGGCGGCCTGATTGGTTGAAACGTCGCGCATATCAAAGCCTCCGTCAGTTGGACACCCCTAGCACCGTCAAGGAGCGCTTGTTGTGGCCCGGCGTTTGAAACTCGATGGCTTGACCAACCGACAGGCCGATCAACGCAGCGCCGACGGGCGTAAGAACCGAGACGCGTTTTAATGTTATGTCCGCTTCATGCGGATACACCAACACCACGTCCCGGACTTCACCGGTCTTCTCATCGCAGTACCGGACCTGCGAGCCCATGCGGACCACCCCTCGCAGTTCGGAATTGTTCGCCACCACGCTTGCACGCTCTATCTCCCGCGCAAGGAAATGGGCCACGCGCGGAAAGAGTACCGCGCTCGAACTGGCCAGAGCGCTTAAACGCCTGGCCTCATCCTCCAACACTGTGACGGGCGGCAACACGATTTCAGGCTTGTCCTTGTAAGTAGTCTTGCTCATCACTTCTCTCCCTTCTTTAGGCGGCTGATGGTCCCGGATCATCGTCATCGAAAAGCGTTCTGTCCGGGAACGTGTGATTGCTAAACAGAACCCCGACAACATCATTCGGATCACCTCGACTGACGCGTTCGATCCTGACGACGTTGGTGCGCCCGAAGGCAAAGAAGGGAATTTCACTTCCGACCTTCAGCCCCACCAATGCTGCGCCCAACGGTGACATCACGGGGATTTGGGTTCACTCGGACGTGTAGTCTTCGGGATACACCAGTTGCCTCGTCTCACGCGGGAAACCCCAGTTGATCCAGAACGTCACCCACGAACCCATGGTGACGACGCTATCCAATCTGGCTGCGCGATCAGGGACGACTTCCGCACGGTTGATCTCACTCAACAGAAAACGTGCGTCCACGTGGCCTTGATTTGCTCCCACGTGCGCGAGCCTTTCCAAGCGGCGATGGTCAGACGCCGGAAGAGTGACGTTCGGGAAAAGCGGGTTGTTCACGACATGCCTCCTTGTTGGCTTCCCTCCCGGGAGAGCCACACACCAAATCTGATTGATGAAGGAAGGGGGTAAATCCGGACGGCACCAACTGCCGTCCGGCTAAGCTCCTGCTTGGAGCCGTCCGGCATGCAAGCAACGCCGCGCAACGCGCGGGTCGATGTCGAGGACGTGGATCATGTCCTAGCCAACATAGGACCTTCCGTTGTCCTTGTAACGCGACCAAAGAGCGCACACGCATGGAAGGCGTTGCACCGGCCTGTTCTAGCATCCAGCACGGATGCGCCCAAAGCAATGGCCCCAACGATGTTGCACGTCGGGGCCCTTCAGGATCATCAGGCCGGTTACATCCGCCGTGCCTTACGATCCTTGATGTCGTCGATTACCGCACGCGATCTGGCGCAGACCGTGGCAAGGCTGCGGTATCAGCGTGATCACATGCGGCGCGAAAGCGCTCGGCGACCAGCTCCGCCTTGCGCCACTCGGCTCGCCGCCGGCGCTCGGCCGCCAACTGTAGACCCGCGACCGTAGTTGCGATCACGTCGTCGATCTCCGCTCCCGTCAAGGTACGACGAATTTTCAGCACAATGCTCAAGGCCATGATGATCGGACCATGGGGCGGCAAGAGGTCGTGGGCTTGCTGCTCGCAGAATGCCAGGAAACGCTCGACCGCCTCCGCCGACTTGCAGACCAATGACGCGAGCGCGACCGCTTGCTCAACGTCACTAACAGACGGCACGGGCTCTCCTGGCAGAAGCATGCGCTCTGCGACGGATGCCGCAGCCAGTTCGATGCAGCGGTCAAGCACGCGCAAGTACACGTCTGCGGCATCGCTGCGATCTTCGCCCTCCTGCGGCATCAAATCCTGCAAATTGTCGCACAACTCTGGCACATCATCGCCGTCGTCATCGCTACCGAAGGCGACGCTGTGACGCGGCCCCCACACCAATCCGCCGTACTGGCCGGTCGGATCAGGATTGATTGTCGCTCCGCCGAGCGGTTTGCCAAGCAAGCAAGCGGCCACGGCGTGACCGGCCTCATGAATAGCAATCCGCTCGTCCTCACCAAAGCAATGAAAAGCCGTGTTTGCCCAGCCATCCTAACACGGCCGAGCAGACGAGAGAAAACAGGCCGGCCCACAGCCAAGAACGCCCACGGACTGCATTGATAGATCTTAGATACAGGACTGCGCCAAGCAATGTGCCGTAGTTCTTCCTGAAGTCTCCATTGAGCTTCGCAATCTTGGACAGCTCGGAAGAAGTCTCGACTTCAGCCGCCATGGCGCTGGTTCCTATCACGACAGTTAGAGCCAGCGCCTTATGAACCACTGTTTTGCCCGACAGAGCAAGCGGAATTTCGGTATATCGAAAGCCTCCTTTTTCGACTCGAGGTGCGCGCGTTTTCCACACCCACGACCGGCAGTAGCTCGCGCGCTTCCCGAGCCGCTAGGAATCGATAATTTGCAAGGTGCTCACGACGGCGCTTTGATCTCGGCATGCCTCGTCCTGTTCGACGCCACACGCCCGCGCATGTTGACGGCCGTCCCGTCAAGATCACCTTCGGCGAGATGCGCGAAATGGGCTTGCGTGGCGTCCTGGTTTATTGCCATTGCGGCCATCACGTTGCCTGGGATGCCGACCGTTGGCCTGACAATGTAAGGCTATCGGATCTCGAGCCGCGATTTGTCTGCCAGGGCTGCGGATCTCGCGGTGCCGACGTTCGGCCGGACTTCGAGCGGGGCAACCCGCAGTTTGCAATCATGGGGTACCGAAACATGCAATGATCAAAGGCTGGGGGCGCCCTTTCGAGGAGCCGATCGAGGTCGATGGTCGCAGCCTAGCCACGCTGCGCGAGGCCGGCGAGTACATCGCTGGGCTGCCGAAGAAAGAGCATAATGCGCCCGAGTGGCGCGCGGCGATGGAAGCCTTGCTCCTGGTGGTCGAGCGCGGCGGGCCGACGATGTTCGCCCGTATCGGGGTCATGCGGGCGCTGAACCGACACTACGTCCCGGAGCTCAATCCCAAGGGCAAGGAACCGCATTGGGGACGACGCAAGCTGAAGCGGGATCAATGAAGAAGCCGCCAACTGAGGCGGCCTCAATGCAGCAGCCTCTGACGGAGCTTCCTGATGATCTCCCGGAGTTCAGCAGCGTACTCTTCAACGGCCTGCCGCACCTCATCCAAGCGCGTCGGTCGAGGAGGTTGCGGCTTAGCTGAATCCGACTTGTCGGATTGGTTCATGGCCCCAGCGAGCGGGCGGGACCAAGCGGGGTCATTGAGCTAAATCAAAGACCGACGGCGACGGCTACATCGGCGGCCGCAACCGCACAGAGGGGGCAGCGAAAAAATCAACTAGGCGATTCACATATGTGGTTGCGAGAACCTTGAGGATCGGGAAAAATCGGCAATCCGGGGCTGGCTAGGCCATTTGATCTCGGAACTATTGAAACCCGGACGGGGCCGCTGACGGCAAGTCGGCGGCCCTTGTTTTTGAGGAACGACAAGGCGCCTGCCAAGTTTTCCCGGTGCCCTTCCCCAAGGGCACCCTGAGTGGCCCCAGCTCCAACGCCCCCCCGCGAGCTGGGGCCTTTTTTGCCGCCTCAATTGGCGGCCTCTTTCATGCACATCGAGACCCGCCCCTTCGCAGATCCGCAGGTTGCCGCGCGCAAGCTCCTCGAGCTTGCCGCCGGTTTCGAACCAATCAACGGCCGCATTCACATCGAGAAGATCAACGCGCGGTTCCTCTCCAAGAACGGCTGCAAGGCGACCGGCGCGGAGTTCGGCGCCGGCATTCGCTACGCGGTCGAGAAAGGCTGGCTCGAGCTGCATGAGAGCGGCACCTTTGTGAAGTTGCTTCCGCAGGGCGAAGATCTGCTCAAGCGCTGATGGCATGGCCCACCGCGTTCGCGCCGACCGGAGCGGCAGGCCGCACCGGAGGCGCTGCCATCGCGTGGGAAATTTACGGGTTGACATTCCTTGCAGGAACCACGCGGGCGCGCGGTATTTGAATCTCGCCGGCTCGCTGTCCGAGCTGGCGGAGCGGCCCCGGCCTACCCCAAACGCCCCCCTGAAGCCGGGGCCGTCTCTCCGCCACGGTCTGTGTTGGAGTTTGCGTATGCGTTCCTCGCCCTCGATCGTGCCGGCCGACCGCCTCGACCGCGACATCTATCTGGTCATCCAGGACTTCGGCGTCCGCGCCGGCTGCGCCTGGCGCGAGACCGACGAAACCGATACTGATCTCGAGACTATCCTCAGGCATCTCCTGTCAGGCCAGTACGCCCATCCGGTTCGGATTGCGTGCTTCAATCCGGGCGAAGGCTGGTCACGGGACGCCACCTCCGATGTCGCTGACGCGCTGGCACAGCGGGCAACTGATAACGACGTCGATATCCCGCCAGCGCTGCAGGAATTTATCGCCGCCAACGCCACTTCCCGCTTCGACGTGCAGCTCGCGCTGCCGCTGCTGGGTGCCACGTGATGCCAGGACAGACGCAGGCTAAGAACGACCCGATTGCCGTCGGTACGCGTTTCAGAATGAGCAAGCTTGGTGCCGCTCGATGTCCGGGGCTGGCTGATCGGAGTGGCATCGTCGTCGAAGTGGGCCGCCGGACCACGGGCCTCATCGTTCTGTTCGACGGTGCGCGAAGACCAACTTGCCTGCACAGAGACTTCATATCGCCCATCTCGGATGGGACGATCGCTGTCGCTTCAGACGAATGGTCACGTTAGCTTGGCCGGCCGGAGCCCGGGCGAGGTCAACCAATCGCTTAGATGCGTGCCAGTCTCTGCTCGGCCAGCCTCTCCTCAAGAGAGCGGACTTGCGCCTGTAATCCAGGCGGCAAAACATAAGGCCGCGTCGGTCGAGCGGCCTTAGCCAGCCTGCTTAGACTTCATTGCCAGCTCTACCTCATCAGCAAGCGTGCTCAAATGTGCGTGCAACCGACAGAGCGCCGATGGGCATGAAACGTTGCAAGCGGTCTCCAGGATCACCTTGCGGAGTACTCACAATTTGCCGCCGCTCAGTCTCCGACGAGACTCGATCGACGGTTCTTATCTCAAATCCTTTTGCGTAAACTTGCTCAAAGTGACTTCGGCACGTCCCAAGACCGTAACAGGAGAGGAAGTTATGAGCGACGTCGATCTTCCGGTAGCTGTCATCGGTGCGGGGCCGTTTGGCGTCTCAACCGCGGCTTACTTGCGGTCTCGCGGCGTGGAGTTCCGTATATTTGGCTCACCAATGCATCGCTGGCGGACGCAAATGCCGGCGGGCATGCTCCTCAAGTCTGAAGGATTCGCTTCCAACCTCGCGGATCCGGCCGGCCGTTGCACTCTGCAGCAGTTCTGTGAAGAGGAAGCGCTGCCCTACGAGGGTATACCCGTATCACGTGAAACATTTTCCCGATACGCCGTAGCGTTTCAGCAGCGGCTCGTTCCAATGGTTGAAGATGTATCAGTCACCATGCTGGATCGACAGACCAACAGGTTTCAATTGCGACTGGCCACGGGTGAAGAAGTAAGGGCCAAAAAGGTGGTTGTCGCAACTGGTCTGTCGCATGCCGAATACATCCCCGCTAAACTGGCGAAATTGCCTGCGGAGTTGCTGTCGCACAGCAGCAACCATCACGATTTGGACAAATTCAAGGGGCGCGAAGTAGTCGTCATCGGCGGCGGTCAATCCGCGCTCGAGACGGCGGCTCTCTTGAACGAGGCGCAAGCGACGGTAACGCTGCTGGTGCGGCGTTCGTCAATCGAGTGGCATGATATCCCCAAACCTGGGCCACGATCGTTATGGCAACGGCTGCGCCGGCCCGAGTCGCCGATGGGAAATGGGCTTAAATTATGGCTCTGCGCCGCCGCTCCGCTGGCGTTCTATCATCTGCCCGAGCAAATACGCGTCGATGTGGTGCGGACGTACGGGCAACGTCGCGGGACGTCTCTAGAGGTGCTTGGCCCATCGGGTTCCTGGTGGCTTAAAGAGCGGGTCGTGGGCCGTGTCCCGATACTGCTCGGTCAGGGCGTGCGAGAAGCCGAAGCGAAAGGCAGCAAAGTGGTTCTGCACGTCGATGGCCCAGAAGGGACGTCCCGCCAACTGATCGCTGACCACGTCATTGCCGCGACCGGCTATCGCTTCAATGTTGGATCACTCCCATTCCTGAGTCAGAGGCTGATATCCGAGTTGCGCTGCGTGCAAGATGCTCCGTCGCTGTCGCCCAGTTTCGAGTCCTCGATCCCGGGCCTTTATTTCACCGGCATAGCCAGTGCATACAATTTCGGACCGGTGATGCGGTTCTTATGCGGCACTCAGTATGCAGCCGAGCGCATCTCCAGCGCCATTGGCCGTGAGCAACGTCGCTCTCCGTCGTCAGTTTCTGTCGAAATTGCTTCCACACGCAATCGAACCGCTTGATGAAGCAAATGGCGAGTGCGAACGAAGGCTTGCCGCCCTTCCCGGTTCTCATCCTGAAAACGGGCCGCTATGCCCTGCATCATGGCGGCCTCGGTATCATTCGAACCTTGGGAATGCTCGATGTTCCAGTATTTACAGTCATCGAGGATCGCTTCGCACCGGCCGGCCTTTCCAAATATCTGACGGGAAAATTCGTTTGGGACACCCGCGACTTGCCAAGATCGCGGCTGCTCGAAGGACTGGAAAGGATTGGACGACAGCTGAAACTGCCGACCATCCTCATTCCAACGGACGACGTCGGCGCGATCCTGATTGCCGAAGAGGCTGTCACATTGCGGCAGTGGTTCTTGTTTCCGAAGCTGCGATCAGACATTCCACGGAGCTTAGCCGACAAATCTCAGCTGCACACACTGTGCAAGCAACTCGGGGTACCATGCCCTCAGGCAATATCACCCGGCACGATTTCAGAGGTCTACGAGTTTATTGAGACCGCAGCTTTCCCGGTTGTGGTGAAGCCATCGAAGCCATGGCTCAATCCTAAGATCAAACCCTCCATCGTTTCCTCCCCTCGGGCACTCCTAGATCTCTACCGCCGATCGGAAGCACAGGTTCCTCATAACCTGCTGATCCAGGAATACATTCGTGATGGCGAGGATTGGCTCTTTGATGGATATTGCGACGCGGACTCGAAGTGCCTGGCCGGCTTCACTGGCAGAAAGCTGCGCTCTTATCCGTCCCGCTTCGGTTCTGCAACATTGGGCAGATCTGTCACCAACCCCGCGCTCCTCCAACAGGCCGAGGCTCTCGTCAAAGCGGTTTCCTATGCAGGTATAATAGACATCGACTATCGGTTCGATAAACGAGACGGTCAATACAAGCTCCTCGACTTCAACCCGCGTATCGGCGCACAGTTTCGATTGTTCGAGGATAGCGACAGAATTGACGTTGCGAGAGCGCTTTATCGCGATCTCACGGGTCAGTGCGTGCGGCGATCGCCACAGATCGATGGCCGAGTATTCGTGGTCGAGCCCTATGACTGCCTAGCCAGCGTACACGACCTCTTGGGCCGCCAGCTCTCGGTCAGAGATTGGTGGCGATCACTCAAAGGCGCCCGGGAATTCGCCTGGTTCAGACGGAGTGATCCCTTTCCCTTCATCGTGATTTGGATACGCCTTGCCATGGCAGGCGTGGCGAAAGGGATACGTTTTTTGCATTACCTATTCCGGAGGTCGGAAGCCGAGGGCAGCAAAATCCGAAGAGCGCCCCATGGGTGACGCGCACCTGCACCTCCTGTTTCACTTGATTGAGAGTGGAGCGTTCGATCGGGTGCCCGGGTCGCTGGTCTCGCAAGGACCGTCGCCGCCAACCAGCCGCGGACCTGGCTAAAGCCCCAACTGACTGCAGCAGGTTTGAAGTAAGAAAACCAGAGAAGTTGTTTGGAATGTTTTTGCACTCTGCAACCTGCTGCGCAGGTTCTGCGCGATGTCAAGCAGCGCCGGATTGCTTTTCACGAAACGCTTGGCTTCGTTGACGGTGGATAGCATGATCTATTCGATCACTTCATCCGCGCGTGCGAGCAAGCTCGGTGAAAGGCTGATACCAAGCGATTTATCCGCGCGGGTATTGGCTGCAAGCCAGACCGACGTTGGAAATTCGATCGGCAGATCGCCTGGCTTTGCGGAAGCCTCACGTCAACCACCGTGACGTCGGGATGCTTCTGCAGGTACGCGCGGTGGCCCTCCTTTGCATTGAAGGCCTCCAGGATCTCGACGGAAGGGTCCGACGTGAACAAAGCCCGGCAGCCCGTTACCACAACGGGATGGTCGTCGACGATCAGTACCCGCATGTCTTTCTGGCCCTCATTATACGTCCTCACGTCCTCCAGTTGTGGAAAACGTCGCGAGCGCTGGAATGGTTCACTTTCCGAGCGTAGCTGGGCAATCCAACCAATGGAGCACGAAGTACAGCAGGCCTTCGCGGAACCTAAGCAAGAGCAGAACCGGTGGTTCATGCACCGTTCGAATCTCGAGCTTAGCCAGGCCCTTCCACGGGGACAACTGTGAAGCGGACTGCACGCCCAAACATCGAACGCCTTAACTTCGGTTTTTTCGGACACCAAAGAGTATCACGTTGATCTAATCATTAGTCAGAAGGCGGCGAACACCAAACTCAATACGGTTGCGCTGCGCAAGGGTGTGAACAGGAAGGCGTCGAGCGCGAGCGTGGATCGACCTCAGCGGCTTCGCCCAATCGCGGAGCCGCCGCCTTTTTGTTCCGTCCGCCCTCTCCGCACTGATCGCGTCTTGCGCCGCACGTACCAGGCCACCATCGAGATGACCAGCCAAGCAAGCGATGCACCTATGAAGGCGGCTGCGATGCTGGTTTCCGCCGTCAACGAAAAGACCATCGCAAAGGCCAGCATGCCGAGCGCGCCGAGCGCGGCGCCAGCGGAGTCGACCGCGGCCGCCGTTCGCCCGCGGCGCTCGCCGGCGAGGCCCGCCTCCCGCTTCCGGCGGATTTCATGCTTCTCGATCAGCGTGGCGCTGGCGCAGAAGATCGCCGGAAGGGCGAGGAAAAGCCCGCCGATAGAGGCTCCATAGCGACTGCTGACGAGGCCGGCGAAGACTGTCGCGGTGCCGCCGAGCGCGAATCGGATCAGGTATTCGTACCAGCGGCCTTCCTTGAGAGATGACGGCGAAAAGCGGATCGGCATCATGTCTGTCCCCCGGCAAGGGTCAGCACGCCGAAGGCTACGATCAGCCAGACGACGAGAGATAGCAAAGTGGCGGGCAACGCTCGCAGTCGGGCGCGAACGAGGATTTGACAAACGACGACGCTGTAGACGGCGAGCGCGATCGACCCCGCGAGCATCGCCTGAGCTTGCAGGGTCGCATAGTGCGCCCCGTGCTGGTGTACCGCAATCCCGAGCGTTGCGAGCGCGACCGAGGGTGCGGCCGCGAAGAGACCGGCGAAGCTCTTAGGACGTAGAAGATCTCCCAGCATCGCGAAAGCTGATACAACGGCGCCCCCAACGAGAAAGCGGACGATGTATTCGGTCATTTTGTCGTCTTCCAGAGTCTCCCGAGCGGCCCGCCGGCCCCGTAGACCGGATCCTTGCGCGGCGGCGGCACCTTCGGAATGCTCTTCAGGGCGCGTGGACGGTCCTCCACCGTCGTGCATTCGTCGTAAGTCCCCGCCGGCGGGTAGGCTCCGATGACGAGGAAGTCATCGTCTGCCCCCAGGCACTGGTGCCCTGTGCCGGCGGGCAGGACGGCGACATCGCCGGCCTTCAACGTGAATATTCTACCCTTCTTTTTTCCGCCAAATCGAACGCGCCCCTTGCCGCGCGCGATGCCGAGCACCTCATGGATCCGGGAGTGGTAATGAACGTAGTCGTAGATGGTGTTGCGCCAAGTATCGCCCCATCCGTTCGCCTCGAACAGGTCTTCGATCTCCGCCGCGGGGTCGTAGCGTTCATCGAGATTGACTGCCCGGCGATAAATGACTAGGGGCCATCGCGGATGATTGGGGATGAGACCGTCATCCTTGAAGCGGACAGTGTGCGGGTTTCGCGCTTGCGCGAAGTCCATAGCTTTCCGCTTACCGGGGCGCCGCAAACCGGTGGCGCGTTCCGCATACCGCTTTAGAGACTCAAGGGTCGGCATGATCGTTCTCCGTTGATGCATCGAGCGGGTAGCCGGTGCACAGCCGCAGGAACCGTTCAAGAGCCGCTCCCAATGCGAAACCTGCGACGACATCGCTCGCCCAGTGCGCCAGGACGACTAAGCGCGTCAGCGAGATGCCGACCGCAATGGCGCGGATCGCCCGACGGGGGCCGGCCGGCATCGCACCGGCCGCCGATGCCAAGGCTCCCATGTGCAGTGCGTGGCCGGAGGGAAAGGCGTCCTCACTTTTCCCGGAAAATGGGACGCCGTGGAGGTGTCCGATCACTGTCCTGCGGTCCGGTCGGGTCTGGTCGAACAGAAGCTTCAAACCATGGGGCAGCAGCGACGCCGCGACCGTGACCAGCAGAGCATGGTTGCCGGCGCGCCGCAGCGGCTCGCCTCGCCCCCGCGACGCAAGCCAACCAGCCGCCGCGAGGACCAGAAGGACCTTCTCGTCGGCGCCCCAAGTCAGGGCGCGGGCTACCATCTCTGGAGCCGGCGCAGTGTTACGGGCGATGAAGCGTGCGGCCACGACATCCGCTCTGGTCGGCCGGACAGTGACCGGAAAGCTTGGCCCTCTAAGGCGACTTGCTGAAACTCTAGCAATTTTGAACATGGCTCAAGCGATCAACTTCGCTCCATAAAGACCTCTGATCGCGCTCCGCTGCTTGTCATCGACAATCAGCCTTCCGCCGTATGATTCTCGCCCAACGCAAGCGAACGCTCGGAACAGCCCTTGCTACCCATTGCGGGTAGATCACATCGAACTCCCCGAGGATCCGTCGGACGCGAGCCGATGTCATGCCGCGTGAATGGGGAGTCCGCCGAAGTAGACGATGTGGCAGGCCTCTTCCTCCGCGGCTGTCACCTGTCGCTATTCCGCTGCCTGGACACTCGGTGAACTTTCCACCGGCGCGAGCGGAGATACGGCGGGCCCATTGAGCGCGGTACCGTCCGGCGCGAATTGAGAACCGTGGCAGGGGCAATCCCAACACTGCTCCAGCGAATTCCAATGCACGACACAACCAAGATGGGTGCAGCTCGCCGACAAAAGGTGCAATTTGCCATCGCGGTCGCGGCAGGCGGCAATCTTCTTCAATCCGCTGCGAACGAGCCGGCCCTCTCCCAGGCGGAGCCGCTCCACCGAGGCGAGTGCATCGGCGCTGAGATATTCGGCAAAGTTCTTGAGTGGCGTGATGTTCTCGCTGATGAACGTCGTGATATTCTTGAAGACCTTGCGCTCGGGTAAATAGACGGCCTCCCAGTTATTGCCGCCGATTGTAATCAGGTCCGCAATCAAGAGACCTGCCACCAGGCCGTTCGTCATGCCTTGCCCGGAATCGCCGCTGACGAGGAACACATGCTCTTCGTCCGGGCTGCGTCCGACGAAGCCGGTGAAGTCCGTGGGTTCGAGCACTTGGCCCGACCAGCGATGGGTGATCTTGCCGATCATCGGCAACCGCGCGCGCGTCCATTGTTCGAGCGCGGAAAAGCGCGCCTGACCATCGTCGGCTTCGCCGGACTTGTGGTCTTCACCACCGACGATCACGATGTCCTCATCCGCCGAGCTCGGCTGCAGGCGGACATAGTGATAGGGATCGAGCGTGTCCCAATACAGCGCATCCAGCAGCGAGCCCGCCGGGACTTTGGCCGCAATCACATAGGTGCGATAGGGCGCCTGTTTGGTATGGATCGCGACGCGCAGACTGACGGGCGAGTTCGTCGCAACGACGACGTCCGTGACCCGCACCTCGCCGCCTGACGTCCTCAGAACGATTTCTCCGCGGCCGTGCTCGATCGTCTCGACGCAGGTGTCACCGTAAAGCCTGGCGCCGCGCCGATGCAGCGCTTTCGCCAATCCGGCAAGGTATTTGGTCGGATGAAAGCGCGCTTGTCGGGGAAAACGAAGCGAGCGCGCAAAACCGCCGTGATGGATTGGTGTCGGATCGCTGCAAAGCTCGACGGGGATTCCCAGCTTCCTGCAGCTTTCGAATTCCTCATCCAGATGCGATGGCAACGTCTCCGGCGCCAACACCCAATAGCCACCGACGCGGCGGAAATCGCAGTCAATGCCCTCGGCAGACTGGATCGCCTGCGCGCGGTCGATCGCGGCGGCGACGCTCTGGTAGTACAACCGGGCGCAATCCTCACCCCGAACCCTGATCAATTCCTTGTAGTCGTCGTCCAGGGCCGTTGCCAAATGGGCGGTGGTGCGCGCCGTCATTCCGCTGCCAATTCTGCCGCGGTCGAGCACGATGACCGAGCGCCCGCGCGCGGCCAGTTCATAGGCCACCGACAGACCGGCGATGCCGGCGCCGATCACGCCGACGTCGGCACGTGCCTGCCCCGAAAAGCGCGAAGCCGCCGGGATGAACGTCTCCATCCAAAGCGACTTGGTATCTTCATCCAGCACGTTCATGGCGTTTGTCCTCCGGAATACAAACGAAGGGCAAAGCGCAACCGTTCCTTTGAACAGAGGCCTCCGCGTTCGAGCCCATATGTGCCGACGAGGCCCGAATGGACTGTCATGGTGCAGCTTTAGCATTTGCGGAAAGAAGAATGCCTTCTCGCGTCCGAGGCCGGTCAGAGGATGCGCACATAGGAGGTGGCACGCCCGGTTCCGGGTTCTTCTGAGCCGATCAGAGATCAGAGTCGCGAGAAGCGTCCAATCCCCGCCTGGCGCTGCCGCCAACTGGCGTACAAAGCCCTCATGAGCCTCCATATTCGTTGTCGGGAAGCAACTCGTGGCGGTCGAACGCGAACTGTCACTCGAATGACCTTCTCGCCACGGACAGCTTCGGCCGCGGCCGCAGTGGATCGTGCGGACGCGATTAACGCTCCGCGGTACCGCGGCACAAAAAGAGCCCCGCCGAAGCGGGGCTCAGCATCACGTCCTCAATACTTCTTGCCTTGAGAATTGTCGGCCGGCTGGCTCGATGCCGGAGGATTGCTCTGGTTGGGCTGCCCGGACGGCATATTCTGGTTGGCGGCCGGCGGATTGTTGCCTTGGGGCGGAGGCGCCGCTTGTCCGGTCGTCTGACCGGAAGGCTGTTGCGTCCCGCTCTGTCCCGTCGTTGCCGGCTGGTTTTGCTGGGCCTGTCCGGTCGTTGCCGGTTGATTCTGCTGAGCCTGCCCGGTCGTTGCCGGTTGGTTCTGCTGAGCCTGCCCGGTTGTCGTGGGCGGGTTCTGCTGCGCTTGGCCCGTTGTCGGTTGGTCCTGCTGCGCCGGAGCATTGGCCTGACCGGTGTTCTGTCCGGTCGTGCCCTGTTGCGCCGGCTGCTGTTGGCTCGTCTGTCCCTGACCAGTCGTGGTCTGGCTCTGGGTGGCACTGATCTTGTTGGAGACGCCAAGCGCCGAGACCGTGCTGATATCGATCGAGCCGCTGGCCTGGATGCCTTGCTGCCGCTGGAAGGTGATCAACGCCTCGCGCGTCCGCGGGCCGAGCACGCCATCCGCCTCACCGGTCAGCAATCTGCGCTCGATCAGCACCTGCTGCACGACACGAATTTCCTCGGGGCTTAGATTAAGCGCAGCGGCGCTGCCGCCGCTGACACCGCCACCTCCACCGCCGATCCTGCCGGCGTGGCTGAACCGCGTCCGCGGCCCGGCCGGAACAACATCTACAATCCGGCGGCTGCGATCGAGGACCACGATCTCGTCGTCGACGACGAAGAAGCTGTCGTCGCGGAAGGCCGGGAACACATCGATCAGCGCCGGAAAGGCCGAGACGGACACCACGTTGATGCTTCTCGGCACCACCACGCCGGTATTGACCTGGAAGTTGATCGAGCTGGCGTTAACCCGCGCCACGTTGCGCGAGCTGAGCACCGACTGCTGCAGCGTTGTCTGCTGTTGCGCATTGACCGACACGCGGCCCGACATGCTCTGGGTCGTCGTACTCTGGTTTTGCGCCGGCGCAGTGGCTTGGGTGCCGGTCGCTGCGCCCTGGTTCTGCTGCGAGATCTGACCCTGCGTCGTCTGACCCTGCGTGGCCTGACCCGGGGCAGGAGCATTGCTCGGTCTGGTGTTGGCGCCGGTTGTCGTGCTCTGGTCCTTCTGGCCCTGTGGCGCCTTTTGCTCGGACTGTCGCGTCTGGTCGCGCTCGCCGCGCCCCTGTCCGACGGTCTGACTGTTTTGCTTGCCCGAGGACTGAGCCTTGTCTTGCGACTTTTGCTCGGATTGACGAGTTTGGTCGCGATCGCCACGACGCCGGCCGATGGTTTGGTCCTTTTGCCCCTGCTGATCCTTACCGGCCTGGCCTCTCTCCGTAACGCGGCCGCCCTCTCTCATACCTTCGCCACGCTCGGTGCGTGACTGACCGCCCGCAGGGCTTTCCGCCCGGCCTCCGCGTGGCTCCGCGGCCCGGCCCTGCGTCATGCCTTCACCGCGCGATGCACCGCCCGGACCTTGCGACGTTCCGCCTCCGGACTTGTCGTGCTCCGCGGCGCCGCCGGCACCCATTCCGCCGCCTCCACCTTCACGCATGCCTTGCGCCGCCGCCAGGCTGACGCCAGCGAGCAGCACTGCTGTGGACAACAGGAACCTACTCTTTCTCATGCTCATCTGCATCTCCTCCAATATTCATTGCTCGCAGTGTCTTCGATCGGCACTTTCGGATTCACAAAACTTGAAATCCATCGCGCGCTACGACGCGGCGCGAAGTGCAATCCGACTTTCTGTTCGGACAACGAGACGGTACTGGGAACGTTCCTGACCGCAGCACCAGACGGAACTGGTCAGGCTGAGGAAGCTTCATGTTCCCTACGGGGTAAGTCCAACAGTGCAGTCAGGATAGTTTTCTCGGGCGAGTCACCCGGACGAGGCAAGAAGCCGTTCAAGAAAAACCTTGCTTTGATGGCGGCCACAATGCGCTCGACAAGCTTGCCGGCGCCCTCGCGGCGGAGGGAGTGTCGGGACGCGCTGGCGCCGTCGCCCTCACGAGCCGGATATCGGTGGAGATGGTGCAAAGGATCGCCGCAATCGGCGCTCATCATCGCAATTTCAGCGCCTGCCGCGCTCGCAATACGGACGGCTGCAACGCCAACAGCTGGTCGGCATCGCAAGCGGACGCGAATAGAGTCTTCAGCCATTTCGCCGGAATTCTCTGATCCGGAATTCTCTGATGATGTGCCGCACGATTATCTGGCCCGAAAGGCCGCAATCGCTGCCCTGGCGTCCGGCGGCACCGCCACGATCGAATGGGCTGGCACGCCGGTCTGCCCACGGACTGGAGCCTATGGCACGGCCGTTCTCTTTGGCTCTAATCCGGCAAAGGCGATCCACTCCGGGAGCGGCGCGCCGTCGCGGTGCCGACCGCCGGCAACTGCCGCCGCCCAAGCGCTCACAGCCCCGAGCAGTGTGGCCGCGGCCAAGGAGAACGCGAGAACGATCGTGCTGCGACGCACATGAGCGATTGCTGTTTTCGAGCTCGCTATGGCCTGATCGACCCGCCGCTCGGAGTCGCCGGCCGAAAGGCCCGTCAGTGCCTGGATCTGCTGGATCAGATAGGTCCGGTCATCTCCGTTCACACCGTTGTGGCTCGACGAGGTCATGAGAATCCGGCCCGCCTCGGCGCGTTCGGCGCTGATCTCGGCATTCGCAGGCCGACGCGGGGAGCGCAACAGCCGATCGAGTTCGTAGCTCAGGAGCGGCTCGGCAACCGTATTGTTGGCCAATGTCGTCGATGAAGACGCGCGATTGACCGCGGCCGCGCCAACAATGCCTGCCAGGACAGCGCCAAGTAGAACCGCGAGCGCCCATGCCGCCAGCCCATGAAGTCCGTCGCGCATCTCCCTTTCGGCACCGCTCGTCGCATCGATGCCGCCGCGAACTCGCCCTGCAATGTAGCCGCCCAGACCAAAACTGACGATCGCCTGCAAGATCAAATAGAGCCCAGAGAGTAGCGACAGCGCGGGAGACGCGTCTCGCCAGGTTGGTGAGGTTGAGCTGACACCGAGACCGATGGCGACGCCAAAGGTCACCAGAATAAAGGTAAATGCCGTCGCGACGAACGCGCCTGCGACGATGGGCGTCCATCGCAAATGTCGCCCCTGATCGGGAATTGTCAGCGCTTCGTCTTCGATGAGCGTGGGAGCTTCGATGGTCATGATCGAAGTCCTCAGCGCAGACCGAAGAACGAAAGGATGGCCATTATCACGACGATCAGCCCGATCAGATAGATCAGCTGGTTCATTTCAGTCCTCCAGTTCCGCTCCGGCCTGATAATTGCACTTGGTTCGGAAGGTTCCTGTCGGATGCTAATGATGCCATGCAACACGCTAGCGCTATTCGCTGCGATTGCCGTGCGTCATTGCTGCGACTGTCGCCGAATAGGCTCTCGGCAGCTTATCGATTGGCTCGCCGTCGCTCAAACGCGCCCGTTAGCCCGTTCGCTTGCTCAATGGCCGCCTAGCGCCAGAAGCCGCTTCCCCGCCCCGACATTCTGCTTTCGGCACCCGTCGAGCGTAGGTTCAGCCGAAAACGGAAATAGCGAGAGAATACGGTTCGCACCTGGTAGCGTGATGCTATGTCCGCGATCGCAGGTAAAACCCGGTCCATCCAGGGAGTTTCCCAGAGGCCGCCAGGGGCGAAGATGTTCTGCATGTCAATGCAGAGGTGAACCGCATCCCGGATGTCGGGGATTTCCGACTCGCTGTCCCTCGTCGATGCACCACTTGCCCCACCCGGGATTCGAATGAGATCGTGAGGGCCCAGGTTCCGTTCCGAGCAGCCGCATGGAACCAAGCGATTGGCCGACCGTTGGGCGCGAATGGCGAGCGGAAACTGGCGCACTCGCGCCAGCAGGTTTGACTTCTCAGCTCGGCCTCCACCGCAGGGAAAACGACATGGCTGATGTCGCAAATCAAGTTGCCAATCGCATCCCAACCAACCTCGTCGTCAATGGCGTCAGGCGCACGCTGGACCTCGTGCCCTGGACCACGCTGCTCGACGCATTGCGTGACCATCTTGCGCTGACCGGCACCAAAAAAGGCTGCGATCACGGTCAATGCGGCGCCTGTACGGTGCTGGTCGATGGTCGGCGGGTCAATTCCTGCCTGACGCTCGCCGTCATGACGGACGGCGCGGAGATCACGACCATCGAAGGTCTTGCCAGGGATGGCGCGCTGCATCCATTGCAGCAGGCCTTCATCGACCACGACGCCTTCCAATGCGGCTATTGCACGCCGGGACAGATTTGTTCGGCGGCCGGTTTGCTCGCCGAAGGTCGCGCCGGGGATCCTGACGAGATCCGGGAGCTGATGAGCGGAAATCTCTGCCGCTGCGGCGCCTATCCCAACATCGTCGCCGCCATCCAGCAGGCAGTGGGGCGGCCATGATCAACTTCCAGTACTCCCGCGCCGCCGACGTCGCCGATGCGATCCTCCTGCTCACCGCCCATCCCGGTGCCAAGCTCATCGCCGGCGGCACCAATTTGATCGACCTGATGAAGAAAAACGTCGAGCAGCCGTCCTGGCTGATCGACATCTCTCGCCTGCCGCTCCGCAAGATCGAGGAAACGGCTGACGGAGGCCTGCGCATCGGCGCCTTGCTGCCGAACTCCGATCTTGCCTACCATCCGCTCATCGAGCAGCGCTACCCGCTGGTCGCCAGCGCCATCCTCGCCGGAGCTTCGGCGCAATTGCGCAACATGGCCTCCGTTGGCGGTAATCTGATGCAGCGAACGCGTTGCGCCTATTTTTATGATACGGCAACGCCCTGCAACAAGCGAACTCCCGGCAGCGGTTGCTCGGCGATCGACGGCCTCAACCGCAATCATGCGATCCTCGGCACGAGCGCCGCCTGTATCGCGACCAATCCGTCCGACATGAGCGTGGCGCTGGCTGCGCTCGGCGCGCTCGTGCACATCGCAGGCCCATCCGGTGAGCGGACGATGGCATTGACCGATTTCCATCGGCTGCCTGGCGACACGCCTCACATCGATACCAATCTCGATACCGCCGAGATCATCACGGCAATCGAACTGCCGCGACGCGGCTTTGCCCATAACTACAGCTATCTGAAAGTCCGCGACCGCCTGTCTTATGCCTTCGCCCTCGTCTCGGTCGCGGCCGCGCTCGAACTCGAGGGCAACGCGATCAGCGAGGCACGCGTGGCGCTCGGCGGCGTGGCCCACAAGCCCTGGCGCAGCTTTGAGGCCGAAGCGGCGCTACGCGGCCAAGCGGCAACAGTGGAGCATTTCTCGCACGCTGCCGATCTCCTGCTGCAGGGCGCGAGGGCCTCTGCCCATAACGGCTTCAAGGTCGAGCTGGCACGCCGCGCCATCGTGCGGACGCTGATGCAGGCCGCAAGCGCCACGCCGCAATCGCAAGCTCACAAGAAGATCGCGTGAGGGACCGATGAACGCCTATGTCGGAACAGCAACGTCTCGCGTCGACGGTCGGGCCAAGGTCACCGGGGCCGCCAAATATGCCGGCGAATTCACCGCCGACGGACTCGTCCACGGTTTCGTCGTCGAGGCCACAATTCCACGCGGACGCATTGCCCGCCTCGACACCAGCGAGGCGCTGAAGGTCACGGGCGTCCTCGACGTGCTCACCCATGCGCATCGCCCGCCGCTCGCCGACAAGGACGAGGCCTGGAAGGACGAGGTGGCGCCGGACGAAGGTTCGCCGTTCCGTCCGCTCTACGACGACAGCATCAAATTCAACGGTCAGCCGATCGCGCTGGTCGTGGCGGAGGAGTGGGAAACCGCGAAATTCGCCGCGACGCTGGTGCGTGTCGAATATCAGCAGGAACAGGCGTTTGCGACCGATCTCGAAGCCGGGCGCAACAAGGCGACTGAGGTGAAAAAGCCGCACGAGCCGCGGGGCGATGCCGCAGGCGCGCTCGCAGGATCGGCTGTGCGGCACGAGGCGGACTACTTCATTCCGACCGAGCATCACAATCCGATGGAGCTCTATGCAACCACGGTCGTCTGGGACGGCAACGGCAGGCTCACGGTCTACGACAAGACGCAAGGCGTCCTGAACGTCCACAAATATCTCTGCAGCGTATTCGGCAAAAAGCCCGATGAAATCCGCGTGCTCTCGCCCTATGTCGGTGGGGCCTTCGGCTCCGGCTTGAGGCCGCAATATCAGGTGGTGCTGGCAACGCTTGCCGCGCTCGCTCTGAAGCGCTCCGTTCGCGTGGTGCTGACGCGACAGCAAATGTACGGGCTCGGTCACCGGCCGGCGACGATCGAGCGCGTCGGGATCGGCGCCAAGCCTGACGGCACGCTCGAGGCGGTCACGCACGAGGCCACGGCCATCACCTCGCGGTACGAGGATTTCGCGCGCAACGACAGCGGCTGGGCGGAACAGCTCTACATGAGCCGGAACAGCCACTATTCCCACAAGCTCGCGCGCCTCGACGTCTCCACCCCCTGCGACATGCGCGCGCCCGGCGCAGCTTCGGGCGTCTGCGCGCTCGAATGCGCCATGGACGAGCTGGCCCTCGCGCTCAACCTCGATCCCATCGAACTGCGGCTGAAATGCTACTCGGATCGCGACCAGAGCGAAGACCTGCCCTACACCAGCAAGCAGCTGCGCGAATGCTACGCCCGCGGCGCGGAGGCCTTCGGCTGGAGCAAGCGCAATCCCGCCGCACGCTCGATGCGTGATGACAAGGAGCTGGTCGGCTGGGGTATGGCGACAGGCGTGTGGGAGGCGCTGCAGATGCCGGTCGCGGTCCGCATCGTGCTGAGCGCCAATGGCCATGCCGAGGTATCCTGCGCGGCGTCCGACATCGGCACCGGCACCTACACCATCGTGGCGCAGGTGGCGGCCGATGCACTCGGGCTGCCGATCGAGAACATTAGCGTCAAGCTCGCCGACTCGACCCTGCCGCAAGCTCCCGTCGAGGGCGGTTCCTGGATGGCTGCATCGAGCGCGCATGCGGTACTGGGAGCAGCCGAAGACATTCGCCAGGAGCTCGCGCGCCTCGCCAGTGCAATGCCCTCTTCGCCCCTCGCCGGTATCGATGCGGCCGAAGTCATCCTCGTCGACGGCACCATCGCCAGCAACGGCGAGAAGAGCCGTGCGGTCCCGATCACGGATGCGATGCGCTACGGCAAGCTCGAACGGATCGAGAAGCACAAGCTCAACCACTTCGCGGAGGACAAGTCGCACGCCCGCAACACGCATTCAGCCGTATTCGCAGAGGTGAAGATCGACGAGCAGCTCGGCGTCATCCGCGTCACGCGAGTCGTGAGCGCCGTCGCAGCCGGGCGGATTCTCAACACCAAGACCGGCCGCAGCCAGATCATGGGCGGCGTGGTCTGGGGAATCGGGATGGCCCTGCACGAGGAGACGGTGATGGATCACCGGTTCGGCCGGATTATGAACGCGAATATCGCCGAGTACCACTTCCCCGTGAATGCCGACATTCACGACATCGATGTGATCTTCGTCGAAGAGCGCGACGATCGCATCAACCGGCTGGGCGTCAAGGGTCTCGGCGAAATCGGCATCGTCGGCGTTCCCGCAGCAATTGCGAACGCCGTCTATCATGCCACCGGAAAGCGCATCCGCCGCTTCCCGATCACGCTCGACAAGCTCCTCGCCTGATGCGCTAGATAAGTGTTCCCGCAGCGAGGCTCGTCGCGCATCCATGCCGTATGGCCAGCGCGTCTTCTACGCGACCTGATGGAAGCGCATACCCGGACGTCGTAGTCCTGTGGCGCGCTCTGCGTATTCCTTCAGATCTTCAATGAGCGGCATGGTCGTCCGCCGGCGAGCGAGAGGACGGCTTCGAGAAGATGGCAGCCCGCGTAGCCCAACTGGAACAGCAGATGGGCATTCACGACCTGAACCAATTTACGCCGCGGTAACTGCAGAACGCCGTGCCTCCATCAGGCAAGCGGAGAATAGCGGATGTCGCAATCCCGAAAGGTAGGCAGCTTAACCTCGCCGGCGTTCCTCTTCGTGATGACCACGGGCGTCGTCAACCTGTTCGGCCGACATCACCTACTAAGGCGGCGCCAGCATCAACGGACCGTTCATGGCGACGCTAGGCGCCAGCGCCGCCATCGTCAGTCACGGCGGGGCTCGGCGAGTTTCTCGGCTACGCTCTGCGTTTGCCTGCCGGCTACGCGGCGGACCGGACTGGGCGCTACTGGCTAATCACGTTCATCGGCTACGTCATCAACCTCTTCGCGGTGCCGGCCATGGCGCTCGCTGGAAGCTGGCAGGTCGCGGCCGCGCTTGTCCTCGCCGAGCGGATAGGGCGCGCGCTGCGCAAGCCCACGGTGGAGGCGATGCTCTCCTACACGACGGGCGAACTCGGCAAGGGTTGGGTGTACGCGCTGAACACCTCGCTCGACGAGATCGGTGCGACCCTGGGTCCGCTCATCATCGCGCTGGTGCTCCTGCTGAAGGGGGACTTCCGGACCGGGTACGCCTTCCTGACGATCTCGGCCGTGATGGCGCTCGTGGCGTTGGTGGTCGCCAGGGTGAGCTTCCCATTGCCGTCGCGCCTTGGGCAGGGCGATACGGCGCCGGCCAAGGACTTCGGCAAGGCCTATTGGCTGTATATGCTGGCCGGCGCCTTGTTCGCCGCTGGGCTGATGAGCTTCGAACTGATCTCCTATCACCTGACCAAGGCGAAGATCACTTCCGAGCAGTGGATCCCGGTGATGCTCGCGATCTCGACCGGCTTCGGCGTGCTGGCGAATCTGGCCTTCGGAAAGGCCTACGATCGCATCGGGCTTCCGGTCGTGATCGCCGCAGTGAGCGTTTCGGCGGCGTTCTCGCCCTTCGTGTTTCTCGGCGGTTTCTGGCTTGTGCTGTTCGGCATGCTGCTCTGGGGCGTCGGCTACGCGATCCAAGACACGCTACTCAAGGCGATCGTCGCTGAAGTGCTGCCGGACGGAAAGCGCAATTTCGCATTCGGACTGTACTATGCGGGCTACGGCGTAGGCTGGCTTGTCGGCAGCATCGTGGCGGGTCTGCTGTACGAAAACTCGCGGGCCGCGCTGATCGCATTCTCCATCGTCGCTCAACTTGCCTCCGTGCCGGTCTTTGTCCTGGCGGGGCCGCAGGAGGGCTCGCGATGAGCGCGGGTCATTGGCGGACGCTACGCGCTGGCATTATCGTGCTGCGGTCACCTCGCCGTCCTTCTTGACGAAGCGGCCCTACCGGATCCTCCAGAATCCGGCACATTGGAAAATGTATGCGGCCGCGCGACAGCAAGCCAGCAAACCACCGCAAGGATCAGAAGACGTTCTCGTCGACCCCCAAAGTCAAAGCGCGGGCTACTTCCACCGGAGCTGGCGCAGTGTTGCGGACGATGGAACATCCGACCGCGACATCCGCTTTTGCCATGACCGGAAAGCTTGGTCGTCTAAGGCGACGCGCTTGGTACGGCTAGTTGGTCTTCGTGAGGTCACGCTCGGAATGCGAGCGAGGAATCTCTTGCAAGAGCATCCTTCACTTTCCTGGAACGGAAAGCCGCCGTTCCGGTTACTCCACCTTCAAGTGTGCTTGAGGCCCGGTCGGTTGATCGCCTGCCGAGGGGGGCCGAGTGGCAATATGAGCCGAAGTGGGACGACTTTCGCTGCCTTTTGATCCGAAGCGGATCGCGCCTTCGGATGCAGTCCAAATCGGGGCGAGAGCTTGCTCGTTACTTTCCGGAAGTGGCAGTCGCGGCCCTGAACCTTGCCGAAACACAATTTGCGCTGGACGGCGAGTTAGTCATTCCAATCGGCAAGCGCTTTTCGTTCGATGATCTGCTGCAGCGCATCCACCCAGCGGCAAGCCGCGTCAAACGGCTTGCCACGGAAACGCCGGCCGTATTTCTCGCGTTTGATCTTCTTGGCTGCGGGACCGACGACATTGCGGGGCTCCCGCTCACGAAACGGCGCCCTGCGCTGGAACGGTTCGCCAAACGGCATTTCAAGCGCAGCGAGATCTTTGTCCTCTCTCCGGCAAGTCGAAATCATACCGATGCCGAACGGTGGCTCGCTCGGGCCGGTGGTGGTAGCGATGGTGTCATCGCCAAACGCATCGATCTTCCCTACCAGACCGGCAATCGCGAAGGCATGCGAAAGATCAAACGCATCCGCTCCGCGGACTGCGTGATTGGGGGTTTTCGCTACGGAGAGAGGCGTACTGCCGGGCGCAAAGTCGTAGGCTCTCTCTTGTTGGGCCTCTATGATGAAAAGGGCCAATTGAACCATGTCGGGTTCACGTCCGGGCTCAAGTCTGCAGCGAAGGCGGCTTTGACGGATCAGCTTGAGACCATCGTGAGCGACCACAGCTTCACCGGAAACGCGCCCGGCGGCCGCAGCCGGTGGTCGACCAAACGATCGACGGAATGGCAGTCGGTGAAACCGAAATTCGTTGTTGAAGTTTCCTATGACCACTTCACCGCCGGACGATTTCGCCACGGCACCACGATCATCCGGTGGCGTCCTGACAAAAAGCCGCGCCAATGCACTATGGACCAACTTGAACAGTATTCGGTTCTGCCTGCGGCATTGCTTCGTGCTCCAGTGTAGGAACGTCTACGCCGGACAGCTTGGCTGCCCTCGCGCTCCCTCTCGACGTGCTGATCGCCGAAGACCGCCTCACCTGTCGCCGGTACGGTCCATCATGATCTGGATTGCCATGATCGTCCTCCTCGGAATGCTGATGGCCAAGGACCTGATCCAGTATCCAGCCGAAGCTATTTCCAGAGAAGAAGATTTTCATCGCGAACGCCTGTCGCCGACGTAGGTCAGTCGGCAGGTCAGACTGTTCGGCGAAGCGCACCTCGATCCTGCGGAGCGCTTTAGGGCCACGCCCGGCTTTGCCATGGCCGCGGCGACCGCGTCGGGTCGCCCGTCTCCCTGCGCAGCTCCATCATTCGCCCTCCGCTAACGCCGACGGGCTACCAATACTCCCAATAAGAACGCCAGCAAGAGCGATTGCAGCGGCGCCTCCACGGCCATCTTGCGCAAACGGTCGGACAACCGCAGTGCTGTCTGTTGGGAATCCGGCTCGCGTCGGCCTGGCGTCCCTACCACATCCCTCTCGCCGCATCGCTTCGAAACCGAGCTCAATACCGCCCTGATCGTTCACGAGGACAGAGGCTTCCGTCATTGCAGAGGCTCCCTCATGTCCATGCGCGTCCTCCCTGTGGTCGTAGCGAAGCAATTGCCCCCTGGACATCTTGGTTTCTAGTGACCGCACGTGTCCTCGCGCTCTTCGAAGTAGTCAACCCTTACGTCGACAACTCGCCGCCGATGCCCTATCCAGCGCCTATGATCCGAAACACGGAAGCCGGAAGCGAGATGACGCTGATGCACGAGGGAATGCCACCACCGCCGCGCACAGGTGGCCCGCCAGTCACCAACATTCGCAATACGTCACAGCCGCAGGAGCGGTTGGCTCAAGCATCAGAACCGCTGCTCCAGCTAGGTGTCCTGCAAACAAAAAGTCGCGCCGAGAGGAATAGGCGCGACCCTTCTCGAATTCGCCAAGGCCGTCGGTTACTTCTCTTTGATAACGGTCGTGCTGCTGCTACCAACAGTGCCTTCCTCGCAGACTTTGGTCTGCTTGATGCGGTCTTCAGCTTCCACGCGGGTCTTGAAGGCCATCGGACCGATCTGCGTCACGACTTCCTTGTCCGCCGGACGTGTGGTGGTAATCGTGCATTGATGGCTCGGACCTTGTACGACGTAGTACTCATCTGCTAATGCTGGGGCGGCGCATCCGATGATTAATGCGCCAGCAAGAAGAAGTGGTGCTTTCATTGTCGCCTCTCCATTTTGTACTGCCGAATGGAGGACGAGTGCGATCAAGAGAAACGCCGTGCGCTACTGCGCACACGATCGCTCATCCTTCATCCCCTCGGCGGTTCTGTAACTCGCCCGACAGTTCGGAGTTCCCCGATTTGTGATGGATCCAAGCCAGCACCAAACCTGCTGAGAGGTTGGTGCGCTATCCGCTAATTCAGTTTGCCCTTTTGGGCACCGGGCGATGGATGTGTGGCCTTCGCCGAACTGCGCGCCTCCATCGGGTCAGCCAGCATCCGGAAAAGCACTTTTTCCGCAGTCTCAACGATCCACACTCTTTCAATGCCGGGAAGGGCCACGCTGTCCGCGGCCGGACTTCCGGCGAGATGAATCATGTTTCGCACGGGCCGTTGCTCAGGAGTGGCGCCCCGTCTCGACCACTACCAGGTCGCCCTCTGACCGTCAGCATCAGCCCGTCGGCGTCGATCCATAACCCTGTCGCTGCAAGCCGCTCGAGCAAACGCAAACTCAAGTGCCAATGGGAGTCGAAACGGTAGTTGATTTTGAATCGAAACTGCAGTCGTACGTCATTCAGACGCCGAATGCCGATCCCATGGCATCGGAGTGGATGCACTCTCTTGCTTCAATTGCGATGACCGCGTGGCGACGACTGTGACGGTAGGTGGTGTCCATTCCGAATGTGTCCTTGTTATTTGTCATCCCGGTTATCATCGCTGGCGTTCGGCTTCGGCTTGGATCTCACTCTGCTCGGCGATACTTGACGCTCTGGCTTACAATTTTTTTCTTACTGAGCCTCGCCTCCAACGGGCCGCCGCTGCAGGAATAGCCACGGAGCCCGCCGTCGTCTTATCCGCGAGCGGCGTGTCATCGAAGCGTGCATAAAGGGTGGCCGGCCCGGGGTACACATCGACGCAACCGGCATCCCGCAGCGAGCTTTCCGTAAAGCCGCCGCAGAGGACGCCGATGGTCGGGATACCTGCCTTGCCAGCCGCGATGGAGTCGTACGGCGTGTCGCCGATTGCGACCGCTGCGCCGCCCTCGATGCCGAGCTTCTCCAGCACGATTTCGAAGATGTCCGGTGCCGGCTTGGACTCGTCGACGTCTTCGGACGAGGTCGCGACGTCCACCAGATCGACGATTCCAGCAATGGTAAGGTACTTCTCCAGCTCGTCCTTCTTAGCGGAGGAAGCGATGGCGATGCGAAGTCCTGCGCCTCGCGCGCGCCGCAAAAGGTCCGGAACAGCCGAGAAAGGACGGACGAGCGGTAGATACGCCGACTTGAAGCGCTTGCCGCGCCACTCATCGAGTGTCTTGCCATGGTCCCGTTGCGCGGCCTCAGAGAGAAACACAGGAATGAGCTTGTCTCCGCCTTTCCCGATCTGGCTTCGCGCCTGCTCGAACGTGACGTCGTGGCCGAATTCGACCATCGCCTCCTGCCAGGCGAGCGCGTGCAGGTCGACCGAGTCCAGTAAGGTCCCGTCGAGATCGAAGATGGCGGCTTTGGGCATCGCAAGGTTTCCGGTCCCAAGGAAGGGGGCGCCTAGCGCCGACGCGCGACCCAGATCCCAAGCAGAAACGCCACAAACAGGGATTGCAGCGGCGCCTTCAAAGTCATCTCGCGCAACTGTTCGGCCCAGCGCATCGCAGCATCCTGCGAATGCGACGGGCGACGGCTCGCATCCGCTTGGCGGATCGGCCTCGATGAGGCCTGCTCTATGCCGCCGTCATTATCCGTCAGCCCGGAAGCTTCCGTCATTGCCGAGGTTTCTTTCATATCCATGCGGCCCTCCTATGATGGTGTCAAAGCAACCGATCTCCCGACGGCTCGTTCCTACGCAGTCTTCCGCTGCGTCCCGGCGCTGACCTGCAGAAGCGACTGAAGCCTCTCATCCGAAGGACGCAACCCTACACCAAACGCATCCCAGAGGTATCTGGGTCGAGCCGAAGCTTCTGGCGGAGATCGAGTACCGGGCGAAGTCGGCAGAGGGCAAGGTCCGGAACCCCTTCTTCAAAGGAACTGCGGGAGGACCTGTGATGGATGCCTTCCGCTTTTGGCGATGGGCGGACAAGGCGCTCGAAAGTGGGCTAACCACCCCCGCTGAGCTCCATCGGGTGGTGATGCGCTCAGCCTGAAGCATAGGCAAAACCCCGCCACGGTGACGGCACGTCTTCAGGGACCGTCGGACGAGAGCGGAACGCCATCCCACACCGGCCAATAGAAGAACATCCCGCTCACGCTGCGAACCGATCCGGTGAACCGCCGTGGAGCAGCCGCTGCTAACGCGATCCGGCTCCGATAGAGTTGGCGCTCGCTTTCGGTTTTGGCACGCGCCAGCAGGAGGCGATAGTGTCCGATGACCCTTTCGCTGCCGCGGATGAGGAGCTCATGGACGTCGCTCATCGCCCAACCCCCATCCTTGTGGATCCTGACCTTCCGGAAGCGTGAAAGCGACGGGGAATTCGGCGGCCAGAGCATCGAGCGCGGTCTGCTCCTCGGCGAGCCGCCGTTCGATGAACTGACGTTCCAGCTCCGATAGCCTAGTCCGAAGCAGACGTCGATAGCGGTGGATGTTGTTGCGGTGCGCACGAATGCGCGCCAGATCTTCGTCGAGCATCGTCGTCACTCCTGACGGTCGTCACGGTCCTTCTGTGTTTAGAAAACCGGGAAAGAGAATTTCCCGGCGCAAAAATATTCGGGGCGATACCGGAGTCAAGTGTCCGGCGGTCGCCGAACATCCAAACCCTCGGCCAGATCACCAAGCGGCGTTTGCGGTGCCGCAATGGCCGCGGCTCTGCACCGCGACCGAGCGCCACATCATTTTTTTCGATCCGCCCCTTGAAACCACTTCTCGTTTTTCTAATTGATTTTTCGCCGCGACAGCGGTGTGCCGGGCGCCTTCACGGGTCCGGCACGGGCGCCCGGCCGGGTACCAGACCCGCTCTGACTCCAGCCTTGCGCTCCTTGTATCCATCTTGCTCTTTGGAGGACTTGGTTATGAGGACCACCTTTGACTTCGCGCCCCTGTGGCGCTCCACTATCGGCTTCGACCACCTGGCCGACCTCGTCGACAGCACGCTCCGCCAGGCGAGCGAAGACCACTATCCCCCGTACAACATCGAACGCACCAGCGAGGATCACTACCGGATCTCGGTCGCCGTCGCCGGCTTCGGAGCCGACGACATCGCCGTGACGGCCGAGCAGAATGCGCTCACTATCGAGGGCAGGAAGCCCGAGGAAGCGGCCGGCGAATACCTGTACCGGGGCATCGCCGCGCGTCCTTTCCGGCGCGTGTTCAACCTCGCCGACTACGTTCAGGTGAAGGAGGCCTCCTTCCGCGACGGACTGCTGATCATCGATCTCGTCCGCGAGGTGCCGGAAGCCATGAAGCCGCGCCGGGTCCAGATCGGAAGCGGCGCCTCTCCCGCCTCGCAGATCGAGCAGAAGAAGGCAGCCTGACGCCTGATCGAGGTTCGACAGCGGAACGCGGCGCGCGCAAGCGCGGCCGCGCTCCCTGGCCCATGCAACGAAGGAGAAAAACCATGGCAGTTCGTGATCTCATTCCCTGGTCCAGAAACCAGGAGCTCGCGCCGGCGCGCGGCAGCCACGATCCGTTCATGACGCTGCATCGCGAAATGAACCGACTGTTCGACGATGTCTTCCGCGGCTTCGGCAGGGCGGCCCTGTCGCCGCCCATGGAAGGGCAATTCGGCTGGCCCAAGATCGAGCTCAGCGAGACCGACAAGACGCTGACGATCTCGGCCGAGCTTCCCGGCATGACGGAGAAGGACGTCCAGATCGAAATCGCGAACGGGGTGCTGACCATCCGCGGCGAGAAGAAGAGCGAGCGCAAGGACGAAGGCAGATACTTCACCGAGCGCTACTACGGCTCGTTCCAGCGGCAGATCGCGCTCGAGGACGTCGCGGAGGACAAGGCCCAGGCCTCGTTCAAGAACGGCGTCCTGACGATCTCGCTGCCGAAGTCCGAGAACCCGCGGGCCGGCGTCAAGCGGATCGCGATCAACGCGCAGTAACGACGACGGGGGCGGCCGCGCCGCCGTCCGCCCGTCAGACGAGCGACACCTTCCCTAAGAAAGGAGCGTAAAGGTAAAGGGAGACCAACCGATGAGCGACACCAACACGAACAACGGCAATCTCAATCCATTCTTCCATCCGGCCGCACACTATGCGTCTCCGGAGGATGTCCTGAACGATAGCGAGCTCTCCGCGCCGGAGAAGCGGATCATCCTGTCGTCTTGGGCGTCCGACATGTTCGCCGTCGAATCCTGTCCCGCGCTTCGCGAGATTCCCGGCATGGGCCACACAATCCGGCTCGCCGACATCCTCGCGGCTCTGCGGCGGCTCGACGGCGAGGACGATCCGCCGCCCCCCGGGGGCGTGCCGATGCGGCTGCGGCGGCCCTGGGCCGCCGCGCAGCGGAGCTCCGCATGATGCTCACGCAGGCTGTCGTGACGATGGTTCTGCTGGGGCATGCTTCGGCGACGTGGGCCGTTCCGCTCATTGCTTTCATGAGCGAGTTGGGAGCTGGCGCTGGCGAAGCAATACGAAGCCAAAGGCGGCAAGCCTTCTCCAGCGTCCCGGTCCGACGAGCACCGTTGCCGCCGCTGCGCATCGTCTCGCAGGCCACGGCCCTACCCGGATCGGGCGAGGCTTGAGGGACCTCTCCCCCCTCGCCCTTGGCGGCTAGAGCGCCTCTCACTTGGCCCGATCGGCGGTCTTGACGCCGTTCATCATAGTCGACATGAGCAAACCCGTCGTGAACCAAACAATCGCTCTTGCCGTTGTCCGCATCCGGGCGCCTTCGACCGAGTGCGCCGAGAGACAATCATGAAGGCCGATTCACGCCAGCATTTCGATTCAGGCGGCGCTTGGGACCGGACCTACCTCGAGTCCTTGATCCGCCAGGATTTCGAGCGATGTCATCCAGGCGAGACCCTGGAGGATCTCAAGCGGCGCGCGTCTTTTTCGAAGGAGGACAGAGGCCTGCTGCGAGATTGGATGGCGGTAGCGGCCGCTCGCGCGGCGAAGGGATCGCCACCCTAACTGACGACCTCGTGCGCAGCTTCCCCTGATCCGCCGTCCACTGCCGAAGGCCCGATCGAAAAGGTTCGAGAGCCTTAGCACGATCCCAGTTCAGATAGGCGTGTCGAGTAGCTGCGACACACCGCGGCAGCCAATTGCGCCGGCACGAACGGCTTCTCGATCAGCACGCTGTCCGCAACACCCTGCGATTCCCACTCTCGCGCGTTGGCGCCCGTCATGTAGACCACGGGAAAGTCAGGCGTGATTTCCCTGATCTGCCGGGCCAGCTCCCATCCGCTGATGCCGTCACCCGGATTGACGTCGGTCAGCAGCGCGCGACACCGCTCCCGGCCATCGCGAAAGGTGGACAGGGCCGCCTCTCCCGAATGGACCATGCAGGCCTGGAAGCCGCCGTCCGATAGGGCGTCCTCGATGAAACTGCAGATCGGAGCTTCATCCTCTACGACCAGCACGCGAACGGGATCGCCCACTTCCAAATCTCCTTTCCCTCGCCTTACGGCCGCGCGCCGCGTTCGCGGCAGACCCGGCATCGGACAGCTCGTGCCGCCTCAAGCCACCGGCACGCCGTAGTAGGCGTTCACGGAGCGCGTGGTGGCGGGGTCGCTCCAATTCCAACTGCTCTCGTCGGCATACTGGGTGATGCCGGTGACATAGCCGCCGAGGTTGGTGTCGTACTTCAGCGCCTGCCAGGGCAGCGGATAGTGATCGTCGCCGATGCCGAGCAGGCCGCCGAAGCTCAGCACCGCGTACGACACCTTGCCGCTGATCTTGTCGATCATGACGCGCTCGACGTAGCCGACCTTTTCGCCGTCGACCCCGTAGACATTCGTGCCCTCGACCTTGTCGCTTCCGATCAGGCTGAAGGTCTCGCGATCTTCCATGGTCATGTTGACCTCCCGGATGTTGTCTTCTGGAGTCAACGGGAGGACGATGGCCCCGTTCCTGGCTGAAAGCGTCGGTGGCCTTGTTCTGGATGAGCGGAGTTCGAGGATGGAGCTGGCCGAGNCTCGAAAGAGCGCGAGAGGGTTTCGCGCTCACGCAGCAACCAGGCGTGCATGTCGTCGAGAAGCGGTTTGCTCTTCTCCGGCGCACGGCGCGCCGCTCGTCCGCCCTGCGGCCGTTGATGGTGCGCTCGATCTCGAACAGCGCGTCCAGACGCCTGACCGCCTCCAGCGCGATCGGGGCCTGTTGCGTAATTCGTCAATTGTGATTCCCTAGGGAAAAGCCTTGGAGGGTAGCGATGCCGGTTAAGCAGACGGGACAGCCGAGCTTTGTGGAAGCGCTGATGCCGAAGGGGGCCGGCGCGAATGCGGCGCTGGATCGGCTGGCTGGCCTGGTCAAGTGGTACCGGTTCGAGAAGCTGATTGGCCATTTGCGAGATGAAGGGAGCCCCGGTCGGCCAGGCTATCCGGTGCTGGTGCTGTTTCGTGCTGTGCTGTTGCAGTCGCTCTATGGTCTTTCGGAGCGCGAGCTCGAGGAAGCGCTGGGCGACCGGTTGTCGTTCAAGCGCTTCGTCGGTTTGAGCCTTGAGGATGCGCCCCCGACCACACGGTCCTGAACCGCTTCCGGAACCAGCTCGTTGAACAAGGCCTGCTGGAGGAGCTGTTTGGCGAACTGGATCGTCAACTTGAGAATGCTGGCGTGATCCTCAAGCGCGGCACGATGCTGGATGCGACCCTGATCCAGGCAGTCTCGGCTCCGCCCAAGGAGGATCGCCCCTCAAACGATCCTGATGCCCGGTTTGCCAAACGGCAGGGCAAAAGCGGCGCAACCTTCGGTTACAAGGCCCATGTCGGTGTCGATGAAGGATCCGGCTTGATCCGCGCGGTATTGACCACACCCGCTAACGTCAACGATACGACACCTGCGGTTGCTTTGATCCGCGGCGATGAAGCTGCGGTGTGGGCGATGCGGCTTACTGGGATCCCGGCTAGCGAGGCCGACGTCCGGAGGCTCTGGTACGCAAGGGCATCGAACTCGGCATTGCATCGAGCCGAAGCGAAAGGTTGCATATCCCTATGACCAGGCGCTTGTCGCCAACGACACAAGTCGACGAAAACCTCTTTGCTAGACTGAAGGGTTCGCGATCGCAACTCGCCACGACCGATGCGTCGTACTTTTTTCCAATCTGAGCATCACCGCGGCCATCACTATTTGTCTTTGAACGACAAGGATTCCTGTGCCTTTCCAACACGGGCCTCTAGTCACGGAGTTTATCGTTCCGAAATCCACGCAAGAAGGCAATCTCCTCTACTCAATCGTCGCTGCAGGACCGGCTCAGCGGCACTTCAGTGACCGATCATACTTGGCCAGCCTATCGCCTCACCGGCGGGGCTTTAGAAAGAGCATCGCGACCGATCTGTGTAAGGCGGTCAGGTCTTATTTCTCCTGTGCTCGCAGCTTCCAGAATTGTCGAGGCAACATGGGTGCGAGCACCGGTATCGTACCGGGAAAGATTCTTGCAGACGTTGTCGAGGACCACCCGTAGGAGCGCGGTGGTGGGGGCATCTAACATTTGGAAGATCTCCCTCGTTTTCTAGCAGATAATGCAATGTAGCTTTCGCGTGACGAGCGCCACGTAGAAACTACCCAAAGTCGAAAACTCGAGAGGTCACCATGGTAGAAGAAGCTGACAAAAACGCAACAAGCAGATGTCTGTTTGACGCATTCCCGCTGTTTTGAATTGAATTAAAGCGCGACGCGCGACTGCGCGTGACGCAGATGAGGCCGCATCTCGATCGGTCCTGCGTCTCGTCCGACGCACCTGAGGTGACTGCATCGCGCGGCTTGCTCGAACGGGGGCTCGTCCGATCGGCGGAAGTCCAACGTCTCTCAACCCTACACCGCAGGTCCATTTGTATGAGCAGGACTCAGACTAATGTCTCCATCACGCTTGACCATCGGACATCAGCGCGATTGCGCTCTCTGTCGCGCGAACGCGTAGACCGGATTGATGCCGCAATAGGCGTAGGTGCCGGATGCAGTGGCCATGCACTGATCATAGGTCGAGAACTGGCAATTGCCCGGATATCCCCAGGTACGTCCCTGCAAGCAATAAACGTCCTGCCGAGCCGGGGGGATATACGAACGACCCCGCGGAGCGGCGGTCGAGGGCGATCCAAAACCGATGACGATGGGAAGTGCAAGCACACCGATGAACAGAAGGTTGCGCATGAGACCTCTAGCCTCCGTTAAGTCTTGCAGAAGGATAGCGGATCCGGATTTGATGTCTTGATCTTTGTCAATGGCAAATGGCGGGTCGCCGTCCGTGGGCCGATTGCCTTCGAAAGGAGCTCGGGTGGGACGGAGCTCCGAGTTCAGAGCAGAAATCCTGCTGCTTGTCGAAAGGAACGCATCTTTCCAGCGTCACGAGGTACATGTGCGGCGGAAAGCGCTAACGGGGCTTGAGAACTCTCGCGCTCCGGAATGAATCGATTCGGGGTGGCCCTAAGTCTACGGAGAGCTTAGCAAGGCCGAAACGCGGAAAATTCACGGGCCTTTAGGTTTGCCGTCGAGCGCGTATTGCTTGAGCTGCACGACTTAAGGGACTTGGCGGAGCTCATGAACCGTTCAGCGAGCTCTTCTGGGTGATCGGCCTGATCCGGCGCAGCAGTGAATCGGCATATTCCTCGCGCTCGCGCGTAAAGCGCTCTTGATGCGCTTTGAAACTCTCGACCCGCTTCCTGATCTCATCGCGTTCGCTGCCGCCATGGTCGGGCACGCTGAGGCCAGCGAGCTCGACGATTTCCTTCTGCTGAGGCCGCGGCAGCTCGATCTCGACCTTCAGCGATTTAGCGAACGCCGTCGTTTCAGCGACGAGCGCATCGAGTTCGCTCTTCCAGTCATGCATTGACGTCCCCCCGCACGACTCGGCCACGCGGGACGAGCCAGTTCATCACAAACCAGGCTGCGACAATGGCGCAGACGCCAATTGCCAGATAGGGCAGCCCAACCCACCGTTTCTCCTTGAAAAAAGCCGCCGACAATACCGCCGACGGCCCTCCGGGTTCAAAATGCTCATCGTGAAAAAATGCAGTCCAGCCCCGGCGGCATGATCCTAGACCCAAAACGCGTCGTTTCCAAGTTTTACCGATCAGGAAGCTTAACGCAGATGGATGCGGGCCGCGCTGGGACAGGATGCGGCCTCCGGAGGGAACCACCGCCCCTGTTTCAAACAATGTGCAGCGCCTCGACCTCTCTCGGACCGCTTGCATCAAGGCGTGTAATGGTCTTGTCTCGACGCGGTCAGTCGTATTACGGCGACTGCAACGGGTGTTGGCCAAGATTAGGAAGCCGGTGACGCCCGACCATACATCGTGAACTAAATTTTTGAGTTAGTGAGCGTTCGAAATGACAGATTGTGTGATTGTCCGTGCCTCCGGCAAGCAATTGGATCACTTGCGCGAAGAGGCATCGCGCATTGCACGACAAAGCAAAATCGACTGGTCGATTGAGCGAGGTGCCGAAGGAGCGCATTTTTGCTTCGAGGATGCCGAAGCGAAAAAGGCTTTCGTCACGATCTGCGAGGGCTTTGCTATCCCACACAGAGAGGCTTAGCAACCGAGATCGCGTGCAATAGGTCGGTGAGGCCAGAATCTGCGCCGGCCGCACAGCGAATCCGTCGTGATCGCAGAAAACTAGCGATATTTCGTGAGCGAGGGACTCCAGTCGGCAGCGACCGCCTCGAGCTCGACGTTGCGCGGCACTGGCTGGCGGACGACGATCTTCTCGCGCATCTCGACCGGGCGGATCTTGTGCTCGGTCACGTCGGTACGGATCTTGGTGCGTATTCCGGCTCGATTTGCAGGGCGGCATGGCCGGCGCCCGTGGTCGTGGTGGCCGTCGACTGGGCCATTGCGCCCGTCGAGATCAGCGCGGAAGCCGCGGACAGCAGTAACAGCTTCTCCATGAATATCTCCTTGCCCCTGAATGCTGCGCTGCGTGAACCCCGAGTAATGGCAATCGTTCCGGGAGCACGACAGGTTCCGATACGCTCTCTGGCATTCTATGCGCTGTTGGATGGGATGCGAATTTTAGAACGCGCAGTTTCGGCAGCCTCGACCAACAAGGTCGAATTGTTTGGACCTGCAACTATCCCTTCCCTCGCCCGTTCCCAAGCATGGAGTTTGGGCTAATGACAATATTCGGAAGAAAACCTCGTTCTCCCCGCAGAAGGACCAATCAAGAAGCGTGGATGGCAATCGACGGGGCTTTCGCGGCGAGGAGATGTTCGGTGTTGGACATCTCCAAAGGCGGCGCGACAATCAGGGTCGAGGATCTAACGTTCGTTAGGCCCGTGTTCCAACTTAAACTCTTTCGCGCGGACCAGGGTAGGCGTTGCAAGGTTTCATGGCAAAAAGGTCTCCTGATCGGCGTCGAGTTCTGTTGAGTGACTATGAGGTAATACCCGCATGCAAACAGTCGAGACGACTAATCCAAAGGTGGCGAGGCGCTGCCGCTATGACCAACATCGCGGGCAAAAAACAACGTTGAGTTTAGAGGGATCGCTCGTCACGGGGTTGGTCCGGTCGGTCATGGAAGTTAAGTCCCCCAGCAACCCCACACGCTGGATCATCACCGTTCTTGCCAAGCCGAGCATCGCAGCCTAACCGAGCAAATCCACCATTCGCCGGAGTGTTTAGTCGAGGAAAATGATGGGAAAGTTGGACCACAAGGTCTTTCAGCGAGCGGTTCTCTTTCTCAAGAAATTCCATCGTCACTTTCATTCGATCTTCGTCGTCAAAAATCTGGGTTCGGCGTTCGTAGAGCTGCACCAGCCCTGGATCGAGAATTGCATAGCCAAGACGGCAAATGCGCTAATTGCGATCGATGGATGATCGAGCCAGGTTCGTACTACTTGCTGCTGCAACGTCTCACCCAAGCTGACGTGACCGTCTTCGTCGCACAGAGTCCTTGTATCCGGGCGCTCCTGATAGATTGGTGCCCCGTCGATCGGCGGCTCGGAAGGGCTCCCGAAGGCGCGGCTCAATCGGACCAATTTGGCATTGCCGGATTGCCGGCCATCCTGTAGACGAGCCGCGCACCGTTGCCGACCACCTTTCAGCGGTCGCCCGCAGCGGGGCCTGTAGCTCAATGGTTAGAGCCGGCCGCTCATAACGGTCTGGTTGCAGGTTCGAGTCCTGCCGGGCCCACCATTCAGAACGCTGTATGCGGACACTTTGAAAACGACTCGATTTCCGCTTTAAGAACGACTCGATTTCGTTTTGAAAACGACTCGATCTCAGATCCCACTGATACGACTGATGAATTTCGCCTGTTTTTTTCGCTGATTTTTGACCGCCAGAAAAAGCGAGGGGGTCTTTTTCACCCAACTTCGTAGCCAAGGGTTTGCCCTGACACCTGCTGCTAACCGGTGGTTCTTTTGATGTATTGCATCCGGAGATCGATGACTTCAACGTCGTCTCTTCCATCCCCCGCCAGCGCAGCGCCCGCGTGGTCGGCGAACAAGCGGTGATACTTGTCGACGAGGCCTTTCTGCCCTCTCCAACCGTCGTCCCGCTGCTTGTCGGCGAGTGGCCGGTCGATGAGCGCGTACTTCTTCGGAATGTCAGCCGGAGCTGTCGCCAGGGAATGAGCGTCGCCTCGAAGGTCAGCCCCGGCGCCGCTGCGGCCGTGCCGGTGCACTTCGCTGTCGCGCCCTTCACGACGCCATCGAGCTTCAGCTCCAAGTCATCGATGCCGAACACCGTCGCATGGCCTGCGGTGTGTCGCTTCGTGGTGACGGTCGCCGTAAAGCGATCTCCAACGGTTTCGTAGGTGCCGCCGTACGTGATGATGCTGTCGCCTCCGGAGATCTTGCCGTTCTCGAAGTGAACGATGCCGGTCCCCTCGCCCCTGGGCGTCTTGAACCAGGCTGAGTAGGTGCCGTCCTTGAGCATGCCGATGCTCTCCAAGCTCGAAGCGGTTCAGCACGCAACCCGACGCCGGTTAGGTTAAGGCGGAGTGAATCGCAGCGACCGTAGCAGTACGGTGCTCGGGATTCCGCGCCGGCATCGGAACCGCTGAGAGGCAGCGGGGCGGGCCGGACCGTGGAAGCGGACAAACGATGGAAAAAAACCGAAGTCGAGTATCCACCCTGAGAAGTGCCCGGAACAACGAGTTACTAAAATCTGCGGGTTTTCTGAAGTCGTGCTATCCTGCTGGCAGGAGGAAGACGTCATGTCCACTTCCAAGAAACCATTGAACCCCGCTGATTTCCCGGTGACTGCAGAAGGCAAAAAAATCAAAAAGCAGGACGGCAAGCCGATCGCAAATACTGAGGATCCAGATCTCGCCGCCGACGTGGCCGAGCGCCTTAACGACGACGAAGCTCGGCGCGAAGAAGATAAGTGGTCAGCCTGATCTGCCCTGGTCGTCGGGCGGCGCGCCTATAAGCTTGAGCAGCGCTTGGCCGTCGGCCACATCTCGTAGATGCTCCCCGTCCAGGAGCAACCATGAGAACCAACTCGCGCCAGCATCTCGATTCGATCAGCGGACGGGACCCGACCTACCTCGAGTCGCTGATCCGCGAGGATTACGAGCGATGCCATCCCGGCGAGACTCTGGACGATCTCAAGCGGCGCGCGTCCTTTTCGAGAGAGGACAGAGGCCTGCTGCGGGACTGGATGGCGGTCGCGGCGGCTCGCGCCGCTGCCGAGTGCAGGGCCAAGCCATCGCCGCCACGCTGACGATCCGCTGATCCGCGCCGAAGGATCGCAGCCTCCCAGCGATCCGGTTCAACCCGACCCGGTCCCGGTATCGAGTAGCTGCGAGACGGCGGCAGCCAATTGCGCCGGCGCAAAGGGCTTCTCGATCAGAAGGCTGCCATCGACGCCCTGCGATTTCCAGTCCGGCGCGCTGGCGCTCGTCATGTAGACCACGGGAAAGCCAGGCGCGATCTCCCTAACCTGCCGCGCCAGATCCCATCCGCTGATGCCACCACCCAGGTTGACGTCCGTCAGCAGCGCCTGACACCCTTCGTGGCCGTCGCGAAAGGTCGACAGGGCCGCCTCTCCCCGAATGGACCGAGCAGGCCTCGAAGCCGCCGTCCGACAAGGCGTCCTCGATGAAGCTGCAGATCAGCACTTCATCCTCCACGACCAGGACACGAACGGCGTTACTCACTCTTCAAGTCTCCTCGACAGCCCATGCGGGTCGTCTGGCGTGACGGCGGGCGCGTTGGCCCGCCCGCCTCAAGCCACTGGCACACCGTAATAGGCGTTCACGGAGCGCGTGGTGGCGGGGTCGCTCCAATTCCAACTGCTCTCGTCGGTGTATTTGGGGGCGCCGCGGAGCTGGTCCTGGGTGATGCCGGTGACGTAGCCGCCGAGGTTGTTGTCGTACTTCAGCGCCTGCCAGGGCAGCGGGTAGTGATCGTCGCCGATGCCCAGCAGGCCGCCGAAGCTGAGCACCGCGTACGATACCTTGCCGCTGACCTTGTCGATCATGACGCGCTCGATGTAGCCGACCTTTTCGCCGTCGGCCCCGTAGACATTCGTGCCCTCGACCTTGTCGCTTCCGATCAGGCTGAAGGTCTCGCGATCTTCCATGACCATATTGACCTCCCGGAGGTTGTCTTCTGGAGTCAACGGGAGGACGATGGCTCCGTTCCTGGCTAAAAGCCTCGGTGGCCTTGTTTTGGATGAGCGGAGTTCGAGCATGGAGCTGACCGATCTGGAGCGCGAATTC
>NZ_LBIX01000009.1:0-1012 GCF_028128655.1 Bradyrhizobium sp. CCBAU 45394 | reverse complement strand
CGGCGAATCCTGGGTCAGCCCGCCGATGTTCGACCATGAGATCGTGGCACGGCTGGTGGAGCTGGGTCTCGTGGAAACCGAGCCGCTTCCATCTGGCGATATCGAATACCGGATCACTGACGCGGGCCGAGCGGCGGCTACCGCGTAAACGTAGATCGGCAGATGCAGCAGGTCCTGAAGGGCATCGGCCGGTGATCAAAAGGGTGGAACGGAGGCAAGGCTGGGGCGGCATCGTCGGAGCTTGCACGGCACTAGGCCGCACACGCCTCAGGACCAGCCACGGGGAGTGCGGATCTTAGCGCCCTGTGATGGCGATCGCCGGACAAGGACGCCGACGGAATTCAGGCCTCCAGCCCCAGGCTCGCGCCACATCCTGAAGTTCGTTTTTGCTTCGCCCCCGCTGCGCCCTTCCGACGACCTTCTTCGGGTCGCATGATGACCTGTTCAAGCGCATCCAGCCGACCTATCGCGGGCGACCCTTCCAAACTACGCGCGGCCTTCGCGGATAAGGCGGCAACGGCCGAAATCTTGGTCTGCCGCGCAGCGTGGCTACGGAGAATGGAGTGGTAGATTTTCACGTAGTCCGATGCCATGCGACGGGAGGAGAACCGCTCCTCGAAGCGCATCCGGATCGCTTTCCGGTCCAACGCCAACAGCTCTGGAATGGCCTGCACCGCCTCATCGAGGCTTGAGACGATGCGCCCGGTCAGCCCGTCCTCGACGATCTCCGGGACCGATCCGCAGCGGAAGGCAAGCACCGGCGTTCCGCAGGCCATGGCCTCGATCATGACCAGCCCGAACGGCTCGGGCCAATCGATGGGGAAAAGCAATCCGGCCGCCCGGCCGAGAAACTCGGTCTTGGCGCTCTCGTTGATCTCGCCAACGAACTCGACGTCCGTCCCGTTCAAGAGTGGCGCGATGACCTCCTGGAAGTAGGCCTCGTCGACCTTATCAACCTTCGCCGCAATCTTAAGCGGCACGCCCGCAGCCCGCGCAATGGCAATGGCGCGGT
>NZ_LBIX01000008.1:39628-339082 GCF_028128655.1 Bradyrhizobium sp. CCBAU 45394 | reverse complement strand
AATTGATTCGGGAATCCAATAAATCGAGGTGAAATCAACAATCTGCCAAAGTAGTGCTAGGGCGCGGACTCATAACGCGCAGCCAGCCCTGTCCAGACGCAACGCTTCCGGGCAGGCCCCGGTTGGACACTTACCGAGTAGAAGGGGACCGACAATTTCCGCTGAAACCGTCCCAACGGACACCTTCTTGCCTTTGCTTTCGGTGCTATGATTGGGCACCAACGGCAGTGCAACATCTGGGTTTGGGGGTCCTATTGGCGATTAAAGGAGAGCCGGGACTTCAACGCGAAGCTCTCGTCAGCGAGCTGGCCCTGGACCGTGCCGAGCGGTTGGCCAATCTGCTGGCCTCCATAGTTGAATCTAGCGACGACGTGATCGTTAGCAAGAATCTGGACGGCATTATTACAAGTTGGAATAAGGGGGCTGAGCGCATCTTCGGCTATTCGGCCGCCGAGGCGATCGGCCAGCCTATCACACTTGTGATCCCGGAGGACCGACAAAGCGAAGAACGCGAGATTTTAACCCGCATCCGACGAGGTGAGCGCCTCGACCATTTTGAGACTGTTCGCCGACGTAGGGATGGTAGCTCAATCGTCGTTTCGCTGACCGTTTCTCCTGTCAAAGATGCCCACGGCAACATCATTGGCGCATCTAAGATTGCTAGAGATATTACCGAGCACAAGCGAGCTCAGGAGCAGATTCGCATTCTGGCTCGCGAGGCGGAGCACCGAAGCAAGAACATCCTCGCGAACGTACAGGCAATCATCAATCTTTCTCAGTCCGACACCTCCGAGCGCCTCAAGGAAGTGATCAGCGGGCGCATCCAAGCGATGGCAAATGTTCACTCGCTGTTTGTTGAAACGCGGTGGATAGGAGCCGAGGTCTCGGCGATCGCCAAGCAAGAGCTCGCCCCTTATCTCCAAGAAGGCCAAGACAAGCGGATTGTGATGGAGGGTCTGCAAATTGTATTAGAACCCACCGCTGCACAGGCGATTGCTGTGGTTTTGCATGAATTAGCGACCAACGCTGCCAAGTATGGAGCGCTGTCTAACGCGAAAGGCTGGATTGGATTGGATTGGTCGCGAGCCGAGGATGGACAGCTAATGCTCCGCTGGACCGAATTGGGCGGTCCGAGGGTAAATGCGCCCGAACGCAAGGGCTTTGGTAGCCGCCTCATCGAAGGAACGATCACCCCACTTGGCGGCAAGGTGCATTTTGACTGGCGCGCGGAAGGGCTAGTTTGCGAAATCGCCGTTCCGACGTAAAACCCAATCGAGCTTGGCTTCGCTGCTCTCACGACATATTGCGCTGCCCCAAGAACTTGGTCGCTATAGGAGCAAAGCAGACGTAGTCACCAGTCACATGACGCCGCCGGGTTTATAGGTACACGGCCTAGGACAGCACCCGATAAACCTTCGCGCGTTGAGCCGCTCGATCCTCGAACAGGAGAAGCCGCCAACTGAGGCGGCCTTTATTTGGTGAGATGGAGGGCGATCTTCTCGGCTTCGATTTTCTCGACCATCGCGCCGATTGCGGCGACTGTCTGTGCATCAGTTACCTTCGCAAGCAAGCCTTTCAGGTGGTTGATCCGTCTATCTAGCTCCACGCAATGTTCGCACATGCTTGCCATCCACGGTGGGAGGCGTGAACAAGGACTCGCAGTCACCGGCAAAGGCCAAATGTTGTAACGGTGATGGCGATCAACCGGCCTATGCCGGCAAATGTTCCTGAAACCGCTGAGCGGATTACTCAGGCAGTGGCAATCCGGGCGATCTCAGCCACTCGCTCACGTGCGAGCCGGTTTCGGCTTGCCAGGCTTTGCGGAGCTTTTCTTGGCGCTCCATTCCTGGGGGGAGGGATTTGGCCTCTTCACGGAGGCGTTTTGCTATTTCGGCTAAACGTTCTTCAAGGGACTGTATTTGTTTGAAACGGCGGCGGCGCTGCATGACAACACCTCGTCTTACGGGTCCTAACCGCAGGGTTTGAGTTTTCCGATTCCTAAGATGCGGATCCCGACAAGTTGGTTCCATCTGGAGGAACAACGGTGGTGGGCTATCGTATGTGGCTCGCGAACACTCAGTTCGCAATGAAAATCGAACACTAGACCGCCAACTGAGGCGGCCTTACGCTGGTTTTTCAGCCCGAATATGCAGAACGTAGAGCGTGTTCTGAAACTCGTCGGCCACTTCCATCCGCCAGTCTCGGCCCGGTACTAGGTTCCCGTCAATGCCCTGTAGTATCTGTCCGGCGGTGACAGTGGCCTCCTTCCACGCGGCATGCTTGTCCGGGAGGTCCTCGCCCACGCGGTCGATCTCGGTGCGCTCGTGCGTAATGTGAAAGAAATATCTCGGCATGCGCGGTAATGCGGTACGTCAGGCTCACGTTCCAATCGGGCCGAAAAGCGTGCTCATTCAGCGGGGGCTGAATAGGGTAGTTCGAAAATAACATCGAAAGATCAAAAGGTTGCCCGCGCCTGGGAGACTAGGGTCGGAGGTTCAAATCCTCTCGCTTTGCAGGACGCGCTTCTCGGGACACCGGCCTCGACAGCCTCCGAGCCGGGGCGAATTTCAAGGGCCTTCTTAAAAGCTTTCTCTTGCGGTGTACGTCACCGCCTCAATCTTGTTTCCATCGAGGTCGCGTACGAAGGCACCAAAATAATTCGCGTTGTAATTGTCTCGGATGCCGGGAGTCCCTTCGTCAACGCCTCCAAGCGCAAGTGCGGTCGCGTGGAAGCTCTCACTGTCTCGCGATCCGGTGCTTGAAAAGCTACGTGAGTGCCATTTCCTGCCGTTGCCCGAAGCCCGTCTATCGGGGTTTCGATACTGAAAATGATATCCGAGGCGCCGTAGTGGAGCGAACGGTCCGAGTGTTTGAGGAGCCGCAGTCCGAGAAGGGACATCAGCGGATCGTAGAAAGCTCTTGCGCTGTTGACATCGTTACTGCCGAGCGAGACGTGATGGATCATCTGGTCACCGTTTGAGGCAATACCGTCGCTTCAATCTTTCGGTCGTGGTCTCTGCGGCATAATGGATACGCCCGAAGTCGGCTTCGTCCTTTGCGGTGACATGAAGCCTCCAGGTCACGTCTCGGGCCTCGCCAGCGACGCATTCGACCTCGACAGAAACCGCATGCTCGCCGCCCGGGAAGCTCCGAATCTGCTGAAGCGCCATAAGCTCCAAGTCGGTCTTCGAGATCGATGTTCTTGCCACCGCAGCCTCCTCCCGCCGCCCCGTCCTTTCATCGGCAATCACTCGGCCAACCGACCGCGCGCGGAGATGTTCCTCGGGCGCTTGAAGGCCGCTCGTGCGGTCAGCTCCCTCAAGACTTGTCGAAACGCGAATGTCGCTGAGGACGGCTTTTCGTACGCTCGATATCGCGGCCACGTTCTTTGCCGCTGGGGCGCACCCACACAAAGATCGCTCGATAAGTCAGCTTTTCTCACAGTATTCATCCGGAGCTGTAGTTACACGGACTGGCGACGCCGGCGATCTCAACGGCAGGCGATGTGGCGAAGATGCAGCGAAGAAGATTGCGAATTCGACGAATGCAGGTCGGTATCAGCCTGCAGCGGAAGTGCGCAGTCTTCAGGCCGCGGCTTGGCTGACTGTGCGGATACGAAAACGGCGAAACAGGTGATCGCAAACATCAGCCGAGCACCTGCGAGCGGCCAGCAACCGCGCTCGCACAATATGCGCGGGTGAGCGCCAGACGGATGGCTCTCTACGACGCGCAAAGCGGACATTCACCGTCAGCGGCTTCACCTAGCTGCCGACCAATCTCGCCCATAAGAGCCCGCGGGTCCCAGTTCGTGCCGTCACTCTTGACGACTCTCTTCGCGCGCTCGAAAGCATGGCTCTCGGCCGCATCATCCCCTATGCGGATGGTCACTTGAGAATGGAAGGGGCAGACCGCGATTGCACGGGTCGTCTCTAGAGCAAAGCGCACGGTCGCGCGGAGATCATCGGCGTAATTTTCGGCGGACACGTTAGCCTCCTGTCGCACATCGCCTGCGAGATCAACACACAGTCAGGGGCGGATAGGCAGTTAAGGCGAGGCCCGGTGCGCCTAGGAGCCCAGGGCCTCATAACCTCAGAAGCCTGACAATAGGTTGTTCGGCTACGCGTCCAGTCTGTCCGACATGGCAGGATATCGCTTTGACGCTGCGCAAAGCCCCTCGGACCAGCCCGGCCCACTTGCGGCGGTACGGAGGGGACAGTTGCGGGGCCGAGCGGTCCGACGGGCTGGCGCCGTGAGGAGGCGCCACGCAATTGGAGGCTAGTCCCAGTCGGCGATATCGCTCTGTTCACTTGTGACCCGGAATAGGTATTTGTAATGTTCCCGCACTGGAACATCGAGGCCGCAGATGAAAGACATGCAGGCCCAACTGGAGAAGCTACAGCGAGACGCCGCTGAGTGCGCCCTTATTCGCGACTTGGCGACGGACCCCAAAAAGCGCGAACTGTTTGCCAAACTGGCTGAACACCTTGCGGTGCTCGCATCCGCAGTAGAGCAGGCTATCGGTGAGAGCACGGCAGCGACATCGCTCCTGATCTGCCGCCCAAGCCGTAAAAATGTGGACGCCAGCTTGACCGAGTTGCCCTAAGCTCCATCTCGTAATCAGGCATCGAATGCCTATTTTTCCTGAATGCGTTCATTTGAGTTTTGCCTTCCCAGCAGAGGCGTGGCGGTCCCTAGCGGGCCGGATTGGCTTCATGAAGTAAAGTATGACGGCTACCGTCTTCGCCTTGAGCGCGAGGGCCACCGGGTACGCCTGATCACGCGCGGCGGGTACAACTGGGCCAGTCGCTATCCTTGGATCGTCGAGGCCGCGCGCAAGGTCCGCCAGAAGCATTTCGTCCTCGATGGCGAAGCAGTCGTGCTCGGCGTCGATGGCATCTCCGATTTCAACGCACTTCACTCGCGCAAGCGCGACCACGAAGTGCAGTTCTGCGCCTTCGATATTCTCGCCGAAGGCGGCGACGATCACCGCAGGCTCTCGTTGTCGATGCGGAAGACGAACTTGGAGCGCCTGCTGGCGCGGCGTCCTGAAGGCGTTTTCGTTAATCCCTTTGAGCGTGGCGAGCTTGGACCTGACCTATTCCGCGCCGCGTGCAACATGGGTCTTGAAGGATTGGTATCGAAGCGTCGCGACCAGCCTGATCAGGCGGGCCGGAGCAAGCATTGGGTAAAGGTAAAAAAACGCAGTCACCCCGCGATGGAGCGGGAGCTGTGAGGTCGCGAACAAACAAGTTGGCAGGCACTAGCATGTTGCACGCAAGCAACTCTTCTCTTGTTCCATGATTTGCACCGTGGTTTCGGCTTCACACGATAAGCCTGACCTGCGTAGATAATCTGCGCTAAAAATTGGCTGGTAATATTGTGATCGGCGGGGAAGAAGCCACGCGCATCCGGCGCCTACAGAAAGACCGTCTGTAGATGGTCTTTCTGTAACGCGCGGCCGTTCGTATTAGTCACGCAGGAAAATATTTTGGGCTTTCTCGCGAAGCCTAAGCCGCTACATTCATACTATTGCGATCTCATATTTTATGATGGGGCCGACTATGTTGGACGACGAATTTAATAGGCAACGTGCGAAAATATTACGTGAACTCGCAGAGCAAGCCGACCCATTCATCAAAAAGCGCCTTTTGAATTTAGTGCAGCGCTACGAACCCAGGCGGCAGCCAACGCCCGTGGACGAGCGGTTTGCAACCCGCGGAGATAACGTCGATAGATAGGCGGCCGTGGCGAGGCCGATCCGTTTCCCCTGACACAAAGCAGAAAGGCCCCGACGATGTCGCACGTCGTCGCCCTTCACGATCATCAGGCCGGTTACGTCCGCCGTGCCTGCTGATCCAAACAGAAACTGACCACCACCGTCTCGACCAAAGGCCAAGTGATATTGCCCAGGGCGATCCGAGACAGCGGCAGTGGCCGGCCAGAACGAAACTGACCACGGAGAACGCCCCCGAGGGCGAACTTGCAACCGCGCCCGGCTCGTCAGCAGCCGACGCCAGAGCAGACGTGGTGGGGATGCGGCCAAATGAACGCGAATGACCCGTTGCAGACATCAAGACAACACTTCGGCCGGCGTAACGACCTGCCAATTGCAATCTTTAGCTGTGCATGTTCAAACCAATTGAATACATTGTAGAGCCACTAGCAGAGTAACTTGTATTCTCGCGGTTCGATTTCCGTAGCCTAACAACTGGTTGAAGGACATGGGAGATGCGCTCGGGCTCGGCGGGTTGGGTATCACTATTGGTCGTGGTACTTCCATCCATATGTTGTGAAGAAGCGATGGGAGGAGATCCGACGACTTTCGATTTCAACTATTTCGAGTCCTTGCCGCGAAAAGAGATTGTAGCGCCGCGCAAACGTATCTGAACAGTCGCTTTCCTGCGGGTTCAGATCTTCAAGTTTTGCAGAAAGAGCTGGTTTCCGCTGGCGCGAGATGCGCGAGGGGAGTCGGGCGGCGCGGCGTGTACTACGAATGTGATTACGAACGATGGGCTGGAGTGCCGCTGGTCACAATGGAATGGAAGATAATATTGCGTCCGGATGCAGTGAGAAGAGGCTGCAAGAGATATCAGTAAACCGTGCACTGACGGGGCTTTAGAACGCGCTGTCCGCTCCTGGCCCCAAGCAGCCACTGGAGAACGTCCGCTATTCCGCCGCTTATCAGGGGCAAGCGGACATCTGATCTGAGGCCATTTGCAAGTGCGCCCGCCCAACGATCCGGCAATCATTGGGCATCACCACAACAATTGCCCTTGAATGCCCAGCCATGTGGCGCAGGCCACAGGTCCATCATTCGCAAATCGGTTTGCTCTCCGTAGGCTAGGAGGCATGACACCATTCTTCCGACGAAAATCACCCATGGAAAAGCTTGAAGCCGAACTGGCCTCGCTGCGCACGCGCGCCGCAGCCTTGAATAGCCGCCATTCCGCTGCGGAAGCGGCCCACGATGACGCCAAAGCGAAACTCCAGCGTCACCACCTCGATGCCGATCTTGATGCCGATGACAAGGCCCGCGCGAAGTTGGAGACGGCGGTCGCCGCCTGCGCTGTGACCCGCGACGGTTACGCGAATGCGCTCGTGGAGGTGCAGGCGAAGATTACCGATGCCGAGCAGAAGCTCGCAGCAGAACGCGCTACTGTCGAACGCAAGGCCGCAAGCGAAAAGCTGGCCAGTGATCTCGATGCCGTCGAGCGGGCGCTGCCGGATTATCTGGCGGCTGGCAAGCGCTTTGCCGACGCCCTGGAGAAACTTCACTTCCACCATGAGAGCGGCGCAATGGTCCGCTTTATCTGCAACACCGCGACGCAGGTCGAAGTCGCTGCCGGTTTTGCGCTCGTGGAGCTGCGCGGCATGGTGGTCGCGGTCCGCGAGGGCGTTGCGCCTATCCCGGCAGCCCAGCCGGTCACCACTTCGGTCCCGATTGCTGAGCCGTCGCCGCCGACGCAAATGATCTTCATGATGAAGTCTGCAAATTTCCGCGATCACGACGGCCGCATCCGTTTCGCCAAGCAATTTGAAGATGCAACCATGCCGGTGACGACTGCGCAGCGTGCTCTGCGCATGGGTGTGGCGGTCTTGGTGACGGATCCGAAGCGCGCTCGGCTCCGTGGTACGCGCGGCGGCGACTTCAATCCGCGCGCGCCCGATGTCATCGATCTCGATGTCGTCGAGGAGCCCAAGAACCTGCCGCACTTCGATCCTGTGCCGCGCTCAGCGAACTTCACTCCGCTCCCCGCCGCGGAACCGCGCACGATCCTGATTGACGTTCCGCGTTCGTGAATAAGCTTTCGCGGAGTCGGTGGAAGGCGGCCAGCTCATCGGACGCGATGAGCTGGCCGCAGGAGTTCCGGCATGAATGATGACAACATGAGCTTTGGCGACGAGCACGACGAATACGACGATCTGCTCGCCGAGATCGGTCGCACCGAGTGCGAGGACGAGCGGATTGCAATTCATGGAGCCGGTCACGCCGTGGCAGCGCGCTTGCTCGGCAAGCCGCTCGGCGGAGCGACAATCAATCCCGATCAGAACGGGAAGTACGGCGGTCTCGTGTGGGGGCCGCGCCACAGCGTTGCCTTCGGCAGCGATGACGACGCTGCTGATGTGCCGGAGCTGTGCGGCCAATTGCGGGACCTCATGCCCCAGGATGGCGAGGTTCGCGGCGATGCCGCAGATACGTACTTGCACGTGCTCGACCGTTGCATTGAGCTGGGCGCGGCATCTGTCGCGGAACGTATGCTTCTGCCAGGTGAGCCCGTGCCCTCCGTTAGTGACGTTGAGCAAGCAGTTGCGCTCGCGACATTGGTCTGCAAGTCGGCAGAGGCTGTCGAGCGGTTCCTGTCGTTCTGCGAGCAGCAGGCGCACGATCTGCTGCGCCCACACGGCCCAATCATCATGGCCCTGAGCATCGTGCTGAAAATTCGCCAGACCTTAACGGGCGCGGAGATCGACGACGTTATCGCAACGACGGTCGCGGGTCTACAATTGGCGGCCGAGCGCCGACGGCGCGCCGAGTGGCGCAAGGGCGAGCTGGCGGCCGAGCGCTTTCGCGCCGCATGTGATTACCTCAATGCCGTGCGGCTGCCATCATCTGCACAAAATCGGGTGCAGTAATCGGCGACATCTGGATCAGAGGGCACGGCGGATGTAACCGGCCTGATAATCTTGAAGGGCCCCGACGTGCAAAGCGTCGGGGCCATTTGTTGTGGTCGAACGTAGCCGTCTTTCCCTCGTTCCCTTAATGTCGCCGCTGCGCGTATATGGCGAGGAGACCCACTTGCCTCGCCCCGATCCGCCGATTGGATTTGTCAGCGCCAGAATTGTGCAGGATGTTGTAGGCATGTTGGTATCTTATCCCTAGACGCCGAGCAATTTCCGCAGTGGTCGGGCCGTCGCCCGCCAAAGGTCGTACTCGATCTGAGGTGGTCATTTCGGTCCGACCATAATCGGCGGCGGCTCGACCGTGCTCAGGTCCATTTCCATTGCGGATTGTTCTTCGGACAGCCGCCTTTCGAGGTAGTGCCGTTCGGCCTCACTTAACTCAGTTTCGAGCAGGCGCCGATATCGATCAATATTGTTCCTATGGGTACGTAAACGAGCAATTCGTTCTTCGGTCATCGTCGATCTCTCCGACGGACGTGGTCGCAATTACTTGGGATCGGCGTTGAGGTACTGGACGTCGTAGGTATCCCATTCCGTGGAAGCAGAGGGATTATTTTGACAACCTCGTGGTGAAAACGTGCCTGCTGTCCCATGCTCGGAAATGGCACCTCAAACGGCACGGCGTTACTACGAGCTGCATTGCCTCTCATCACAGAAGGAAGTCAGATCAGGTCATTCATTGCCTTCAGCCTGAACCGGCGGCTTCTGCGCGCCCTGCACACTCTGGCTCAGCGACGCCAGCGCGGTGTTCAGCTCATCAGAGATGGGCGCGAGGTCCCTAATGTCCTCGAAGGCTTGGGCGATGCGCTCATTCGCTGATTTCTCGAACGGCTCGAAGCCTTCAGAGATGCGCGTTCCTGCTCCAAGAACGGTGGAAGCGGCCATCGGCCCAAGCAGGAGGAGTGCGGTTCCGATGATGCCGATCTTGCGGATGCGAGCCATCGGCGGTGGCCGCAGGAGGCGGTCATTGATCATTGTCTTCACCTCACGGCGTACAGTCCGTGCATCATGCCAATCGTTGCGAACAAACGGTAGATCGGGCGTCTACCATTAGGAGGTAACTCAAGCAGAGGCGCGTTCTTGTCGAGTTGCCCGTGGCGCAGATCGTGGGCGCCGCGCAAGTAGGCGTTCTAGATTGGACTTGCGAAGATGCAGCGGCAGCCTCCGCAGATCGTCGCCCGTGTGGCTTTTACGGCCTTGGGCGGCAGGCTTGCCAATCGCCCGCTCCACCTCCGATGCGAGCACAGACAGGTGTTCGGCTAGCCTGGCAAACAGGTAGTGCCAGCGCCCGACGGGGTCAGCGCCGACAGTGCCAGCGTCCTGGCGGCCAGAGAAAGCGAGCGTCAACCTCCGCGCCCCACGCAGCACAAGTGCTTGCGGGCGCGGTTGATGTTTTACAATCCAGGGCCGCTTCATCATCTGACGATTCGTGTACGCTCTCACGCGCTTCTTGCGCGGCTTGACGAACGGCTTCTGATGTCGGCTAAGCGCACGCACAACGCCGACGCGAGCGAAGATCGTCGGGCCTCCGAGATCGACCACCAGCATCAGCGCCTCGATGGCGGCCTGCCATTCCGGAGCATCATGCTCGGGCTTCGGCAGCTTCGTGATGACGGTGGCGGCGTCGTGCAGCGTGATCAGCTTGCGGCCATCTGGCAGTAGGATCGGATCGTCGAAAGTCCCCTGCCAGCCTTGGTTGTTCATTACGCTACTGCGGCTCGTGCTTGTCCGTCAGTTCTCGCGCCGCCAGGCTAAGCTCCAGCTCTCGAAGCCGCTCTATCAGCAGTTCGACGATCTGCTCGTAGTCGGAGGGCGACAGCGAATTCACACCACGCAACGTCATCTGGCCTTGGAGAATGGTCGCCATCATGGCTTTGACGCTCATGGGACCTCGTCTGAAATTAGATCGTCATAAGAACAATCTGAAGTAGACGCCAAACGTTAGGGATGCGCATCGCCGTAGAATTACGGGCTATGGCAAGGACCTTTGCACTGCAAACTCGACAACCATTTTGGCGCCGCTCGACAATTGAGCGCGAATAAGAAGCACGGGTTGCGTCCGTTGTTTTCGGGACGCGATTTGAGGCGTAACGAAAGCCGAATCGCGCTTGCAAACCTAAAAATTGGTTCTGCGTCATAATCATAATGACTCCGACGCAAAAATAGAAAATAGGGTGGAAAAAACAAAGATATTGGGAGGAGTAGGTGGATACTCTAAGTCGCCTGCGCGCGATGGCATCGCTGTGCCGTCAGACTGCTGCGCATCACCCTGATCGAAGTTGGAAACTGCTCGCCGAAGCTGAGTTTTGGGAGCATTTGGCCGATGATGCGCTGCGCGATCAGTCATGCACATCTGCCTTCCCGCTCCCAGCAATTGGAGATGATGCGAACACCACGCAATCGGCCCACAGTAGGGCGGCATGAGCGCTTTCGGTACCAAGTCCCCTTGACGGTCACAGCTAGCTCTCACTCTTTGCAGAGCGTTCTGTTCTAGGGAAGGAGATCTCAAATTTCCTGGCGGGGTACGAGCGAGTCAGCGGTTGGAATCGCAGTAGATCACGGAAAACGCTGAACTGAATTTTTTCGGCAGGGGTTGCGTTCATGGATAGCGTAGAGCGGTGCTTCGCCGCAGTGACGGCAATCAGTTTCTTTGTGACCGTCGTCGGAATGATATTGTTGCAAACGATGTGAGTTCTGCTTGGCCAGCTCGCGACGCGCCGCGCAGCGGCAACGCACCTCCTTCAGCTAGGTGGTGCAGCGATGCGCGCCTGCGCAAGATCGACGCGGCTTGCTTCGCCAGGTTATTAGCCTCGCCCCGTAGCCGAACAACCTGCCGTTCAGGCTGCTGAGGTTATGGGGGCTCGGGCCCGGAGTGTCACCGCTGCGCTACACACGGGAGCACGCAGCGGCGCTGGTCCGCCCGAACAGAGGCGAGCGAAACAGTTCATTAGCTTTCTTGTGGCTTGCTGGGAGCCGTGCCGATTACCGCTGATTACGGCACACGGAATGGGAATGTCGGCCCCGGCTGTTTCTCCCAACCTGCGGCTGGGGCCGATTTGAACTTTCGCTGTATGGTTCAACCCGGTCCACAACCATATTTAGAGGCATAGCTATCGCGCTATTTGGGCTGAGCATTCTTTCGCAGCTCGATCAGGCGCTCTTTTACGGCCGAAATACTGACGCTGCGTTCAGGCTTGTGCGGGAGATTGGCCGCGGTTTTGGGCTGTAGGGCCGCCGCCCTGCATTCAACGGATCAGGCGTCGAACGACGGCTACTTCTTCAATAGTATTCCCATCGTTCGCGCCATTCGCCTCACCGACCCCGCATGGCGGCCCAGTTCGGTGGCTATCTTCGATACGCCAACGCCCTGCCGGGCGAGCCTGACCAAGCGTCGGATTTCCTGCTCGGCCCATTGCTTTGGCTTCGGTGCTTTCATGGTACGGCGCTCAGAACCTGCCGACCACTTAACCAGCGCGCCTAGTCGCCAACACTTGGGAAATTTACGGGTAGCGCCCCACCACGAGGCACAGCGGCACGGCGGATTTGGCCCTCGCGAGAGGGCGCGTAAGCGGCGTCCCGAGTATCCAGGACAGCACCGCGCTTATCCATTGTCGTGCTTCCCTTCATCAACCTCAGTGGCGATCCGGGACAGGATTATTTCGCACACGGACGGCCTGACAACAGATCTCTCGCGAATTCAGGGCAGCTTCGTTATCGCGCGCAACACGGCGTTCACCTACAAGGGCAAGTCGATAGATGCCCGCCAGATCGGGCGTGAACTCGGTGTCCGCTTCGCGCTCGAAGGTAGCGTGCAGCGCGTCGGCGATCAGGTTCGAGTCAATGCGCAGCTGATCGATACTGAAACTGGCGGCCATGTCTGGTCGGACCGCTTCGATCGTCTGCGGAGCAACTATCTGGAATTGCAAGATGACATAACCGGCCGGATCGCCCGCACTCTGGGATTGGAACTGGTTGTTCTAGCGGCCCGCAGCATCGAACTGGAGCACCAGACCAATCCTACCGCGTCGGACCTTGCTTTGCAGGGATGGGCTGCCGTGTACAAGCCGACCACGCCCGAGACGCGTGAGGAAGCTCGGCGCCTGTTTGAGCATGCGCTTGAGATTGATCCGCATACATTAAGGGCGATGACAGGACTTTCCCTGACACTAGCCAATCTGGTGATCAATGGACAATCCCCCGACCCGGCAGGAGATTTAAGTCGCGCCGACGAGCTCTCGCAGCAAGCAGTCGGGCTCGATCCGAATAATGCGGCCGCTCATGCGTTGCGCGCCCGGGCCCTGCAGGCACAGAAGCGGCAGAAAGAGGCCGCCGAGCAGTACAGGATCTCCCTGCAAATCAACGGCAATATAGCGACAACGACGCTTTTCTTGGCGAGACGTTTGTCTTCACCGGGAAATCTCTTGACGCAATCCCGCTGTTCGATCGGGCCATTGAACTCAGTCCACGCGACCCGGGTCTTGGAACGTGGCAGTTTGAAATGGGGCGCGCGATGATCCTGCTCAGGCGCGATGATGAGGCGCTAACCTGGCTCAGCAGGTCGGTGGCGACGAATCCGAGACTGGCATATGGCCAACTTTACTACGCCGCGATCATGGCTATCAAAGACGACATAGCGGCTGCCCGCGCGGCACTCGCGGCGGCGGGTCGCCTGAATCCGAACTACACCAGTCTTGCGAAATTCCGGGCCACCGATCTGTCGGACGATCCTGCCTACGTGGAGCAGCGCGCTTACGTGGAAGGAGCGTTGCGCAAAGCGGGGCTACCGGAGCAGTGACTTCCGCATATGGCCCATCGCGTCCGTAGGCGCGGTGTAGCGGGATGTCAGTTCATAGGGGCAGACCGGAAGTTTGTAGCCGAGCGCCAGACGGTCGCTTTTGACCCATAGCGGGCGTCCATCGACTCCACCCGATATCCAGCTTGATCCTGATCAACATGCGATCCTTTCGCTAGAGCTAATGGAGACGTTGCGTAGCCCCCACTACGCGACCCCACCCCAAAGCCGCTGGCTTCCCCAAGGGCTGGCGGCTTCCTTTTGTACGCATTTTTCCGGCCAGCCAAGAGAAGCACCCGCCTCCGGTTGACTACGTAGGTCCGCCCCAATTTGCGCCTGATCAATCTCGGGGATTTGCTCTATGCTCAACTCCTTGCCAAGCTACAAAATGGGGATGGTTGAACGGTGCTAGTCAATGCGAACGCTGCCACCCGCCAGCCTATTGACGGGCACCTCGCCGATCTCGCTGGCGAGCGCGTCTTCTGCAGCGAGTTCAAGTATCGCAAGGGCATCGAGATTTTTGGCGAAGGGGGGCACGCCGAATACGTCTACCAGATTACTTCCGGAGCGGTGCGGACGTATAAGATGCTCCCAGATGGTCGCCGCCAGATCAATGCGTTCCACCTCCAGGGTGACATGTTCGGATTTGAGAATGGCGTCGCGCACCGGTTTAGCGCTGACGCTCTCGTCGAAACCCACGTTCGCATCATAAAGCGAGGCAGCATCCTCGATGCCATGCAAAATCGAGTAGTCAGCACAAAAAACCTCATTTGCTTTGTTACGCAAAACCTGCAGCACGCGGAAGATCACATGCTTCTCCTGGGGCGGAAGACTTCCCTGGAGAGAGTTGCCGCCTTCCTTCTTGAAATGGATGAACGGCTAGCACATCCCGCGATGATGTTGCTGCCAATGAACCGCCGCGACATCGCCGACTATCTCGGCATCACCTTGGAAACCGTCTCCCGCGCGTTTTCCATACTTCGAGACGAAGCGCTGCTGCGCTTTGACGGAAACATTCAGCGGCGGATCGAATTGCTAGATCGCCATGCTCTCGCGGAGTTCGACGCCTGACTTCCGGTAGCGAAGCGGCGACACGCCTCATTGAGGTCCATTCAACGGGGCATAGCAGACCCGAGCTTACGTTTAGTCCTTCGCATTCTGACCCACCTCAGACGCTAGCAATTCATAGCCCGCAAAAAAGCCCCGGCGAGCCGGGGCTTTGGTTTGCGCAGACTGGAGCGATCAGTATCTCGCCGCGATCGGAGCCCCGTAACCACCAAAGCGATAGTTGAACCGAACGGTGACCATGTCCACGTCCTGGCTGATCCGGTCGTTGAGTACCGCCGCAAGGCGTGGATCGACCACGGAGAAGGAGTTATTTGCGTGCCCCATCCACAGGTGGTCGTACTCCACACCGACCGACCAGTTGGGCGTGAAGCCATACTCAAAGCCTACACCCAAGGTACCGCCCCAGCGCGTATTATCCGCCGAGACCAGACCGATCCCGGTGGTGTTGTCGAATATAGTCAAGCGATTGCTGGTCACAGCCGCACCGCCCTTCACATAGAGCAGCGCCGAATTCCAAGCCCAACCGAGTTGCCCGGTGAACAGACCGATGGCGTCAGTCTTTGCCGTGGTTGAGAGCGTCGGATTGAACAGGCTCACCCGCGTGTTCTTGAGGTCGGCCCAATCGCCTTGGGCTTCCAATCCGAACACAAACTGACTGGTTTGCCAGCGATATCCAATTTGCCCGCCGACGACGCCTCCCGACCGATCACCGCACCCGCTCGCGACCGTTCCAAGGGCAGTTACGAAATCCACGCAACTGTGGCTTTGGCCCCAACCGCCGTTGGCACCGATGTAGAATCCCGTCCAGTCATAGATCGGCGCGACCACCGGGGGCGGCGCCTTGGTGTAGGGACGGGCCGCCAGATCAGCCGCCGACGCAGGGGCGGATAGACCCACGGCCATCATCCCGGCCGCGGCAATCAGAAGCTTTTTCATTACGAGAAATCTCCCCAGAAAGAAGTTCAAAAAAGGCACGACGCCCACCTGAGGAATCAACGCTATCCCGTTCGCCTGAAGGTTGATGTAGCTAAGCTGCAACACTCGGCGCAGATATCTAGCGGAAATTCTTTATATATATTAAGAACTTGCTGGGAACCAAATGCACGTCAACGTGCATATTACGGGACTGTAGATCGCGATCGGGGCTTCCGGTCGCCGTTCGACTGTCGCATGGAACCCCGGCGCGAACCGGCGTCACAAGCCTGTGGCATGACCATTGCACAATGCAGGACGACTGGGATTTCAGCGCTCAGTTAGAGAATAAGCGCTGCCGGGACGCTTATTTCGAGCCCGGCGACGCTTCACTTCCTTTCGCTTGCGCCATCACTACGACGCATCTTGTTTCGACGAGCGGGGTATTCGGCGCATGACTTACGACACGGTAACAGTACATATGCTCCGCGACGTTCTAGACGACGTTCTTTCCAGTCCGTCATTCACTCGTCAGCAGCAGCGATCTGCGGTGGAAGTTGCCGAGCGCGTTCTCTTACTCGCTTCCAAGGCGAGCGTGAACCGATCAGGATCAAACGACACCTGCTAAATGAGTTTTTGGCATCCGCTGCCAGCGAAGCCAACCGGGGCCGCCCCCTTCGCCTGATCGACGGTGAGCCTGCTAGGTGACCAAGTGCCGCTGGTAACGCCCAGCCGGTTCGATCGTGTCTGCCATGCCACCACTGCCGCTCATCGGAGCATTCACTGCCCCTGGCAGGTCGGCTTATGGCCCTTAGCGACAGAAGTTCATGTCCGCTCGCATGTCGGCGACCGAGGCAAGAGCGGACTCGTTGTGCTCAACGTGAGGTTTGTCGCTCGTGACCCAGAACGGACCTCGCGCCGTTTTGGCTTAGGTGCGGACATCAAGAATTTTGCACCAGAATTGCGGTCGAACAATTCCAACGGGTTGCGCAGCGGCGTCGTTTGTTGGTGGGTTGCGTCGCCGCATCAATGCGTTACCACGATGAAATCCGTGTCTTTTCCGGTCTCATGGCTAAATCCGTTGTCGGAAATAATCAATGAAGAGGCCGGCGTCAGAAGTTTAGAGATCCTCTCAACTGTATCCTGAGGTATTTCGATGCGGTTGAGGACAGCGTTGGCCTGATCGGGCGACGGTACCGATAGGGCGGTTTGCTTCACGGGCGCCTCGCGCCCTTTCGTGGCACCCTCGATGCGAGGAAATTCGTCCGGAATCGACACGACGGTCCAGCGAATAGCCGTTCCCTCGTTCTGGAATTCCATTGCGGTAAACACGTGTGTTCCCAGCGGCTCCTCCGAATTTTCGATCTTGACCGGGACATCAAACAACGGCGTGAATCCCTGACGCACGAACAGCTTGCTCAACTTACGACTGACGAAGATGGAGATTGGGACGATTTTTTTTGGCGCGCTTGCAGCGGGAACCGAGCCCGGCACCTGGAGACTGGCGGCTTCCGGAGTCTCCGCGTTTGACACCAGTGATCCCTGCGTTGCTGCGGCTGTACCGATGCTCTTGGTTGCGACGGTGGCAGTCTGGAATTCCGACGAAGCGGACGAGGCTTTCGCTTGAAAAAGATGCGGATTGGTTATCTCGACCGGCTGGACATCACCGTGCGCAATGATCACGCGCGTGCCGCGCTTCGTGAGATGCCAGAGTCGAACGGCAAAATCATTCTTCAAACGGATGCAGCCGTGTGACGCCGGATGCCCAGGCACGACACCGGCGTGCAACGCTATCCCTGACCAGGTGATGCGTTGCATGTAGGGCATGGGTGCGGCGCTATAAATATTTGAACGGTGCCATCGTTGTTTGCTGATAACGCTGAACACGCCGAGGGGCGTAGGATGCCCCTCCATTCCCGTGGACACCGAAGAGCGTGCAATCAGGGCGCCGTTGTCAAAAAGCGAGACTCGTTGGTCTGCTATTGAGATGATGATCTGGAGCGGGCCCTTCGGAAGGGGCTCGGGCGCGGTTTCAGAGTTTGTCTGCCGGTGGTGGTGCTTGTGAGCGTATTGGCCCGGCCAGAACGTGTGTTGGGGTTCAAACAGAAATTGAGCGTGTACGATCCCCGCAGGGAGCATGAAGATGGCGAATACAGCCGTTGTTATCGCGCGCTGCATTGCTCGTAATCCCTGAGCGAACATCGCCCGGTCCAATAGGCACGATTCCATCGTTTCGAAACGATGCGCGAAGCCGACGCCTGATGCGTCATCCCGACCAGCGCGCCAAGCCTCTCCTTCAAATCTGGTCGCAGTGGGTCGAAAATAGGACCGTACTCACAATTACGGTGGGAGTTGCCGTTGAGACGGGCGCAATTGCTTGTGATCGGCGCGTTGCAATCGGGCAACATGTTTTGGAGAAATTGACGAGCGGCCGTTTGCGCCATTGCGCGACCCACATTGATCCCAAGAATGAGCCTCTTCGCATGCTTGGCTTTTCTACACGGCTCCGGCGGAGCCTATGGAGGCGACGGCATCATGAACCCGCGGCGATTTGCGATAGTGGCGCCAACGTTTTGCGGGACGGTCGTTCTCGCGGGGGGGATCGTTGGCTGGCTGGCTGGCTTCGGTTCGGCCGGCACCGAGAACGCCCGCGCAGTGCCAATCGAGGACCGCGCAGCATCTCTCGCCGCCACCGCTCGGCTCGCGGATGAACCGCAGGCAATCGCAATGGCCAACGCCGTTGTCGCGAACGCCACTGTCGCTAGCGCCGAAGTGGCGACGGCCGCCGAACCCGCGGCAGGGACGACCACCGACACGACGGCGGTATCGGATAAGCCGGAATCGATCGTCGCGTTGCCCGATCCGTCGCAGATGCTGTCGGCCGATTTACCGCCTGTGCAGGAATCGGTGGGCTTGGGCCACCGTGATGTCGCCCAACCGGCGCCGACAAGGTGTGGTGCATCCGGCGGTTCCTCCAACTCGGGGCCGCAGGATTTTCGGTATCTCATTTGTTATGTCTGGTCCGAACTGCCGCCTGCCGAGAAGCCGGCTGCGATCGTCTTGCGTTCGTTCAAGGACATCCCGGTCGGAACGCCGGTGGAAGAGATCAAACGCGCGTCCGACGCTTTCGGTCTGGATTTCACTTTCATGAAGGCGGTGGCTAAGGTCGAGTCCGGTTTCGACCCCAAGCAACGCACCGGGTCGTATATCGGACTGTTCCAGCTGAGCAAATACGAGTTCGGCAAATTCGGCTCCGGAGACATTCTCAATCCCCGCGATAATGCCGTTGCGGCAGCCTACAAGGTCATCATCGAAGGCATTCTGTTTCAGTGGGTGACGCACAGGGAGCCGGACTTGAACGATCTCTACCTGATCCATCAGCAGGGCTGGGAGGGCGCCGCGGAGCACCTCAGCCAACCCAATCGCATAGCCTGGAAATCGATGTGCGCCACCAGCGAAGGCAGGGAGAAGGGCGAAAAATGGTGCAGGCGCGCGATCTGGCGCAATACGCTTCCGGCCGTCAAAGAGGCGTGGAAATCGGTGGAGAAGCTAACGTCGGAGGCGTTCGTCGGAATGTGGCGCGAGCGGGTTGCTCATTTCTATTCGAAATACATGACCACCGCCACCGCCGATGCCGAGCGGGCGCACCAGTAAATTTCCGTTGAGTGTTTGGCAGGAGTTGCCGCACCCGCGGGCCGAGCGGGGCCTCACCGCCGCTGGTCGCGCGGATGCACTTTACGTCGTCAACGACGCGCTCGGGTCGTTCCTGCTGCGCGCTAGCGAGGTGATCGATCAGGTGCCGATGTCTGCTTGCGCTTCGCACGCGGCGATATGAGGGACCACATCGTTTCCCACAAAAACGACCACGGAGCTTCGTATGGGCGCTACGGAGCATTGCAGTGGTGGAGCTGGCTAAAATCAGCTTTTGCGAGATTTTCGGCGTCGTTCAGCTTTCGACTTTTGCAACACTATCGGCCCTTCGGCGACATGCAGATCTCGCCTTGTGTCCGCTTTGCGCCCAAGAGCGGCCCTCCCTTCTGGCCCATCGCTGACGTGCGACCCAAATGTTTTCAGATCCGCTAAACGCATCAAAAGGGACGTCGGCCATCGACCGACTTCTTTCATAACATCTCACTTGCGAATCCGCTCGTGGACGCGAAGCGGACATCTGGCGAGATAGTCGACAACGGCTAAGGACCAGAAGGCGAAGCCTGATTGATCTTGGGCAGGCGCATCAGGGAAGCCGTATTGACGCATTGATCCTCCGCCGTGGACTTGCGCAGTGTAGTTGTCGTGGGCGACAATGACGTAATCCGACGGGTACCAGGCTATGGTCCCTGCAACCCACTACGCCAAGAGCGGCGACGTTCACATCGCCTACCAAGTCGTTGGTGATGGGCCCATCGACTTGGTGCTGGTTCATGGCTGGATTTCTCATCTTGAGTACCAATGGGAAGATCCCGCATTAGCCAGGTTCCTCAACCGTTTGGCCTCTTTCAGTCGCCTCATCGTCTTTGACAAGCGCGGCACGGGCCTGTCGGACCGCGTCGCGGAGAGCGCGCTGCCCACCCTCGAAATGCGGATGGATGATATCCGCGCGGTCATGGACGCAGCAGGTTCAAATCGCGCCGTCATCTTCGGCATCTCTGAGGGGGGGCCGCTTTCGACGCTGTTTGCCGCGACCTATCCCGGGCGCACCGCCGCACTGATCATGTATGGCGCTTACGCCAAGTGGATTCGCACCGACGACTATCCGTGGGGCCCCACACGTGAGCAGCACGAAGCCGCCTTCAATGCTTACGAAAAGCATTGGGGAACACCGATCGGCCTCAAGACGCTGGCCCCCAGTGCTGCCAATGACGAACGGGTGCGTCAATGGTGGGCCCAGTTCATGCGCATAGCCGCCAGCCCAGGCGCCGGCATCACGCTCTATCGGATGAATGTCGAGGTCGACATTCGCGCGATCCTTCCGACGATCAGGGTGCCTACCTTGATCCTCCACAGGAGAGGCGATCGATTGCAGCCTTGCGAGGGCGCTCGCTACATGGCCGGGCAGATCCCGGGTGCAAAGTTCGTCGAGCTGCCCGGCGACGATCACATGCTCTGGATCGGCGATGCCGATTCGCTGCTTGCAGAGATCCAAGAATTTCTGACGGGCGAAACTCCGATGTTGGAGGCGGACCGCGTTCTCGCAACGGTCCTCTTCATTGATGTTGTCCAGTCGACCCAGCGCGCCACGGAGATCGGAGACTCACGTTGGCGCGACCTGGTCGACAACTATCATCAGCTCGTTAGCAAGGAAGTCGCGCGTCTCGGCGGTCGCGTCGTGAACACTGCCGGCGATGGTGTGTTCGCAACCTTCGACGGCCCGGCGCGCGCGATCAAATGCGCGCGCGGTCAGGGACGTGGTTGGCAGTTTGGGGTTGGCGATCCGCTGCGGTATTCATACTGGCGAGTGCGTAATTGAAGGCGACGACGTGGCTGGCATCGCTGTGCACATCGGTGCGCGCGTGGCAGCCCGCGCTGATCCTGGCGAGATACTTCTTTCCAGCACCGTGAAGGACCTGATCGCTGGCTCAAGAGTGGAATGCTCGGACCGGGGTTCTCATACTCTCAAGGGCGTCCCCGGCCGCTGGCGGCTTTTCGCAGTTCAAGAATGTGCACGTTAGGCCTTGTCGGTTGCGGAAAGCACCTGCTTCGGGTCAACAAGCGACTTGGCCGGATGGCGGGTCCTCGCGCAAAGCGGACATTCGGTCGGACCGGCAGTTCGCAAAAGAGTGGGTCCTATCATCCGCTTGCTGACAAATTTTCGGCAAAGCGACCACGAAACATGAGCAATTTGCGGACTGACGCACCGCGGCAAGGTGCCGCTATCCGATCAGAAGCGCTGCGAAAAAGTTGATCCGCGCGAGTCTGGTTTCGGCCGATCGTTCGGATAAGCTTGCAACAATTGCGGAAAGATCAAGAAGCTTCTTGGGAGGAAATGATGCTCGACACCACGCTTAACGCGCGCATCCAGGCCTTTCTCGACAAATTCGAAGCGGCGCTTGTGGCGGGCGACCTGGACGCCGCCGTAGCGATGTTCGCACCCGAGTGCTACTGGCGCGACCTCGTTGCCTTCACCTGGAACATCAAGACCATGGAAGGTCGCGATCAGATCCGCGAGATGCTCAACTCCTGCTTGGCACAAGCAAAGCCACGCAATTGGAAAATAGCCGACGCGGAAAGCGCTACTGAAGCCGACGGCGTAATCGAATGCTGGATCACGTTCGAGACCGAGGTCGCGCGCGGCTACGGTCTAGTCCGTCTCCAGAACGGCCAGATCTGGACGCTTTTGACGACGATGGTCGAACTGAAAGGTCACGAGGAAAAGGCGGGCTTCACCCGGCCGCTTGGTGCCCGCCATGGCGTCAATCCCGGCGCCAAAACATGGAAGGAATTGCGGGACGAGGAAACCGAGCAGCTCGGCCTTAAGACGCAGCCGTACGTGCTCATCATCGGCGGCGGTCAGGGTGGCATCGCACTCGGCGCGCGGTTGCGCCAGCTCGGCGTGCCCACCATCATCGTCGAGAAGAACGCCCGTCCCGGCGACTCCTGGCGCAACCGCTACAAGTCGCTCTGCCTGCATGATCCGGTCTGGTACGATCATTTGCCGTACATCGACTTTCCGAAGAACTGGCCGGTGTTTTCGCCCAAGGACAAGATCGGCGACTGGCTGGAGATGTACACCAAGGTCATGGAGCTGAACTACTGGACCGGCACCACGGCCAAACACGCTGACTGGGACGACGCCAAAAAGGAATGGACGGTTGTCGTCGAGCGCGATGGCAAGGAGATTACGCTCAAGCCGAAGCAGCTGGTTTTCGCGACCGGCATGTCCGCCAAGCCGAACATGCCGCAATTCAAGGGTATGGACACCTTCAAGGGTGAACAGCACCATTCCTCGCGCCACCCAGGTCCCGATCGCTACAAGGGCAAGAAGGTCGTCGTGATCGGCTCGAACAATTCGGCACATGACATCTGCGCCGCGCTGTACGAGGCCGGCGTCGACGTGACCATGGTGCAGCGCTCGACCACCCATATCGTGCGCTCGGATTCGCTGATGGCATCCATCGCGGACCTCTATTCAGAGCGCGCGGTCCGCGGTGGAATGACGACAGCCAAGGCCGATCTGATCTTCGCTTCGCTGCCCTACAAGATCCTGCATCAGTTGCAGAAGCCGGTTTATGACAAGATCCGCCAGGATGACGCCGATTTCTATGCAGGGTTGACGAGAGCCGGTTTTCGGCTCGACTTCGGCGACGACGATTCCGGTCTGTTCATGAAGTACTTGCGTCGCGGCTCGGGCTACTACATCGACGTTGGCGCCTCGCAGCTCATCATCGACGGAAAGGTCAAGTTGGTCGCAGGCCAGGTCGAGGAAATCACGCCCAATGGTGTCAGACTCTACGACGGGAAGGAGCTGCCCGCCGATGTGATCGTCTACGCCACCGGCTACAGTTCGATGAACGGCTTTGTCGCCGACCTGATCAGCCGGGACATGGCCGACAAGGTCGGCAAGGTCTGGGGACTAGGCTCGAATACCACCAAGGATCCCGGCCCATGGGAAGGCGAACAGCGCAACATGTGGAAGCCGACGCAGCAGGAAGGGTTATGGTTCCACGGCGGTAACCTGCACCAGTCGCGTCACTACTCGCAATTCCTGTCCCTACAGTTGAAAGCTCGCTATGAGGGCGTTCCGACCCCGGTCTATGGCCTGCAGCCCGTTCATCACAAGGCATAAAGCTTCGTAGCACATGGTTGGGTTCGCGGTTTGACGTGGCCCATTGCCGCATGGGCCTGACAAGCTCGTGCGGACCCCGCATCGAAGACCCACTGGTCCGCTGCGCCAGCTTTAGCGCCTGTGTCGCGTCGACCGGTTGAGCCGGCAATGCAAGGCGGAGATCAAGATAGATTTCGGCCCGGTGTCTAGTTTGAGGTCGGTCTATGGCCGACTTCTTCCATAACAACTGATGTGCGCATTGTGGCTTATCTCGCCTTGTTTGCTTTGCGGGCTCCGGTGGTCCGAAAACCCAATTGTCACATAAAGATCGGATGGGTGAAGGCGCGGCTGTTTCTGTCGATACTCGGCTCGCAGCCGGCTTCTTTCGCTTTGCGTGTTCTACTTCCGAAGGCCTTTTGCGCCCGTCTGAAGGCCGGTATCGTTGCTGCGAAAGCCGTGTCCCTTAGGTCCCGGCAGCAGTCGCGGGGGAATAGATGCAAAAGAACGGCGCGGCGATCGTCTTCAGCGCAGGCGACTTGGTCGGGCACCTGAATTGTCGTTACCTCACGTACCTCGATCTCAAGGTCGCGCAAGGCGAGCTGGCGAGGCCAAGGGTCCGCGATGACCCAACTCTCGATGCGCTGACAGAGCGCGGCAAGATCCACGAGCGGGGCTTCGTCGACCATCTTGCCGAGCAGGGCGGCTCCGTCGCTAGGCGATGGTCCGCGGCGACGCAGTGATCGTCCAAGCGGCATTACAGGATGGACATTGGAGTGGTCGCGCCGATGTGCTGCGTCGGGTCGAGATACCAAGCGGCTTGGGCGCTTGGTCTTCCGTTGTGGAAGACAAGAAACAAGCGCTCGACCTCGTCGACAGAGTTCTGTCCAAAAACCCGGCAAGCGCGAGTGCCCATAGGACCAAGGGAGCCATTCTTCTATTTGGACACCCTGAGGAGGCAATGGCTGAATACGATGCAGCGCTCGAAATCGATCCAAATAATCCAGCTGTCTACGCTGCTAAAACAATTACACTTATCGTAACCGGGCGGGCGCGCGAAGCCTTCTCGCCGCTCCAGTTGGCTCACTGCTATGTCTGTTTTGGCCACTGCGCACGAGTTGCGGAGGCACGTTGTTCTATACGAACTCAAGGCGCGGGATTGAGACGCGTAGCCTTATTGGCGCGCTCCCGAACCTAGCTTGGGGAGTGCTTGAGGGTGTGCATGAGGCTCGGGGGGTATGAAGTGTCAGGTGCTATTGAGCTGATCGTGGAGGGTTACGTTTCCCTCAGAGACCAAGCCGCTCTTGATGAGCTTCGGACACAGCGCCGCAAACTTATCGCAGATCTCAATTCATGTACCGGGATCGACTGCACGAGCACTATTCGACAGATCGAGGAAGACATCGTCGTGATTGAGGCTGGGCTGGCGCGGTTGGATGGCGCAGCGACGAGATCGCCAACCAGTTGTTCCCGTTCAGCCCGCCGCCTTAACTTCCTTCTCCGCTCCACGCATCACAATCTTGAGCGCGCCATCCGGCAACGGCCGCTGTAACGCCTTCGCTCATCCCACGGCGCGCGCATCCAGACATCACGCTGCTCGTCTGCGCCGTCAGGATCACGGCATTGTCTTTGAATGAGACCGGCTCCAATCACGAAAACATTCGGCCTGGTCGACAGGAACCATAGACAAGGTGTGGTCCGGGGATTGGCTGCGTGTCTAAGTCGGGACGTAATGCCTCATACCCAAAATGATCCCGGCTCCTCTGAGGACTCATTTAGCCATAACAGAGCTTGTCGCGGCTCTAGAAACAAGACGCGTTCTTCCCTGGCCGATGCTAAATCACCGCTAGAAAGATAGAGGACGAAGCCTCTGCGATTGTCATGCAGTAACGCTTCTCTGGCGTGGCTCTCTGAGAGGGATTGAGTATCGATGAACGGAATAATTCGAGAGGAAATAAGCTGCACTTAAAGATCTTCCTATTGTGAACAAACACGTTGTTTCTCTGCGTTCGCTTTGCCCTTTGTCCGCGCGGTGACGAAATGAATTCCGACCTGAGATCCATCGACCCAAATCAGTTCGCATCGCCGAAATGCCAGACCTGTGGTGGATAGAACGAGGAAAAATTCTTGTGCCTTTAGAGGATCGGTTGAGCCTTCAACCTCAAGTTTGGCACCGCTTTCAGACGCGTCGAGAAGATGACACCTTCGCTGCCATGTCCCATCGGCTCCCATGATCCTAACGATATGTTTGTGGTCAAACCGAACGCGATTTGTCTTTCGATTATTTCCAATCATCTGAAATTCCAATGCTTCAATCAACTTTTCAGAATAGATGCGTCCCTGCGCGCGGCTCCAAGGCGCATATCGATCATCGCAGAATGAGCAAGTAGCGCCTTTCTGACCTCTTCATCCAAATTGGTCTGCCCGACGATCAGCCGGATGCAAGTATTCGCGAGTTCAAGAAGAAAAATGGCCTGGCGGGCGTCATCTGCTGTCTTAATTTTTAGAGCTTCAACCTGCGACAACAGAGCGGCGACGTTCGCTAAAACGTCGGGCAGTCTCTGGTCTGAGGGACTTGTCCCAGATTTCAATTTGCGAGGCCGCTGAAATCTAAGGACCGAAGACATTGTCGTAAATCTCTTTTGCGGTCGGCAATTACTGCCGCAATGACGTTGCTTTGTCGAAAGCGATCAAAAAAACGATGAAAAAAATATAGCTTCACGCGAGACAACGGTCGAACAGACCAACTCCGACTAGAGTTGCCGTGATAATCACGGCTGCCCGATACGCAGTAGAAATCCGTGTTTTAGTTTCACGCCTAAGTGGTTAACGAAAGTTTATCAGGTTGCGCGCGGTCGGTATTGAAGTATCCAAGTTGCAGAAAATAAGTGATCGAATTTCGGCAAGCATCGATTTACCGGATCATCCGGCACTACGCAGGCGCGGGGCATAGCAGTTGACCACGCGGTAGGGCGCGAGGATGGCGCTTGGTCGGGGGTGATGCTGACGCACTCGACCTACATCAATCCCTTATCGGTAACGCGCAAGCGGCGGACGTAATAGCCTTGGCTCTGAACGGCCAGCCTGATCTCGGCGCTGACTTTGAAAACTCTTTTTCTGCTCTTGCGCCACTTATGTGCAGAGTAAAGCACGGGTACGGCAGAGCCTGTACTTAGAACGAGCAAGTCGCGCTTGTCATTGCGATAGACATCAAACACCTTTTGTCCCCCGCTAATCTTATTGAATGAAATATGTTTTGGTCGTCTCAATCGACGAGCTTAGTATCTCAAATGACTGTGCGGGTTGTAAATGTGCAACTGTTAGCCGCGAATCATTGCCGGATCGAAGCGTGGGCCTGATGCCGTGGCAAAGTCTACGGTGCTATCCCACCTTGAGCGCGCTGGATCAGCCCTATGGCGATCCCGGTGCGAAGCGCGAAGGTGCCGAATTGGCGCTGCGCATGCAGCGTTGCGGTGTTTCGCGGTGGCATCCGGATCCCGTTGCCGCCTGCGAAGCCACCGAGGCAGGCCGCGAAGTGAAGTGAGGGCTCTTACGTCACACCCCTTATCGTGACGCGAATGACCTTAACGAACAGATCGAAGCTCGGAATAAGAAGCAGGCCGTATCCGCAGAATGCTAAAAGCAAGAAGCACGTAAGTGCCAACCGATGCTTGACGTCATTCCGGAAAAAATTCTCTATGAGGATCGACCGGAGCAGGCCTTCAAACTTACTCTTTGCTAGATTCCAGTTCCCGACATCGGGATTGTTCCGTCCTGTCGCAACATCGACGAAGCTGTCAAATTCCGCGTCATCATATTTCCCATGCAACGTGCGGTGACCTTCGTGTCTGATAACCCCGTTTAGATCGATGTAATTGTCCACGGTGAAATGAACCAGCGCTCGCTCCACGTAATCAAACTGATCGGTGCCGACCCGGAAAATATAAGGTCGCCGCAATCGGTAAAGGATGTTTGCTGAACCCAAAAAAATTAGGCCAAAGTATATCAGCTTCAGTCGCCCGGACGCCGTGAGGCTAAGCACCGACAGTTGATGTTCGCTTGCAAGATCATTGAACGATATGTGCTGGGAAACACCGTCGTTGAATAAAACTAGATAGCCAACGACGGGTACGGCCATCGCGCATTTCGCGATCCACCCATCCAAGAACCGAACCCAACGAGACCACCCAAGGTTATAGTGAAAGGTGGACCACTCCGTTCTCCAGTAGTCTATCCCGATCATGGATCGAGGCCCGACGCAGGAAGATCGCGACCGCGATCATAAACCGCTTTCCAAAGCGGCTCGGGATGCAGCGCGGAATCGCCCTTTGCGTCGGCAAGTATCTTAGCCACGGCGAAAGCAAAATCGCTGCCGTAGGGGGGGCTCTCGACGAATAGCTCTATAACCCGTCAGGGACTCTGACGTCGGAGCTGCCATGGCCAACCCGAGCCGCCTGCTTATGTTTGCCGCGAGTTGGTTTGCTTTGGCTGGAAGCATGCCGCCTTCGTCGCGCAGTATCTGAGAGATCATTCGTTCAGCCTTGTCAGCGTCAATTCGAATTTCCGCCATTGGGGGCTCGTTTTCCATTTGTGCGAATCAGAGTGGTCACGCTGGCACAATGCGGGGTGGCAACCGTAGCCCCCGGACCGCACGCTGCATAGCCTGGATGCCGGCCCAATAGATATTGATCGCGTCGATCTCCTCGACCTCGACGAACGCCACACACCAACTCTCCGCCTTTTCCTTGATCTCCTTCGCGAGTTCTTCGCGTGCCGCGGCATCGAGCTTTTTCGAGTCGTCGATCCCGACTATCCGCGTGCCAGGTTTCAGGATCACGGCGCCAGCGGAGACCGGCCCGGCGAGAGGGCTCATTCCGGCCTCGTCCACACCTGCCACGGCAGCATGGCCACTTTCCCAGAGGGAGGTCTCGAAGCGGAGCATCTTGCGGAGCCGCTGCCCTTCGGACCTATTCTCGAAGCGGCGTTTATCGATTGAAGCCAAGATCGCCCGCGCTCCCGCGCGGGTGTCTGCCCGCAAGATCTGCTCGACACTTGGCTTCAAGCGGTCTTTTCTCCACGACATAGCGCTGACGCAACACATCGAGTGAATACTGGGACATCGCGGCCTTCGTGGAGACTGACTGTCGGGGTCGTGTCAGTGAACTTTGTGGCGATTGTCTGAAATAGCTGTCCTGTCTCTTCTGTATGCAATGGCCTTTCGGAAGGAACCGGCCGGCTCCCATTTGAGGTCCGATTCTGCGCTGCCCCCCACATCGCGTCCGCCGACCTCAGAGGGAACCAACTGGTGTCTTCATCCCTTTAGAAAGAGCGGAACCTCGATCCCCCTGCGCAACGACATCTCACCGTGCCGATTTCGGTACCTTCAGGACCAGACATGCTCGTATGGGCTGGTATCGGCTGGGAGCAACGAGGGCTCAGTGCGGCCACGCTGAGCCAAGGATGATCGAGCAGAAGTTCTGACGGACGTAGTTCATGTCCTTCAGCGCGAGGACGTCGGCCTTCACGTTTCCGAACGTCGTCAGCGGCTTCTTGATAATTCCATTGGCGAAGTGATCGATGATGTTCTCCTTGAAATTTGCCTCACGCGGATGATGGACGCAGACATGGTCGCGCTGTTCATGCGTGAAGTCGTGATAGGCGATGCCGAGCACGTCCATCTCCACACCGGCGGTCACCAGCGCGATGGTCGGGCGCATGTGCTCGGGGATTCCGGGCGTGGTGTGGAGCGCGATGGCAGTCCAGACGTCCTCGATGTCACGCTCGGGCACGCCGTAGCTTTTCATGAATTTGCGGGCGGCATTGGCGCCGTCGACCTCGAAGCGCAGATCGGGGCTCGAATATTTCTCGGTGAGGCCCAGGTCGTGGAACATGGCGCCGAGGTAAAGCAGCTCCGGGTCGTATTTCAGCCCGCGGCGCTCGCCGGTGAGCGCGCCCCACAGGAAGACACGCCGACTATGGTTGTAGAGCAGGTCGTCTTCGGTATCGCGCACGAGCTGCGTGGCTGCGCGCGCGATGGCGCTGTCAGGCACGCGAATGCCGGCGATGATTTCGGACATGGAGTAATCTCCTCGGTTGGATAACGGGCTGGTTGCTTGTCGGGATTAGGCAACAGAGCTCTGCTCCGGACAACAAGCGGGATGCTACGGATCAGGACAGCCGTACGTCGTTTCCTGACAAAGGGCCGCTCGGAGCTTCAGGGCAGTAGGAGCCCGCAGTTTCGTCCTCGGATAGCTCGCGAACTATTGCGGTTCTGCTCGTCGGAAGCTGGCGCGATATTGGACAGGGGTCACGCCGAGACGGGTGCTGAAGACAATCCTCATCCGATCCGCAGATCCGAAGCCGCAATCGAAGGCAATGGCCTTCAGCGGTCGGTCGCTTGCTTCCAGCATCATGCGCGCGGCATCAATACGGGCGCGCTCGATGAACTCGTGCGGTGTGGTCCCGGTCACCTGCCCGAAATGCCGGGCCAGATTCCGGGGGCTCATGCCGACCACAGCGGCAAGCGACTCCAACGTGTGGCGATCCCCAATATTGGCCATGACATGGTCCTGGATGCGTGCGATTGGCGATTCCGGATCCGCAGGTGCCGTGAGGTAGGGACTGAACTGCGATTGTCCGCCCTGGCGCTGGGCAACTACAACCAGCCGCTTGGCGACCTTGAGCGCCGTTTCCGCGCCGTGTCGCTGCCCGACGAGCGCCAAGCCCAAATCTATCCCCGCAGTCACACCAGCCGCGGTGATCAACCGTCCATCGCGGACATAGATCAGATCCGGTTCGACTTTGGCCTTCGGAAACCTGGCCGCCAGCGCCTGTGCATCCTGCCAATGGGTTGTGACACGCCGATCGTCGAGGAGGCCGGCATAACCGAGCACAAAAGCCCCAGTGCAGATCGATCCATAGACGCTGGAGCGCCACGGTAGCTCCTTGACCCACTGAAGCAGGCACGGTTCGGGCTCCGCTTCCGGTGGCGTCGGAGTGCCGGCCACCAGAACGATGTCGAAGCCGCCCGCCGCCTCATCGAAAGTCAGGTCGGCGACCATGCGTATGCCGTTCGACGCGCGCAGCGGATTGCGGTGAGCAGCAACCAATACCGTTTCGTAGCGATACGCGCTGCCGAGAAACGTGTTCGCCTCGCTGAACACATCCATCGGCCCCGCCACGTCCAGGGCCTGGACCCCCTCACAGACGACGATCGCGACAGCCTGTACCGGCACCTGTTACAGCCTCTCCACTCGGAGCCTTATTATGCAGGTAGTCCGGCCCCCGCAAAAGGCCTGGGGCGATCCGAGAGGCAACAGAACGAACATCCGTGCATCCGGGATAAACCAGGGGCTATGGACCTCTATTGGTCGATTTTGCTCTCCCACCGGCCAATCAAGAGGCCCATGGAGGTCCAAAAAGATCGTCACGGCAACAGGCGAATTTGTCGCGCCATTATTGTGATCCCGGCGCCTTGTCCGGCGTCGTCAATGGCTCGTCCTTGGAATCCACAACGAAGACCGCCAGTAAGCTGGCGGACTCCTTGTCACTCGCGTTCTCACTGACCCTGTGATGCGAACCGGGCATTTCGTAAAAGCTTTCGCCTGCGTGATAGATCTTCGCGGGTTCGTCGCCGACTTGACTACGGATGGCCCCCGACAGCACGTAGGCGTAGATAAAAGCTGACGCTGCGTGGTGATGAGCGAGCGATTTGGCTCCGGGAGGATAAGTCACCGTCACAGCAACCAGCCTCTTTCCTTCGACATTCGGCAGTGCGTGCGCGAAGGCGACTTTCACCTGCTCCCGGTCCTGCGCGATCGCCGGGGAGGCTCCCAGGGCGATCGCTGCTGCTATCAGCGGGACGGCGGCCGTTCGCAGTGCTCTTCTCGCTGCTTTTGCCGACATACCTCGAGGGTCTGATACAGCACCAATCCGATAGGCAAATCCACTGATCGACATCATCGCACATCCTCTTCTAACGAGTTCACGCAACTGCTTGAAACCAGGACTCAGAGCCGAACCGATGGTCATGGTGAAGCTTCCGATGAGAAGCCATTGCCTCCGCCATCACCTTCGGCCTGATGTGCTGCTGCCGCTGAGCAGCACCGACAACAGAGAGCCCGGCGATCATGAACCCCTTCGCCAAGGGTTAACCAGATTGGGGAGGCCAGCGAGTCGGCGCTGGTAACTTGCGCGCGATCGGGCTTGAGCTCCTGGAGCACCGGATAGGTCCTAGTCATGATTGTGAGTCTTGTGCTGGGAATCCGGGAAGGGAGAAGCAGTGATCAGGTCGCAGGCGTTGGGACTCTTGAACCCCGGGATGAAACGCTCGCAAACGGCGGCGTTGACGGTGCCGTACGTGGTCGCTGGCTTGTGCGCAAAACCGGCGAAATACTCCTGAATGAAGCCTTCTCTGAAATTCGTGCGCGGGTACTTGGCGACGATTTCCTCGCGCAGCTCCGCAGGAAATTGCTCGAACCCCACTCCAATGACATCGAGAAGAACACCGGAATTGAGGAGCGCTACTTCAGGACCCATATACTTCGGGATGCCGGGAGTGGTGTGCAGCGCGATTGCTTCCCAGACGGTCTGCATCTGATCTTCAGCGATGTTATGGGTGCTAAGAAACTGCCGTGCGGCATTTGCGCCATCGACCTCGAAGCGCTCGTCTGGGCTCGAGAACTTCTTGATCAGGCCGAGATCGTGAAATGCGGCGGCGACGTACAGAAGCTCACGGTCGAAGCGCAGATTCCTCTGACGACCCTGCTCAGTCGCGAACAGGTAGACGCGGATCGAGTGATTGAACAGCAGATCGGTGGAATGTTCGCGCAGGATGTCTGTCGCCTCTTTCGCGAGCAAGGAATCGGGAATGACGAGAGCCTGGGCGAGATTTCGGGCTGTCATTGTTGCGTCCTTTCTAGGATTACTGTGGGGCTTGGCTGCGCATTGCGCGGGAGCGCAACTGCGACGTTATCCTGATCAACTCGCTCCGACGTCGAGCACGATCTTTCCTTTCGGCTGAGGCCGCACGCGTTCCAGCATCAAATGAGCCTCGCGCGCATCCGCGAGCGGTAAGACTGTCCCCACGTTTGTTCGTAGTTTTCCACCATCGATGAAGCGAGCGACCTTGGTCAGACATTCGCTCCTGACGTTGACCAGAAAGAAGGCGGCTTCAACACCGTAGCGCTTTGCAAGGTCCTGACCCGGGCGAGACACTGCCGAAATCAGCTTGCCGCCGCGACGAAGGACCTGGAATGAGCGTTCTTGAGTTTCGCCGCCGACCAGATCAATAACAGCGTCCGCGTCCTGTACTTCTTTCTCAAAGCGCTGGGTCCGGCAATCAATCACGGTGTTTGCGCCGAGGTCGCGCACGGCGGAAATATCCTCCGTCGATACGGATGCGATGGTTTGCACACCTGCCTGACGAGCCAGTTGAACCGCATAGGATCCTACGTTACCGGCCGCTCCCTGAATGACCACCGTTTGACCTGCTTTGAGTTGGGCGTGATCAAACAATGCCTGCCATGCGGTGACGGCAACGACAGGAACGGAGGCGGCTTCGACGTGGGTTAGCGAGGTTGGCTTAGTCGAAACCATCCCTGCGGAAGCGACAGCGTATTCGGCGTAGGCCCCGACAAACTGCGGGTTCGTAACACCGTACACCTGATCTCCCACAGCTAACTCGGCAACGTCATGGCCCATGGCGACGATTTCACCAGAAAGATCTGAACCCAAAGTGAGAGGAAGCGGTTGCGGCAAAGCGCTCTTGCCAGCCCTGATCCAGCCATCCCATGGTCCGACTCCAGCGGCTTTGACTTTGACCAGGACCTCGCCAGCGCCTGGCTCGGGCCGTGGAACGCGCTCGAACTTCATGATCTCTGGTGGCCCGAACTCGCGAACGCGCCAGGCCATCATTGTTGAAAGAGTTCGCTCTTCAGTAGCGTCACGAATCATGCTGCTCGGAATCATCTGAAACTCCTGGTGCTTAGCTGGCTTGTCCGCATGTGGCCACGGGACGCTGCTTTGAACAACAAACCCGATCCTACGGATCAGGACAGCCGCACGTCGTTTCCTGACAAGATCGGCGCGAACGGGCGCTCTTATCGGGTGCTATCGAGGGCCCTGACAAAGCGACTTGCAGAACCCCACCTTTAGAAGGTCAGGATCTCAAGGCCATGTCAGACTTTCTGTGCCGCGGAGATCTGCTGCAACTTCCGTTGTGAGCAATCTCTGGCCGCGTCGACATAGGGATCAGGCCGAAGCGAGAGTCGTGGGCACGCTCCCACGCTGGCATGTGGTCAGATCGGCAAGTCGTGCTGCGACTCTGCGTCGGCGACCGTCTGCAGCGAGGCAAGCGAGATTCCGGGCAGCCTAGATGCCGACCAGCCCATTTGGCGCGGCAGCTCGAGGTCGACTTTCTGGGCAAATAGGTCGTGCAGGGTTTGGAAAGCGCTGCAACCGGTCTCCGGGCTGATTTAACAGGATCGCAGACCCGGGGTTTGCACCACTGTAGCTGAGCTGATTGGAGGTGGCTCGACGCCAGAATTCATTAGTTTGAATGTACGTGCGTAAGGCTCCAGCGTTCATTCCTCGCCACTGGCACGATCCGAATGATTCCCGAGCAAGTGCGAAGAAGTTGAAGCCAGAGCCATCGAGCAGCACCTCTCGTAACAGCACCACCGTCATCTCCGCTCGCACGCCGACATCACCTTGACGGACTCATCGGTTGAACGAGTGAGGGTCGTTCGCGCCTGAGACGAAGACTGTGGCCGTCATTGGGTCCACCAGCTTGCCGTATTCTTTTGTCCCCAAATGGGGATTGCTGGATCGCTCTTCTTTCATCCAAGGTTGCTTGATCGGAGCCCACATCGATCGGTGATGGGCATCAAGCCAAACCCAAAATCTGCGACGTCCATGACGGGCCGCAATCCGACCCGCGTCGCGCATTTCCATGCAAAGGGAGCGGAGACCATGGCACTCATCAACGGAACAGCAGGCGACGATGTATTGCCCGGCACGGCTGCGGACGATCAGATCAATGGCCTGCAAGGTAACGACACCATCACGGGTCTCGACGGCAACGATACCGTAAGCGGCGGCCCGGGCAACGATAACATCGATGGGGGTGCCGGCAACGATACCCTGGATGGAAATGCCGGTATCGATACGATCGCCGGTGGCGATGGCGATGACACGATCAATGGCGGCGCGGGCGACGATACGCTGAACGGAAATGCCGGCGTGGACACCATCCATGGAAACGCGGGCATCGATACAATCGATGGTGGAACCGGCGACGATCACCTCTTTGGTGACGCCGGCGACGACAGCATCCATGGCGGGGACGGCAACGATGACGTCCATGGCGGCGCAGGCGCGGACACCCTGTGGGGCGACGCCGGCGACGATACGTTGAGCGGCGACGCCGGCAATGACGTATTGAACGGCGGCGACGGTAACGACGTACTTAACGGCGGCCTCGGGGATGACACTCTGAATGGCGACGCCGGTAACGACACGCTGAACGGCGGACTTGGCAATGATCTGCTGAATGGCGGTACGGGCGACGACATCCTGAACGGTGGTGCCGGCGCCGATACGCTGAACGGTGGCGACGGTATCGACACCATGCATGGCGATGCCGGCGATGATCTCATGGATGGCGGCGGCGGCAACGATGTGATGTTCGGCGATGCCGGAGACGACCTCATGGCCGGCGGTGCGGGCAACGACACCATGAGCGGCGGTAACGGCGATGACGAACTCAGCGGCGGAGCCGGCAACGACACGCTGAACGGCGACGCCGGAGACGACACGCTGGCCGGCGGCGACGGCGCCGATGTCCTGAACGGTGGAGACGGGGCCGACTCCCTATCGGGAGGGGCCGGCAACGACACCCTGAATGGCGATGCCGGCGATGACGAGTTGAGCGGCGGCAACGGCGCCGATGTCCTCAGCGGCGGGCTCGGCGACGATGTGCTGACGGGCGGCGGAGGTACCGATACGCACAATTTCGGTGACGGTACGGCAACCAATTTCGGCAATGATGAGGTCACCGACCTCAGTGCCGCTGATGGCGATGTCGTTCATGTCGATGCTCCGGCAGGCTTTGACCCGGCCACGGTCGTCGTGGACGACGACGGCACCAACACGGTGCTGGATTTCGGCTTCGGCACAATCCAGCTCGACGGCGTCTCGGGCGGCGCGACACCGTTCGAGTCGATCGATGATATCAACAATGCCGCCGGTTATACGGCGATCGAAGTTGTCTAGCGCCGACTAGTAGCGTGGCGGCTGTTAGGCCGCCCCGCCCTCATCTCAGTCAGTGATAGTGCTGGCAAGTTATGTATTCGCGTAACCGTGGTGCGATCCCAGCATCTGGTCAGAGATTGCTGGTGGCCTTAATTCCGGGACGATTCGCATTGGTGTGGATCGTGTGTTTCAGTGTGTCCGTAAACCTGCTGCTGCTGGTCGTACCTTTCTATTCCATCGAAGTGTTCGACCGCGTGCTCAGCAGCGGAAGCGTCGAGACGCTTGTCGGCCTGACCGTCATCGCCGTCGGCGCTCTCGCCTTCAGCGCCGCCTTCGACACGTTTCGTAACCGTCTGTTGAGCCGGTTCGCGGTCGGGTTCGAGCACTGCCTCGCTCCGATCATCCTTGAAGGTAGCATCACCGGCGCGGCGCCGGGCGACGGCCGGCAGCACGATCTCGTCAAGCTTCGCGAGTTGAGAAGTTTCCTGTCGAGCGGAACGGTCACATCGCTGATAGATGCTCCATTCCTCCCGGTGTTTATTCTCATCCTGTTCTTCCTGCACCCCTGGTATGGCGTCATAGCCCTGATCGGGGTTGGGGTCCTGCTGGCGATGGGTGTTGCAAGCCACTGGATCGCGCGCGGGGAAATTGCGCAGGCTTCGCAGGCCGCGTTGAAGACGCAGGCGTTGCTCGATGGAATCGTCCGGCACTCCAGCGTGGTGCGGGCGATGGGCTGGACCCGGGGCGCCATCCGCGCGTTCATGAGCCTCAATGACGAAGCCCTGTCTCCGGTGGTGCGGGCCAGCGAACGCATCTACACGATTAGCGCCGCCGCGCGAACGGTCAGGACCATCCTGCAGATTGCCGCGATCGGCTGTGGTGCCTGGCTCGTGCTCCAGAACGAGGTGCTGTCCGGCAGTCTGATCGCGAGCTCGATCCTGATAGCGCGCACATTGCAGCCCATGGAAGGGTTAGTCTCGGCCTGGCGCGCGCTGGTATCTGCGCAGGACGCCTGGACGCAAGTCTGCAACGCCGCGATGCCGGTGCTTGCGCGTCCGCGGAAGACGTTGCTTCCGCCGCCATCCGGCATCCTCCAGGTCGAACGGGTGACATTCCGGATTGGCGGGACGCAGCGTCCCATTCTCGCGGGCATATCCTTTCAATGCCGTCCGTCCGAACTTATCGTCGTGATCGGACCGACCGGTGCTGGAAAATCCACATTGCTGCGCTTGATGGCAGGCCTCGAGCGGCCGACCAGCGGTACGATCCGGTTGGACCACGCAGCACTCCATACCTGGGATCCCGACCAGCTTGGGCAATTCGTCGGCTATCTCCCCCAGGACGTGCAGCTCCTGGATGGAACGGTGGCCGAAGCCATTGCCGGGTTTGATGAATGCGCACGGGACGAGGCCATCGTCGCGGCGGCCATGCTCGCGCAGGCGCATGAGATGATCCTGTCTCTTCCGGCCGGCTACCAGACCGAGATCGGCCGCGACGGCTGCAGGCTATCCGGGGGCCAGCGTCAGCGCCTTGGTCTTGCACGCGCTTTCTTCGGCGATCGCAAATTGATCCTGCTGGATGAGCCCAATGCTAATCTCGACCCGGACGGCGAAGAAGCGTTGTGCTCCGCCATTCAATCGGCCAAAGCGCGCGGCGCAGCGTCGGTGATCGTCACCCACCGGCCGCGGCTGTTGACCATCGCCGATGCCGTGCTGCTGTTGCGGGACGGCAACCAGATCGCCTTCGGACCGCCATATGAGGTTCTTCGTACCCAGCGGCCGGCACCGGTACCGGGTTCGCCAGGGCCCCCTCGCAATGTCGAACCTCAGAGGCTGCCAGGCAGGAGGGTCATTCCATGACGCAGACCGGTCATGCCTCCGCGATGTCCGCGCCTGTTGCCGGCCGGTCGAAGACGTGGCCGACGGAGCAACCGCGATCCGACATGCGACGGATCATCGCCTGGGGTTGTGTATTGCTCGTCCTGCAATTTTGCGGCTTCGGATTGTGGGCAACCACGGTTCCGCTCCGCGGCGCCGTCGTGGCACCGGGATTCATCAAGGTCCATTCAAAGCGCAAGGCGGTGCAACATCTGGAAGGCGGAATCATCAAATCGATCTATGTCCGGGAGAACGATCACGTCGAAGCCGGTCAACTCATTGCACGGCTCGACACCGCGCAGATCGAAGCGACCCTTGGTTCCCTCGAAACGAAGTTCTTTGCCGACCTGGCGATGGAGGCCCGGCTGGCGGCGGAGCAAGACGCCGCCAAGTCAATCCGGTTTCCGGACGAATTGCGGGAAAGTGCGACCCGTCTCTCCGCACGTATCGCCATTCAAACCCAGGAGGCTGAATTTGCCGCGCGACTGGCCGCGATTGAAAACGAGCGCAAGGTGATCGATCAGCAGATGCTCCAAAACGCGGACGCCATCCGCGGCCTGGAGAGCAACACTCAAGGACTTGAACAGCAACTCAAACTTTTGCGAGAAGAGATAGCCGACACGAGCTATCTCCTCGCAAAGGGCCTCGCCCGGAAACCACGTGTGTTGGCGTTGCAACGCGCGGAAGCCGAGGCTGCCGGACAGGTCGATCGCAATGCCGCATCAATTTCGGAGATGCAGGGCAAGATCTCGGAGTTGCAGGACAGACGCCGGCAACTAGGGTTCAACCAAAATCAGGATATCGCCAAGCAGCGGCATGCGACGAGCGAGGAAATCGGTGACCTCAGACATCGAATTGCCGCGTTGCGTGCCCAGCTTGTCCGGTCCGAATTGCGTGCCCCGGAAAGTGGAAGGATCGTCGGCCTCAACAGCAGGGACCTCAATGCCGTGCTTGGACCTCGGGAAACCCTTTTGGAAATCGTTCCGACGCAAGATCGGCTTGTCATCGAGGCGACATTGAAGCCTGCCGATCGGGAAGAGGTCTATGTCGGACAGATGACGCGTGTGCGGGTTCACGCGCTGAACGTTCGTCGCCGGCCGATGCTCGAGGGAAGGGTCGTCGGCGTTGCGGCAGACGCGCTGACCGACACCCGTTCCGGCGAGAGCTCCTATTTGGCCGAGGTTGAGCTGGACCCCAACGCGCCGACAGCCTCCTACATCTCCACATTGATGCCTGGAATGCCTGTCGAGATATTTGTCGAGACGGGGGAACGAACCTTTGCGGAATATCTTTTGCAGCCGATGACGCTACGGATCAACCGTGCGTTCAGGGAGAATTAGGCGCTGGTGAGGGGTGGGCCGGCCTGCGAGGGAGGCGACCGTGCATGAATGCAGTAAGGCACTACCGTCCGCACAGGATGATTTTCGTTCCGGTTGCGTCGAGCGCGCCTCGAAGCAAGGCAATGACGGATGTGGTCTATCAGGGCCGTGTCCGGAGCCGCGCCCGCCACAGATCGCAATGGAATATTTCGCGAAGGCCATGGCGGAATTGCTCGGTTGCCGGAGCTGCTACGTAGCCATGATATCCTCCTCCGGGCTTGAAGAAGTCAGAATCGGAGACGCCCCAACCGACCCGTCATGCACGACGGTGGTTGAGCGAATTGCGCGCACGGGCACCCCTGAGGACGTCGCCTCGCTCGAGCCGATCAATTCCCGGACCTCGTTCGTCCGCAAGTTGATCGGTGCGGAACCCCCGGTAAAGAGTCATTCAGTCATTGGCAGGTTTGCTTCCGATGAGCGAGCCACGGTCGTATTCGTGGCCGGATGGCGACCGGCCGCGCTTGCGGCAGCCGAGATTCCCGGTTTGGCGCATACCGTGCGCCCGTTATGGAAGGCCGCTCATTCACTTGCCCGGCAAACGCCGGAGCATGTCGATGCGCAACTCTGGCTCGAAGAGCTGACCTTTCCCGCCATCGTCGCGGACCAGAGTCTGCACATTTACGCAGTCAATCGTGGTGGACGAGTACTGCTTGCCAAGCGCCAGCTGCTAAGGATGGACGGAGGCAGGCTCGCGGGCTCATGCGGTTCCGTGACCGAGAGCTTGCGGGAGGCAGTCGGGAAGGTGCTGATCGAGAGCGGGACTCATGGATGGTTCAATACCACGGTACCGCTCTCGATGGATCGTCAGCAGTTCGCCTTCGCCAAGATCGGCGCTGTTCCAACGCATGACAAGCTGGGACAGGCCCTCATTGTCGTGCCGCAATTCGACGACGTGCAGGGCGCGCACTGCATTGCATCTGCCTTCGGATTGAACTGGGCCGAGGAAAGAATCGTCACCCGGATTCTTCAATTCCATTGCCCTCGCGATATTGGAGCCGAGCTTCGGCTGACCGAGGCAACGGTGCGAACCTACACCAAGAGGATCATGCTCAAATTAGGGATCAATCGACAGTCGGAATTCTTTCTTCTGTATCATCTCACCCAGTCGCCTTTTGGCGCTGGCAGGCGGGAGAACTCGGTGAGCCGGCCGGCCTTCGACTGTCAATTGGACGAAGAGGGTCCGATGAGATTGCGGAGGGCTGGCAAGCGTTCGCCTGACTGAGTACGGGGGTCTCCGCGATGTCGAGTCGCATGAGCTGCGCAGGTTTGCTCCACCGGGCGTTTGCCGCCCTCGTATTGGTTGGGGCCGGCTTCCATGCCGATGCCCAGAGCATTCAATTGGCGCTTCCTATTGCCTGCGAGCCTGGCCGTACCTGCTACATCCAGAATTACACGGATCTCGATCCGTCTCGGTCGGCGCGAGATTACAAGTGCGGCACGCTGACTTATGACGAACACAACGGCACCGACTTTCGCTTGCCCTCACTGGCAGTGCAAAAGGCCGGCGTGGAAGTGCGCGCAGCGGCAGGCGGCAGCATTCTTCGTATCCGCAATGACGCTCCAGACGGGACTTTTACAAAATTGGGGCGCGAAGCGGTGCGCGAGGCCGAATGCGGCAATGGCGTCGTCATCGAACACCCGGAGCAGTGGGAAACCCAGTACTGCCACCTGGCCGCCGGAAGTGTGTTGGTCAAACTTGGAGACAAGGTCGAACTTGGACAGCCGATCGGCCGTGTAGGTCTCTCCGGCCTCACGGAGTATCCTCACCTGCATTTCACCGTGAGGCACAATGGCGTGGTCGTCGATCCCTTTGCGTATGGCGTTCGTCCCGAGTCTTGCCAAGGCGGTCAATCCCTCTGGCTTACTGCCTTGCGCTCGAAACTCGAGTATCAGGAACGAGCCATCCTCAATGCGGGCTTTACGACGGGTCCGGTCACGATGGAGCTCATCGAGGACGGCAGTGCCGAGAGGCAAATGCCGTCTGCCAGTTCGATGGCGATCGTCGCATTCGTGCGGGCTATCGGGCTCAAGGCAGGCGATGCGCAATGGCTGGTCATCAAGGATCCTCTCGAGAACGTCATTGCGGAAACTCGGTCTGCGCCACTTCAGGCCAACAAGGCGCAATTCATGCTCTTTGCGGGGAAGAAGCGACCTCCTGGGGGGTGGGAACGCGGGTCCTACAAGGCCACTTATGTTGTCGAGCGCGATGGCCAGGTCGTGCTCAGGAAAGACCTGGAGCTCATGCTCTAGCGCTGCGCCTGTGCTCGGGGGGCCTGACTCCACGGGCCTTTTAAGGTCTGATCGGTTGCCGGAACTGGCCCGCTCCCGCTATAGGGCGCGGAGAGGGTGATTTGTTTCAGATGAGATCGCACTGGCGGCCTCCGACGACAGGGGAGACTCGAAACCAACGAAAGTGGTCGCCGATTTGCTTATGATCCGCACCGACGAGAACGGAGCATGCGAACTTGTTAACGTTGAGCTGAAGTCTCAGCGAACCACCGAGACCCACCGTCAAACTCGGGGTTTCTGGCAATTCATGGGGCCAAGCCAAGTGATTCTCTGGCGGGAATTCGTTGACGTTGTGCTGGAAGGCGCCAATCGAACCTGGAAGACCGACAGCGAGAGCAGAGGGATAGTAATTTGGCCTAACGCCGTTAAGCCCTCAAAGTCTACCGCTGAACTCATTGCTCGATACAGGTCGAAAGAGAATATCGAGACGATCTGCTACTCAGGTCCGAATTATAGCCTTGCTCTGGGGTCGTGAGCCTGGCGCGGATCAGCTATTGCGTTAACCAAACAAACAGGTAGCCTTAATCTGGGCAAAATGTCGTCTAGGCTCGATCCCTCGGTGTGGGCATCGCTGTGATCAAGGTCGTCGTACTTGGATTGATTTGTGTTGGGGGCGTCGGAGCTATTGCTGCCGCCACCTCCAAGTCTCCTCCGGTGCCGATGACATCAATCACCTATCCTGCTGTAGCCGGCAATAAGGCTGATCGGCTTTCGCTGGTCAGCATGCAGGACATCCAGCCGAGGGTGGAGCAGGTTGCCCTTGCTTACACAACACCTTCCGAGCCGCCGGTACCACCTCAACCTAAGCCAAGGGAAGTGGCCAAGACGAAGGCTCCAGAATTCATTGCTCGCCACTGGCACGATCCAAATAACACCCGAGCCAGTGCGAAGAAGTTGAAGCCTGAGCCATCGCGAAGCACCTCCCGAAGCGACTCCTCCGCCAAGGTAGCTGCGTCACAAGACTGTCGAACAGATGGCATCGGCTCTCTGATGCGAAGACTTAACTTACAACCGGCCTGCGACCATTGAGGCTCATTGGTCTGCGCCGCCGATAGTTCTAAGAGGTCGTCTATCGTTGATGGCCTAATCCGATTTTGCAGTACCGAATTGGCCGAGTGGCCCTTTGTTTTTGCGCCGTTCATTTTGATCACTGGTGCTTAAGCTGGTCTCTCCAACCTCTGTCCGGTGCACGTGTGATGAACAGCATCCAACCAGCCTTCAGCGAAGGCTCTGCGAGCGAAACTGCGCGGAGAATCGACTCTGTCGCGTGGGCCGCGTTCTTCATTTGGGTAGGCATCGCCATGCTAATGGGGGTGCCGTGGGACTGGTTTCTTGTGGGCGTCGGCGTCCTCACTCTAGCGGCGCAGTTTTTCCACTGGAGCATGGACAATAAGGTTGACCTGTTTTGGATTGCCTGCGGCGTAGCTTTTCTCGCAGGAGGCGTGTGGATGCTTCTGCAGTTTCCCTGGCCGTTGGCACCGATATTGATCATCCTGCTCGGAATAGTGTTGCTCAGCAAAGCCCTTCGCTGAGCCAGAGCGACGATAGATGATCGCATTTCTGCGAAGTGGCGCGCTACGTCGAAGATGTCCGACGACGGCTTGCGCTTCGTACCACCGCAACGAGGCAGCCGCATATCCGCCTATACCGGCGACTTCTTGAGGAGGAGAAGAATGAGGACAAGCGGGCTCTCATCCGAAAGCTCCTAGCCGAAGAAGAAGCCAGAGACGTGCCCGCAACTCCGCGTGGGACACTCACGACAATCCAAAAGCAACAATAACATTCGCGGCTAGATGGGAGTCACCTTTCCCTGTCCGCACAGAACCTCGCCGCGCGGCCCCTCCGGGCGGAGTTTGCTTCTGAGAGGTTGCTTACGTCGGCCGAGACGTACACCGACGCTTTTGACCCCATGCGGAATACCGAGATTGAGCCAGCCGTGCTGTCGGGGACGGCCCCGGCGCGCAGTTACAACTCGAATTTCGGCTCGGCAGAGATGCTGAGCGGCGGCGCGAAACGCCGCCCCATCTTGATTACATGCGTTTGGACGCTACCTCGCTCGCTGTGCTCGCGCGAAAACTTCGGAGGGAAGCTCCCCGAACATTTGCCGGAAATCACCGGCGAAATGGCCCAGATTGCCGAAACCGCATTTGAAAGCGATTTGGGAAACGGAAGTTTTCGGATTCCCTTCCAGGAGCATCTGCCTTGCACGTCGCAAGCGCACGGTTTTTGCAAATCTCATCGGCGAGTACCCGCGGTATTTCTTGAAAGCCGCGTAGAGGCTACGGATGCTGGTGTTCGTCTGTGATGCCAGCTCCTCAATGGTAATAGCGCGAGCCCAATTTGCTTCGACGTATTCTTCAGCCAAGCGGACTACGAGCGGCGCCGGTTCCGTGGCGGAACTCTCCAACAGGTCGGTGAAGTTGTGCCGGTGAGCCGAGAGAAACGAGACGATTAGCGCTTGCTCAAGCTCTTGGAGCATCGACTTGGGCAGCTGCGCTGCCGTTGAATTTAGCTGATTGGCTAGGAACATGATCAGCTCACGCAACAGCTGAGCAGTCGGCGGCTTCGGAGGCGCCGTCGGGTCGAACACCAGCGATCCCCGAGGTTTTGCGCCGAGCAGTGTTGTTAAAGCGTTCTCCAGCGCCCCGGTTTTTATGCGAAGGATCAGCTGCTCGAACCCAGGTTCAAACACAATGGTTGTTGGCTGTCCCGGCGGCGTAATGCCGGGCTGCTGCTCATTCACGGGGATCGTCGCCGTGCTGCCTAAAATGACCCCTGCCTTCCCCTTAAGACCGATTTGTAATCTTGCGAAATCGCCTTCAGGAAACTCGACGACTGTCTTCGCACCATATCCACAAAAGCCAAGCCCGATCTTGGACAATAGTAGGTAATTCGCCACTCCTTCGAAGTCGGCTGGTTTAGCGACCGCAAATCCAGTTGCCCCATACACCGTAAACAGCGCATTCCTCATCGTCTCCGGATCGCGGGTGCGAACGACCGGAGATCGACTGAGCGGGTATTCAAGAAGATCCATGATCCAAATCGACCGGGACCTCGTCACATCATTGTGCCGAGTAGGAAATCGCTACATCGGGAGATGGATGCTGAAACTGATCCAGATCAATACCCAGTCTGGCTCAAAATCTGCAAGGAACACTCAATTTGTGATGACCCAGATTGAGCAATGTCTGCAGGATTTGGCCGTTGAAAATCATTCTTGCTCGCGCACCGCGTACCGTATGAATGAGTGCGTGAGAAGGCGAGGCTCGAATGACGGACTTGGAAAGCTTCATCGTCAGCCAGAACCTAGTTCATTACAAGAAGCTCCTGCGAGAGGAGACGCACCCGGAAAAGCGCAGCATATTGCTCTGGTTGCTCGAGAACGAAATTGGGAAACTACCCCCCTCTGCGAAGCGCGTCGAGATGACTAAGATGTCCGGCTTTCAATGACCTAACTATATTGGTTCGTCGGTGTGGCAGCCCCCCAAACGCTCACCACGTCACACCGAACGAATTGGGCCGTCGAATGTTGGGTTCGACGGCCTTTTTTTAAAGAGCGAGGCGGGCGAGCGAAGTTCAGCAGCAATTCTTGTTTGTAGGTAGTCTCTCTGTGGAGTAGCTGATGGCGCCGACGAAGAGCGAGTGGTCGCACACTTATCCTCGTGCCGTATTGCGAGGTATTCTGGCGAATGCCGCAGAGACGCTGCCCGAAGCAAGGCGAACCCCTTCATTGATGGCATGCCTCGCCGAGAAGATTTTGATCCTGGCCGCTGACGGTCAAAAGAACCCGATCGATCTCCGTCGGGTCGCGATCAAGAGGGTGCAGGACTCTTGTCCTGACTGCCGCGCATGCGACGGGTTGCAATTGACTCAAAACAGGGGTGACTCCTCTGCAAGCTGATAGTCTCGTTCCACCTGTGGCCCGAAGGCGAAGATCGCAACGGCTATCCGCGCGTCGGTTCGCGGCCAAGATCTGTAATTCCCTTTTCCGAAGTAGCGTCTGGCCTCGCGGATGTCCGCTTACTGAGGCATGGGGACTAGACTTGCTCAGGTGAATTCTTCGCGTTGTGACCCGGAACGCACCGGAGGCCGGGCGGGCCGCCTTGTGCTCAATATGGCCGGGCCTCGATGACGTTGATTCTACCCGATGGCACAACGCGCGTCAGCTCGAAGCCAGATTTGGCAAGCAGGTCAGAGAACTCGTCGCGGGTCCGCTCCCGCCCACCGGCAAAGCCAACATGTGGAGGTCCATGAATTTTGTCGCCGGTACTTCGTTCGCAGGCGCGATAATTCGCTCGATGAGAACCAACTTCGCCGTCTCCCGCATCGCACGCCGGCACGCCTTCAAAATGGCGATCGCTTCGTCGTCGTCCCAATCGTGGATTACTACCCGCATGACGTAGGCATCTCCGCCTTCAGGTACCGATTCGAAGAAACTTCCGCTCACCATTCGGCAACGGTCGACGACGCCGTGCGCTTCCAGAACCGCCTCGGCTCCGGCAATGACCCCTGGCTGATCAAACAACGCGCCCTGCATCCTGGGATGAGCGGTCAGAATGGCTGCCAGCATTAAACCGCGTCCGCCACCCACATCCACAACATGATGGAAAGCGGAGAAATCATACGCGCCGATAACGGCTTCAGCGCCGCCGCGCGAAAACTCCGTCATAGCGCGATCGAAGACCGCGCTCTCCTCCGGACGTTCGGCGCGATAATTCCAAATGTCCTTACCGTTGAGACTTTGAAAGGCATTCTCGCCGGTTCGAATGCTGTGCAGCAGATGGCCCCATGTGCTCCAAACGTAGGGACTTCCGACGACTCCGCCCACGCGCCGATCGGTGTCGCGGAGTCAGTGCGCAAACAATCTCCCATTGGTGTCAGCGCAAACCTTCGGTCTTCATCTTCCTCAAGAACGCCCACTGCGGCGAGCGCCCGCAGCAGTCGGTAGAGAGCGCCTGGATGGCTTTGCGTTAAGGGCGCCAACTCCTCTGCCGAACGAGAGCCGCCTTTCAGATGGTCTGCGATACGAAGAGTTGACGCGACATGAATTGCCTGTGTGACCTGGAAGCCGTTGATCAGTCCGAGGAGAGTGAGCCAAGGGTTGGATGTCACGGAAGAACCTCCGTAGGAGAGGAAGCTAAGACGCTAGTTACTGTGCTCGGCGGATGTCCGTTGAACAAGTCTCTCTTATGGCCCTTTTGCGAAGTGGCCGCCGACGCCGGGTCCGTCCGATTAGCGGTGCAGACCGGAAGTGCGCGGGCCGTAGCCAAAACGGCGCTTTTGACCCGTAAGAGACATAGTGCATTGAATTGGCCGGGGCGCTTTGCCTTGCACCCGGCAATGGAAAAGCGAGTGCAGCCCGTGCCACGGCGGCCCCGAATTTTGGGCAAGATAGGGTCTCTCCGGCGATTACCGCTCACATGTCCGCAACAAAGTGCTACGCTCCGCCTTGTCCCAGCGGCGGGGTTAGTCTGGTCGTTCGGAGGGGCTGTGACCGAGCAGCGGGTTCAGAGGCGACTAGCGGCGATCTTGGCCGCCGACGTGGTTGGTTACTCTGCGTTGATGCAACGCGCTGAGGAGGCCACCTACGCCGAGTTCGAGCGGCTCAAGCGAGAATTGATCGAGCCTAGCCTCTCCCGCCACGACGGGCGACTGATCAAGACAACGGGTGATGGCGCGCTCGCCGAATTCGCGAGTCCCTTAGCCGCCGTGAGATGCGCGACTGAGATGCAGGATCATCTCGCCGAGGGGAGCGGTCCATTCAAGCTACGCATCGGGCTCAACCTTGGTGACGTGATCGTTGGGCAGGACGGCGACCTCTATGGCGACGGGATCAACATCGCTGTCCGGCTGGAGGGGATCGCCGATCCGGGCGGCATCCTGATGTCCGAAAAGGTCTATAGCGAAGTCGAAGGCAAGCTGGACGTTGGCTTCGAGGATCGCGGCGAGCAGCAGCTCAAGAACATCGCCAAGCCGGTCCGCGCTTACGCTGTCCGTGCTGGAGCGTCTAGCGCGCTGACCGAGAGACTAAGCGCGGCCCCGCCACTTCCAGCCAAGCCATCCATCGCCATGCTGCCGTTCGAGAACATGAGCGGCGATCCCGAACAGGAATACTTCGCGGACGGAATGGTTGAGGAGATCACCACCGCGCTTTCGCGGTTCAAATGGTTGTTCGTGATCGCCCGCAATTCCAGCTTTACCTACAAGGGCAAGGCGGTGAACGTGAAGCAGGTCGGGCACGAGCTGGGCGTGCGCTATATCCTTGAGGGGTCTGTGCGCAAGGCTGCCGGGAAAGTTCGCATCGCCGGACAGTTGATCGACGCGATTACAGGGGCGCACATCTGGGCGGACAGATTCGAGCGTGATCTGACGGACATTTTCGCTCTCCAAGACGACGTTGCGCTCGCCGTTGTCTCGGCCGTTCAGCCAAAGATGCTTCAAACAGAGATTGCAACGGCTGCGCGGCGGCGACCAGAGAACCTCACTGCCTATGATTTTTTTCTCCGATCCATGCAACAGTATTACCTGACGACCCGCGAAAGTTTGGCCGAGGCGATTAAGCTTGCTCATCGCGCTTTGGAGCTAGACCCGAGGTTCAGCTCTGCAGCGGCTCTGGCAGGTGACTGTCACGCGAGCAACGTCGCTTTAGGCTATGCCAACAATCCCGAGTTCGACGCCAAGGAAGCAATTCGGCTTGCTCGTTTGGCATTGAGCCTCGATGATGGTGATCCGGACACGTTGTCAAGGGTTGCCGTAGTCTCGGCGTGTGTGGTCGGCGATAGTGAAGCCGAAATCGAAATGGCTGACCGGGCGGTCGCGCTCAACCCGAATTCATGGCGCACTTGGAACAATAGAGGCTGGGTCTATACAATGGCGGGGCTGCCCGAAGAGGCTATTCGAAGCTTTGAACGTGCCATTCGCATGAGCCCATTAGACCCGCTGCTGCATATGACGTTTCTGGGCATTGGGCATGCTCTTGTGGGCCTTCGCCGGTTTGACGAGGCGATCATTGTATTGAAGAAAGCCCTTCGTCAGAATCCTTCCTTTATGCCAGCTTGCCGCGGACTGGCGTCTGCCTTCGCCCATCTCGGACGCGACGCTGAGGCGCACGCCGCAGCGGCGCGTGTGCTTGAGATCGATCCAGCCTTTACAATATCGGGGCATATCGCCCGGGTCCCCAAAAGCTCAAAGATGTTTATTGAGGGTCTCCGCAAAGCGGGGTTACCCGAATGAACTGTGCTCGCGCGCGACGACGAGGTGATCAATAGAACCCCCTGTTGCTGCGGTGCATGAGTCAGCAATTGGCCCTTCGCGGACCTGAACAGCGGAGCCGGTGATGTCCGCTCACAGTGGCAAAACAGACCATCCATAGACCCGCCGACTTCCGAGTTTGACCCAAAGGCGACTATGCCTACATGAAACAGATACTCATGATCGCCACCGCGATGAGCGCTACGCCACCGACGACGGCGACGGCAAAACAGATGCGTGCTAAGATCGAGTAAGGGTCGAAGTGAGGTTGTTCGATCACGGCACCCTCGCTTGCTGGGCAGGCGGGAATCCAACCGGCTTTCATCACCAAGCGCCGACCAACCAGCTTGGTAATGTCAATAAATAAGCTCGCCTTAGCCCGGAACCGCGTTCCGCTGATGAATACACTTGCGTTCGCAATCCGTTCGCTGGATCCAAGTTCTTGACGCTATGGGTTGAAGCAGGCCAGCGCCCTGCGAAAGGCGGTGTCCTCATTCCTCATCCGCGAGTGTATGACGCGCAGCAACCCCGCCTCGCTGATCGCGCGGTAGGGCCGCCTGCCTCACGGATTGGGGCTGGAAGGGGCGAGCCAGCCCGATGGGCGAGTTCCAATTTACGCCGGTGAAGTGGAAAAGATGACTGCCCAAAAGGGGCACTCCTTTGGAGCCCAGCGGGGCCGGTCTTAGTGGACTGTGCGCCGCAGCTACGAACCGACGGCCATCGTTCCTTGGCAGAAGTACCGTCCCCGCAATGGGCTCAAGTCAGAAAGTGAACAGCCGACCCCTGGCTGTCTCAACCGCAAAGACACAATGCCGGGCCAGGCTAGACCCGCTTTCTTTGTCTCGGTCTGCGACAAGAGGCATGGTGACTTTTTCGCATTTTAGGAACGAGGCAAGAACGTTGCGTGTTGGTTGAGAAATGGGCGCGCGAGCCTCGCAATGATCAGTGTGTCAAGGAAAAACCTGGAGTTGATAGCGCTGCAGGAGATCCGGAGCTTTTCGGGCGGCGAACTGGTTATCGCGGTCGAAGTTGAATGCGATGAAGATAACCCGAGCACTATGAATTGGCGTTTGAACGTTACTGCGGCCGACGGCGCCGACATTGACCGCATCGATTATGCTGCTCGGACGACAACCGAAAGATTAAAACGTCGATACGCTCTCCAGCGACACTGAATATCAACAGCGAGAGCGTCTGGAGCCAAGGTTTGCACCCAGTACGTAGGAGCAAACGACGCCCAACTTAAGTCAGGATGACATTCGTATTCGTGCCAACGAGCTTGGGCGTGCTGGCGAGCCAAACGGGGACGTGGATGCCTTCTGGTATGAAGCCGAGAAGGAGCTTCTGACGGGACGGTCGCAGCCAGATGAGCTGCCGCCCGGCATGACCGACAATTTACAGGTCTAAGAGCGATCAAGACGCGTGGCGATTACGCCACGCGTCTTCGAGCAACGAGCCGTCAACGTTTAGCGGGCGGGCCGCTCTTGTTTCCCGGCGGACCTTTGATATTCGATGAGTCCTGTTGCTGAGTCGACATGTTCTGACCGACAGTACCTTTTGGAGAGGGGCCGCTTTTGCCACCCGGTGCTCCGGCAATCCCTGTTCCGGAATTTTGAGCGCTAGGTGCTGTTGTCGTGGAATCGGCGCGACCTGAGCTACTGCCCGGGATTTGCGCTGCGGAACCTGGTCTGTCCTGCTCACCGACGTAACCCGACGCGCCGGAGTTCTGAGTTTTGATGCCCTTATCGGCTTCGTTTTGCATGTTTGGCGAGGTCTGTTGAGCCACCACTGGCGTCAAGCCAGCAGCAAGAACGATTGCTGCAAGTGCGATTCGACGCATGCTTTCCTCCTCAGGTTGTTTGCTCAACAACGTGAGAAGGACCCACTGTTTCCTAAGTTCCTGTAATTCTTTGAAGATCGATCGCACCCAAGTTTCACGAGGGCGTCGTTCTGTCCCGGTAGTCTTCGAGTTTCCTGATCGCATTCGCGGCCAGCACGCCGCGACGCGCGAGGTACAGATCAATCACCTTCTGCGCCTTATCGACGCTCCAGCATAGCGCCTCGGCGATCTCCGGCGCCGGCTTCGGCGAGCAGCGTCGCGGCCGTGCCGCGGTTCTCGTGGAAATTAAGGTCCGCCGTTTTGACGTATTCGGCGTTTTTGCCGTTGGCCGCGGTTTCAGCATTGATCGCGTCGACCTTGTCGCAGTCCTTACGCCAGTGCTCGTTGAAATAGCGCTTGGTGTAAGCCCTTCCTGTCGGCGTCAGCATCATCAGCGCGCCGGCCTTCGTTTCTTTAGCTTGTCGAGGTGCGCCTTCAGCTCGGGCGTTGCGGGGATCCGGGACTGGCTGACTGCCGCCATCGAGAGCAGCTGTTGCCCCCATGGGACGCTCACACAATATCTCTCGCCAGTTGGCTTGAAAACATAATCTTGCCGGCCAATGTCGTCATTGCCGCTAAGGTTCTGATCCATGAAGCGATGGCGCTACGCCAGTATCAGCAGCACGGTTATCGCCGTGGGTCTGGTTTGTGCCGGTGCCCTGGTGGTCGGTCAATCGCACGTGCCATCAGACGCCATAGCGTCATCGGTAACACGTGCTCCGGAGCTTATGGAGCGTGCGTGGCACCTGCCCGTGGCAGCCACATTCCAAAGACACGTTGACTGGCAGTCAAATGGCTCTCGCTGCGGACCTGCAGCTGTTGCGAATGCCTACCGGTCGCTTGGCGAGGCGGCACGGACGGAGGGCAAGGTGTTGGCCGGTACATGGAGCTGCTGGACAGGCGTGTGCATCATGGGTCTCACGCTCGACGAGCTGGCCAAAGTCGCCCAGACCAACACGAGCCGGAAAGTCACGGTCTTACGCGATCTCAGCGAGAACCAGTTTCTGGAGCATCTCCGTCGCGCCAACGATCCGGGCCGACGCTACATCGTGAATTTCGATCGCGCTCGAATTTTTGGTGCTGGTAGCGGACATCACTCCCCAATTGGGGGCTATTTCGAAGCCGAGGACCTCGTTTTCGTGCTCGATGTCAATTTCAACTTCCAGCCATGGCTGGTCGAGCGGAAGCGGCTGTTCGACGCTGTAAATACGCTCGACGGCGATAAGAAGCGGGGGCTGCTGTTGATAGAGTAATATCCCACTGCATGTCGCCTATTGGGCCCATCTGCGACCTCGGGGAATGTTCGCTCTTCAGCCACTGTTGGGGGTTGACCGGACATCAGTCGGCCAGCCGCTCATAATGAGTGCATGCTCTAGGATTGCGGGATGCGCCGCCGCGTGGGACGTGGGTCCGGTAAATGCCAGCGGGCCGTTTACCGCGATTTACGCACGCGGTCGCGTCCCACACAGCCCTCACTTGGAAACGCGCGAGTGGCGCACTCTAGCAAACTAAATTCGAAAATCGTCCGGGTGAAATGCGCCGAAAAGGTGCGGTCTCACGTCCCCGCACTTCAAGGGCCCTTTCGGAGAGCCCGCGAAAGCGCTGACACAAATTTCGAGAGTAGCCGGGATGGCGCACCGCTCCGGCGATCCGGCGCGGCCGATGGGGCGTCGCCATCCAAGTCGGTCAGCCGCTCCACCATGCCTTGCAGTCGCAATGGTAGCGGGGTGAGATCGTCCGTGAGGGTGCCGCGAAGTCGCTCACCAATCTCGTTGCAGATCGCCCGGCGATGATCCGGATGATCTAAATTTGGCGGATGGACCACGGGCGCGGTCGAAGGGGTATCTGCCATGGCTGCCACCGTTGGCCTTGACGTGCACCGCCTCCTTGCCATGCACGGATATCCTGCCGCCGCCGTAGTAACGTGCGAGATGCCACCTTGATCCCAGCTTCGCGCTGATACCGCTGCTCCGAGCTTCCGAAGTTTTCAATCGCCAACGGGGTTCGCGTGCTATCCTGCTCTCCCGCGTGGGCTTGGGGAGGCAAGAAGTGTCTACCTACCTGCGATTACAAACCGCCAATTTAAAGCCGGAAATGGTCAGCCGCATCACGGCAGCTTACGAGCAGGCACTCCATACGCTTTGTGTCCAAGACCGCGACGATCCGCTCACGGAAATGGTCGCGAGCAAGATAATCAAGATCGCGCAAACGGAGGTCTTCGCCCCGGCAGAAATTGCGGCTTTGGCGATCAAGGAACTCGAGATGCGTTAGGCATCTTGTGGCTAACGCGCTTGGACCTGAAACATTCCCGACTTCGGCGGGTTGGCTATTGGGCTTCGGGGCTTCGCAATATGCGAGGCACGCTATGACCCCTCTACCACCGGGCGAAGCAATTCTCACTGTCGGCATCATGGGCCTCACTGTCCTAATCGAGGTTGCGCTTTTCGCCTTGATCGGAATGTTCTGAGAGATCCGCGTATGGCGGTTGGCCGGGTGGACGCCTCAATTCCGGCCAAACTTTTTGACCGTCCACGCAACCATGGACCTCGTTCGCGTCAATTGCGGGGCGCGTTATGAACGACGACGAGGAGCTTCAAGATCAGATCATGCGCTACCGCATGATGGAGCGCGACGTCACTAATCCGCTTGCACTGGGCCTGTTGCTCGACATCGTTGCAGAATTGGAGGCGGCTCTGCGAGCGGATCACGAGTAGTCGGTCGCCGCAGCCAGAAATGCGGTGGCCAATCGCTCGCAAGCGGGTCCAGTTACCGTGAAAGGGCGAAGGGCATCTAGCCATTAGCACTGTCATATGTGGAATGGCCACGGCCCCGACGTACCCTCTCATCACCGTCGCCGTTTCTTTTCGCTGTGGAACTCTTTCGGAGCGCCCGCAGCGGAACCAATTTTGAGCGAACACAATTGCCTTGTCGTCAGCGATGGAGGATCGCCATGAGGATAAAATATCTCTCTGCGATTGTGATAGCTGTTCTTGCCGCTGGTGCTGGGCTGGCAATCAATTCCATCGGCTCGCTGCCCACCGAAGGGCGGTCCACGCCTAAGATGCAAGTGGCAGACCGACTAGCTGCCTCGGTCGATCCATTCTTGCTTCGGTCCGGAGGCTAGCAGGGGGCGTTGCAGCCAAGGGTACTTGCATCCAGTGGTAAGTTATTTCGCGCTGTAGTTGGATATTTATTCGCGGAGCAGCGCTCTTAAGTTGTTTGACGAAGTTATGCGGAAACAGAAGGCTGCTATAATCTTTTTTAGGTAATCAGCCCTGTTCCTTTTGCACCGACCTGCAAGCCAGCCAATCGTCCTTTGAGTTTTTGAATTGGCTCGGCCTGTAAATGGTCACATCGGACAGCCATCGCCGGGGCAACGATTATCCGAATCCGTGGTGGAAGTTATCTCTAGCGATACTCAAACGATGGGGGTATCCATGCCCGCCATATTCGACTTGCTCTACCGCGAATATTGCCGCGCCCGCCTCGCCGAAATGCGGAAACAGCTTCTGATCGCGCGTGAAACTCCTCAAGTCCTGCAAGCGGATTATGATCCTGCTGATCAGGGTAGCGTTGGCAGGACAGACACGCGGCACGAAATCAGTCACGGCGCACCAAATTGAAGCGGCAGCGCGACATTAGCCCTCCTCGACGCCGCAATAACTAAGGAGGCGGCGATGGCTCGGGAGGCAAATGTTATACTGGGATGATCGCTTGCGGCGCGAAAGACCGGCTGGTGGTCCGCCACCGTACACCGCCGTGCACAACCATCCCCTGCGCGCGAGCCCTGCGACGTTCTACATGCACGTCGCCGGACATGGCGACCCCGTCAAGCGCTACGTTCCCACGGCATCGATGTGACCGCGCTTCATAGCCGCATGCTGGACAAGCAGCCACGGCTTTCTTCCTGCACTTCTGGGCGAATATGATGCGGTCAAGCTCGCAGAAGGCTTGCGCGGCACTCGATAAGACGGCCAGCAACGAAGAGTTGAGGCAGAGGTCGCAAGACCGAGGCCGAGTTCCGAGCTTCAGAACAACTACGGCGGCGCGGCGAAGCGGCTCAACGCGATCAGCGCGCATCTCGCAATCCCTTGCTTAACGCTGCGACCCTGCGATGTCTGCCCGCTCCAGTGGTCCTGCCGCAATGAAGGCCACGTATGTACGTTTCTCACCACTTCAACGTGCGACTTCCTGAACCGCAACTGCACCGTATTATTCCAGAGATTCCTGCACATAGGACGCATTACCACTGCGGCATGGGAAGACCGTACCCGCGCGGCGACCGTTCACTATCGCTGCCGTTTGCTGGTCTCCCATCACCAATCCGCGTCGAGAACGCAAGCCGCGAACGCCTCCCAAAATAGCCCGCCGCAGCGGGTCATGTTGCCGTAGGCTTCGCCGGCCGCGATCTCGTCAGCCACGTGGGCGAAGTCGGTGAGGAGGAGGATAGCAATTCAAGTTTGCCGGGGCTGCACACGCGCGTGTAACGACGTGCGGTCTTCACGAAGCATCCGCGATCCTCGTTGTTGAGCATGATGATGCCCTTCCTGAACGACGAGCAGGGGTCATGGCGTCGACGGCTTCGAGGAAGATGGATCCGGACGAAGCAGGCAATCCACTGTTCGCGGAGGGCGATCGCAGGCGCCGGTACCTGCTGCAGCCCTATTTGATCTGTCTGCTGATGAGCAAAGGCATTCCGATGCTCTGGCAAGGCGAGGAGTTTGCGGAGAACTATTTTTTGCCCGATTTCGGAATGGGCCGGGTATCGCTGCTGCGGCCCATGCGTTGGGACTTTTTCTACGATGAGTCAGGCCGGCCGATCGTGAGCCTGGTGCGCAGGTTGCTGCGCATTCGGCGGCAGAGAGACCACATTCGTCAAGGCACATACTTCTTCTTCAATGATTGGGATCGGTATCAGCAGTTCGGCATCCTGCTGTTCGCGCGTCACGACGGCGCCCAGTACACCTTGATCGCCACTAATTTCGGCGACACCGACCGGACCGTTCCGTTCTGGTTTCCTAAGGCCGGCAACTACGTCGAAGAGCTGCATGGGGTCGCTCTAGATCTGAAGAATGTTCCTGCGCTGCAGCAGGTCTGGCTGGACATTCCCTCGCACTACGGACGAGTTTGGACGCTGACGTAAGCTCCATCCACGCACGTTTTTCGTCGTCGAGTAAGACTGGCACAACGCCGCTCCGGAGGGACCTGGCGAGGCCGCGGCGGCAGTTGTCGGAGCTTCTCGTTACATGCCGGACGCGATGCCAACTTCGACGATTCGGGGGCGTTTCTCTAACCTGTGAGGCGGCCTCGGCCGATGGCTAAGTTCTGCAGGATCCTGGATACGACGATTATCGTTCCTCCGAACTTGAGGCTCCAGGGTGCCGCCGCGGCATTCCGCTGCCTCGCAGGAACCTTGGACCTGGGCCGCGCTTGCAGGCAAAGCGTTGCGGCCGAGGTCATCCGATCGATCGTTCAGCCGGGAACGGAACCTGGGATTCCCGAATCGCGTTTACGCGGCCGCCGCTCGCCCCGCGTCAGTGATCCGGTATTCGATATCGCCGGATGGAAGCGGTTCGGTTTCCACGAGACCGAGCTCCACCAGCCGGGCCACGATCTCATGGTCGAACATCGGCGGGCTGACCCAGGATTCGCCGAGCAGCTTCCTCAGAAATTCGCGCTCCAGCTCGGTCAGTTCCATGCTCGAACTCCGCTCATCCAAAACTAGGGCCACCGAGGCTTTCAGCCAGGAACGGCGCCATCGTCCTCCCGTTGACTCCAGAAGACAACATTCGGGAGGTCAATATGGCCATGGAAGATCGTGAGACCTTCAGCCTGATCGGAAGCGACAACGTCGAGGGTACGAATGTCTACGGGGCCGACGGCGAAAAGGTCGGCTACATCGAGCGCGTCATGATCGACAAGGTCAGCGGCAAGGTATCGCACGCGGTGCTGAGCTTCGACGGCCTGCTCCGCATCGGCGACGTTCACTATCCGCTGCCTTGGCAGGCGCTGAAGTACGACACCAATCTCTGCGGCTACGTCACCGGCATTACCCAGGACCATCTCCGCAGCGCCCCCAAATACGCCGACGAGAGCAGTTGGAATTGGAGCGATCCCGCGCCGCGCGCTCCGTGAATGCCTACTACGGTGTTCCGGTGGCTTGAGCGGCGGGCCACTCGCGGCCGAACGCACCCGCCGTGACGGGACAGGATCGGCCCCGGTCGCAAAGGAGACTTGAAAAGTGAGCAATGCCCTTCGTGTTCTCGTGGTCGAGGATGAAGCTCTGATCTGCAGCTTCATCGAGGACGCCTTGTCGGACGGCGGCTTCGAGGCCTGCTCGGTCCATTCGGGAGAGGCGGCGATGTCCACCTTTCGGGACGGCCGGGAGCAGTGTCGGGCGCTGCTGACGGACGTCAACCTGGGTGACGGCATCAGCGGATGGGAGCTGGCGCGGCAAATCAGGGAAATCACGCCTGGGTTTCCTGTGGTCTACATGACGAGCGCCAGCGCGCCAGACTGGAAATCGCAGGGCGTCGATGGCAGCCTCCTGATTGAGAAGCCCTTTGCGCCGGCGCAATTGGCTGCCGCCGTCTCGCAGCTACTGGATACCCGGGCCTAGCCGGGTCGAACCGGGATCGTTGTGAAACTCCGATCCTTCGATCAAGCCCGCAATGGTCGCCGGCGGATCCGCGTAGTGGCGATGCCTTGGCCGTGCATGCTCAACCGGCGCATAGCGAAGAACACGCTCTAGCGGATTGGTGCGCATCGCTTGGTCGTGATGGACATGGAGGACAGCGAATTGCCTAAAGCAGCCATTTTCGATCTCGACGGCACGCTTCTGGACTCGGTAGATCTCCACGCGCTCGCCTGGCAGGAAGCGATGGTGGAATTTGGTCACGACGTCACCTTCGAGCAGGTGCGCAGCCAGATCGGGAAGGGCGGGGATAAGCTCATCCCGGTTTTTCTGTCCGATGAACAGCAGCGAGAACACGGCAAGCATTTGGAGGAGTGGCGCGGCAACCGCTTCAAGTCGACTTATCTACCGCTCATCCGTCCCTTCTCGGCGGTCTCACAACTCCTGCAGCGCGTCCGCGAGGCCGGTCTCCGCATCGCTGTAGCATCCTCGGCGAAGGAGGACGAACTCAAGAAGTACCTCGACATCGCTGCCATCTCCGATCTGGTAGACGTCGCTACGTCCTCCGAAGACGTCGATGAATCCAAACCGGCCCCGGACATCTTCGAAGTCGTGCTGAAGAAGCTTGGCATCAAGGGGTCTGAAGCGGTCGCGATCGGCGACACGCCCTACGATGCTATCGCGGCCCGCAAGGCGGGCGTCTCGGCCATCGGCGTCCTCTGCGGCGGATTCACCGAAAACTCGCTGCGGGAAGCTGGGTGCGTCGAAGTGTACCCCGGTCCAGGCACCCTTTACGCTCGGTTCGGCGATACAGCGCTCACAAAATAGGACCGCGACCGGCGCTCTACGGCTATTCCTGCGGCGGTTGCCCATTGGAGGCGGATACGCCCCCGTCCACCGCTAGGCGCCGGTCATGAAGCTCGCGTCTTCGCTTGCCAGGAACGCAATCACGGCGGCAACTTCCTCTGGTTCGCAGACGCGGCCCAACGGAATCCGCTCGGCGAACTTCGCGAGCAGTTCCTTGTCGTCCATCATGTCTTCCGTAATGCCCGTACGCGTCAGGCTAGGACAGACCGCGTTCACGCGGATGCCCTTCTTGCCGAGGTCCAGGGCAAGGGCGCGCGTCAGATTGACGACGGCGCCCTTCGCCGCGTTGTAGGGGCTCATGCCCCAATCGCCATCGGTCCCGGAGACTGACACCCTGTTCACGATCGAGCCCCTGGTCTTTTCAAGGTGGGCAGTGCCGCGCGGCAGCCATAGAACACGCCGTCGACGTCAGTCGACATTACCGTCCGCCATTTCTTGTCGGTGATGGAAGCGGGGGCGCCCCCTTCATGGACGCCCGCGTTGTTTACGACAACGTCCAGCCGTCCGAAGCGGTCGACAACCGCCGCGACCATTTCGTCGATGGCGCTCGAGTCCGACACGTCGGTGGCTTGGACCATCACCTGGTCGGCGGGCAGACTCTTGGCGACTTCTTCCAGTAAGGCTCTATTGCGGTCGACGAGGGCTGCCTTCGTGGCCTCTGTAACGAAGCGGCGAGCTGTCGCTTCTCCGATGCCGGAAGCTGCTCCTGTGACGATGACGACTTTGCCATTGAACCTGCCAGCGATGCGAGGCGCTCCTGCTGCTTCTAACCCCTGATAACCGTCGTCTCGGCGGTCGAATCCTAACTCTCGACCGAGCTATCTCTTCAGGAACGATGTTGAGACGATCGATTGTTGGACAAAACCCCGAAACGAAGGATTGGACCCATGGATCTGACCGGCAAAAGGATCGCCATTCTCGCCACGAACGGCTTCGAGCGGGCCGAGTTGGAAGTATCGCAGGATCGCTTGAAGAAGGCTGGCGCAACGGTCGATGTCGTCTCGCTCGCCGCCGGCGAGATCAAAGGCTGGGACAAGAAGGATTGGGGGCGGCCGGTGAAGGTCGACAAGGCGCTCGAGGAGGCATCGGCCCCCGACTACGACGCGATTGTGTTGCCCGGCGGGCAGATCAATCCGGATCTTCTGCGAGTCGAGCCCAAGGCGCTTTTCATCAAGGATATCTTCGATGCCAAGAAGGTCGTCGCGGGCATCTTCTCGAAGGAAAGGTTCGACCGACGCTCGAGTTGGTCGTCGCGGACACGCCAGCTCATCTCAGGCGGAGGAAGAAGCCAGATATAGGCATAGCGCTGATCGATATCGGGACATGAAAGACGTGACGAGTTTGTCGGCGTCAGATTAGGCCATTCCAGGATGGGCTCTGACGTCGCCCGCGAAACGGTTAGTCGTCGTGGTCAATGTCTCTCGGAGAGGTCGGAAGATCCAGCGTGCCGCCTTCACCATGCTCGTGATCGCGGTTCGCACCTCCGTCTTGTCCGCGTCCTTGATGATGGACCCGCGCATCTCGCGCAGTGTCGTTGCGGGGCTCGGGAAGGTGACAGCGACATAAGGGACTCCATGGTTGTTCGATGATGAGGATGGGTGTTTGACGATGAGGTCACCTTGAACATGAAACTTGGGTTGAGCCGTCCAGCGTGAGGTCGCTGGCTGGCCTATCGCCCTGCCGGAGATTTTTGAGAACAGGCGATAAGCTTCGACGACTATTCGGTAGAGCGCCGCGGATTTGGAGCGCGTCCTAGCCAATATCGAAGTCCCGATCGCGTCGCGCCAGGTTTCGTTCCTTCGGTACCTCTCGCGCGTAACTTTTTCGGCCACGCGATCCAACGCGCGGTTTGGATAGTGATAGCTGAGGACGCCATAGATCAGCGCCGTGAGGAGTACAAACGCTCCAAGGAAAAGACGGCTTCGAGACCCGTCTTCCCTTTCGATGACTTTACGCAGCACGTCGTTTTCTGGTCTTGGCCGCCTTTTTGGCGGACCTCGAACGCTCCGATGCCGGCCGCTTGGCCGACGCCGCGCCGCCCAATCTGCCACCTTTGCGGGACGGCGAATGGTCTTCCTCAGTGCCTCGACCCGAGCCGCTCTTCTTCCCGCCGTGGGTCTCCTTGTTTACGGTCGCCCAGGCGCGCCGCTCGGCTTCCTTCTCCGGGACGCCACCGTGTTCATAGCCTTCCTCGATATGCTCGGCCTGTCGCTTCTGCTTGTCGGTGTAACTTGACTTGTCGCCACGAGGCATGACGCTCCTCCCGTCGTTTGGAAATATTCGGTTCAAGATCGGAAAAGCCTGTAGGTTCCATCGGGGTGCGGATACAACGGCCGCCATCGGGGTGCTGGCCGCGATAATGCGGAATGGCTGTCAACATGATTGAGTCGCTATGGTATACGGGGGCATGCGTATTAGCCGCACAGATTTCGCGGATTTTGCCAATTTCGTTGCGTTTCGCCGCGCTCGCGAAGCATCGCAGCTTTCGCCGACCCAATGAACAGCGAACCCGGCAAGGCCGGGCGCGACCGGCATGCCTGCGCATATTGCGATGGAATCAATCCGCTCCAGGATCCCGTGCGCAGATGGACAGAAAGCTCGCTGAGGCCGTCCGATGGCTCGAGCACTCTAGAAGCGGGACCCGGAGGGCTTAGGCGCCGGGCCCCACAACCGTAAGAGCACGTGAGTGCTAACGCCACTCGGTACAACTCCAAGTCTGGCCTTGCTTCGCCTTGACCCATTTCAACTTCGCGTGCGGCACCAGCCGGAAGCGCGCTCGCGACAAAGGGCCTCGACCGCCGGCAAGGCTAGAAGCCGGAATAGTAGTCGTTCACCGCTCTCGCTCGCGTTGGGTCGTCCCAATTCCAGTCGTTATCGTTGCCGTAGTGCGGCGCTCCTTGCAGCCTGTCGGCGCTGAGATTGGTCCGATACCCGCCAAGGTTCGTGTCGTACTTCAGTGACTGCCATGGCAGCGGGTAGTGGTCGTCGCCGATGCCTAAGAACCCGCCGAAGCCGAGAACCGCATACGACACCTGCCCGCTCACCTTGTCGATCATCACGCGCTCGATCGACCCAATCTTCTGGTCACCCGCGCCGTATACCGCCGTGCCTTCGACCTTGTCGCTGCCGATCAGCGTTCCCGTTTCACGTCTTTCCGTTTCCATCGTCGTCCTCCTCCTGAAAAGATTGATGCAAGACAAGTGAGATCGGCAGGTGCTCGTTCCTGCGATTTCTCAGCGCGTGTGGCCGCCGACCTGTTCGCCGCACCGGCGGGAGCACCGCGCTGGCGCGCCGGAATTCACGATATTCGAAGCTGAAACCATCGCGTCCCTGCGCGCGGTCCTCTCCGGCGCGCCGTAAGTCGTCAATCCTACGGTCCCGGCAGAAATTGCAGCACAACGACGCACGCCCCCGCGAGGAGGCACGAAATGGCTTCCAGGGTCCAATTCGGTCTCGTGTGCGGCAGAGTTTGGAAGAGGGGCAACCGCCCGGCCGGGCGCGCGCCTTTCTGCGTGATGTGGTCCGGGAGGCCCCACTGCCGTCGCTGCTCGTCGCCTTCATGCTTGGCTATCTGATGGCGCGTCGTTAGCTGGGAGATCGCGGTCGAGCGCAAGAACGTCGAGCAGGGGCGAAGAGCCTCCTGAAAGCAGCGTGCCCAGCAGTTCCGCCGCGAGGAAGCTAAAGGTAATCCCGTTGCCGCCATAGCCGAAGGCGGCAAGGATATTCCTGTAGCCGGGCACAGCGCCAATCAGCGGCAACCCGTCACGGGTGGTATCGAACGCGCCGGACCAGGTGAAGGCCACCTCGGTGGATGCGCGGGGCCAAAGCGCCTTCAGGCGCTCCTTGAGCGCTCTTACCTTTGCCGGCGTCGCGGCAGCGCGAGCTTCGGGATCGATGATGGCATCATCATCTTCGCCACCAAAGATGACGCGGCCATCCGGCGTAGTGCGCGCATAGTGATAGTTGCGGGTCGCTTCCCAGATCAGCGCTTGCTCGGGCCACAGAGCGTTCGGCCGACGTCGGGTCGCGATTGCCCAGCTGGAGGCTGGCTGGTTCGATGTGGAGCCCACAATATTCGGCATCACATAGCCGGTCGCGAGCACGACATGGCGCGCTTCGATCGAAAGCCCGTTTTCAAGGCCGACGGTCACAGTTGACGCCGCGCTGTCGTAGGCAACCGCGTTGGCCTTCAGGAGGCGGGCGCCGCGTTGGAGAGAGACATCAAGTAGGCCACGTGTGAGTCGCACCGGATCGGCGTCGGCTGCGTCCCTTGACAAAAGGGCGCCTGCCCGCGCGATGCCGAAGCGGTTGAGCAGCTCGACACGATCGAGAAACAGTGTCGGCAGATCAGCGCGGCTCCTCAGGGCATATTCATTCCGAACAAGCTTCGGACTGTCATCGACGGCCAAATAAAGCGAAAGACGTGGCCGCATCTGGCAGGCAATTCCGTGATCGGTGACCAGGGCAAGTAAGCCCCGCGCGGCATGGTGGCTAGCCCGATAGCAGCGGACCGCTTTCTCGAAGTTATAGAGCTGCGCGAGTTCAAAGAGAGGACGGTCGGTCTCCCAGAGCAGCATCGCGGTGCTCGCAACTGTGCTGCCGAGGCTGGGAAGCTCGCGATCGATGATGACCACCTGACGACCTTGCCGTGTCAGGCGTTCGGCCACCAGAGCACCCGTTATGCCGGCGCCGATTACCAGAGCATCGCAACGAAAGCTGTCGGCGATAGGCTTTATCGGTGGGGGAGGTAGGGCCGCCCAAGGGGTGCGGGAGCTGCGCAGATCATCCTGCTCGATGTCTTCGTCCTTAAAGATGGAACTCTCCCGAGAGCATAGAAGCAGTTTCGTTAGACCTTTACGGGTCGCAAGGCGGACACGGCTGGTGCATTGATCGGTTGTCCGTTTGGCGCAAAGATCGAGCCGTGGCATGGACAGTCCCAGCAGGTCTCGAAGCTGTTCCAGTGCAGATGACAACCGATATGCGTGCAGCTTGCCGAATGAAGGTGCAGTTCGCCGGCCTTGTCCCTGTAGGCGGCAATCTTTTCGAAGCCCCGCCGTAGGATGGCGCCCTCACCCGGCTCAATCTTCTCAAGGGAGGCAATTTCACCCGGTGCCACATACTCGGCAAGGTTTTGTAGGATGGTCAGGTTCTCGCGCAAGAAATTCCTGGCGGCCGCAAGTGGTGTGCGGCCAGGCGCATATACAGCACTCCAGGGGTTGTGCTCGCCGAGAATAAGGGACGTGTTCAGCATCGCGCCCATCACGCCATGGGTCAGCCCTTGGCCGGAATCCCCCATCGCGAGGTAGATGCGTTCGCTGCCAGGCTCGCGGCCGATGAAGCCGGCATAGTCAATGGTATCGAGAACCTGGCCGGACCAGCGGTGTGTGACCCTGCCAAGGCCCGGGATCAATTCGCGCGCCCAGCTCTCCAATTTGGCAAAGCGCTTCTCGGCGTCATTTGCTTCACCGCTCTTGTGGTCTTCGCCGCCGATAAGGACGACGTCATGATCGTCGGAACCTAGTTGCAGCCGCACATAGTGATAGGGATCCTCGGTATCCCAATAGAGCGCGTCGGGGAGTTCGCCCCGTGCAATCGCGAAAGCGAGCACGTAGGTGCGGTAGGGAGCGACTTTGGAATGCAGTTGATAGCGGTCGGTAATTGAGGCGTTGGTCGCGATCACGGCGTTACCGGCCGTAATCTGCCCTTGTGCGGTTCGGAGCGTAACGTCGCCATCTCCTTGCGCAACCTCTTCGACCGGACTGTTAGCGAAGAAGCGGACGCCGTGGGTCTGGCAAACTGCGGCCACGCCGGCAAGATATTTGAGGGGGTGGAAGGTCGCCTGGCGCGGATAGCGAAGCACATGACGGTTCTCACATCCCTTGAGAGGAACGCCGACCAGCCGATGGACGGGGGCACCGACTTCGCGCACCGCTTCCAGCTCCTCATCGAGCACATCGGCCGGCATGCCGTGGCCCTGAAAGAGATACCCATCGAGACGCCGAAAGTCGCAGGCGATGGTTTCGCTCGCCTGGATTTCCTCGATACGATCGACGGCCGCCGCCTGACTTTCGTAGAACAGCTTTGCGATTTCCGGGCCACGCAGCTTCCTGAATTCACTCATCAGATCATCGCAAAGCGGCGCAAGATGCGCCGAGGTGCGCGCCGTCATACCGCTCGCGATGCCCTTACGGTCGATGACAATCACCGACTGATCACGCTTGGAGAGCTCGTAGGCGGTCGACAGACCGGCAATCCCCGAGCCGACAACGGCTACATCGCAATGCACATCACCTTTGAGCGCACTCGCCTCCGGCAATATCTCGGTATCCATCCATAGCGAGGTGCTGACCATGCAAAACTCCGCAAAAAAGCAAAACACCGGCTTGATGCTAGAGTTCCTTCTTGCCACGCGGCCGGCCGCCGCAACTCCGTTCCCCCGCAGCGCGAATCGTCAATCCCGAAGACGCGAGGGGGTCCTTGGGCGGCCGCTGGACGGAGCCGCGGAGGAACAAGGTTCGCAAGCGCGCGTTCCCATGCCTTAAGAATGAGGAGGGAAGCTATGGGATTCTTCACAAAAGACCTCAAAACAATGGATGACTTGCTCCTACACGGCTTGCAGGACATTTATTACTCCGAGCAGCAGATCATAAAGGCGCTCCCGAAAATGATCGAGAAGGCGACCAACCGCGATCTGGTGGCGGGCCTCAAGAACCATTTGGAAGAAACTAACAAGCAGATCGAGCGTCTCGAAAAGGCTTTTGAGAAGCTGGGCAAGGGGCCGAGCGGCACGCAATGTCCCGCTATCGACGGTCTGATCAAAGAAGCGAACGAGACGGCTGGCGAGATCGAAGATAAGACGGTGCTTGACGCGGCGATTGTCGCGAACGCGCAGGCCGTCGAGCATTACGAGATATGCCGTTACGGTACGCTGATTGCCTGGGCGGAAGAACTTGGCCACGACGATATCGTGCGATTTTTGACCACAAATCTGAACGAAGAGAAGGCGGCGAACACCAAGCTCAATACCGTCGCACTGCGCAAGGGCGTCAACAAGAAAGCGTCCACCGCCGCGTGATGTCAGCAGGGGGCCTGACCGACGCGATTTCGTCGGGCCCGTCCCCGTTGTCGGTGCGAAATGCGTGATCGACTGTTGCGATGACCGATCTGACGAAATTGCCGAGTTGGGCCGACGACGATAATATCTTCGCCGTGGTCGAAACGCCGCGGGGCAGCTCGTGCAAACTTGATTTCGATCCCAAGCTTGGCGTTTTTGCCCTGGCGAAGCCGCTGATGGCAGGTCTGACCTATCCCTACGACTGGGGCTTCATTCCCTCGACGAAAGCCGAGGACGGCGATCCGCTGGATGTGCTGATCCTGCATGACGCGCAGACATACCCCGGTGTCGTGCTGCGCTGTCGTCCAGTTGGCATTCTTGAGGTCGAACAGAAAAGCAAGGGCAAGAAGGAACGAAACGACCGCGTGTTTGCGGTGCCTGACCGATCACCGCTCGAAACGGATATCAAGGACGTCCGCAAACTGCCTTCCCGCGCGCGCGACGACCTTGAACAATTCTTTCGGGCGACGAATGCGCTTGAGAACAAGGAGCTGGAATTTCTCGGATGGCATGGTCCACGCCGGGCGGCTAAGGCAATCCGGCGTCTGGCCCGCTAGAGGCGTAGGCTTGCTGAACGCAGTCTGATACTGGCTGCAGTCAGGGCTCGTCCGAATCCTTTGTGTGCTTCCGCCTCTTTGGAAGCGCTGAGCGCCCCAGCGCGCCTCTTATATTCCTCAGCCAGCGCCTCGATCTTCGCGGCCGCATCTCGATCATTAATGGATGCGGCCACCCCAGCGTTCGCGCGCTGGGGATTTTGCTTCTGCGTGGGGCGAACCACGCCGACGGGCCTATCACGTCGTACTCGTCGAGTCGGTCCCTTATCGGGTCTCCGTCCAATGGCGGCCTTGGCGGCCGCTTCTTGAAATGCCCGCGGATCGGCAGCGGGATCAAGAGACGCTTGCACATCTGATGGAGGGCGTACTCTGAAAGTGGCTTGCTCCAGAGCAGATCGCGGTGCGGCCCGCTCAATTCCTCGATGTCGGTTTCCAGCCATAGGACTGGCGCGGAATTTGGCCAGTGACGTCGATGTCCTTCTCGTCAGAGAGGCGCCAGGCCGCCACTCCAAAGCAGACGGTCAAAATTACCGCGGTAACTAGCAGAAGCGTCGACAGAAACTGGCTCACTCCTACACCCCGGAACGTGGCGCGTGGTTGAGCCACCATGAACTGTCGATTCGGAAAATACAGAAGCGTTGACCTAATGGCAGAATGTCCCCAAGCTTCTGCGAGGGAGAGCGCATGTTGCTCGTGAGTTGCACCGTTAGCCGACGATAACGATGGATATTGTTTCGGTGCGCGCGAAAAGTGCGTCGAACATCATGTTGGCCCATCGCGTCGGTTAGTCCGATGCAGCGGTTTGTCTGGAGTTGGAGGCAAAGCTTCGACACGCGCCTGCGCACCGATGTTCCGAAGATCGCGCGGAGGCTGATCCCATGCCGGAAGAACCGGAGCAATCAGTGGGAGAGGCGATGGCCTCGATGCCTGCAGCACCGCCGTCCGACGCCAAGAAAGAGCCGCCGGCGCGCAAACGCGCAGAAGTTCGCCCGCAGGCGAAGCGGTGGACGAAAATCCGTGAGGAGGCCAGCCGAACCACGGCTGGCGTTCGGCCGGCACGACTTCTTCACCGGCGGATGGTGGTGACCTGCAATATCCTGCTCCACGAAGGCCGCGCCCGTTCGGAGCGCGGCCTGACGGGGGCCTCAAGGGACGGCGCCGTATCACCAGTGGTGATGATGCCAGTGGTGCCGCACGACCGGATAGGCGCCGCGGTAATAGGCGTAGGCGGGCCGGACGACGCGGCGGTACCGGTAGCCATAGGACACCGGCGCGGTGTAGTAGGTCGTGGCGTAGCCGCCGCCCCAGCGGTAGGGCGCATCGTACCCATAGTCATAGGCGTAGGGTCCGCCATAGTATCCGGCGCCGTAGTAGCCCGGACCGTAGTCGTAGTAGCCCGGCCCCCAGGCATACGCCGAGGAGGCAAGCCCGCCGATCACCGCGCCGGCGATCAGGCCGCCGGCTATACCCGGTCCCCAGCCACCTCGCCAATGAGCCTCGGCGGGCGACGTCGCCGCGATCGAGCCGAGACCGAGAGCGCCGACCGTCGCCGCCACCATTGCAATCTTCTTCATCGGATTCCTCCTCTCCACGTTTCTGGCCCGGCCAGACAACGGGAAAAATAGGCAATGGTTGCTGGTTGCCCCGGTGCCGAGGGGCAATGGTGCTCGGCGCCGGGACGTCGTCACTTGAGAGTTTCGAGCTTGGAACACAAACATTTCGACCGAAGACCGGTTCAATCCGCGTGCGGTGCGGCGACTTTTCGGAGCTTGCCGAGCTGGACTTCGAGTGTAGACTTGGCCAGATATTGGGGCGCTTAACACTGTTGATTTCGGCGCCCCCGCGATTGCGCTACGATTATTTCTCCTTTTGGGGCCTCCCATGTTCTATCCGGCAACGACCGCGCTTCTGCGCGCCGTTCTCGACGAAGTCTGCGCAGACGTCTCGCGCTATGAGACCGGCGCACGCAGCTTCGTGGCATCCAGGATTCTGGAAGCCGCCACGAACGGCGACACTTCGCGCGAGAGACTAAAGCAGGTCGGCTGCGAGGCTCTCCACGACGCACCGACGATGTGGCGGTAGCGGAAGGGAGCCGGGGCGTGAACTTCCAGGTCACCGTGCTCAAGATCCTCGTGAGCTATCCCGATGGATTCGCAGTCATGGCGGACCTCAAGCGCGACATGGCGATCCTTGCGACGAGCGGACGTGACTGGGTAGAGCGCACCAAGCGCCTGGCCGCGCGCGTGCCGGATCTGGATATCTTCTCGCAAGGACTGGTCGAGCGACTGAACGGTGGCTGGCGCATAACCGAGAAGGGCCGGGTAGTGCTGGAATTCATGGAAGCGCGGCCTCGCGAACTGGAGCCCACAAGCGAAGGCCTCGGAGCCGAACCTTCATCTCTAGCCCCCGCGCCCCGACCTCACGCCTCCACAACGTCCGGCCGAAGCAACCGACTGCAACGCCGCCGAGCCGCCCGCGAGCGGGCGCGAGGGAGGGCCTCCTGACTCCTCCTCGCGGATCTCCGCCGGTATTTCGAGGCTTCGGGAAAAACTAGAAACTTTCCGAACCCTCTTGAGTTGCCTGCGATTGGTGCGGTCGCCGGAGGTGAAGATGGTCGACGAAGTCGCCTTGATGAGGGCCGCGGAGACCGCCTGGACGGTGTACCGGGCGAGGCACCCCGACGTCGATGCACAGGACAGCCGTCGCTGCCTGCTCGAGCGCCACCTGCAAAGGAGAGGGGATGAGCGAGAGAGCGATGCCGAAGAACTCGCCAGCTTCGGGATAGCCTACCTGCACCGGCTTCCCGAAGACGAATGTTGACGGGGATGAAAATGCTCGCCGCACGCGTGGCTCGCGGAAGCACAAGGCCGAGTTGGACAATGCTCGCGATTTCATCCCTCATTTCCGCGACTATCGTGACGGTCCTGCGGTTCGTGCTCGGGGCCTAGCCGATGCGGATTGCCCAGCTTGCTCCGTTGGCCGAGAGCGTTCCTCCAAAGCTGTATGGTGGCACGGAGCGGGTGATCGCCTGGCTGATGGACGAACTGGTCGAGCTCGGACACGACGTCACCCTGTTCGCGAGCGGAGATTCGAAGACGAAGGGAAAGCTCCACCCGGTGTGGCCGCGCGCACTGCGCCTGGGCCGGAGGGGCGCGGACCCGAGCGCCGCCTGCGCGTTGCTGATAGAAGCCATTGCCGAGCGCGCGAGCGACTTCGACGTGATCCACTCCCACGTCGACTGGTTGCCACTTCCTGTGCTCAGCCGGACCGGGGTGCCTTTCCTCACGACGATGCACGGCCGCCTCGACCTTCCCGGTCTATCGAAGGTGATCGGGGCCTTTCCGAACGCGGGCTTCGTCTCGATTTCCGACAACCAGCGTCGGCCGCTTCCGGATGCGAACTGGATCGCAACGATCCAGCACGGCATGCCCAAGGACCTGCTTCGGCCCTCTTACGACCATGGTTCGTACCTGGCTTTTCTCGGGCGGCTGACGGCAGACAAGGGACCGGAAGCCGCCATACGTATCGCGCGGGCCGCGCGGATGCCGCTGCGGGTCGCCGCCAAGATTCCTCGCGCGGAGACGGCCTACTTCAAGAAGAAGCTCGAACCGAACATCGATGGTGAAGAGATCCGGCTCGTCGGCGAGGTGGACGAAATCAGGAAGCAGCCCTTCCTCGCCGGGGCCGCCGCGTTGCTGTTTCCGATCAATTGGCCGGAGCCCTTCGGGCTCGTCATGATCGAAGCGATGGCGTGTGGGACGCCTGTGATCGCTTACCGGTGGGGCTCGGTGCCCGAAGTGGTGGAAGACGGCGTGACCGGCTTTATCGTCGACAACGAGGAGCAGGCGATCGCGGCGGTGAACGAACTGGGCCGGCTGGACAGAAGAGCAGTCCGCGCCCGGTTCGAGGAGCGCTTCGCCGCGAGCCGGATGGCGAGGGAGTACGAGATCCGATATCGCGAGTTGGTCGATCGCGGAGTCCGCGCAGCCGAGAGTGTTCAGATACCTGGAGGAGACGAAGGATTCGCGAAAGGGGCAGCACAGTCTTCCCGACCTGTCGGAACGGCTTCGGACTCTGGTCGTTGAGTTGGCGATCGAGGACACATGAAAACCATTATTTCCGCAACGGCAGCTTTCGTTCTGCTCGCAACGACGGCGGCTCTTGCGGATGAGGCGCCTCCTCCGCAGCCGCAGGTCCAGCCGGCAAGCGATTCCACGAAGGAAGCGGAAGTCTGTTCGAAGCAGGTTTGGCCGCATTTCTCGGAAGCCTGCCTCCGCTCCGACGGTAAGCGCATTCCCGTCCGGCTTGTTACCACCGAACGTCGGTAGCGCACCGGCGTCCGCAGCGCGGATCGAATCCTTCGCGAGAGCACCGTTCTGAACAAGAGTCAATTCAGGAACAAGTGGCAGCCCCGGGCGTTGGCGCCGGCATCTGTACGGATGTTGGCTCACGTTGGAGGAGATAATCGATGAAAAGCTTTCTTGCCGTCGCTCTGCTTGGCACTGCTGTGATCGGCGGCGCTGCGTACGCGCAAACCACTCAGCCGGCCGATCGCGCCGCGCCGGCGGCCACCCACTCGGCCGATGCGAAGATCGCGCTCAAGGGAAATTGGCGCGCCTCGAAGCTCATGGGCCTGAACGTCTACAACGAGGCCAACGAGAAGCTCGGCGACATCAACGAGCTGCTCGTCGACAAGAGCGGTAAGATCAACGCGGTGGTGATCGGCATCGGCGGTTTTTTGGGGATGGGTGAGCACGACATCGCCGTCTCGATGGACAAGCTGAAGTTCGTCGAAGAGCCGGTCCGGACCAGTTCGAGCAGCACCTCGACCACGTCGCGCGACACCACCACCGGCGCCGCAGCGACAACCACCACGAACCGCAGCACGAACGATTGGGTCCCTGACCACGCCGTCATGAGTGGCAACAAGGAGCAATTGAAGGCGCTCCCGCAGTTCAAATACTCAGATTACAACTAAATGGGACGAGAGTTCAGAGATGAGGGCCCCATCACGGGGCCCTTTTTTGTCCGCCGTGAGCCACCGACGGTTGTCGGGAAAAAAAGACCCGCCCGGATCATCGGGCGGGTCGTCGTTCAGTGCATGTGAATTAAGAAATAGCCGAGGCCACCAATAACGAGGACGGCAGGAACGGCCCACAAAATGAGTACGGGCATTTCCTCCAATTGCTGTCCGAACGCTTCCGAGTGGCCGCCTGAAGCCCGCGATATTTACTGTTCGGTGCACACCTTGGTGGTCTTCACCGCGGATTCGGCCTCGACCTTGGTCTTGTAGACGCCGTTGCCCACCACCGTCGTGGTCGTAGTGGTCGGCTTGGTGTCGACGACAGTGCACTTCTTTGTGGTCGCGTCGCGCACGATGTAGAACTCGGCGGCGCTGGCGGCCTGCGTGCCGAGGGCGAAAGCGGCAAGCGCGCCGCACACAATCAGCTTCTTCATGGTGTGTCCTCCTCAAATGATTCGTAAGTAGTCACTGCCAACGGCGTGGTTTGACTGAAGTTCCGTTTGTTCGCGGCTGCAGCGCCCCAGCGCCATTTCGGCACAACCGCGATCTTGGGCCTACCGGAAGAAATTCACCTCCCGCCGCCACGAGAGCTGCCGGGTTTTCCCGAAAAGGAACCGCGTGCCGCATCGGAGGTTGATCGACATCCGCATTTAGGAGGTTCAGATGGACAAGCGTTTATTCTTGGCTACGACGGCTGCTGTCGCGATCGCGACTTCGGCTCTTGCGCAATCTTCTCCGAGCACGTCGAACTCCAATCCGTCAACTACGCAGCGTCAGCCGGATTCCACCTCGACGACGCCGTCCTCTTCAACACCTTCGGGATCCGCGCAGACCAATCCTTCGACCAATTCGGCCCAGACGCAGTCTCCGTCATCGACCGGCCAGAGCGCTGCAGGCCAAACGACCAATTCCGGTACGGGCACCAACACCACGCAGGCGCCCACCTCGAACAACTCGACCAATCAGGCGCAGACCAGCCAGCCCTCCAACCAGACCAATGCGCCTTCGGACCAGACGCAGACCAACCCGCCTACGGACAACCGGGCGCAGAGCGCGAACCCGCCAGCTTCGGGCGCCAGTCAGGCGCAGTCTCCGACGGGTAGTAACTCGACGAACACGGCCGAGCAGCCGAGCACCCAGCAGAATACGGCCGATCGTTCGTCGAACACGAACGTGAATGCCTCGGTGAACATCAATGATCAGCAGCGGACACGGATCAGCACGTCGATTTCGCACCTCAACGTGCAGCCCCTCAACAACGTGAATTTCTCGTTGTCCGTGGGCACTGCCGTGCCGCGGGATGTCCGTCTGCAGCCGCTGCCGGCGGAGGTCGTCGAGATCGTGCCCCAGTACCGGGGCTACAACTTCGTCCTGGTGAAGGACGAAGTCGTGATCGTGGAGCCCTCCAGCTACAAGATCGTCGCGGTCCTGCCGTACTCGGGCCGGTCCACGGCGGCCGCTCCGGCGCGCACCGAGCAGCGGAAGACCACGTTCAGCGATCGTGATCGCGAGGTGATCCGCAAGCACGTCAAGGCGCGTCCCGTCGAGCGCGAGCGGCAAACGACCGGCAGCACAGTGCGAACTGAGATCCGCCGGGGCGAGCGCCTACCGGACGGCGTGGAAATCGATGCCTTCCCCGACGAGGTCTATCGCGAGGCGCCGAGCCTGCGGGAGTACCGATACATTCACCGGGATAGCCGAACCTACATCGTCGAACCGCAGGAACGTCGCATCATCGAAGAGATCGACTGATTTCGCCAAGGAAGGAGAACATTCATGAAGATCATTGCACTGGGAATGCTCGCCGCCTCCCTTTTGGGATCGGCTGCGAGCGCCGCCCCGCTCAGCGGCTTCAGCTTCGGCAACCCGTAGCCGGTTACCAAGAAAGGGCCGCTCTCCGAGCGGCCCTTTCGATACGGTCGACATTGCGGTGATCGGATGTCCGCTCTTGCGAAGCTGCTGGGACAGAAAGAGCAATTGCTGGCGCGGCTTGAAGCCGGACCCGGCGCGAACGAGCGCGCCGAAATCCAGGCGCTCCTCGCCAAGATCGATACGGCGCTGAAGCTTCTCGGGTCCAAGGACTCTCGGAGCAGAGCCGACGGATAGCTAAGGACCGGGCCGTTACACGCTACCTCAACACTAGCCTCCTCTCGACACCCGACAACCGAAAGCCCCAGCTCGGGGGCCGGGGTGTGAGCTGAGGCCAATTCGAGCTATCGTTCCTTCCGCGTCCCAGAGACGTTTCGAGTCCAGTCGCCCAGGAAACGCGCGAAGGTCCCCGTTCTCCTCTGCGACGCCTTTCTTCGCCGCCGGCCGCCTGCAAACTCCCTGAACGTAGCAAGCGCAGACTACGGAAGTTAAGATTTGCTGCTAAGATGCAATGCTCCCTCAGCAGATCAGTGCTACGCTGCGCCCTGTAGAGGGATAACAATTGGTCATCTACCGGATACTTCAAAACTCGCCTCTGGGGCCCGAAGAGATCACACGGCTTTCGAGAGCTTACGAAGAGGCGCTGCGTTCGATTGGCGTACAGGATCGGAACGACCCTCTCACCGAGTTGATCGCCAAGAAGATCATCGAGATCGGTCAGACGGGCCTCAAGGACCCCTCCGAAATCTGCGTTCGGGCCGTAGAGGAACTGGGCCTGCCCAAAGGGTGATTACGCGGCAAAGGGCATGGTGCGCCCAAGCTGCGGATCCTAGGTGGTCCAGGCTGCGGCGATCGCAGGTTAAGCTAGGCCGCGAGTAGACCGGCTAACTCGGCGGCGCTCCCTTTTCCTCGCCAAGCTCTTTGACCATCCGGACGATCTCGTGCGGATGGAAGGGCTTCCACACGATGCGGCTCCCGGGAACGGGACGTGAAGTGGCGGGAGAGAAGCCCTGGCGTAGATGACCGGCAGTTCCGGATCCTGCTCGCGGAAGCGCTCCGCTAATTGCCATCCATCGACCTGTCCGGGTAGCCTGACGTCGGTGACCAGCACACCCGCGGCGTGGCGCTTGCACCAGGCCAGCGCTTCCTCCCCAGTGCTCGCGTGGATCACGTGATAGCCTGCCTCGCGCAGCGCTTCGACGATGAATTCGCGGATCAAAGGGTCGTCCTCGACAAGAAGTACGCTCGCTGGCGGCTCATATCCGATAGCATTTGTTCTCATGTCGAACGGCCAAAATGCGTAGCCGTTCCTGGGTAGCCCGCCGACGAGTATGACTGGAAGCCGGTTCTGGTGGTCTTATGATGGCTGCGGAAGTCCCCTTGAAGGCGGGCTCGTGGAGGCGTCAGGGTTTCGGAGTTGGTTGCGACGCGGGGCGGGACGGGCTGCGGTGCAGGGCGGTCGCGGGCTGCTGGGGAGGCGCGGCAGACGGCTGATCGTTTCCGCCGTAAGGGACACATGTACCGAGGTTGCTCAGCGGCCGCCCGGAGGTCACGTGCCTTCGGATACTCACGTCGCCGGTCGATGTTTGCTGCGGCCCATCGATCCCCTGCCTCGAACGCGTCAGCGTGGTGCTTTCGCATCTGCTTCTCGGCAGAGAGGCATTGATGGCGAAGGATCAGGCCTCTTGGAACGTAATTGGCCTCGCGGCTTTTCCTGGTATGAAGGGATGCAGCCGGCTCGCTGCCTATGTCTCGGTGGGGGTCTGCGAAGGAGGAGGTTTGATGAAAGCGACAGCTCTGGCGATGGCCATTTTCGCTGTCTCGGCCGCTTCGGTTTCGGCGCAGCCCGTAAGGTGGACGACCTACCGCATTCCACAGACCGGCACGTCGGTCGACTTCCCTTATTCGATCTTCACCGAAGAAGCGGGCCGGCCGGACGGTTACGGGCAACGCTTTCGAACTGCCGACGGCCGCGCCGACCTCACGATACAGGCTGCTCCCAACGTCGGGAGCGATTCGCCCGCTGTTTTCCTCGCGAAAAAAGGACTGCCGGCGCGCATTCAGTACAAGAGAGTGACGCCGCGGTTTTTTGCGGTTTCCAGCTACAAGGGCGACAAGGTCTGGTATGACCGCTGCAACTTCTCCGGCGGGTTGGTCCATTGCGTGCTGATCAATTATCCGGCCAGCGAAGAGCGCGCCTGGGATGGGATCGTTACGCGCATCAGCCTCTCGCTGAATGGCGGGTGATCCATCCGTCTTCGCGTCGGGCGACGGTTTCTGGAATCTTGGGCTCGGCGTTCGGCCAAGCCGGCCAAGAAGCCGGAGAAAGTATCGGCTGGCCAGAAGGAAATGCTGATGTCGATCACCGGGAAGAAGCCGGCGAAGGAAATGGCCGCCAAGAAGCCCTCGGCCAAGCCGCAGCGGAAGTCGGACTGACCCCCTTGTAGGAGGCCGCATGGATATGAAAGAAGTTTCGGCAATGACGGAACCCTCCGGGTTGACGGACGCTCAGGGCGGCATCGAGCGGGCATCGGAAGCTGGGCCGAGTGGCCGGGCGGAGCCGCGAGTATTTCAAAGGCACTCACCCCAATCGGACATGGCGGTGCGCTGGGCCGACCAGTTGCGCGAGGTGACCGTGAAAGCCCCCCTGCAGTCGCTCTTCGTCGCGTTCCTGCTGGGTCTCTGGGTCGCGCGCCGGCGCTAGGAAATCCGCGGGCCGGCACGCTCCATGGCCAGGAAGCTCAAGACATTTCGGACCTCGCTGGGCTTCTACGATCTTGCGATCGCGGCGCCCTCGATGAAGGCGCCGCTGGAGGCGTGGGGCGCCGACAGCAATCTCTTCCATCAGGGCGTCGCCAAAGAGACGGACGATCCGGATGTGGTCGCCGCGACGATGTCGAAGCCGGGCGTGGTCCTCAAGCGGCCGGCGGGGTCGTCCGGACGTTTTGCCGAGCACTCCGATCTACCAATCAATCTGGAGTCCGGCGAGAACCGAATTCAGCGTGAAAAGCGTCGGCCTAAGCCGGCGAAGCGAACCGCTCCCAAGATCAGCGAGCGGGAAGAACGTTGGACAGCACGATGACCCAATCTTCCCGCATCAGGCCGTACACGGCCCAGAGGCCGAGCCCCAGCGTCAGTGCCGTCAGCATGCCGAGCGAAAGATCGTCCGTGGAATTGCGCGGCCAGGCTTTCCGAACCTGCGGAATGTAGGAGAGCGATGCAAGGAAAGCGGCGATGTTGCCGAGGTAGGTGGAGAGAGAGAGAGAGAGAGAGAGAGAGAGAGCCGGACATGGTCCGTCAACGGGGGCGACTAGCGGCCGTTCCTCGGCGCGAACGCTTGGCACCCAGAGAGCTGCCCCGCGTTTTAGGATTCCCTGTTGAATTTCAGAGGATCGATGTCCCTTCTCACCGTGAAACCGACCAAGATCGACGAGAGGATCGCGCGGACGGTGGCGCGCAAGACTAACCGTCGTGCGGAAACGGTCGCCCGCGGGTTGACCTGGGGCGCCGACGAGAAAATCCTTCTGGCCTTGGCGGCAGCGGGTTGGATCCTGTCACGTACGCAAGGAGAGCCTTTGCGCCGCGCCGGCAATCATGCGCTGCTTGTGGCCGCTGCGGCCTCCGTGCTTCCGCACTTGTTGAAGTCGGTCTTCGACCAAACGCGTCCGGACCGGAAGACGGTGTTGGGGCATGTTCACGGGATCTCGTTTTCCGGCAAACGCGAAGACGCCTTTCCGTCGGGACACGCCCTGCACATGGGCGCGCTGGCATCGGCGGCGGGGCCACTTCCGGCAGGGCCCCGCCGGGCGATCCGCGCGCTGGCGGTGGGCCTCTGTCTGACGCGCATCGTCGTGCTGGCGCACTGGGCGAGCGACGTCGTCGCCGGCTTCGCCCTTGGTGCGGCGCTCGAACGAATGCTTCGCCTATGGACGGGCTATCCCGTCAAGGAGACAGATGATGCCGCTACTTGAGGACCTTAAGGAATACGCCGAACGCGCCACCGGTCTTCGTCGCCCGGGCAAGCGTCGGGCTTCCGAACTGCCTCGTCCGCGGAAGCCACACGTGGTCCGCTTTAGGGATGACGGCCTTGTGCCCAATCACCCGCGCTGGCCCCTGATGCTGTACCGAAGCGCCGTCAGACTCGACGAGCAGCACGATCCTGCGGCGGTGCTCGAAGACCTGTTCGAAGGCAACGGATGGGGGGATAGCTGGCGCGACGGCATCTACGACTATGTTCACTACCATTCGAGAATCCACGAGGTCCTCGGGATAGCGCGCGGCAAGGGGCGCGTCCGCTTCGGCGGCAACAAGGGGCGGACCTTCACGCTGAAGGCCGGCGACGTCGTAGTCCTGCCCGCTGGGACCGGCCATCAATGCCTGGCGGCGGACAAGGACTCTCTCGTCGTCGGCGCCTATCCGTCGGCAGGCACCTACGACGAGTGCACGACTGTCGAGGACCGTCCGCGCGCGCTGAAGACCATTCCGAATGGTACCGGTGCCGCGCAAGGACCCGGCCTATGGCGGCGCGGGGCCGCTCAAGAAGCTTTGGAAGAGGCCGAAATGACCGAGTACCTCATCCGTTTCCTGATCGGAGGCGCAGTCGTTTTGGCGTTCTCGATGTTGGGCGACGTGCTGAAGCCGAAGAGCTTCGCCGGCCTCTTCGGGGCGGCACCTTCGGTTGCGCTCGCGACACTGGGCATCGCGATTTATGAACATGGCGCCGTCTACGCCGGGGCCCAAAGCCTTTCCATGATGGCCGGCGCGGTCGCGCTGGTGGTCTACAGCATCCTGGTCTGCCAGCTCCTCATGCGCGCCCGGATGCGGGCGTTGCCGGCGACGATCGTCTCTATCGTCGTCTGGTTAGGCGCAGCCTTCGGTCTATGGGCGCTCGCGGGAGGGTACGCGCGAGGCTTCCGATGAAGGTCTCGCCCTCGTCGCTGCGGGAAGGGCGGTGGTACGAATACTTGGTGCGTTTCGGCCTAGGCGGCGCCGCCACCGCGTTCACGGGATTGATCAGCAGTCGTTACGGAGCGTCGATCGGAGGTCTCTTTCTCGCGCTCCCGGCGATCTTCTGCGCCAGCGCGACCTTAATAGAGAAGCACGAACTCCGTCGCAAACGGGAGGCTGGTCTCGAAGGGAGGCGGCGAGGGCGGGAGGCCGCCGCGCTAGATGCCGCCGGTGCCGCACTTGGCGCTCTCGGTATGCTCGCCTTCGCCGCAGTGTTCTGGTTCCTCGTCGAGCGGAGCGTCGCAGGCGCATTCATCGGCGCTTCGCTGGCTTGGCTGACCGTGGCCGTCGCCGCCTGGTTCGTGCGCCGGCAGGTCCGCCTTGCCCGATTGGCACAACGAGACAGCGGCACCGCGTTGTCGCGGTGCCGCTGAAACCGCCTTGAAACTCGATCAGGCCGCGCTCGAAGCCTTGGCGTTGACGCCCTTGCGCGGCGCCACTGTGTTGAGCATGGTGCCGGCCGCCTTCTCTTCGTTCAGATTTGGTGAGGAAGCACACGATATCATCGTGACCAAGCTCCTCGGCCCGGGCGCTCAGCGAGCTGTTCGGAGTGCTCGACGGCCTGCACATTCGCGACGATGGCCTCGCTCTTCAACAGCGACTGGACAACAATCGCAATGATTCTGACAGGCGTCGCGCTTACATACGGCACGCGCGTGCTGGCACTATGGATGTTTGAGAAGGTCTGATCAGGCGCGGGATGGCGGCCATAAGCCAGACCGATAGAGCCACTTCGCCGGCTAATTTGGGGAGCGCTTTGGTAAGGAACTGTGTCGCTCTCCTGCGCGCCTTAATCGTGCCAACGGATGCTCGACTGTCTTTCAACGCTGGCGCTTGGCTCGTGTGCTTGCATCCAGGCGCTGCTTCGCAGCTTCAAGCAGAGTCTCATGCTCCATCGCGGAATGCGCCCTGGTCCTGTCAAATGCACTGCGAGTTAAGCGAACAATCTTGATAGGCTGTAGTTCTGTAAGGCCGTGGGGGCTTGCCTTCTCCTCGCTCGTGATTGGTCGATAGGCGAAGTCTGCCTTACCCCAAGGAAGAACGGACTTCCATGCGACGCGCCGGCCGTTTCGGTGTGGGATGCCCGTGAAGTCTTTAGGTCAGCTCAGGTGACGAAATCCCGGTTTAGTGCGCGACCTGCTTGCCGTCTTCACAAAATCGCCTTGGATGATACAACTCGGCGCCGTGTCGCCACATTCCGCGGCAACGATGCCGTCAAGCAAGCCGAAACTCGCTGCAATGGGCCATTCGAGGCTGAGAGGCAGTTAGACGCGATGGCTGCAAACGCTCTGCATGTGCAAAGTGGAAGCCGGCCGCCGATTGTGCGATGCGTCAATCGAGTCGTCCGCAATGCCGCGATAAGCGCGGGCATTGCCTGCAGGCGATATCGTGTGCCCAGCAAACAACTGTTGGACGAAATGACTGACGAGATGCGGGTGCATCTCCGTGCGGAAAGCAGCCCCTTCAGTGGAACTCGACGAAAGCCTCGATGCCGGGGTTCCTATGATGCGAGGTGAGATTGTTGGCACGCCGTATCTATTCGGGTCGACAAATGAACAGGGCGCAGCGCGCCCAGCAAGGCAATGACCAAGTGCCATAAAAATGAAATGGAGGACGAGCATATGAAGAAACGGTGGGGTTATTTGTCTTTGCCTGTGGTTGTTGCGATTGGTGCGACGTTTGCCGCGTCGTCAACCGTTGCCCAAACTGTGGATACCGCGCGCATCGAGACCGGCGGCCAGAACGACTGGCTGACTTATCACGGTTCCTATAAGTCTTATCACTACAGTCCCCTCTCGCAGATCAATACGAGCAATGTCGGTAACTTAAGCGTTGCCTGGATCCATATTCCGGGACGGTCCACCCGTGGCTTGCAGTCAATGCCGCTTGCGGCCGACGGCGTGCTCTACTACACGGGCTCTTACAGTCGAGTGTTTGCGCTGAACGGCGCGACAGGGGAGGTGATCTGGTCCTATTTCCCCGAACTTGACGAAGCCCTGATCGCGCGGCAGACGCACTCTCCCTATAATCGCGGCGCTGCGCTCGGAGAAGGCAAGGTCTACGTCGGCACGATGGATGGCCGGCTCATCGCGCTTGATATGAAGACTGGAAAGGTCGCCTGGGACACCAAGCTTATCGATTCCCAAAAGCTGACGGTCGGTTTCACCGGCGCGCCCCTCTATGCGAAGGGCACGGTGATCATTGGCGCGCAGGGCGGCGAATGGCCGGGCCGCGGCCCGATCTTTGCTGTCGATGCCGCCACAGGAAAGAAGAAATGGGAGTTCCTGACGGTTGCGGGCACCGACGAAGCCATGAAGACTTGGGGCAGTGACTCCTGGCGCACCGGCGGCGGCGGCGGCTGGATGCCAGGCACCTACGATTCCGAGACTAACACCATCTTGTGGGGCACCGCGAACCCGGCGCCGCTCTACGATTGGTCGGGCTCCGATTACAAGACGCAAGGCGCCCGCCCAGGTGACAATCTCTATACGACCTCAGTGATCGGTCTCGATCTCGATAGCGGCAAACTAAAATTCTATCATCAGGAGCTGCCGCACGACGCATGGGACTTCGACAGCGCGGTCGGTGAGTTTGTAATGCTCGATCGCGACGGGCAGAAGCTCGTGGTGCACCCCAATAAGAGCGGCTACATCTTCGTCTATGACCGTAATTTGGGTATCAAGAATGTCTGGCGGATCACTCAGAACAGCAACTTCGTCAAGGATATCGATCCCAAGACAGGTGAGTTGATCGGCCGTCGCGACTTCTCCGCAGGCAAGGTCAATGAACCCCTCTGCCCGCATATTTCCGGCGGTGTCAGCTTCAACTCGGGTTCATACAATCCGAAGACGGGTCTATACTACAAGCTCGGCCAAGAATGGTGCATGACGCTCGAGGTCATGAAGACCACACCGGTGACCGCGCCCCAAGCCCAGCTCAACATCGGCGCCGACTTTAAGATCGCGCCTCCTCCGGGCGGCGAGATCTACGGTCATCTCGACGCGCGCGACCCGGTGACCGGAATCAAGAAGTGGGAGGTTCGCTACCCCGAGCCGCCGCTTGGAAGCGTGCTATCGACCGGTGGCAATCTCGTCTTCGTGCCTGACTCGCGCGGCACCCTTCATGCTTACGACGCCGAGTCGGGTGCCGAGCTGTGGAGCCATTCCGACGGCACTGGCCACCAGGGCGGCATCGTCAGCTACGCCGTTAACGGCAAGCAATATGTCGCCGTGACCGCGGGCTTCGGCGGCATGGCGTCGGACGACTACGCGCCGACCTTCGGCGGCGTTTACAAGAGCATGCCGCGCGATGATGGCGCGCTCATCGTGTACAGCTTGAAATAGGGGTTTTCGGACAATCTGGCGGGGAGCGACAGAAGCTCGCTCCCCGTGCCTTGGAACGGTCAGGGCTAACGGAAAGTGGAGTTCTGCGTCATGAAATTGAGCTTGATGGCGCTGGCCACTTGGTTCGCATGTGCCACGCCTGTCTCCGCGCAGACGGATTCCGCTGCGCCGGACAACGGGAACTTCGATGTTAAGCAGCTGTTCGCAACGACCTGCGGCTGGTGTCATTCCGATGGCGGCCGCGCGGCGGGTAAGGGACCGCAGCTCATGAACACGACGCGCGATGACGATTTTATTCGCGACCGTATCAAGAACGGCAAACAAGGCGCGATGCCTGCATTCGATTCTACCTTCAGCGATGCTCAGATCGACCAAATCATCAAGTACATCCGGGAATTAAAGCCGCGAGAGGGATGAGCCGGCGAGTCAAACTCCATGCGCAAGGTACGCGGAACAGAACTGATCCTCCCGCTCATCATCGTGGCGGTGGCAGGTTTGCTGGGGCCGGCACGGGCTCGATCCCTCGAGACAATCCGCTCGGCCGGCGTACTTGGGTTATGTGCTCACCCGAACTCGCTTCCATTCGCGAGCAAAGCCGGGGATCCTCCCGGATTTCAGGTTGAATTGGGACAAGCACTGGCGCGGGAGCTCGGCGTCTCCCTGAGGCTTGATTGGATCATTACCCAGTACCAAATGCGTAGCGCTGGCTGTGACATTCTTCTCGATGTGATCGCCGACCGCGAGGCGCAAGGCGAAACTCACTTGAGGATCTCGAAACCGTACTATCGCACGGGCGTCGCGTTGGCCGTGCCATCCGCCAGCACGCTTACGTCGTTCAAGAGCCTCAACGAGCATACCAAGGTCGGGGTGCAGGTCGGGTCCGTCGCAGCCATGATAATTAGTCAGCGGCACGTACCTACATCGACCTTTGGTTTCGAGAGCGACAGTCTCGAGGCCCTTTCGAATAACGAGATCGACGCCGCTGCGGTGACGCCCACCGTGGCGAGCTATTTCAATCTGACGCATCCCGACAAGGCGCTCCGCATCCTTGATCGCGACGAGAGCACGGTGGATCTCAACTGGAATGTCGCCGTCGGCATGGTTCGCCCTGATGATGCCTTACGCGAAGCCATGGATGGAGCTCTCGATCGGTTACGAACCGATGGCACCGTCGATCGGATATACAAGAGCTATGGCGTCGTACTGCAGGCACCAAGGTAGCCGAGCGTGCTGGCGCCACTCAGCAGACGCACTGTTTTGGGAGGGATCGCGGCCGGTGCCACGATGGGAATCGAGCCGGTTTCCGGTCGGGAACTGTGGAATATCGGTCTCCAACTCTACACCGTCCGCGACCCGCTGAAGGCCGACTTCGAAGGAACGCTGAGGAAAGTCGCGAATTTCGGGTATCGCGAGCTGGAGTTTGCCGGCATTCTCGGGAACGACCTGAGGCTCACCCGCAAGCTCCTGCGCAGCCTGGATCTCACCGCACCATCGCTGCATCTCGACTACGCCAGCCTGCGGAACAACGCCAACTCAGCATTCGACATCGCCCATTTGCTCGACAGCCGGTTCGTCGTTTGTCCCTGGCTGGACGTATCGGAAAGGCAAACACTCGATGATTGGCAGCGGATTTGTGACACTCTGAACACGATCGGTGAACTGGCGCAGCGTTCCGGGCTAACGCTTGCCTATCACAATCATGATTTTGAATTCGGGAACTTGGCAGGTGGCATCCAGCCATACGACGTTCTGCTCAGCCGCACCGATGAGCGCTTTGTCATGTTCGAGCTCGATGTTTACTGGGCAACCAAGGGACATCTCGATTCAGCGCGCGTCTTGAGAGGGCATCCATCGCGATTTCGCCTCCTGCACCTGAAGGACATGGCAAAGGACGGATCGACCATCGAACTTGGTCACGGTACGATTAACTTCGCCGAGATACTCGAAGCCGCCGCGGAGAGCGGTGTGCAACATGTTTTCGTCGAACAGGACGTTTCGGCTGATCCGATGCGGAGCATACAGACGAGCATCGCCTTCCTTAAGCATCAGCGACTTCTGACGCGCAGCTCTGTTTTGCCACGTACACCTTGACGATTTCGACACCGGATTGTGATCCCTCGACTTCGGTGGAGGAGCTAAGATTGTGTTGCCGGCTATCCCCTTGCCGGTCCCAATCGAGAGGCTCAGCCCCAGCTTCGAAGGTCCGGAGCTGGGGCTATTCTCAGATCTCAGCTCTGGCATGCGCGATCGTCTTCATCGGCGCGACCACCGACTTCGCCGATACGCGAATGGTTCGGCTGAAGAATCGCGAAGGCAATGCTGACCTCGTGATGGCGTTGCCGTGCTCGAATCCGCGCCTGCGCCCTTACGATCAGATCACGGCAGGTCGCTTCATAGAATACGAGGGCAAGCTCAAGAAACATGTTGAAGTCGGAGTGCAAGGCATCAGACGGTAATTTATTGCCGGGTCGAACGATCGCATTTGCGATACTTGACCCGGGTCCGTTCGATGGGGGAGTTTTGCAAAAAATTGCTGAAGATCTTTGCGTCGATGTTGATCGCCTTCCTCCCAGCGCTTGCTGTCGTCCAACCGGTGTGGGCGAAGCGTAAGTGGCATCCCATCTTGTGCGAAGTCAATGCTCTCTTGTTCTTGGTCCGACCGAAGCCCTTATCCGAATAGCCAGCGCCAGAAGCGTTGCCAGAAGTTTGCTGGTGTCTCTCCTGCGAAGAATTGATTTTTGGTCTCGCGCTCCCGGGTGCGCGCCGCAGCGATCTTGTCGTCCGACCATGGGACGTCCCAAGCAACTGCGTTCTGTCGTATCCAGTAAACCTATCAGACCTCCCTGGGCTTCTTCGATCTGGCGACCGCCGCTCCCTCCATGAAAGCGGTTCTGGAAGTCCGTTCACCAGGCTTGACCGGAAGTCCTCGGTGGCCTGTCAAACCGACGCGATTGACCTGAACTGCCCACCATCCTTGCGACGCGCACCGATGCACGCCAGCGTCGGGCTGGGAGAAGGGGCAGGTCGAGAACCAGGTCGGGCTGGTCAGGGAACGCTTCTTCACGCCGCGGCTGCGGTTCAAAAACCTCGACGAGTTAAACGCCTGGCTGCTCGACAAATGCATCGCTTACGCCAAGGCTCATCGCCATCCGGAACTGGTCGATCGGACGACCTGGGAAGTGTTCGAAGCCGAACGCCGCAAACTCGTTGCCTATGCCGGCCGCTTCGACGGCTTCCATGCGGTGACGGCGTCGGTCTCGAAGACCTGCCTGGTGCGCTTCGACAACAACAAGTACTCGGTCGCAGCATCGTTGCCGAGCACCCGGGATCCTTTGGCCGCGGCGATACCGTCTACGGCCCCTGGCATATGTGCCGGTGCTCGCCCGCAAACCCGGCGCCTTGCGCAAGGGTGCTCCCTTCAAAGACTGGGTGCTGCCAGCCGCGATCGAGCGGATCCGGCGCAAGCTTGCCAGCACCGACGATGGCAATCGGCAGATGGTCGACATCCTCAACGCGGTGCTGACTGACGGTCTGCCCGCGGTGGAAGCGTCCTGTGCCGAAGCGCTCAGTCACAGCGTCCATTCCGCCGATGTCGTTCTCAATATCCTGGCCCGTCAACGTGAACCCGACCCACCGGCCAACATTATGACGCCGGCCGCACTGACGCTCCGTCATGCACCGATCGCCGATCGTGCCCGCTACGACAACCTCCGGAGGACCATCTGATGGAACGATTGATTTTATGACGGCCCATTTTTCAGACGGGGGCTCATGAGCGTCAAAGCCATGATGGCGACCATTCTCCAAGACCAGATGACGTTGCGTGGCGTGAATTCGCTGTCGCCCTCCGACTATGAGCAGATCGTCGAACTGCTGATTGAACAGCTCAGAGAGCTTGAGCTGGCGGCGCGAGAGGTGACCGACACGCGCGAGCGTTAGCCGACGAGCTGGCTGATGACCGAGGAAAAGCGCAATCAGGCTGAGGCGCGACGAATTGCAAAGGTCCCCTACCTTAGCTCGGACCGCTGCTTGTGTCGCGATGACATCAAATGATCCGGCTGCGGCGCCGCTCAAGCCGCTACGACGCGCAAAGAGGACATTCACCGTCAGCGGCTTCACTTAGCTGCCGACCAATCTCGCCCATCAGAGCCTTCGGCTCCGTGGACGATCTGACCGGTGACGTCTCCCACGTGATGCAGCAGAAAGACAAGTTGTCCGCCGTCGTCGTGGACCGGCGTGTTGATCGGCTGCCAATGGCACTCCACGAAGGAACCGGCCGTGTCCTTGATGTCGTAGCGCTGGACGGCCATGGCGTGCGGCCTCCCGGTCTGCGCGACCGTCTTCAGCGAATTGTACAGGTTCGTGACGCCGTCCGCGAACGGTTGGTCCGGATCGTCCGGGAAGACCTCGAACAGTGAGCGTCCGAGGATGTCGGCTCGACTTGTAAAGGTCACGACGGCATACGCGGCGTTCACGTCGACAATCTGTAGCCCGGGTCCGGGATCGAGCAGCAGATAAGGATGTGGCGAGGTCCGCGAGAAACGCCTCCCGGATCCGCGAAGCGTCCGCGCCGGGGAGCTGAGGGCCCCGACGCTCGCGGCATCGAGCACCGCCAGTTCGCGCAACTGACTAGCCAGCAGTTTTTCCAGCGTCCTCCGCTGGATTTAGTCGGGCGCGTCTTCCAGCAGTTTGCGGAAATGCGCGATGTTCTGCTCGCAAATGAACTTCTTCATGTTTCCGTCGGTCGGGTGATGTGGGGCCCACCCGCTGCGATCCCGGCGCAGCCTTGGGCCCGTTCGGTCCGATGAAGTGACGGAAAGATGCCACGGGACGCAAGGAGCGTCCAGCGGCCTCGCTGCGGCGTGAGATGCCTCGGCCGCGTCGCGTGCGGCTTCTTCCGAACAATCCCGTGTAGAGGCAGATCAGGAACAACAAGAAGTGAACGGTTGCTCACCACGCCAGCCGTCAGGTTCTGAGTTCGGATGCCGCGCCTGCGCGGTAACTTCCGGCCTCGCATTTCATTCCTCCCGAGCCCAGAGGCTCGAATTGCTCACACTCGCCGAGGGATTTGCCGACCATGTCGCCGAGCGGTCTCCTCACGCGATCTTGAACCGCAGCGGCGCTATCGCCGGGACGTTTCCTCGGAAGCCGGGTTATTGCCTTAGGGGTCTTCAAGCGCGCTGCAGCATGCCTCGTACCAATCAAATTCCGTCTTGCCCGCGTTGCAGGACGCCGATGACGTTGGCCACGCCTCGAACAGGCAAAGGGTCTCCAGTTTGGCGATGTTTCAAATGCGAAGCGGTGGATCGATTCCGGTTTGAGCCGCGGTCCGGTGCGCCGAAGATCATCGACCAATCTTGATTATAGCGCGCTCAAGTCGTCCGGCACCTCGCCGAACTTCCGGATCACCTTGGCGTCGCCGAAGTCGCCGCTGGCCGGATCTCCGGTCCGCGAGAAGGCGACCGCGCCCATGACGCCGGGCTTGCGCGAGAGGGTCTCGGCGCGCATCACGGCGGCGGTGGCTGAGAGGCACTCCGTCGCCTCGCCGACGGCGATTCCATCGTCGGCGGCCACGAAGGGCAGGGCAACGTAGGAGGTGACGTCCATCGCGGTCACTCCTTGCGATCGCGCGATCGATCGAACCGGCCTCGCGCATAGCCGGTGGAGACCGACGCTTGTAGCGCCTCGAGCTCTGCCTCGAGAAAACCGTTGGCCACCAGCAGCGCCTTCACCGCCTCCCGGGCGTCCCCGCGGCAGGTCGCGATGGCCTGGTCGGCGGCGAACTCAAGATCGCCCTCGGAGGGCGCAGCGGGTTCGGGTGCAGCGAGCATGATAGATGTTCGTGTTTTGTTCAATGAGAGTCAAGCGGGCGAACGAACGGCAAGCTCAGGCACGCTCTGCCGAATTCGTCCGCCCGCCCCAAAAAGGGGCGCCGAACCTGCGCTAGATCAAGGTAAAAATACCTACGGAACAGATCGCGAAAGTTCGCTAGCCCCATAGCGGAGGAATGAAATGGGCATCCTCGGTCGGGCATCGTGTCGGAACCAGGCTGCCACGTTCGTCTTGAATCCAAGCCGCCCTGAACTGGAGTTCTGCGTACATGGCCCCGCGCGCCAACTGGAAAGGCTTCCTGCGTCTGTCCCTCGTCACCTGTCCGGTCGCGCTGTATCCGGCGACCTCCGAGAGCGAGAAGATCTCATTCAACCAGCTCAACCGGCAGACCGGCCACCGCGTCAAGTATCTGAAGGTCGACGCCGACACCGGCGACGAGGTGGCCAACGAGGACATCGTCAAGGGCTACATGCTCGACAAGGACCAGTTCATCGAGGTGACGAAGGAGGAGCTCGAGGAGATCGCGTTGGAATCCACGCGCACCATCGAGATCGATGAGTTCGTAGACAAGACCGACATCGACCCGCGTTACCTGATCCGGCCCTACTATCTGCGGCCAGACGGCAAAGTCGGGCACGACGCCTTCGCCGTGATCCGCGAGACCATCCGTGAGATGGACAAGGTCGCGATCGGTCGCGTGGTGCTGACCAACCGCGAGCACATCATCGCCCTCGAGCCGATGGACAAGGGGCTCGTCGGCACCCTGCTGCGCTACCCCTACGAAGTACGCTCGGAGCTTGAATATTTCGACGAGATCCAGGACGTGAAGGTCACGAAGGACATGCTCGATCTCGCCAGGCACATCGTGAACCAGAAGGCCGGTCGGTTTGACCCCGGCAAGTTCGAGGACCACTACGAGACCGCGCTGATCGACCTCATCAACAGCAAGCGCAGCGGCAAGCCGATCACTCCGAAGGAGAAGCCCGCATCGACCAACGTCGTCGACCTGATGGAGGCGCTGCGCCGAAGCGTCGGCGGCGCTGCGGCAGAAGCCAAGGTTCCGAAGAAGCTGGCCAAGAAGCCGCGGAAGGCGGCGGCCGGCCAGAAGGAAATGCTGATGTCGATCGCAGGCAAGAAGCCCGCGAAGGAGGCGGCGGCGAAGAAGCCCACGGCCAAGCCGCAGCGGAGGTCGGCGTAGTTCTCACGAGGTCTAGCCGAACAGGTGCGCAAGCCAATACGCCGCCGCTGCGGCCAATCCACCGACCAGCAATGTTTGCAGCGCCGACTTGATCTTGTTGACGCCTGTGAAGTGCCCTTTGACGGCTCCGAAGCAGAGCAGGGCCAGGCCGGTCGCGGCGACCGAGATCTGCAGGGCCGTCCCGATGTCTTTCGTGAACATGTAGGGCACGAGCGGAATCAGGCCGCCCACCACGTACGAGCCGCCGATCGTTGCAGCGCTGATCAGCCCGTTTCGGATCCGGGCGCTCCAATCCCAGTTCGAAGCGCATCATAAAGTCGACCCATCGCTGCCGGTTTGAAGCGATGGCGCCAACGACGGACTTCAGCACATCTCCTTCGAGACCGTACTCGCGGAAGATCTGCTCCACTTCGTCGATCTCCCGCTCGCGAAGGTGATCGATTTCGTGATGCTCGCGCTGCTCTTCGGCGGCGTAGTGCTCGGCGTCCGTGCGCGCGGCGAGATAGCCGCCGAGGCCCATCGCGATGGCGCCGGCGACCACCTCGGCGAGGCCGGCGGTGACGATTACGTCCGTGTTGGCGACCGCCGCGGAAAGACCGGCCGCCAGCGCGAACGGCACGGTCAGGCCGTCGGCCATCCCGATCACGACGTCGCGGACGCTTTCGGAGGAGGTGAAGTGCTTTTCGATGTGCGGGGTGGCTGGCACAGGGACGCTCCAGGTTGGACGGCATTCGCGGATTCGAAGAGGGCTGCCTATTCGGCGGCCCTCTTGCGGCCGGAGATCATGGACGCGACCAGATTTTCGCGATGCTCGAAGCTTGCGATCAGCACGCCGATAACGTGCGCGACGACCAGGCCGACGGTGAGATTAGCCAGAAACTCGTGGACGTGTTCGATCAGCTTGGAGCCCCAGTAGGCGTCCGTGGTCATCATGTAGCCCGTGGCGCAGGTGCCGATCAGCGCGACCAGGAGCGCCACGATCATGGCTCCGCCCGCGGGGTTGTGCCCGATGAAGCGGGGCGCCCTGAGCATTGCGATGTCGCGAAGGTAGGAGAGGATCTCGCGCGGCGGGCGAACGAAGTTCGCGAATCGCGCATGCTGCGGACCGACGAGGCCCCAGATGATGCGAGCGCCAAGGAGGCCAGCGATGGCGTAGCCGGCGGCGACGTGCACCCGCTCGATCTCGTCGCCGGTGGCATAGGCTACGACGAATAAGGCGACCAGGGACCAATGGAAGATCCGGACGAACGGATCCCAGACCTTGATCGTGGCCGGCGGCGTCGCGCCGCCGGCTCCGATCTTGTTGCTCACGATTCTCATTTGCCGACCATCACATCTGGCCGATGATCTGGCCGTTGGTCGGGTCGACGAACAGCTCGACCCGGTTGCCGCTTTTGTCGAGGGTGTAGAGTTCGCCGCAAGCGTTCTTGAGCTTGGCCTTCTGGACCTTGTAGCCTTGGGCCTCGACCTTGGCCTGCAACTGCGCCATCGGCAGCCACTGTGCCTCGGGGGCCGACGTGCACGGCTTGCCGAGGCTGACGGCCTGAGCGGACGCCGCAGCCCCGAGCGCCATGGCGACAGTGGTGAGGATTGCGATCTTGCGCATAGATGTCTCCTGAAAGTGGCCGGCCGCACCATGCGGCGGCGATGCGGGCAACCTGCCAGAAGCGGCCTGACCGACACCTGTTGAGCCATGTCAGCGATTTGTCAGCCGGGGTTTGGCATCCATATCTTTCGGATGACGAGTTGCCCCATGAACCTGCGCCTGCCTCGCCTTCGCGCCCTGATCCTTGCGGTCGCTCTACTGGCCGCGGGCGGCGGCGCATCGTCGTTCGCCCGGGATCACGACGATGCGCGGCGGGCCGTCGAGGCCGGCGAGATCCGTCCGCTTGCGGACATTCTGAATGTCGTCAGGGGGAAGCTGCCCGGCGACGTCGTCGGCGTGAAGCTCGAACGGGAAGCCGGCGTCTGGAAGTACGAACTGCGGGTCGTCGACGACAAGGGGCGGCTGTTCGAAATCCATGTTGATGCCCGCAGCGGCGAAGTCGAACGGACGAAGGAGAAGTGATGCGCGTGCTCGTTGTCGAGGACGACCCGAGGATCGCGTCCGACGTCGCGCGCACGCTCGAGGCCTCCGGCTACGTGGTTGAGACCGTCGCCAACGGTGAGGACGCCTGGTTTCTCGGAGACACCGAGGATTTCGGAGCCGTTATCCTTGATCTCGGTCTGCCGGGCATGGACGGCCTCGCGGTCCTGAAGCGCTGGCGCGCCAACGGGCGCCACATGCCCGTTCTCATCCTCACGGCGCGGGGTAGCTGGGCGGAGCGCGTAGACGGGATCGACGCCGGCGCCGACGACTACCTGCCGAAGCCTTTCCGGATGGAGGAGTTGCTGGCGCGGCTGCGGTCCATCGTGCGGCGCTCGGCGGGACATGGCTCCTCGGTCATGACCGCCGGCGAGATCGTGCTGGACGAGCGGCAGATGAAGGTGACTCGCCGCGGCGTGCCGATCACGCTCTCGCCGCTCGAGTACAGGCTGGTCGCCCATCTCCTCCGGAATCGCGGGCGCGTCGTCTCGCAGCAGGAGATCGACGAAAACGTCTACGGTCACGGCGAGGAGCACGACTCCAACACGCTCGAGGTGCTGATCGGCCGCGTGCGCAAGAAGCTGGGTGCCGATGCCATCGAGACGCGGCGCGGCTTCGGTTATCTGATGCCCGAGGAACCCGCATGAACCGGCATTCGCTCAGGCTGCGACTGGTCGCAGGCGGGGTCATTGCGATCCTGATCGCGCTTGCGGTCGCCGGCGGCGCGCTCGTCGTGGTCTTCGAACGCCATATCTCGCGCACCCTTGCCCAGGATCTCGACGTCCATCTGAAGCAGCTTCTCGCGGGTATCGACGTCGATCCGCAAGGCAAGCTGGTATTGACGCAAACGCCGGTCGATCCGCGGTTCGCGGATCCTCTGTCCGGGCTCTACTGGCAGGTCGGCGACGACGGCGGGCAGGTCCTGCGTTCGCGCTCCCTGTGGGACTCCGCCATGACGCTCCTGGCCGACCGGCTGGGGCCTGGCGAAACCCATCAGCACGAAGCCACGGGACCCGGAGGCCAGCGCGTGCTGGTCGCCGAGCGCGCCGTCACGCTTTCCGCGGACGGGAAGCCGGTTGTCGTCCGCCTCGCCGTCGCCGAGGACCTGGCGAGGGTGTCGGCCGCGACCTTGGCGTTCGCCAAGGACCTTGCGATCGCGCTCGTTCTGCTCGCCTGCGTGCTGGCCGCTGCGACGTGGGTCCAGGTCGGCGTCGGCCTGCGTCCCCTGGCAGCGCTGCGCCGCGGAGTGGCGGATATCAGGGCGGGCCGAACCCGGCATTTGCCGTCCTCGGTTCCGACGGAAGTCGGGTCCCTGGTCGAGGAAGTCAACGCGCTCATTGATGCGCAAGAAGGCGAGATCGAGCGGTCCCGCGGACGCGCCGCGGACTTGGCGCACGGACTGAAGACGCCGCTTTCGGCGCTCGCAGCCGATGTGTCGCGCCTCCGCGAGCGGGGCGAGCGCGACATCGCCTGCGACATCGAAGCCGTCGGCGAGGCGATGGGGCGCCACGTCGACCGCGAGCTCGCGCGCGCCAGGGTCCGCGGCCGCGCCAGAGGTAGCGCCCCAGCATCCACTTCCGTGAAACCGCTCGTGGGATCCATCGTCGCGACTTTGTCGCGCACTGCCGACGGCGGGCGAGTGAGGTTCGAAAACCTGATCGCCGACAGTGTTTGCGTCCCACTCGACAGAACCGACCTCGCGGAAATCCTCGGGAATCTAATCGAGAACGCCGCTCGCCACGCCGCGGGATGCGTACGCCTCACGGTCGATGGAAGCCGGCCATCCGTTGCCGTCGAAGATGACGGCCCAGGCATCGAACCTGTCCACCTCTCGCGCGTGCTGGAGCGCGGCATCCGCCTCGACGAGCGAGGTGGCGCTGCGGGCCTGGGTCTTGCCATCGTGCAGGACGTTCTGGACGCGTACGGATGGGGACTGGAGCTCTCCACTTCGGAGCTCGGCGGTCTGAAGGCGGCAATCGCTCCGAGACCTGCGCTGCTCGAGAAGCGAAGCGGTCCGGCCGAAAACGCGGCCCCGTCCACAACTGTTGCGCAGCAAGCCTGACGGTTTGCTGACATCGGCCGTCAGCGGCTTGAGGGCCGGGCTGGAGTAACGGTTGCGCGTGCGGCAGACGCCGCGCCTCCAAAACGAGAGATCACAATGCGCAAGCCAGTCATCGACGCCGCCATCGCCCTGTTCGCCGCTTCGACCGGCAGCGCGTTGGCGGAAGACGCCGATACCTCTTTCCACCGGGCCTCGCGAACTGGGGCGATGGCGGCGGACCAGCTCAAACGGCAGATCGACGCCCTCGGTTACGATCTCGGCAGCTTCGAGCCGGACGACGGTGCCTTCAATACCCGCATCGTCGACCGTCAAAGCGGACTCCCGGTGAAGGCGCAGTTCGATAAAGTCACCGGCGAGTTGCTACGGGCTGCTCTCGGTTCTCGATGAGCGTCGATGCCGGCACCGGGGGGCCGGATTCTTACGGTCTCCCCGGTGCGTGATCATTTACGATCCGTGACTACATTGCGTTCGATGAAGAGCGATTACGATCCTCGGCGCGAAGCGGAAGCGGCCATGAAGCTCGCCATGGCCGCCGACGGACCGGAGCGACAACGCCTGATTGGCCTAGCCATCGCTTGGCAACAGCTTGCCCTTATGCACCCGGCCTCGACGCCCAACGGCCGCAAGGAGCAGGCCGCCTAACCGGGCTCCGACGGGCACTCGGGACAGGTATCACCGATCGTGTCGATGAAGTCTTGCACCTCGGCCACGGCTTTCTCGGCGGAGACGCCGTCCGGCGGATCCCGGCGGGCGATGTCGAAGGCACGCTCGCGGGCGTGCGGATCGGCGCGGTCCCGCATCCAGCCGTGCTCCTCGCATTCGCGGATGGCGCCGGCCTCCTGCAGCAGGGAGATCGCCAGCCGCGTAGCGTCCGGATCGTGGGTCGCCTTTCCTTGAGCATCAGCATCGAGATCCCTCCTGCCAGGGCGAATCCTTCCGCCCCCTTGCTCGTTCCGGGCGGTTAGCACGGAGCAGGGATTCCCAATCAGCAGGGCTAGGGATTGTCCACGTGTTCCGCAGCGCCAGAGTTCAGAGTGTCTCCTCAAATTGGCAAGCGCTGGGCGGCTCGTCTGTCGACCCCCCGCTCCGGAGCGGCGCCTTCCTGAATGGACCGCCAGACATTGGCGTTTTCGCGTTCTCCCGTTCGTGCTTCAAGAATGCGTGTAATCCGTGAAGCTTGAAGACTTCATCAAATTCGTCGCTGAACACGACTGCATCCCCGTCAAACGCGATACGAACTTCATCGCCCGGATCCTCTTCGAGAGCCTGGGGAGCTGTGCCGAGTTTCGCTGCGGCGGCCCGCATCTAGTGACGCCGTCTGATTTCATTGGAGAGAAAGAGATCTAACTCCCACGCGGAGATGAACGGGCCGAGCGAGCGGCCGCTGGTATTGGGCAGCTTGCCGCCGCGCCACAACTTCAAATCTAGTCTCGGCTGCCGAGCGACTTTTGAAGCTTCGCGCGCCGCCGCGTGCGCGACTGTCGCGATCGTGTCGCCATTCCGCGAAGGCGCCGTCGGGGATGGTTGGCAGAAGCTCGGCCCATGTGGCCTCGAAGGCCTCCCGGGCGGCCGCGAAGCTGCCGGCGATGCCGCGGCGGTGCGCTTTCGGCTCCATCCCGGGATAAAAGCCGACCGACCGCGCCCCTTGATCGGCGTGGATGGGAATGCCGGCGCGCTCGCCGATCACGCCGACCCGGACGTCGCCGAAGTAGATGTGCCAAGTCTCCTGGAGCGGATTGACGGCGCGGCGGCAGGCGAGGGTGGACATTGGCTAACCTTGATTGGCGAACCTCTGGTAACCCTGAAATATCGCTTGGAGTTGCGCATTTGTGAAGCGCCACTCAGAATAGTCGCGGGACGCCTCCTGGCATCTTTCGCTGCTCAACCTCGCGTTTGCCCTGCGGCGTCGGCCTGAAGCCTTTCGTCACGGTGGCTTGTCGTCGGCACATAGTCGCCTGGCCCGGCGCCAAGAGCGCCTGAGGCCTATATGGCGTCCAGCCAGGGTAAGCTGGTCGACGATCCCAATCCTTCGCCCGGCCCCAAAAAAGCGAGAACGGCCGCCCCCATCGGCACCGAAAGCCAGCCCCATGGCGGGAAGCTAAGGGAGGAACTCATTCTCCGCGGTGCGATTGATTTTCGCGGAGGAGGTCGATGGCCAAGACCACGATGTCGGACGCCCGGCGGGTGTCCGGCAGAGACGTTCGCCAGATGCTGACCCATGGAAGTCCGCTGGAAGCGCATATTCGCCCGCGGCCGGAAGCATAGTACGTCCGCGATCCGAGAAGCGGCGAGCCATCAAGCGTTGGCTTGCAGGCCGACGTGGACGTACCACGTTGCGTCGTATTCTGTGCTCACGCCGGAGATGGTGCCGGATGCGGATCTGGCGCGCGCACCAGTTCTTCCATTTCGAACAGGCACACACCGGCGTCAGTTTCGGCGATCTTTCGCAGTTCGTCCGTGAAGCCCTTGCGGGCGAAGAACACCAGATGCTTCGATCTGGCGTCTTCCGCGTATCTGGTCTTCGCGATGGCCTCTTGGAGGCGCTTGCGGACGGATTCGCCGATCTGAGCGTTCTCCCATTTGCATTCGCCGAATATTGCGGATCCATCGAGAAGGCGACCGGCTACGTCGATCTCGAAGTCGCCGCCCCAAAGGCGCCCGATCTCTCCCGCCGGCACGTCGAACCTCTCCTGCGCATGGTCGCGCAGATGTTCGCGAGACACGGACTCGAAGGCGGACCCCATGTAGTCGTTGAAGTGCGGTTTGACGGCCCGCGTCCAGATGTCGTCTCCGAATCCTCGGCCGAGAGCGCTCAGGTTGGGCCGCACGAAGCGGTACCAGAACCTGAATAGCGGGTCCCGTAGCGAGTACCGGGTGTTGCGCGAGCGCTCGTCGGCGTCGAGAGAGCGTTCGCGCGAGACGATGCGCATCTGCTGAAGGCGGGCGATATAGGGCGACACTTCGGACGCGGCGGTGAATGCGTGCACGCGCGAGACGATCTCCGAAGGTTTGGTGGCACCGTCGGCGATCGCTGCCGCGACGCTCGCGTAGCGTCTGGCATCGTTCAGCTCCGAGCGCAGGAGGAATTCCGGCTCCTCCTGCAGCGGAGCGGAGGGCGTCAAAAACAGCTGCTTGATGTTCTCCGCCAGCGTCAGCGATGGATCGCACTTGTCGAGGTAGTACGGCACGCCGCCGAGGACGGAGAACAACGCGATCGTGTCCGCTGGATCCCACATGGGCATGAACTCGGCGGCCTCCCTGAGCGGCATCGGCCCGATCTCTCGCGATAGCGTCATCCGGCCAAAGAGCGGATTCCGTTCCGCCAGCAGTTCCTCCATCTGTGCGATCAGCGATCCGCAGAGGATGATCTTCAGCGCTCCGGATTCGGCCGCTCCGGAATCCCAGAACTTCTGGATGATGGAAGGCAAGCCGGAGTTGCCTCCGACGAGGTAGGGAAATTCGTCGAGCGCGACGATCAGGCCAGGCTTCTGCTCGGCCTTCCCCGCGACGTAGTGAAGGACGCCCAACCAATCCGACAAACCATCGAGAATCGGGTCGCTCCCCAGCGCACGCGCGATTTCCTTCTTGAAGGCTTCGAGGTTGAGCGAGTCGTCGACCAGCGTTGCCTGGAAATAGATCGCGGGCCTGCCGAGCGAAGCCTGCCGGATCAAGGTCGACTTGCCGATCCGCCTCCGTCCATAGAGGATGGCAAGGGATGCCTTCCGTTGACTGAACTCGCGGTCGAGAACGGCTAGATCCTGCTCCCGTCCAATAAATCCGGTCATTTACCGCCTCATAATCCAAATTATACTAATTCATATTATACTAACCTGCTTTCTGCAATTGTTCAATGCCCCGTGCTCGTTCTGTACGGATCGAATGCCGTCTTATGCGGCCGTGTTTGCTGCTTGTCGGCTGGTACCTGTCGGGCTCCAACCTGAGGCATTGGCTTCCCCTGCGGAAATGATGCGTAAGGCCACTACCTGAACGGCCGTGATCTGCGGAAGCTTCCCCTCCGCCAACGAAAGGCGGAGCTCAAAAAGATCATCGCCGGGACCGATGTCCAGTTCAGCGAGAGCTTCGAAATCGAAGGCCAGGATGTGTTCGCGCACGCCTGCAAACTGGGGCTGGAAGGCGTGGTCTCCAAGGTCCGCGACAGCACGTAGGTGAGCGGCCGCGGCAACAATTGGGTGAAGAAGACTTGCGCGCAGCGCGAGACGTTGACAATCGCCGGCTTCGCCCTCGACGGCACCAAGTGGGACGGCCTTTACGTCGGCCGGCGGAAGGGCGACGATCTCGTCTACGCGGGCAAGGTCGACCACGGCTTCGACAAGGCCTCGACCGCGGAGCTCCGGAGGCGGCTGGAGCCGCTCGCCCGGAAAACGCAGGCCTTCGCGAAGCGGGTCGCGCACAAAGGCATCTGGGTCGAGCCAAAGCTGAAAGCCGAAATCGAGTACCGAGCGAAGTCCGCAGAAGGGAAGGTTCGGCACCCGTTCTTCAAGGGATTGCGCGAGGATCTTTGATAAGGCTCGAGCGGCCGAACTATATGTGAGAACAGGCGTTTCCGATCATGTCAGACGCTTCCGACTACTTCCGGGCTTACGCTGTCCGCGCTCTGTGTAAGGCCCGATCCATGCTGCTCGGCAGGATGAAGCATCTGCAGCTGCTGGCCGGGCGGATCCTATAATCTCCTCAAGAAAGAGGCCGCTTACGGCCCGAATACGCAGCACCTTGAGGACTTCCGGGCAGCCCAGAAGCTTGAGAGGTCTCTCGACCCGGCGAAGGCTCGGGCGCTGGGAATCGCTTTGGTCCGCCGAGGTCGCAGGACACAGGACGGGAGGCTTGTTGAGTGCCTTCCCTCGACACCCGTGGTGTAACAATCCTAGGCGTTCCTGGCCGGGAGCGGCGAGATCCGCTTGCGGACTTGCTGGTAAGGGCGGCTTGATAGTGTCACGATGTGCTATCGACAAATCCGGGGGTGCTTCATGCGATCGCAGGTCCGGCTTCCCGATCCGATCGCCGCCGTCTTCATCACGGAGCAGCTTGCCGATCGCCAAGCTGCCGCGCCCGACTTCTTGCGCGAGAAGCTCGCCATCCAGAACCTTGCCGAGGTGATGTCCGACCATCCGGACGAGGTGCTGCCCCGGCTGGTCAAACTCGGCATGGAAATCTGCGAGGCTCACTCCGCCGGCATCAGCATCCTCGAGCCGGACGCCGGCCAATTCCGCTGGCACGCGCTCGCGGGCGAACTGGCGACCTTCGAAGGCGCGACGACACCGCGGAATTTCAGCCCCTGCGGGGTCTGCCTCGATCTGGCCCAGCCCATCCTCATGGAACATCCCGAACGTGCCTACGACTGGATCCAAGACGCCGGAATCACGGTGCCCGAGGTGCTGCTCGTCCCATTGACCATGAAGGGGGCGGACGCGATCGGGACGCTTTGGCTGGTCGCCGCCGACACAGGCCACTTCAACAAGGAGCATGCGCGGGTGATGGCCGAACTGTCGGCGTTCACGGGCATGGCCCTGCGCACGGTCCAGACCGCGCAGCGGCTTAAGCTCGCTGTGCAGCAGCAGGAAACCCTCATGCGGGAGATGAGCCACCGCATCAAGAACCTCTTCAGCGTCGCCGACAGCATGGTCCGGATGACGGCCCGGAACGCGGCGACCAAGGAAGAACTGGCCGAGACCTTGTCGGGCCGTCTGCATGCGCTGGCTCAGGCAAATGGTCTGATCGGTCGTTCCTTCGGCTCGGATGTCGCCGCCGTCGCGAGCCTCTCCGATCTGGTCGAACGAATCCTCCGCCCGCACGAAAGACAACCGTCGGTCCTAGAGGGACCGGACCTCGCGATCGGAGAGCAGGCGGTGAACCATTTGGCGCTGATTTTCCACGAACTGGCGACCAACGCCTCCAAATACGGTGCCTTGAGCCACGAAGGGGGCCGTGTGACCGTCACTTGGGCGACGGAAGCGGAGCGGCTCCGGATGGAGTGGACCGAGATCGGCGCTTGCGGGGTTGACGCTCCGAAGACCATCGGTTTCGGCACAAAGCTGGTCGAGACCACGATCGAGCGGATCGGCGGCGAGATCGAGCGCGACTGGCGCCGCGAAGGTCTCCGTGTCCGGATCTCGCTGCCGCTTAAATCGCTGCGAAGCTGACGAGCCTCTCAAGCAGGAACCCAACCTCCGCGGTGAAATTGAAGTTCGCGGAGGACATGATGGCAGAACTCGGAAAGATTGGATCCAGACGCCCCGATGGTCCCGGATGGAGTTTGGCGGCAGCGCTAGGTCTCGTGGCCGTCGCCTTTCTGTGGGATCGCATCTCACCGCCCGACCGAGTCGCTCAGGCGGAAAAGGACGAAACATTCCCAGAAACCGGAGAAGCCGACAGACACGCCTCGCCCACCGAAATCGCGACCGAACGAGGAAATCGCGGACGCCAGGCCAGTTCGCCCGCCGAGATCCCGGCACGAGGATGGAAGGACATCCTCTGGCGGGTCTATGGCAATATCGGCGATCACCGCGTCCTCGCGCTCGCCGCCGGCATGACCTACTACAGCTTGCTCGCCATTTTCCCTGCCATTGCGGCGCTCGTCGCCATCTACGGTCTGTTCTCCGATCCCAGCAGCATCGCCAAACACCTCGACGACGTCTCGGGCTTCATTCCGGGAGGCGCCGTCGAAGTGGCGCGCGAGCAATTGACGCGCGTCGCAACGAAGGGTAATCGGACCCTTGGTTTTACTTTCGCGATCGGTCTTGCGATCTCGCTCTGGAGCGCGAACGCCGCCATGAAGTCGTTGTTCGACACCCTGAACATCGTCTACGGCGAGCAGGAGAAACGCGGTTTCTTCAAGCTGAATGCGATGTCGCTAGGATTCACCGTCGGCGCGATCGCCTTCGTCGTGGCCGCGCTTGGCGCCGTCGTTGTCATCCCGGTGGTGTTGCAGTACGTCGGATTGTCGAATGCGACGGACCTGCTTGTCCGGATCGGACGCTGGCCTGCACTCTTCGTGGCGCTGGCCTTTGCCCTCGCCTGCATCTACCGGTTCGGTCCCAGCCGCCAGGCGCCGCGGTGGACGTGGATCAGCTGGGGCAGCGCGGCTGCGGCCCTGCTCTGGCTCGCGGCATCCGGCCTGTTTTCTTTCTACGCCGCGAACTTCGGCACCTTCAATGCCACCTATGGGTCCTTAGGCGCGGTGGTAGGCTTCATGATCTGGCTCTGGATCTCGGCGATCGTGATCCTGCTCGGAGCCGAGCTCAACGCCGAGATGGAGCACCAGACGGCGCGCGACACCACGACGGGACAGCCTAAGCCGCTCGGCACCAGAGGCGCCAAGATGGCAGACACCGTGGGAGCCCCCCGATCTTGATGCACACCGTCGCGGGCGCGTCGTGGCAGTGGCTGCCGACAGCGACACCGCTTCAGCAAACCGGTGCAGACCATATTACGCTGATGAAAGGGCACGGCGTCGACCGCGACGCCCACGCCGGCGAGTATGTGCGGCAACGGGCGTCTTGCGAAGCACAGCCCTCACCCTAACCTGCGTCAGGTCCACTTCATTCCAAGCGAACTCTTTATGGCCGTCCGCGAGGCGGGTTACGACGTTGGGTCCGGCCAACTCGGCGAGAACGCCGCGGCCTTGACGCCGTCCGTCACCGTGGCGGAGGCTCGCGCTGGGGCCGCACGCACGCTCAATGCATCGCCCCCACGTTGACTATCCGCTGATCCCCCGCCCAACATTGCGGGCTTGATCGAAGGATCGGAGTTTCACAACGATCCCGGTTCGACCCGGCTAGCCCCGGGTATCCAGTAGCTGCGAGACGGCGGCAGCCAATTGCGCCGGCGCAAAGGGCTTCTCAATCAGGAGGCTGCCATCGACGCCCTGCGATTTCCAGTCTGGCGCGCTGGCGCTCGTCATGTAGACTACGGGAAAGTCAGGCGTGATTTCCCTGATTTGCCGCGCCAGCTCCCATCCGCTGATGCCGTCACCCAGGTTGACGTCCGTCAGCAGCGCCCGACACTGCTCCCGGCCGTCCCGAAAGGTGGACATCGCCGCCTCTCCCGAATGGACCGAGCAGGCCTCGAAGCCGCCGTCCGACAAGGCGTCCTCGATGAAGCTGCAGATCAGAGCTTCATCCTCGACCACGAGAACACGAAGGGCATTGCTCACTTTTCAAGTCTCCTTTGCGACCGGGGCCGATCCTGTCCCGTCACGGCGGGTGCGTTCGGCCGCGAGTGGCCCGCCGCTCAAGCCACCGGAACACCGTAGTAGGCATTCACGGAGCGCGCGGCGCGGGATCGCTCCAATTCCAACTGCTCTCGTCGGCGTATTTGGGGGCGCTGCGAAGCTGGTCCTGGGTAATGCCGGTGACGTAGCCCGCGAGGTTGGTGTCATATTTCAGTGCCTGCCAGGGCAGGGGGTAGTGATCGTCGCCGATGCCGAGCAGGCCGCCGAAGCTCAGCACCGCGTACGAAACCTTGCCGCTGACCTTGTCGATCATGACATGCTCGATATAGCCGACCTTTTCGCCGTCGGCCCCGTAGACGTTCGTGCCCTCGACCTTGTCGCTTCCGATAAGGCTGAACGTCTCGCGATCTTCCATGGCCATGTTGACCTCCCGGATGTTGTCTTCTGGAGTCAACGGGAGGACGGATGGCTCCGTTCCTGGCTGAAGCCATGGTGGCCTTGTTCTGGATGAGCGGAGTTCGAGGATGGAACTGACCGATCTGGAGCGCGAATTTTTGAGGAAGCTGCTCGGCGAATCCTGGGTCAGCCCGCCGATGTTCGACCATGAGATTGTGGCACGGCTGGTGGAGCTGGGTCTCGTAGAAACCGAACCGCTTCCATCCGGCGATATCGAATACCGGATCACTGACGCGGGCCGAGCGGCGGCCGCGTAACCGCAATTCGGCCAGTTAAGGCTGGCGCCGCTCAGCTATCTGAACGGCTGCGACCCAAGCGCCGCCGGCTCTTATCCGAATCACAAAGCCGGACCGATCCGGCACCGGCGCCGAGCAGCATCTGAAACAGTGCCCGGTTGGCCCTGTATCTGGCGGCGGGCCGGCTGGCTTCCGAACTCTGGATCAGCAAGCGGCCGTCGGCCGTGCACAAGTACCACGTCCATCTTCGGCCGCGCTTTCTCAAGTGGGTCTCGAAAACAGCGAAGTGGTCTGCCATCGCCACTCTCAAACCGTCAGGGGGACTTCCATTGTAATCTGTCTTGCCATCTGGACGCAGGTTCAATCCGCAGTAACTGCACAGAGACCGCTTAGAGGAAAAGATTTGGACGCTGGAATAATTGGAGGTAGCTCTAGAGTTGAGGTCGAATTTCCGGGCGAAAGCAATATTGTGAGCCTAACCAGCTCACCATAAGCCATTCCGGTGACCTGAGCTTGTGCGGAAGCGCGTCCCTCCGCATCGCTCAAATTTACGGCGGCGCCCGAATGTCATCCGCCCCTGACAAGATCGCGCTTTTCATCGATGGCGCCAATCTATACGCCGCCGCCAAGACATTGGGATTCGACATCGACTACAAGCGCCTTCTGCAGGAATTCCAGGGCCGCGCCACGCTGCTGCGCGCCTTCTACTACACGGCAGTCATCGAGGATCAGGAATATTCCTCGATCCGACCGCTGATCGACTGGCTCGACTACAACGGCTACACCGTGGTCACCAAGGCTACGAAGGAATTCGTTGACGCCTACGGCCGCCGCAAGGTGAAGGGCAACATGGACATCGAACTGGCGGTCGATGCCATGGAGCTTGCCGGGCATGTAGATCAGATTGTACTGTTCTCAGGCGACGGTGATTTCCGACCGTTGGTCGAGGCGCTGCAGCGGCGCGGCGTCCGCATCACAGTGGTCTCGACCATCGCCAGCCAGCCGCCGATGATCGCCGACGAACTGCGCCGCCAAGCGGATGTCTTCATCGACCTCGTCGAGCTCCGTTCCAAGATCGGCCGCGATCCTTCCGAGCGTTCTGGCCCGCGCGAGCGCGGGACGGTGTCGACCGCATAGTCGCTTTCGTCGCTCCCTCGGATTTGATCCGCCCTACGCCGCCATGTCGGCGATGTCCCGACGGGGAATCGGCCGGAGTTCGCGCCAGCGGCTTCGGCATCAGAACATCCCGAGAAGGGCAAGAAAGACGACCTCGGCTATGAAGGCGGTGGTCATGATCACGACCGTGAGAAAGACGTCGCCTATCGGCATCAGGGGCATGACAAGACCCGCGTCCAACGCAGCCCCATCCTCAATTCACGAGGGGCGGAAAATGTTTCCGGGGCCGGGTTCCCGATGTATTCTCGTCTCGGGCAGGGCCCTCGGGGGCCGTTTCATGCGCATACTTGAACTGTCCTGCTGGTGCGTGACCGGGGCAGGCCTGGTGATGATCGCGATTTTCGCGCTGCACTGATTTGAGTGAGATCCTTGCAAACTGTCGTCTGGTGTCCGCCGGGCCGCGCACCGATGTTCGGAAGCTGCGAGATTGCCGCGGGCAGTCCTGCCGGTGGCGCTGAACTTCATCGGCCTATTTATCGAATACCGCCGATCTTCTCGTTCGCGTCCCCGATGGCCCGCGATGATCGTCGCCGTCGGCGCTGGCGCTCATCTATCGCGATGCGGATGATTGGCATGATGCGGCAGTCCGGCGACGGCACGGGCATGGAGACGATCGATGGGCTGGCGTGGGGGACCGGTGGTGCTGCACCCCAGCGACCGGGTCACAGACGGGAGCAGGATTGCGCAGCGAGATGGCCTCTGAACGTCCAGAGCGTTCAAGTGGACTTTTCCGGGGCGAGGCGATCCAGACGCAGCCGATGTCTATGATCAGTGAGCAGGCGTGCGCCGCCCAAGACGGCCGCGAGCGTCCCCAGCCCGGTCCCGCCCGCAATCAGGAACATGATCAGCAGTTGATATTTGACCGCATCGACAGGCTCGACGCCCGCAAGGATCTGGCCGGTCATCATTCCCGGCAAGGAGACAAGGCCGATCGCGGCCATGCTATTCATGATCGGCATGAAGCCGCTTCTCAACGCGTCCCGTATGACCGGCAGCAGGGCCTGATACCGGGTGCCGCCAAGCGCGAGACAAGCTTCCACGGCGGCCCGTTCGCGCACCAGGCTGTTCGTCAGTACGTCCAGGCCCAGGCTTATACCGGTCATGGTGTTGCCCAAAATCATGCCCAGCAGAGGCAGCGCATAGCGCGGATGATACCAGGGATCGGGGCGTAGCTCCGTCAGGAGCGCGAACATTGTGACCGTACCGGCGGCGAGCAGCGTGCATCCGGCGCCTAGGCCGTACTTCCAAACGCCCGGAAGGCGCCGCTTCTGTCGCGCGACGATCTCCCGCGATGCGAAGAGGACCATGATCAGAGCGGCGAGAGCGGTCCAGAGCGGCGACACGGCCGCAAACAGAAACGTCAGCACGTATCCGACGAGGACTAGCTGAACCACCATGCGCGCGGTCGCAATGGCCAGTTGCATTTCAAGCTTGAGGCGGAGAACAAGCGAGAGGACTCCGTCCATGACGACAAGGAGGGCGGGCAGGACCAGATCGCCGTACGAAAGCTGGATGTAGGTCACGGTCGGCGTTCCTCGATGCAGCCGTCCGGCCTCATCGCGAGTATCCTCAACCCGATGCGGCGGGCCTGAGCGTCGTCGTGGGTGCTCCAAACGACGCTCGTTCCACACGAAACGCGCTCCGAGATCAAGGATTCCACGGAGGCGGCAGATGCCGAGTCGAGCGCCGAGGTCGGCTCGTCCAGCAGGAGCACCCGCGATCGCAGCATGAGCGCCCTGACAAGTCCGAGCCGCTGTCTCTCTCCGGAGGAGAGCCTCTGGATCGGCCAGGGTCCGCAGTCATCCGGTAGCCCCAAGCGTTTAACCAGCAGCAGGGCGTCATCCCAGTCCGTGAAGTGCGCTTGCACGGTGTCCGACCACCAGCCGGGCTCGGCGGCGACGTAGGTCACTCGCTTTCGCCAGGCGGGGGCGGGCATCGCTTCTCTCAGCGTTCCGTCCAGCTTGACCGTTCCCTCGTTGGGATCGAGATCCGCGATGGCACGAAGCAGCAGGGTCTTCCCGACCCCGGAAGGCCCTTGCAGGGCGACGCATTCGCCGTCCTGCAAGTCGAATGATACTGAGATGTGCAGGCGCTTGAGCCCGCTGACCGTCAGCATGCGTCAAAGCTTAAACTGCAGCCGATCGGCAACCCGCCTGGCGATCTCCGCCGGCGCCTCGCGCGGGTAGGGATGTACGGAGCTGACGTTGATCTCACCGAGCACGTAGCTGTCGCTCCCGTCGGCTTGGACGGGGCCGAGCATGAAGTCGGCGTCCCAGATGGCAGGCAGGTCGTCTCGCGCGATATCCAGCAACGAGGTCAGTTGTGGCGTCCACTCCTCCTCCATCAGCCGGCGCAGCCGCTGGAAGCGCGGGTCCGCATTCGATGTGTAGAGCCGCGGTCCGGCCTCGGAACGCGCGGCCGGCGAGTCGACCAGGGCTTTGACTTTGTGATAGCCGAAGCCGGCGCAGCGGTCGCCGGCCATGTAGCAGCGGACCACGCCCTCGCTCAGGCGAGGCTGGAACGGTTGGTCGATGACGCTGCCGTTTTCGAAATACTCCGCGCAGCGACGGAGGAAATCATCCAGGGGCAGTTCCTCGGACGCCTCCTTTGTTGCGTCGAGCACCCTTATCTTGAGGGAAGCCGGCAGCTTCTCGACCTTCCAGACGCCTTGACCACCGTTGCCGCGGTTGCGCTTGATCACGCGCGGGCCGTCGGCCAGGCGCGTCGGCAGTTCTGCGCCCATCTCGGCGGCGGTTCGATACAGCGCAGTATCGCTTCCCCATCCCATCGAGCGGGTACGATAGAGTACCTCCTTGGTGCCCATCTTGAGGATGACGTCCGGATGAGCGCTGACCCACACGCCTTGGGCGGCGACGTCGCGCAGCAGGGCGTCGAGACCGGCGCGGTTTCTGCCGTCTTGAATGGGGTTGACCCAGACGAGCACGCCGTTGACCGCGAGCAACTGTTCGCGGACCTCCTCGGTAAAACTTTCATCATAGATCGCCGGGCGCCCTTCGACGCCGACGGCGGCGAGTGCTTCGAAGACGTCGACGAAGCGGCTGTTTTTCGAGGTCGCATCCCGACGCGCGACGGCGTCTCCTCGCGAGAGGATGGCGACGGTGCGTTGAGGGATGTTTCTTTCGGTGTCCATGCGCGAGCTCCACGTGGTGCGTGCTGCGCAGAGCTTGGACCGAAGTCTCACGGGGAGTCTGCTTGTCCCCTCGGGAACATTGTACGGGAGAACGTCAGGGCCTTTCAAGACGAGCGAAGAGGCTTTCTCCCGGGCGCGGCCGCTCGATGTCGGCATCGCCGGAGTGGCTCGGAACCACTGAAATCTACGTGATGTTCCCGCGTGGAGTCTCGGGTGCGGCGTGTTGACAGCTTGGTGCTCCGGGAGTTCAATTCAGGGCATCGGGGATTTGCGATCTCCCCGCGAGGCGACATGCCCAAGAATCGCGTCCACCAAGGGCGCAGCATGCCTTCATTCCTCATCCACATTTCGCCCGACACCTTTCCCAGCGATAGTCGCGTCGACCGCGCCGAGGCTCATCGATCTCGTGCATCGACACGGAGCTCTCCGCCGAACGCTCGTCTTGGCTTGCCGCAACGGCAAGAAGTTGGAGCGGAGGCATCGCGGCCCTTCTCCGCTGCACCCGGGTAGAACTCACATGCCAGGAGAACCCAAATGCGAATACCGATGATTTGTCGCGCCGCCATGCTGACGGCGATCGTGGGATGGCTATCGCCCGCCCAAGCCCTGACACAAGAGGAACTGATCGCCAAGATCCAGACCGCCGGCTACTCGCAGGTCAGCGACATCAAGTCGACGGCAGAAGGCACGACCGCCAAGGCGATGAAGAACGGCAAGCCAGTGACGCTCGTCATCGACAGCAGCGGTCAGATCAAAGAGCGAAACTGAACTCGAGGAGCAGTACGATGAAACGGACAATTCAGGCAACGGTCGCGCTCGGCGCATGCATCGTGGCTTTTGCTGCGCCGGCGCGTGCGCAGAGCGTCGACTGGCAGAAGGTCGACGAGACGCTGGGGCGGAAGGCTGCCGTCTCGGACGACGTCCATCGTTACGGTTTTCCCCGTACTGATCTGTCCGTCACGCTGGACGGGGTGGCGATCAAGCCGGCGCTGGCGCTCGGCGGCTGGGTCGCCTTCAAGCCTGCGCATGGCGACGCCATGGTCATGGGGGATCTTGTGCTGCTTGAGACCGAGATCAATCCCGTCATGGCGAAGATGATCGCGAGCGGCCTCGAAATCACCGCCGTGCACAATCATCTGCTGCGCGCGAGCCCAGCGACCTTCTACATGCACGTCGCCGGTCACGGCGACCCCGTGAAGCTGGCCTCGGCGGTCCACGATGCGCTGGCCGAGAGCAAGACGCCACTGACGGCCGCGGCTGCCGCGAGCCAGCCGCCGGCCCTCGATCTCGACACGGCGAAGCTCGACCAGATCATCGGCGTGAAGGGCCAGGCCAACGGCGGCGTCTATCAGTTCAACGTCAAGCGGCGAGACCCGATCACGCAGGACGGCATGCCCTTGACCCCCGTCGGTCCGATGGGCGTCGCGATCGGCATCAATTTCCAGCCGACCGGGGGCGGGAAGGCCGCCATCACGGGCGACTTCGTGTTGACCGGCGACGAGGTCAACCCGGTCATTTTGGCGCTGCGGACACATGGCATCGAGGTGACCGCGCTGCATAGCCACATGCTCGACGAGCAGCCCAGGCTGTTCTTCATGCACTTCTGGGCGAACGACGACGCCGTGAAGCTCGCCGACGGCCTCCGCGCAGCCCTCGACAAGACTGCCAGTACGAAGAGTTGAGCCAAAGATCGAGCCAAGGAGTCGCCGATGCCTTACGAAACCAAGCCGCTGCCGTTCGATCCGAAATCGATCAGCGGCATCTCCGAGAGGGTGCTAGTCAGCCATTATGAGAACAACTACGGCGGCGCGGTGAAGCGGGCTCAACGCGATCAGCACGCAACTCGCCGAGTTGGACTTCGCCAAGGCGCCGAACTTCGTCATCAACGGCCTGAAACGCGAAGAATTGATCGCGGCGAACTCGATGATCCTGCATGAGAACTACTTCGATGGTCTCGGCGGTGCGGGCAAGCCGAACGGCGCGCTCGCCGAGGCGATCGTGCGCGACTTCGGGAGCATCGAACAATGGCGCGCGGAGTTCGCGGCGATGGGAAAGGCGGAGGGCGAGGGCTCCGGCTGGGTGATCCTTTCTTTTTCTCCCCGCGACAAGCGGCTCGTCAACCAATGGGCCGCCGATCATACGACCACGCTCGCCGGCGGCCGTCCCGTGCTGGTGCTCGACATGTATGAGCACGCCTATCACATGGACTTCGGCGCTGCGGCAGCACGCTATATCGACGTCTACATGGAGGCCTTCGCTGGGACTCGCCTCCGCGCTCTACGATCAATACGCGAAGGAAAACCGGGGAGAGATGAGGTGAGAGGGATGAGAAACCTTGCCGCCGCGGTGTTCGCGTTGGCCGGTCTGCTTGCTGCCCCATAGGCGGCGCGCGCACAAACTTGCAAGGTCTGCGCCGACCAGCGAGCCGCCTGCATGAAGAACTACGCCGGCCCCCCTGCAAGACCGAGTACCAGATGTGTCGGAAGGCGTGCAAAAAGTGAGGCTGGCGGAATCGAAGAGCCAACTTGCGAGGTGTCTCATCGCGGCACTCGCTACCGGCATCGGGGGACTGGTCACTCTCGATGCCGGCTTTGTCGCGGCCGAGAGCGTTCGGACGTTAACCGGCGCGCAGATTCGAGCGGCTTTCACTGGTAAGCAACTGACCGACGAGGTCCACTATCGGTTTGCTTATGACAGCGACGGGACGCTACGAACTTACTCGATGGGCGCAAAGCAGGTGGGAACATGGCGCATCGAGAAGAATGAGCTCTGCCTATTCCTCAAGGACATGGAGGACAGCTGCTATCGCGTGACGCAAAGCGGCGAGCGGTTCGAGCTGAAGCCGACGGGGCTCGGGGGTCCGCTCGACGGCATTTTTGAGCCTGCATATCACGGGGACGGGGAGAAGTGATGACGACGACAACGACGAGCACTGAACGCGGAAGAATGGACGAGATGGTGCGATACCTCCTCAGACTGGGTTTTCTCGGGTTCGGCGGGCCGGTCGCGCTGGTCGGCCAGATGGAACGCGAGCTCGTCGACGACAAGAAGTGGCTTACCAAGGAGCAGATGCGCGAGACCATCGCCATTTGTCAGTCGCTCCCCGGCCCGCTCGCGATCCAGGTCGGGATCTTCATCGCCTATTTGCGCTGCGGCTTCTGGGGGGCGTGGGCCGGTGGCTGGTCCTTCATCCTGCCGAACTTCGTCATCGTCGCGGCGCTCGGCGCACTCTTTGTCCATCTAGGAGATCTGCAGCCGGTCACGGGCATCTTCTACGGCGTCAGCCCCGCCGTGATCGCCCTGATCCTGCATTCCTGCTATCGGCTCGCCAAGCTCGGCATGGAAGACTGGCTGCAGTGGGTGATCGCGGCGGTCTGTCTGGCCGTCACCGTGATCCTGAAGGCCGAGGTCGCGCTGCTGTTCATCGGGGCAGGCATCGTCGGTATCGTCTACTACGGTCACATCAGGCGTCCGGCCGTCGCACTGCAGCTTGCGTTGATCCCTGCAGCGGCACCCGCGGCCGTGCCGGCCGCGACCGGCTCGACGCTGGGCAAGCTGCTGCTGTTCTTCCTCAAGGCAGGCTCGCTCACGTTTGGCAGCGGTCTGGTGATCGTTCCGTTTCTCGAACAGGGCCTGGTTCAGCAGTACGGCTGGCTCAACGAGCGCGAATTCCTGGTGGCCGTCGCGATCGGCATGATGAGCCCCGGGCCGGTCGTGATCACGGCGACCTTCGTCGGCTATCTGGTGGCGGGCTTCTGGGGCTCCCTGGTCTCGACGGTCGGCATCTTCTTGCCGTCCTTCCTGCTGGTTCTGATCGTGGCGCCGTTGCTGGCGCGCCACCGCAAGAATCCGAATGTGCAGGGCTTCGTGAAGGGCGCATATGCGGCGGCGATCGGAACCATACTGGGTGCAAGCTTCCTGCTCGGCAAGATCGCGAGCGGCGACTGGCTGACCGCGCTGATCGGGATCGTGTCGCTCGCCGTGCTGTTCCGCTGGAAGGTGAGCAATCCCTTGCTCATTGCCGCGACGGCGGTCATTGGACTGGTAGCCTATCCGATCCTGCAACCGGCATGGGTGCTCACGGGGCTGAAGTGAGATGCGGACGATGCGAGCGCTGCTCGGGAATGCTCAGACAGGGCTGCGCCTGGCGATCGTAGTCCTGGCGATTCTGCTGACATCGCTCGCCCCGGCGCAAGCGGCTGATGGCGAGACTGTCGTCTTCGTCTGCCAGCACGGGGTGGTGAACAGCCAGATCGCTGCGGCGTATTTCAACAAGGCCGCGCAGGAGCGAGCGCTACCATTCAGAGCGGTCTCGCGCGGCATCGATCTTTATCGGACGCTGCCTGTGCGGATCCAGGACGGCCTTTCACTGGACGGTCTGGAGGCGGCCAACACGCCACAACAGCTCGTCCGGGAAGACATGGCGGCAGGTCTGGTGGTAGCATTCGACGAAATTCCGGCGGAGCGGCGAGGGGACGCCAACGTGACCTACTGGTCCGGCATTCCCTTGGGTATCGATGATTATGAGACGACGCGCGACCTGATCGTCCGGCGCATCGACGGGCTCATTCCGACCCTGGCGGCAGCGACCGAAGCCGCAGCAGAAAAAGCGCCTCTCCAACTCGAAAGCAAGATCCCGCTCGGCGACGTCCGCGGCCGGATCGATCACCTCGCAGTCGACCTGACGCGGCAGCGATTGTTCGTGGCCGAACTCGGCAATGATAGTATCGGCGTGGTCGATCTGGCCGCACATAGCCTCCTCAAGACCATCACGGGGCTGAGCGAACCCCAAGGCGTCGGCTATGAACCATCGACCGACACACTCTACGTCGCCAGCGCGCGCGATGGATCGGTCCGTCTCTACGACGCCAACGAATACAAGGCGACTGGACGGATCGAGCTCGGCAGCGATGCCGACAACATCCGGATCGATACGGCCGCCAAGCGCGTCATCGTCGGCTATGGCGATGGTGGTCTGGCGGTCCTCGATCCGGCGACCCGCAGCAAGGTCCTGAGTGTGCCATTGAAGGCGCATCCGGAGAGCTTCCAGCTTGAGCCCGGCAGCGGGCGCATCTTTGTCAACCTGCCCAATGCGCGCGCGGTCGCAGTGGTGGACGGCGCATCCGCAAAGCAGATCTCCAACTGGCCGATGGACAAGGGCGGCAATTTCGCGATGACCATTGATCCTGGCCGCAGCCGCGTGCTTCTGGCGTTTCGCAGCCCCGCCGCACTTGTCGTATTCGCGACGGACGGCAAGCCGATCGCGCGTGCCGACACCTGCGGCGACGTCGATGATCTCTTCGTCGATGCAAAACGTGAACGTGTCTACGTGAGCTGCGGCGCCGGCTACGTCGACGTGTTTGAAGTCGATGGATCGACTTATCGACGGATCGCACGCCTGCCGACGGCAACGGGCGCGCGAACGTCGCTCTTTGTGCCGGAGTTGGACCGCCTGTTCGTAGCGGTGCGTGCCGGCCCCTCCGGACCGGCAGCGATCTGGGTGTTCAAGCCAATGCCTTGAGATCGACAATGCGGGAGGACGTGCATGCACGTATTGAGCCGAGGCTTTCGCAACTTTTCGAGAAGGCTCGCGTCCAGCCTGTTGGTCGCGTTGGAATTGGTGGCCTGGTCTTCTCCAGCGTCGGCCTATCGCCCCTTCGACGGGACCGATGCGGCCGTCGCAAAGAAAGGGGAAATGGAATTCGAGCTGCAACCGGCCGGCCGTCTGCGCGACGAGAGCGGAGCAAGTCTAATCGCGCCGGCTTGGGTCATAAACTACGGTTTGAGCGAAGACTGGGAAGCCGTCTTCGAGGGTCAGGGACAAACGCCGCTTTCTCCACCTGGACCAACCAGCCTGACCGCAGCCGGAGCGTTCCTCAAGCATGTGGTGGTACCCGGGAGCCTGCAGGACAAGACCGGCCCAAGCATTGCGACCGAATTTGGCGTCCTGTTACCTGACAGCACCGGGGATTCAGGCGTCGGTTTAAGCCTGGCCGGGATCGTCTCACAGCGCTGGGATTGGGGGACCATCCATCTGAATGCCGAGACGGCCCTGACCCGCGACCATCACGGCGACCTCTTCCTCGGTGTCATCATCGAAGGACCGGCGACGTGGACACTGCGGCCCGTAGCCGAGATCTTCTATGAGCATGAGTTCGGAAAGGAGGAGACGTTTTCCGGCTTGGTCGGATTGATTTACCGGGTCCGAGACGATCTGAGCTTCGACGTCGCGGTTCGTCATGCGCTCACCGGGAGGCCCCGGCGAACGAGATTCGAGCGGGCTTGACCTTCGGCTTTCCGCTTTCCTTCTTCGAAGGTCACGCCGCGCGCCAGGCGTCGCCAGTTCCGCCTCGATAGCTACTTGCGCTCCTGGTCCTCGGGATGCGCCCGCCAATCGCGTCCGACGGTCTGATGGCTGTCGTCCGGTGTTGCCTGGTTGGCATGGTCGCTCTCGCCACCCTCGGCTTTCCAGTCCCGCCCGATCTTGACGTCCTCTGCGCGACTGCGATCCTGTTGACGGGATTGCTCGGACTGCTGCGGCGTCTGAGACGGTTGTACTTGGGTGGATTGGGCTTGTGCACAGGTCCCGGCGAATGCGAGAGCCAGTGCGAGAGTTGTCGAGAGTGCCAGCGATCTGGATTTGCTCATAGGTATCTCCCTTCGTCGTTGGAACAGTGCACCAACTCGCCGTCATGAGCATTGTTCGAAAATGAGCGATGTCTTTGCTCCCGAATGCCAGGGCCGCAATGGTCAATATCTCTGCCGGTGTGGCGTGGCCCATTCTCGCGCATGTTCGATCCGCACGTGCTGCACGGACACACTCACGCGCTGCGTCACCGGCAAGTTGTTCATGCGTTTTCGCCAGCGGTGGAATGCCGGCGAGGCGATCTACATCTCCAGTACCCTAAGGCGCCGGCCTTCGCGGCAGAAACAACCTTTGATCATCAGTGTGAAGTAATTCACGTCAAGAACGTCGCTGCGGATCTATAAGCGGTAAGGGCCTGCGCCGTCGGTCCGACGTGAGTGCGAAGCCCAGGATTGGAGTGCTCCATGAACATTGGCTCGTCCTCGCAACCAACCGACTTCGCTCTCGACGTGCTGGGGCGCTACGTCTGCAACACTTTCGACGAAGCGCTCGCCAATTCTGATCCGGCCTATCGCGCCAACGCCCGGGACATCAAGGGCAATCCGTTGCCGGGCCGTGGCGACATGCGGCCGTTCGATTTCGTCGTGATCGGCGGGGGCACGTTCGGCTCTGCCGTCGCCGAGCATCTGTGGTTCCGCAGCACCGGTCGATCCGAACGAATCCTTGTCCTCGAAGCTGGACCGGTTCTGCTTGCCGAGCACATGCAGAACCTCCCGTCGATCAATCTCGGTCGGGAGGTTTGGGGACTGTCGTGGAACGCTGCCCCTGTCCTTGGCTATGCGGCATCCGGGCTGGCCTACTGCGTCGGCGGCCGCTCGATCTGGTGGGGCGGGTGGTCTCCGCGGCTGCTCGATACGGAGACCCGCACCGATTGGCCACAGGCTGTGCTCGACGACCTCAACGCGAAGAAGCTGCCGAACGGCGATAACGGCTACTTCCGCCAATCCGGACAGCAGATCGGCGTCGTGGCGACGAACGACTATATCTTCGGCGAGTTGCACCATGGGATGCGGGAGCAGCTCTACGGCGCGATCACCGCCAATCGGATTTCCGGCGCGGTCGACCTTGCCACTCTGCCCGAGGCCCCTCCGGTAGAAATCCTCGATACGCCGCCCACACTCGATGATCTCGCCGGTCTTCTCGGACTGGCGCCACCAAATCCGCCCTCGGATCCGGCCCAGAGCCAGCAGATCGAAGCCGAGATGCGCAATAAGCTAAAACTGGAAGCGCCGCTCGCTGTCCAGGCGCGGCCCGAACATGCGGGCTTCTTCCCGCTCAACAAATTCAGCGCAGTGCCGCTGCTAATCAAGGCGGCGAGGGGGGCCTTCAGCGAAGCGCCCGGTGACGACGTGCGCAAGCGCTTGATGGTCGTACCGCGTTGCCACGTGTCGCGACTGACCGTGACCAACGATCCGGACGGGGTGCTCGTCGACGGCGTACTCACCGAGCGCGGACGCATTCCGCTCTCGCCCGATGCGAAGGTGATCGTGGCCCTCGGCACCATCGAGAGCACGCGGCTTGCCCTCTCATCCTTCGGAGCCGACGGTCGGATCGGCACCAACCTCATGGCTCACTTACGTTCCAACGTCACGTTGCGTGTGCCGCGCGAGGCATTCAGCACCGTTTCCCCCAGCGTGAAAGCGCTGCAAACCTCTGCACTGCTGCTTAAGGGTCGGCATCCGTTCTTGGGGGCGGACAACAACCCGGACGGCACTTTCGGACACTTCCATTTCCAGATCACCGCGTCGGGCCTCGGTAATGCGGGATCCAATTCGGAGGCGGAGCTGTTTCAGAAGGTCCCCGACATCGACACGGTCCAGCAGCACCTGAATGCCACGGATTCGCATGTCATCGTTACGATCCGCGGCATCGGCGAGATGCAGGCGAATAACGCCGCAAGCAACGTCACGCTCGATCTCGACCCCGCCCAGGTTGACTTCGGCGAACGCAAGGCCTTCGTGAACCTGCAACCGAACCCGAAGGACGTGCAGCTCTGGGAGGCAATGGACAAGGCCTCCGACGAACTCGCGGTTGTCTTTGCGAACGGCCACAAGGTCGACTTCCTGCATCCCGTTACGGGCGCGGACGTGCAGCTCGGCGCGGATGCGACGAGCGTTGCGGCCGTCATTCCTCACGTGCGGCGCGATCAGCACCCAAACGGCCGGCGCGATCCGCTCGGCTCGACGCACCACGAAGCGGGCACATTGCGCATGGGGGACGACCCGACAGCGTCCGTTACCGACGCGAATTGCCGCTTTCACGGGGTCAAGAATGCCTATGTTGTCGGTCCTGCTCTGTTTCCGACGATCGGTTCGCCAAACCCGATGCTGACCGGCATCGCGCTCGCCCGACGTCTGGGCGATCATCTGCTGCCTCCACCACCCGCCGCGGTCGCCGAGGCCGGCTTCCGATATTTATTCGATGGTTCGGAAAAATCCGCCGATCTCTTCGCCAAATGGAACCGGGTGGGAGGCGGAAATTTCGCCCTGGTCCGGCGAACCCTCATCGCGCAGCCCGACTCGAACGGCATCGGGTTGCTTTACTACGCGGCCGAGCAGTTCGACGATTTCACCCTGCGGCTGGACTTCTGCCTCCCGCACCCCCGGGGCAACAGCAACGACAATTCGGGGGTCTTCCTGCGCTTCCGCAATCCGAAGTTGCCCGAGTTGCCGGGAACACCCGGGCCCGACGTACCCGGCAATCTCGCGACTGTGGCGGTCGACACCGGTTACGAGGTTCAGATCGACGAGGAAGCGCGGGGCGATACCCGGAAAGGCGAACTCGACGGCTTCCTCTTCAACCGCACTGGTGCGATTTACAAGGTCAAGACGATCGGCACCTCGCCAGGGCAGCAGAACTATACGAACGGGCAGAGGCTTGCGGCCGGCACATGGCACAGCTTCGACATAACCGTGACTGGTCGTACGTACGAGGTGTTGCTCAACGGTCAGCCGTCGACGAAGTTCACGGCTGACCCTGCCGACCCCAACGAGCGCTTTCGCGGACGCATGACGAGCGAGGATCCGGATTCGGGCTTCATCGGCCTGCAGGTACATACCGGCAGCGTGGCCTTCGCAAATGTCCGCATCCGATCCAACGTTCCCCTCACGGTTTGAACCATCATTCTGTCGCCTGCGGGGGGCAGCAGGTTGATCGAATAGGTCGGAATTTCCGGGGGGAAGCCGCCCCTGATTGGAGGCAACCGCGCGAGTCCTAAGGCCACCGAGGATCCAGGTCGTCGAGCACATAGACGTGCGCGTGATCCGGTGACTGCCCGCGCAAATGCGGGTGATCGGGCGGTAGCTCGGGATGTTGGTGAGGGACGAGGTCCGCCTCGACGGCCGGCCAGAAATAGAACGCCAGCGCGACGCCACTCAACGTCAGGATTGCGAGCACCCAGGCGGTCGGCGCGATCCCGGCGGACGAGCCGAGCCACCCGGCAAGCGGGTACGTCAACAGCCAGCACAGGTGAGACAACGCGAACTGGCGAACACGGCCGGCCGGTCCGCAGCGCCGGCCGACCGGCGCAGCAGGCGCCCGGCGGGCGTCATCACGCCGGAGTAGCCCATCCCAAATAGCACCCACGTCGGCAGAAGTGCGTGCCTGACGACCTCGTGTCCGGATATCGCCATGATCGCGCCGAAGGCGATCAGCGCTGCAGCCAGCATTCCCGCCGACGAGAGCATGATCCTTCGGTCGGGCAGCCGGTCGAGCAGGCGTGGCAGCAGGAGCGCCGCCGCCATAGAGCCGCCGCCGAAGCAGGCGAGTGCGACCGCGACGTTGCCGTCTGCTCCGCCCAGCGTCCCTTCACCAGGACGACGGTATTGACGAACACCATCGATCCCGCCGCAGCCACGGAGAGGTTCAGCGCCAGCAGGCCCCGCAAGCGGGGCGTCGCCAGGTAGATGCGCATGCCGCGTGTGGTGTCCTCGTAGAAGCCGCGGCAGGGTCGTGTCGCCGGCGCCTTGGGAATCGTGACCGAGACCACCAGCGCCGCCGAACAGAAGAGGCCGATCACGGTTCCGAAGAAGAGCCAGTTGAAGGTGACCAAGGTCAGCAGGCCCGCCGCAAGCGTCGGGCTCAGGAGGCTTTCCAAGTCATACGCCAGGCGCGACAGCGACAGCGCCTGTGTGTAGTCGCGCTCCTCCGGAAGCACGTCCGGAATGGTCGCCTGAAACGTCGGAGTGAAGGCGGCGGAAGCCGACTGCAGTACGAAAATGAGGACATAGACCTCCCAAACCAAGTCGATGAAGGGCAGCGCGATGGCGACCGCGGCACGGGTCAGATCCATCGCGACCAGAAAGGTTCGCCGCGGCAAGCGTCCGGCGAGGCCGCCGACGACCGGCGCGACGAACACGTAGGCGACCATCTTGATGGCGAGTGCAGTCCCCAGCACCGTCCCCGCGCTCGCGCCGGCGATACGGAACGCCAGCAATCCTAGCGCGACGGTCATCAATCCCGTTCCGATCAACGCGATGACCTGGGCGGCGAATAGATGGCGGTAGGTGCGGTGGGCAAGGACTGACAGCATGGGCCGCTACTCCGCCGCTCGGTCGTGGACGAGGGGCACGACCGAGCCGCTGCGCCTGTACGCCGCGGCGGGAACGGCGAAACGGGCGTACAAGGCGGGCAGAACGACCAGCGTGAGCAGGGTCGCGGTCAATAGCCCCCCAATGACGACGGTCGCCAGCGGCTTCTGGACCTCGGCACCCGTCCCGGTCGCCAGCGCCATCGGAACGAATCCGAGCGAGGCGACGAGCGCGGTCATCGCGACGGGTCGAAAGCGGGTCAGCGCCCCCTCGCAGATCGCCGTTCCGGGATTCACCCCTTCGACTATCAGCCTCCGGATCTGTGTCAGCATGACCAGACCATTCAGCACGGCCACGCCGGACAGCGCGATGAAGCCGACGGCCGCGGAGATGGAGAACGGCATACCGCGAAGCCAGAGCGCAGCTATTCCGCCAGTCAGCGCGAGCGGAACCGCGCTGAAGACGAGCGCCGCGTCCCGTGCAGAGCCTAGCGCCCCGAACAGCAGCATGAAGATCAGTACGAACACCCCGGGCACGACGAAGACGAGGCGCTGGCGGGCGACCGCGAAGTTCTCGAACTGTCCGCCCCAGGAGAGATAGCTGCCCGGTGGCAACTTCACCTGTTCGGCGACCTCCGCCTGCGCCTCGGTCACCAGGGAGCCGATGTCCCGACCTCGGATCTCGGCGGTGGCCACCACCCGGCGCTTGCCGTTCTCGCGGCTGATCTGGTTGTAGCCGACGGTCTGCTCGAACGAGGCGATGTTTCGGAGCGGGATGGACGCTGCCGGCGCGTTCGCATTCGCATGCGGGAGCGGGACCGGAAGCTCCTCGAGCGCCGGGATGCTGTCCCGCAGTTCGTCCGGGAGCCGCACCACGATCTTGAAGCGCCGGTCGCCCTCGAAGACGAGGCCGGCGTCGGTGCCACCGATGGCGGTGGCGATCAGGTCCTGCACCGCGGCGAGGCTCAGGCCCCGCCGCGCGATCTCCCGCTTGTCGATATTGATGTCGAGGAACGGGAGACCGGTCGTCTCCTCCGTCTTCACGCTCTCGGCGCCGTCGATCTTCCGGATGACGTCGGCGATCTGGCCGGCGGTCTTCTGCATCCGCTCGAAGTCGTCGCCGAAGACCTTGACGGCGAGATCCTCGCGCACGCCGGCGATCAGCTCGTTGAACCGCATCTCGATCGGCTGCGAGAAGCCGATCTTGTTGCCGGGAAGCTTTGCGGTCACCGCCTCGATCTTCTTGATCAGATCCTCCTTCGTCATCGTGGGATCGGGCCATTCGTCCTGCGGCTTGACGATGATGTAGGTGTCCGAGGCCGACGGCGGCATCGGGTCGGCGGCGAGATCGGGCGTGCCGGTGCGCGAGAAGACGAACGAGACCTCGTCCAGGGTGCTGATCTGTTTTTCGATGAGAAGCTGCATCCGCTGCGACTGCGCGAGCGCGGTCGACGGCACGCGCTTCACCTCCATGACGATGTTCTTCTCGTCGAGGGTCGGGGTGAATTCCTGGCCGAGACGCGTGAACAGGAGCGCTGCACCGATGAAGAGAAGCCCGGCGGCGGCGATGATGGGGAGTGGCCTCGCGATCGAGCCAGCGAGGAGCGGGGCGTACCAGCGCTTCAGGGTCCTGACGATGACGTTCTCGCGCTCGCTGACGCGCCCGCGTATCGCGATGGCGATGGCCGCCGGGACGAACGTCAGGGACACTACGAAGGCGACGGCGAGGGCGGTCATCACCGTGAGCGCCATCGGCTCGAAAGTCTTGCCCTCGACGCCGGAGAAGGCCAGCAATGGGGTGTAGACCAGTATGATGATGATCTGGCCGAACACGGACGGGCGGATCATCTCGACGGTGGATGCCGTCACGGTGTCCAGGCGCTCCTGCAGCGACAGGGCGCGGCCGAACTCGCGCTGGCGTTCCGCCAAGTGCCGGAGACTGTTCTCCGCGATGATGACGGCGCCATCGACGATGAGGCCGAAGTCCAGCGCACCGAGGCTCATGAGGTTCGCGCTGATCCGCCCCTGCAGCATCCCGCTCGCCGTGACGAGCATCGTGACCGGGATGACGAGGGCGGTGACGAGCGCGGCACGGAAGTTTCCGAGCAGGACGAAGAGCACGGCGATCACCAAAAGTGCGCCTTCGGCGAGATTCTTCGCGACCGTTTGGATGGTGGCGTCGACCAGTTGGGTGCGGTTGAGGACCGTGTGGGCGTAAATTCCCGGCGGGAGCGTTCTGCCGATCTCCTTGATCTTGGCGTCCGCCGCGGCCGCCACCGTCCGGCTGTTGCCGCCGATCAGCATCAACGCGGTTCCGAGCACGACCTCGCGTCCGTCGACGCTCGCGCTGCCGGTCCGGAGTTCCTTCCCGATCGCTACGTCGGCCACGTCCCTGACGCGGACCGGCACGCCGCCACGCGTCGCGACGACGATGTTCTCTATGTCTCCGAGGTTCTCGACGCGGCCGGAGGCGCGTACCACGTATCCTTCGCCGTTTTGTTCGATATAATTCGCACCGCGGCTGGCATTGTTGGCCTCGATCGCCTCGACCACCTGTTTCAACGACAACCCGTAGCCGACGAGCTTCGCCGGATCGGGCTGCACTTGGTATTGCTTGACGAAACCGCCGATGGCATCCGCCCCGGCGACGCCGGGCACCGTCTTCATCTGCGGCCGCACGATCCAGTCCTGCACCGTCCGGAGGTAGACAGTACGCTGGAAGTCGTCCGTGAGCCGCTCGCCTTCCGGTGTGAGGTAGCTCCCGTCGGTCTGCCAGCCGGGCTTCCCGTCGCGGATCGGTGAGGAAGCGCCGGGTTTTTCGTATTCCACCGCCCACCAGTAGATCTCGCCGAGGCCCGTCGAGACCGGTCCCATCCGGACGTCGACGCCGGGGGGCATACCCGACTTGGCTTCGTTGAGACGCTCGGAGACGAGCTGCCGCGCGAAATAGATGTTGGTCCGGTCGCCGAAGACCGCGGTGATCTGCGCGAAACCATTGCGCGAGAAGGAGCGCGTCGATTCCAGACCGGGTATGCCGGCGAGCGCCGTCTCCAACGTGACGGTGACCTGCTTTTCGATCTCGACCGGCGTCATGGCCGGCGCCACGGCGTTGACCTGCACCTGGACGTTCGTGACGTCGGGCACGGCGTCGATGGGAAGCTTCGTCAGCGACCAGGCGCCCGATGCAGCGGCGGCCAGGGCGATCAGCACGACGAGCCATCTTCGGCGGACCGAGAACTCTACGATGCGTTCGATCATCGATCAGTCCTCGTCGCCGGGCTTTGATACCTCGGCCTTGAGCGGGAACGTGTTCGAGACCGCGACGGTCTCGCCGGCAGTGAGGCCGGAGACGATCTCGACGACCGGTCCGTCCCGTCCGCCGAGCACGACGTCGCGCGCTTCGAATCCGTCCTTGGTCCGGGCGAAGACCGCCTTGCGTCCATCGACGGTCTGGACCGCGGCGAAGGGGACCGCGACCGCCGCATCATGCTTTTCGACCGCGATGTTCGCCGTGACGAAGGAGCCAGGGCGCCATCGGCCGCCAGCGTTGTCGAGCGAGACCACGACGCGGGCTGTGCGCGTGTCCTTGTCGAGCAGGGGGCTGACGAACGTGATCTTGCCCGAGCCGGTCTCGGCGATTCCACGCACGGCCACGGCGACATCCTGGCCCTCCCTGACCAGGGGCAGGTCGGTCGACGAAACCGCCAGATCCACCCAGACGCGGCTGAGGTCGACGATGACGAAGAGTTCGGTCTCCAGGCTGTCCCTTCCGACCGCGGTGCCGAGTTCCACCTTTCGTTCGACGATACGGCCGGAGATGGGGGCGCGGACGTTCTGGCTGCGCAGCGTACCGTCCGGCGCCTGCGGCAGTCCGGAGATCTCCGCGTCGCTGACGCCGAGAGCCATCAGCTTCTGGCGAGCGATGCCGAAGCGCATTTCGGTCTGCGCCGCCGCGTTGCGGGACTTGATGTACTGCTGCTCGGGGACGGCTCGGCCTTCCCAAAGCGACTTGTCGCGGGCGGTGAGGTCCTGCTGCAGTTCGTTCGAGAGTTTGGCGGAGAGGTACTCGCTCTTGGCGTCGGCGACCTCCCGGCTCTCAAGAACGCCCAGAACTTCGTCTTTCGCGACGTCGTCGCCGATGTTCTTCCGCAGATCCGCGACCGTGCCGGAAACCTTGATGGAGACGTGCGCGACCCGGCCTGCGTCGGGAACGATCGTGCCCGGCACGGTCAGCCGCTTGGCGATCGGGGCAGGTCCTGCCTGGCGGAGTTCGATGCCTGCGAGCTTGATGCGATCGTCGTCCATGACGATGGCCGCCGGCTTCGCGGAATTCGACTGCGCGGTTGCAGGCACGATGGTGCCCGCCATCGCCGCGAGCGTCGCGACCAGGATCATGGATGCCGTCCGAAAACGCGGGACCATCTTATGCTCCGCTACAGGTAGCGCGAGATCGCCTTGAATTCGGCGAGGACGCTCTTGGTCGACTTGCCCGCCCCGCCGTTGGCGGCCGCGTCCAAGCAGTGGTCGACGTGATCGTGAATCAGGGTCTTCTTCGCCTCGGAGATCGCTTTCTCGACGGCGTGGAGTTGCTGCGCCAGGTCGAGACACGGTCGACCTTCCGCGAGCATCGCGATGACCTTTTGGAGATGCCCGTCGGCCCGCTTCAGCCGTTTGACGATCTCCGCATGACTTTCGTGTATGTGGTCCTTGCTCATGGCTCCGATATCCTATCCCCTGGGAGGGGATACTGAAGGCCGGGGGTTCCGGCAACGGCCCGCTGCGGTCCGCCGCCACGGCAAATCGACGCGGCCGCCCGGCTCAGATCATCAGTTCGTGCCATCCGGACCAGCCGGTATAGAGACCGACGAGCACGATCAGGGCGGCGGAGACGTAGGGCGCGCGATGGGCGAAGCGGCTGAAGCCACTCCAATAGCGTTCGACGTGCCGCATGCTAAGAGCGGCCCGCCAAGCTCCATGACAGCGGTCGGGACGGTCCGCTTCACTTCGAACCTCGCGCATGCAGCAGGCGCGCGTGCGTCGTGCTTCGGAGCAGGCGCCACACGTCGAACCGTCTCCTGATGGCTCGAAATCGCTCGAGTTTGACGACCGAATCGGCCGGTCCGGTGGTACACAGCGGTGGTCACAAATTCCGACCGGTCTTTTCCGGAATCCTTGTTTTTCGGCGGTTTTCGCGCAACCGCGGCATGGGGGAAGGGAGTCCCATCTCTCCGCCACCTGACAATCAGCGCCGATCGGTGCCCGGTAATACCGCCAAGCGGCAAGGCTGAAATTGCGCGGTTTTGAGGGAATGAGCTTCGCGTTACGGTAACAAACCCTAGCAAATTCAACGCTCCCGCCCAGACTACGAATCTGAGGTGCGGCCGTTCGAATGTCTTGTGGGCCCGCCGGTTTCGCTAGGTTTTGCTTCACCGGGAAGTTGTTACCGAGCGTTACCGTGGGCTCGTTTGAGGTTCTTGAGCGCGGCAAGCACTGGAGCAAAACGACTCGATTGGACCACCAAAGAGCCTGGCAAATCTGTGCCGCGGTATGAATTGAGGACGCCGTAACTGATCCCGCCTGTTTAAACGGGATCTTCGTAGCGCTGAGCCGCGATCCGTCATCTAAAGCACGATTCAAAGCCGCTTCGACTTCGCGACGATACCTTCGTTACCTCGCGCTGATCAGGTCGGAGTAACGTGCTCGTCGTCCGCTCGATCTCCGAGCCGGTAGATTCGATTCCAGGTGCGTGCCCACCTGCGGTTGCGGTCGAGCCAGATCAACTGCGAGGTGCGAATCGTCCTAGCGTCAGAGTGCTGCGGATGCTTGGTGACGCGTCCCACCAGTATCAGGACGGACAGCATCAGATCTTGTTGGCGCCTGAACTGCATCACGGCCGTACGCCAGTTCTCAAGCAAAGGCGCGCAGGCGAGCTCAACCGGCGACGGCTCGCCCGCAACATGCGCCGCATTCTCGCCGGCATGCGTGAGATCGAGGACCGCATCCTGGGTATTCCGAACGCGGCGGCCATCCTTCGTACGTTCTTCCATGACTTCGTCGACGGCCTGCTGATCGCCGACTACAAGCAGCTCAAGACGTCCAACAATCCCTAAACGCCTTAGTAGCGGCCGGTTCTACAAACCTTAACCGAGGCCAGCCTAGAAGGACTCGCTCTCAAGGACGCAGAATTCGCTCGTACCACCTCATCCAGCTGCCGTTCGTAGCGCAGGCACGGGCGGCGAAGGACTGCGCATGGATATCGGCTATGTCGCGTCGACGCTATTCTTGGGACGAAAGGCGGATCGCCAAATAGGTTCGTGTTGGGCGCGGGATAGGGGCGGGCTCACAGTACACTCCATGGCTAACGACCGCGGATGTGCCCTCTCGAGGGCGGAGCCATCGACTATTCTGGAGAAAATCGGCTCGTGTACATCATTTTCTCTCAGACAATGAATACAGTGCGTTCTTGCATCATTGTTATGACGACGATGTAATCGACGTCCGCGAACAATTTCCATTGGATCGGAGCGAGACGATCCTGCTCGCTGACCTGCTCGGCGTTCATCACCCAGTTGATCGCGCATCGAGAACTCCTCTCGTGATGACAACCGACTTGCTTATTACCCGAAGAGCTTCGCGCGGGGATTGCCTGTTTGCTTACGCAATAAAGGAAGACGAGGATCTCCAGAACCTGCGTACGATCGAGAAGTTGGAAATTGAAAGAGTCTACTGGTCGATAAGAGGGATTGCGTGGGAGATACAGCTCAGATCCCAACTCAAGACCAACACCGCGCGGAACCTCGCTTGGCTATTCGACTCAGATCTCTCTGTGCGGGCTGAGAATGCTTGGATACAACGGATAAGAACGCAGGTGCAGACCACGAGCCTTGCTTATCCGACAGTGCCGATCAGACTAGTGTGTCGCCTGATAGATGGTCAGCTTGGACTAGAAAGGGGCTCAGCCCTAGGCGTTGTCCGCGCGCTGCTGGCCAGAAAGGAAGTGCTCGTTGACTTGAACCATGCCCCGCCTCTGGCGGAAGTTCCCTGTGCAAAGTTCTCCTTCGCGGAAAGCCAGACATGACTGGCTTGCGCCCCTCGATAGCATCGCTCGCTATCCGCGTGCTTGTCCGCGATCGGGACGACAACCGGCTGAAGCGAATTGTCCACGTGGACGCCTCGATTGATGAGATATGGCTCAAGGATATTGATGACAGAATTTGGCCGTATCGACTAAGCTATTCAGAGTTTATTGCAGACTATAAAGGACCTTCTCCGCGATATGAGGTAGTGTTCGATGAGCCGCAGCAGGTATACATTGCGCCGCCGAATGGCAACACTGCCACGGACGAGAGACAGAGCACGCATTGGGCGATCGTAGCCGTCCTCCTCGCCGGCGCCAGAGACGAGCGATCGCTTTTGTTTTCGGTTAATCGCAGACCGCTCATCGCGACGGCTTGCAAGCAGTTCGGTGTGACGCGACAGACTGTCGTGAACATTCTATTCCGATATTGGGCGCGCGGAATGACGTCGGACGCGCTGCGGCCGGATTTCCGAAAATGCGGCGCGCCTGGTGTGCCACGAAATATTTTGGGCGGAGTAAGGGCCGGGCGACCAAGCGACTTAAGGACGAGGGGCTTTCGATCGGCAAAGTGGCCTCTCGAATGGGGCTGTCCGTCAGTACCGTCGCGCGTTTGTTTGCAGGAAAAGCGAGCCGGTCCGAGCGTGCACGCGACGAGCGCACGATCGCTCAATTGCGGAGAACATGGCTGAGGACGAGACGACTTGATGTGTATTCCAAGCTCTACGCCCTTGATCGTGGTTGGCTAAAAACCGAGGGAAGGTTTGGGTGGCGTGGCTCCACGGGGCCTAAAAAAGACTGGCAAAAATTGGATAAAACGTACGCGCCTCTACTTAGGTCGGCGATGTCGGCGCTGAGGTCGAAGTCTGGGAAAAAGCGAATTTCTTACGCCGCTTTGGGGCGCGAATGCGGTATCAAGAATCTGAAGACAAAGATTGCGAAATTGCCGGAGTGCGCGAGAATCCTATCCAAGCCTTATGTGGGCAGGACGGTGACGAGGCGGAGTCGGCCGACTCTGGCATAGCAACTGCCACGTGCCCTGGAAACCAAGCTCATCAATCGAGAAAAGCGTGCCGCTTCGTTGTGGTCGCAAATGTGCTGGCGCCGATCAAGTGGTCTCGTATGAATTCCCAAGGGGTAAAAACTATTCAGCTAGTACGAACTGCACCCAGAACTCGTAGCCAAAACTTTATGAATCACGCTGGCTCAAAGGGTTTTGAAATGGTTGGGCATTTTGCCGTATCTTTAAAAACTATAATGTCAAATGACATCTGCGAAGAAGGAGAACAAGATGCGGATGCTGATGCTGGGGGCGGCGCTCATGATGATGACATCTGCTGCCATCACATATTCTGCCATGGCGGATGACGACGACGCCAAGGGCGCGCAGAAGCTCGCCATGCAGGGCCGCGACGATTACTGGCATTGCCTGGCGCGGGAATATTCGCGCGACAGCAATCAGGGCCTGTCGGAACAGGATTTTGGCCGTTCGGTTGCGGGCGCCTGTCCGTCGGAGCGGCAATATTACCGGGTGGCATTGCTCGACTATCTCACCACGCAATATCCGAACATCGATTCCGGCGCCCATCTCGCGACCGCGAACAGGGCGGTGGAGTCGGCGCAGAAGGACATCGTGACGGCTTTCATCAAGCATAGGCCGCCGCAGAAATAGGTCGACAGCGGTCGCGGTCCCGTGGCCCTTCCGGCTCCGCGTTCATCCGTGGTATCAATGATCGCATCTGGAACAGGGATGGGCTTCCATGTCGTCTGAGTCGGTGGGTGGCATTTTGGGCGCGATCGTCGCGGCGGTCGTGCTTGCGGTCGCCGTCGTCCTCGGGCCGATCGGCCAGTACGGCAAGCCGCCCAAGCCGGCAAAGGTCGATCCGGGCCCGGCGGCCATGGCGCCGGCAGCCCCCGCGCCGCGCGGCCCGGTGATCAAGGAAGTCCCGAACTAGTCGTCGGCCTGAAAAAGGGTGCTTTTGCCCCTTGAAAAGCGGCTTTGCCGTCCCCATCTAGCTACTAACGGCAACGTTGAGTCACGATCTCCGTTGCTGGAACGACCTTGGAATAGCTAAGGCTGCGCCGGATGTACGCGCGCCCGCCGTTCCGGGGTCGTTGGCATTTTAGGGCCCATTTGGGCCCTTCCCCTTGGAAACCCCGGCTTGGCAGCGCAGGACGCGGCGGATATACGCTGCCGTCATGAATGAAGCGATCAGACCGGGCCCCGACAATCCGCCCCAGGCTCAAGAGGGGCCGGAACTGTCGGTCATCGTCCCGACCTTCAACGAGCGCGACAACGTAACGGTGCTCTACCGGCGCCTGGAGGCGACGCTCGCCAGCGTCGCCTGGGAGGTCGTGTTCGTCGACGACAATTCACCCGACGGCACCTGGGACGTCGTGCGCGCGCTGGCCCAGCGCGACAGCCGCGTGCGCTGTGTCCGCCGCATCGGCCGCCGCGGCCTGTCCGGCGCCTGCATCGAAGGCATCCTGGCCTCCAGCGCACCCTTTGTCGCCGTGATCGACGCCGACCTTCAGCACGACGAGACGCAGCTGCCGAAGATGCTGCTGCTGCTTGCCAGCGACGAGGCCGATCTGGTGGTCGGCAGCCGCTATATCGAAGGCTACAAGAGCGAAGGTTTCAACAAGCAGCGCGCCGGCGCCAGCGCTCTGGCGACCGAGGTCGCCAGGAAGATGCTGCGGGTCGAGATCGCCGATCCCATGAGCGGATTCTTCATGGTCCGCCGCGATCGTTTCGAGGAATTGGCGCCAAAACTTTCGGTGCATGGCTTCAAGATCCTGCTCGACCTGGTCGCGACCGCGCATGGCAGCTTGCGGGCCGTCGAGATTCCCTACACCTTCGGCGCCCGCCAGCACGGTGAGAGCAAGCTGGATTCCATGGTCGCGCTCGACTTCCTGGGCCTCGTGCTGGCCAAGCTGAGCAACGACATCCTCTCGCTGCGCTTCATCCTGTTCGCGATGGTCGGCGGCATAGGTCTCGTGGTGCACCTGGCCACGCTGTTCATCGGGCTTCACGTGTTCAAGGCGCCGTTCGCGGAAGCGCAGGCGGCAGGCGCCGTCGTCGCTATGACCAGCAACTTCGTCCTCAACAACTTCCTCACCTATCGCGATCAGCGGCTGAAGGGCTTTGCGCTGCTGCGCGGCCTGATCGCCTTCTACATCGTGTGCAGCGTCGGCCTGCTCGCCAATGTCGGCGTCGCCTTCTCGGTCTACGACCAGGAGCCGATCTGGTGGCTGGCCGGCCTGGCCGGCGCGCTGATGGGCGTGGTGTGGAACTACGCGATGTCCGGACTGTTCGTCTGGCGCAAGAAATAGCGCGCCAAGGAAACCGGTATGGGCGGGGCTGACGCGCGGATTGTCCGCAACACGGCGCTGGTGATTCTCGCGCTGGTGGCCCTGCGGCTCGTCGCGGCCGCATTCACGCCGATCACTTTCGACGAAGCCTATTACTGGATGTGGTCGAAGAACCTCGCCGGAGGTTATTACGACCACCCGCCGATGGTCGCCTATGTCATCCGCGCCGGCACCATGATCGCCGGCGACACCGAGCTCGGCGTCCGCCTCGTCTCGATCCTGCTCGCGCTGCCGATGAGCTATGCGATCTATCGCTCGGCCGCGATCCTGTTCGGGGGTGCCCGTGTCGCGGCCACCAGTGCCATCCTGCTCAACGTGACGCTGCTGGCCGCGGTCGGCACGCTGATCGTCACGCCCGATGCGCCGCTGCTGGTCGCCTCCAGCTTCGTGCTGTTCTTCCTCGCCAAGGTGCTGGAGACCGGCCGCGGCGTCTGGTGGCTCGCGGTCGGTGCCGCCGTCGGTGCGGCGCTGCTGTCGAAATACACCGCGATGTTCTTCGGGCCGGCGATCCTGATCTGGCTCGCGGCCGTGCCGAAGCTCAGGCGCTGGTTCCTCTCGCCCTGGCCCTATCTCGGCGGCCTCGTTGCCCTTGCGCTGTTCTCGCCGGTGATCCTCTGGAATGCGGATCATCAATGGGTCTCGTTCGCAAAGCAGCTCGGGCGCGCCAGGATCGAGGATTTCCGCCCCGTCTTCATCGCCGAGCTGATCCCGACCCAGATCGCGTTCGCGACCCCGCTGGTCTTCATTCTCGGTGCCATGGGGCTACACGCGCTGACCTGGCGCCGCGCCGGCGCGCTGGCCTCGCGGGTGCTCATCGAGACGATGTTCTGGACCATTGTCGCCTATTTCGTCTGGCATTCGCTGCATGCGCGCGTCGAGGCCAACTGGTTCGCGCCGGTCTACCCGCCCTTCGTGATTGCGGCCGCGGCCGCCGCCAACCTCGTGCAGTGGAAGCCGCGTGCGCGGCGCCTGGTCGATTTTTGCCTGCGCTGGGCTGCACCCGCCGGCATCGTGATGTTTGCGGCCCTGATCGTGCAAGCCAACACGGGCATCTTGTCCGGCTATCGCCGTGACGCGACCGTGCGCAGCGTCGGCGTCGGTTGGCGCGAACTCGCCGCGGAGATCGAAGCCGTGCGCGCCCGCACCGGTGCGACATGCGTGCTCGCGCCGGACTACGGCACCACCGGCTGGCTCGCCTTCTATCTGCCGCGCGGCACTTGCGTGGTGCAGCAGAACCAGCGCATCCGCTGGGTCAACATGCCCGAGCCCGATCCAAAGCAGCTTGCCGGCAAGCTGATCTATGTCGATGAGCTGCGTGAGGGCGGCCATCCCGCCGTCAACGATCTCTTTGCGCAGGTGACGCAGGTTGCGCAATTGCAGCGCAAGCGCGGGCCGCTCGTGATCGAGACCTACGGCATCGATCTGCTCGAAGGCGCCAAGGGCGACGTGCTGGACCGTTCGCCGCCACCGGAAGCGCGGTAATCACCGTCGTCCCGGCGGAGTGTTGGGCGGGTAGCGGTGGCTATTCAGTCGATCATCTCGGCCTTGGCGGTGGCCTGGCTCGGCCTGTGCCGGTCGCGCCAGAACCAGACGGTCACGACGCCGGAGCGGCCGCGGACCTGCGTGAGCAGGGGGCCTGTCAGGACGCCGTTGGGAGTGCCGTGGAAGTCGGCCGCATCCAGCAGCGTGTCGGTCAGCGCGAGCCGCGCATCGTTCTGGGCGGCGACCTCCATCAGCCGGCTTGCGACGTTGACGGTGTCGCCGGTCGCTGTGATGTGCTGGTGGCTTTCGCCGAGACGGGAGGCGACGATCGGGCCGAAATGCGCGCCGATCTTGAAACCGAGCTGGCCCCCGATCGCAGGGGGCAGCGAGGCGATCCAGCGTTCGACGCCGCGATGCAGGTCGATCGAACAATTCAGCGCACGCGCCGCGTCATCCGGCATGGCGTGCGGCAGTCCGAACAGGAGCATGGCGCCGTCGCCGAGAAAGCCGGTGACCATGCCGCCGCAATCGACTGCCGCCTTGTCGATCAACGCGTGAAACGCCTTCAGGAGATCCCTGAGCGCGTCCGGATCGGTCCGTTCGCTCAGCGCCGTAAAGCCGGAGAGATCGATGAAGACCACGGCGGCATCCTGCCGGACGGGCTTCGACAGGAAGTTCGGATCGCGCGCCAGCCACTCCTGCACGGCCGGTGCCTGGAAGAGCGCAAGCGACCTGCTCTTGGCGGCGAAATACTGCGTGCGGCGGCCTCCCGCCCATAGCTGCACGCCGGCAAAGATCGCAACGGGCGGAACCGCGGCCGCAAGCGTGGTCGCGGCGTTCAGCCAGACCCCGTGCGTGAACGCGAACAGATTGAGCCCGGCCCAGGCGATCATCACCGCCGCCGCCGCCATGATGCCGAGCGCGCTGCGCCGCCAGGCGAGCAAGCCCACCAGCAGCACCGGCAGCAGGATGGCGGCAAGCGCGTCGGCGATATGCACCTTGCGGTCGCGCACGATGCCGTCGCCGGCGACGAGATGGGTGATCGCGGTCGAGATCACCTCGACGCCGGGCATGAGGGAATCGAACGGCGTCGGATAGAAATCACCGCCGCCGGCGACCGAGGCGCCGATCACGACGATGCGGTTCTCGATGGCGGCGCGACTGAGCGTGCCGTCGAAGATGCTCTGCGCGCTGACGGTGCGGATGGTGCGGCGCGGGCCGTAATAGGTGATCGGCAGCGCGAAGTCGGTGTCGGTCGGCACCGCGCGATCGCCGAGCATGAGATGATCCGGCGCGATCGTCAGCGGCTTGTCGAGCGCGCGGGTCGCGACCCGCAAGGGGAACGACAGCTCGACCTTGTCGTGCGTCCGGAACAGCATCGGTATCGAGAGCGGCGAGCCGGACTGTCCCGTCGCGACGTTGACGACGCCAACCTCGGCGTGGTCGGCAAATGCGGGCAAGGGCAGCAGGAAGCGCTCGGCTTGCGGCAGGACGGCGAGGGGGCCCCGGCTGCTGGACTCCACGGTCTCGCTGGCGGACGGGAAGATCGCTGCGGCGGCCAGGACCATGGGACCGGTGGCGAGCGTGTTGGCCAGAGTGGCATCGCCGATCGCGGCGCTGCGGTCGACCAGCAAGAGGTCGATCGCGACGACCTTCGGCTTGAACTGCACGATGGTGTCGACGATCCGGGCGAGATCGGCGCGCGGCAAGGGATAGCTGCCGCCGCGTTTGACGACGGTGTCGTCGATCGCGACGATGGTGACGAGATCGGGCGGAGCCTGCACGCCGCGGATTTGCGTCCGCAGGTCGGTCAGCGTCGCTTCGAGGCGGTCGAGAAAGCGCAGATGGCCGTTGGCGTGAGCGGCATAGATGCCTGCACCCCACAGCGCGGTGAGGACGAGTGGCACCAGGATCTGAACGCGTCTAGTCATTACGTACTGCAATCTTCTTCGCTTTGTCGTCCGGGCCTTATTGACCCAGTCTTGCCATCAGCGCGTCGACGCGCGGCTGGCCCCATGTCTTGACGGTCAATGGACCGGTTGCCTCGACATCGACGCCTTCGCCAGGGCCCAGAACGACGCCGCGTCCGCGGCTCCTGCGGCTGACGCCGACACGGCCGTCGGCGACGAAGACCGAGGTTTTTGCATCGGCGACGTCCACGGCCCATTTGGTGCCCCGCACCGCGGCGATCGCCTGCGGTGTCAGCACCTTGAAGGGATTGCCGCCGGGCTTTTTGGGAACCTCGACCAGCAGCGCTTTGCTGCTCAACTCCACGGAGTCAATATGTCCGTCGCGGTTCGCGTCCTTAAGTTCAAATCTGGCGCCGTTTTCCGCAACGATGGTGATGCCGTTGTTGCAGCGCCAGGTTTGCGTGCCGGCGGCGGATGGCGACGGCGTGCAGCCCGCATTGGCGGGCTGCGCGGCCACGTATCCCGTCAACAACGACGACCACGCCAGGGCGAAAAACCCGGCACGTGCGATCCCTCTCATGCCAGCCTCCGTTTGCGTGCGTGGCACAGTTCAAGGCGATGTTGATACGGTACCGTATCACGCGCAGAGGCTGCTGAAAAGTGCCGGGTCTGGCAGCTATTTCGTCGCTGCGGCCTTTTCCAGACCGGCGCGATCAACTTTCGGTCACGGCGCCGTGCTGCGTGAGCGCTCAGTGCGATGTGTGATGTGTGTGTGCGTTGTCGCCATTCCGCTGACATCGGTGCGCCGAAAGACGGAGGGATGGCCAGCGCGACCAGCCTCGCGCAACGCTTCACCGCTATGGTCAGGCCGCATTGAAGACCACGAAAATGACTTGGTTGGATGCGCCCAGAGAGGCCGTCAAAGACGTCCGCTGACCGCACCGATCCAGCCGAGAATTATAGTTAACAGAAGCGTCTAAGTCCGTAGTTCTGCGGGCTTTTTTCTCGAAATGGGACGGCATTAACGAGTTGCCCCATATCTGCCCGAACTTAATCCGCATTTAACTAAAAGTCGCCTTAATGACGCTCCGACCCTCTGCGAGATGCTGTTCCCGGAACCTGACCAGCAGCGGCACTTCGAAGGGGGACTGAGTGACACCGTCCTGGACGCAAGGCGAATGAGTACGAGTATCGCTGCGCAGAGTAACGCGGCACGGAAGTCCAAAAATCCTGGCAAGAATCCACATCGGAAGCCTTCCCGGAAAATGACCACCAAAAACGTGCTTGGCGCCGCTTTGATCGGCTGCGTCGTGCTTGGCGCCGGCTGGACCGTCTACAGCAACATCTTCGCCGCCAGCGTCTATCCGACCGTCGGCAGTAACGGTTACGACGAGCCCGTGATCAAGCGCGCGCCGAAGGTCGCGCTGCGCGAGGCGGGCGATGCCATCAAGGAAGCCTTCGCTCTCCTGCCGGACCGCTTGCAGGTCGCCGCGCCGATCTCGCGCGAGATGTTCAACGAGCGCTTTGCCGCGGCCGCGACGCAAGGGGTGGAATCCAATGCGGCGAGTGCCGTAGCTCAGGCTCCCGCGACGAAGGTCGCCGACACCGCGAAGCCGGGCGTGATCGCGAAGGTCGCCGAAGCGCTGAAGCCGTCCGCCCCGGCCAAGGCCACTGACAAGGCCACTGAAAAGATCGCCGATGCCGCCAGGGCCAAGCGCGCTCCGGATGCTCAGTTGCAACTGGCTTCGGCCGATCCGGCCGAGATCGTGCCGGTGCCCGAAGCGAAGCCAAAATCCTTTGCCGATCGCGCCAAGGCCGCGGTGATGTCGATCACCGGGCCGCGCCAGTCGATGGTCGAGAAGCTCTGGGGCAAGCGCGAGTCCTCCGGCGGACTGCTCGCCTATGCCTCGGCCGATGCCAGCGTGACCGCGTCCATCGCGCCGAGGGAGCAGAACCCCATGCTCGGCGGTTCGGCGCCCTATGAGCGCGACACCGCGGTCTACGACATCACCGCCAAGACGGTTTATCTGCCCGACGGCACCAAGCTCGAGGCGCATTCCGGCCTCGGCTCCAATCTCGATGATCCCCGTTCCTCGCGCGTCCGCATGCGCGGCGTGACCCCGCCGCACATCTACACGCTGAAGCCGCGCGAGGCGCTGTTCCACGGCGTGCCGGCGCTGCGCCTGACCCCGATCGGCGGCGAGAGCGCGATCTACGGCCGCGACGGCCTGCTCGCGCACACCTTCATGCTCGGGCCGAACGGCGACTCCAACGGCTGCGTGTCGTTCAAGGACTACTACGCGTTCCTCGACGCCTACCGCAACAAGGGCATCCGCAAGCTCGCGGTGCTGGCGCGGGTCGATTGATCCCGGTTCATTCCCGATGAGAAAAGGGCCGCTTGCAGCGGCCCTTTTCTTTGTCCTGCGTTGTGGACGCGCTTCAGCCCGGCCAGCACTGTCCGCCGCCGTCGATCCTGAGGACCTGGCCGGAGACGAACGCGCCCATGGGACCGGCGAAGAATTCGACGACGCGCGCGACCTCGTCGACGGTCGCGATGCGGTCGAGCGTGCCGGTCTCGACCATCCGGTCAGGGTCCACCGCGCGCGTGCCGAGGAAGCGGCCGGTGCGGGTATCGCCCGGTGCGATGCAGTTGACGGCGATGTCGTAGGGGCGGAGCTGGTCGGCCAGGCATCGCGTGTAGTGGGTCACGCCGGCCTTCGACACCGCATAGATCGCACCGTTGGTGCGCCCCTTGAAGGCGGCGACCGAGCCAAGCGTGACGATGCGGCCGCGGCGCCGCTCCATCATGCCGCGCGCGACCGCCTGGCAGGTCAGGATGGTCGAGAGCAGATTGCGCTCCAGCACCGCGCGCACATCGGCCTCCTTGATATTCACCGCGTCGTTCGGATCCGGCTTGCCGCCGGCGGCTGCGATGTCGCCGCCGGCGTTGTGCACCAGAATGTCGATCGGTCTGAGCGTGTCTTCTGTCTCGGCTATCACACGCGCGATGTCCTCACCCTTGGTGAGATCGCCGAGCACGCGCTGGGTGCGGACACCGAATTGCCGGCCGATCTCCGCGGCGACCGCGGTGAGGGTGGTACCCTCGCCATATTCCGCCGGCCCGTTCTCGCGCATGCCGTGGATGGCGACGTCGGCGCCGAGCGCGGCAAGCTTCTCCGCAAAGGCGCGACCGAGCCCGCGCCCCGCGCCGGTCACCAGCGCAGTCTTTCCTGCCAAAACCTTGGCCCTGTCATGCGACGTCATGATCTTCTTCCTGTCGTGAGGTGTCAGTCCGCTGCGGGATCGAGGCCGATCGCCTTCGCCTGCACTGCGCGATATCGCACGATCAGCGTTTGACGAAAACCAGGTTGCAGGCACGCGCCTCGTTGCGCTTGCCGCTGCCGCGGGTGCGTTCGAACTGCGCATCGACCGTAAAGGCGTAGGGCGAGCCGGGCGGCAGGTTATTGAGGGTGTAAGTGCTTGCCCCTGTCGTGCCGCGCGCGCTCAAGGTCGTCTTGCCGTCCGGCGGGATCTGGCCATCGATCTCCAGCCGGTTGACGCCGTTCAGGCTCTGCGCCTCGGCGTGGAATACGCCGTTCGCAACGGTGGCGGACAGAGGCCTGGTGAAGCCCTGCGCCTTGCCGGTCGCCTGGCAATTCAACGTCACGTCCCAGTTGCCGTCGAAGTCCTTGCTGCCGCCGGTTCGGGCGTTGCCGGCCGCCGGCGCAAGCGCCGTCTTCTGTTTCAGGCCTTCGATTCGCGCCTTGGCGAGGGTTGCGAAGATGCAATTCGGGAATCGGGCGAGATGGTCTTCGTAGGCACCCAGCGTACCGATGCCATCCGCAGCCTTCCAATGGGCCTCCGCGGCTGCGCAGGGATCAGGCCGCGGCGCGGCTTGCGGGGCCGCTGGCGCGACCGTGACCGCCACCGGCCCGTTCAGGTAGAACTTGCCGATGATCGAGAGCGACAGCTCCGGCAGCTGGGTCTTGCCGCTGGCGTCATAGACGTCGCTGCTGATGTCGCGAAAGACGTCGCCGATCTCCTGCGGCTCCTCGATGTGCTTCAGGAACGCCGTCGTGTAGGGGCTGTTGCGACCGGTGCCATCGGCGGCGACCTGCCCCGATTGCGTCGAGAACGACACGATCGTCCCGCGCGGCGCTTCGACCTTCGACAATCCGCGTCCGAGCGAGGCGGCGCGAGTCGCGGAGCGCTTGAGGTTTTCCGCCAGCGGATTGTCGCGGCAGGAATCGAGCACCAGGATACGCAGGTTCTTGGCCTGTTGCAGGTCGTTCACGATGTCGTCGACGCGCACGAAGCGCTTCAGGTCGGCTTCGTCGGTCAGCACGGCATCGACCGGCATCAGATAGTTCACGCCGTTGTACTGCATCGCATGGCCGCTGTAGTAGAACATGGCGACGTCGGCCCGGCTCGCCGCGCGCGCGAAGCGGATGGTCAGGTCCTGCATGTCGGCCTGGCGCAGGTCGATACCCTCCAGCACCTCGAAACCGCTGCGCCTGAGCGAGCTTGCTACGTCTTCGGCATCGTGCGGCGGGTTGGGAAGCTGCGCCGTCGAGGCATAGGCGCCGTTGCCGATCACCAGCGCCACCCTAGTCTCCGCCGATGCGGGACCCAGGCACAGCCAGCAGGCGAGGAGGGCCAGGAAAAATCGAGGCAAAATTCCAGAAGGAGCACGCATGAATGCCTTCCAGGGAAATATCGAAAAATATCTCTCCAGATTAGCGCATGTCGCGCCGGCATCAATGGCCTCGCTATGGAACCGTCAATTTTGCCGGCCGTGACATCCTGTCACGCCGGGTTCGCCGCCACGGTCTTGCGCAGCGCCATCTCGGTTGCGATCGCCTCCCTCACGGCGGGCCGCGCCTGCATGCGTTCGAGATAGGCCGACAGGGATGGCCATTGCGCGATGTCGACCCCCGCGGGACGCAGCAGCAGCAAGGCCCAGGTGAGGTGGGCATCCGCGACGGTGAAGCTGTGGCCGACGAGGAATTTGCGGTCCGCAAGGTGCGCGGCAGGTACCGACAATGTCTGCGCGATGCGTGCACGCGGCTTGGCGAGCGAGCCGTCGTCCTTGTACCAGAAGGTCGGAAACAGGAACGCCTTGTGGATCTCGGCGCCGATGAAGCTCAGCCATTCCTGGAGGCGATAGCGATCGGGATCGGCGAACCGCGGCGCGAGCCCCGTCTCCGGCTTCAGATCGGCGATGTATTGCAGCACCGCCGCGCTCTCGGTCAGCCGTTCGCCGTTCTCCAGAACCAGGACCGGCACCGCGCCCTTCGGCGAGGCGCCGTGGAAGTCGCTGTCGTCGTCCACGACCTTCTTCGTCAAGAGATGCACCTGATGATAGCGCGCATCGAGGCCGGCTTCCATCAGCGCGATGCGGCTCGCGAGCGAGCAGGCCATCGGCGAGAAATAGAGTTGCAGCATCGCGTTGCTCCGTTATTTCAGCGCATCGCCGCGCGCGATGATCGCGAAGCGGTCGGATAGCTCGGCGAGTGCAACCTCGTGGATGGTCCGGGCGTCCAGCGTGCCGCCGCGGCCGTCGGGCAGGTCGCGCGTGGCGCAGGCGTCGGCGTCGATGGTCGTACGAAAGCCGAGGTCGAGCGCGGCGCGCGCCGTGGAGCTGACGCACATATGCGTCATGAAGCCGGCCAGCACGATGTTCTTCCTGTCGGTTGCGGCAAGGCGCGCCTGCAAATCCGTGCCGGCAAACGCATTCGGCAACTCCTTCTCGATCACCAGTTCGCCGGCACGGGGGCTCAGCTCGGCGACGATGGCGCCGCGCTCGGTGCCGCGATCGAACAGGCTGCCGGCCTTGCCGCGATGGGCAATATGGATGATCGCGGCTCCGCTCTCGCGTGCCCGCGCCAGGAGCGCAGCCGCCCGCGCGATCGCAGCGCGGGCGTCGGGCAACGCGAGAGGGCCTGCGAGATATTCGTTCTGGATATCGATCAGCACCAGCGCGGCGTCGCCAAGGCGCGGCGGGTTGAGATCGGCACCGGCGAGCTGCAGCAGGGTCTTTGCGGTCGTCATGGTCTTGGAAATCTCCGGGGCAAAAGGCTCTGCGAACATAGCCCCGGGAGTGCCTGCCGATATGCAGGGATATTGCAGCGGGTGGCTGCAATATTGCAGGCTGCGCCCGGCCGGTATAACCTCAAACAATGAACTGGGACGATCTGCGCATCATCGCTGCCGTCAGGGACGAAGGCACCTACGCGGGCGCCAGCGCGCGGCTGCGCATCGACGAGACGACGGTCGGGCGCAGGCTGTCGCGCATCGAGCGTGCGCTCGGTTTGCGCCTGTTCGAGGCCGCCGACGGCGTCCGCAGGCCGACGCGGAGTTGCGAGGCGGTGCTGGCGCATGTCGAGGCGATGGCCGCACATGCCGCCGAGATCGGCCGCGTCGGCGAGAGCCTGGCAGGTCCGGTGGGACGCCTGCGCATCGCCTCCACCAACACGGTCGCCGAGGAGGTGCTGTCGCCGCGCGCGAGCGACTTCCTGCGCGCCAATCCCGGCCTGACGCTGCAATTCCTTACCTCGAGCGAGAACGTCAAGTTCTCGCGCTGGGAGGCCGATCTCGCCATCCGGCTGCGCAAACCCGACAAGGGTGACTTCGCGATCTCCAGGCTCGGCGACGTCAAGCTCTATTATTTCGAGCCTGTTACGACCGAGGGCGAGCCGATGCTGTGCGCCTATCCGGACGAGCTCGGTGCCATTCCCGAGATGCAATTCCTGCGAATGAAGCAAGCCCGCGCGCGCTGCGTCACCGACAACGTTCGCGTCATCCGTAACCTGATCCGCGCGCATCAGGCCGCCGGCGTGTTGCCGGAGCATGTTTGCACGGACCTGCTCGGCGATCGCCGCCTGCGCGCCACGCTGCTGCCGAAGCGGCGCGACGTCTGGCTGCTCGTGCAAAACCACCTCAAGCGCGACGCCGCAACGCGCGTGACGATCGACTGGGTGAGGGCGTGTTTCCAGGAGATGTCGCGCAGTTGACGTCACGTCGCGGTGTGACGATCGCGTCACAACGCAAGACGCGCGACGAAAAATCTCAGCTTTCCCCCTTGCAACCCGAACCTGCCTCGTCTATTAGCCCGCTCCTTCGCTAGGCCATGGGTTCGGGCTCTCTGAGATCCCGACTGGCGCGGGCCGGTTTCCGGTTTCGTGTTCCGCCGAATGAAGGAGAAACGCAGGACGTAGCTCATGGAGAGCGTCGGGCTGAACGCCCGAAGGCATCGGTTCGATTCCGGTCTCTTGCACAAGGGATAGCTCAGTTGGTTAGAGCAGATGACTGTTAATCATCTTGTCGCGGGTTCGATTCCCGCTCCATCGCTCCGGGTCAGCCTGAAAAACTGACACCTCTGACGAGGACCGGACGCGCGCTTCAGTCGCAGTCCGGCCGTTTTGCCGAAAGGCTTTCCGTCCGAACCTAGACACTGTGAGACCGGCTTTGCGCCGCGGGTAGATACCGCTTGCGCCTATGCCGGGTGGCTCCGCATGACCGCTCGACACGCGTCGAGCGATCGCGCGCGTGCGCCCGTCGTCACGCAAGCTCAAGCCCAGGCCCGCCGATTTCCCGGGAAGCGTCGTCCGCGTCCTCACGTCCTTTGCAGACGAAGCCTGTTGTCCGGCATCCGGCCGGGCGCAAATGAAGGAGGCGTGCCATGACTTGGCACTTGCTGATGCTGAACGTGACGGTGAAGGATGGCGAGCGTGCGTTGCTGACGCGCAACGGGCAGCTCGTGCGCGTGCTCGCGCCCGGCAAGCACCGGCTGTTCGATCCCCTGCACGAGCTGAAGGCCGAGGTGCTCGACGTGGTTCGCAGCGAATTCTCTGCGGATCGCTACGCGGTGCTGAAGGCCGCGCGGCCTGATCTCGCCGCCGAGCTGTTCGAGGCGGTCGAGACCAAGGCGGACGAGATCGCCATCGTCAGCCTCGACGGCCGGCCCGTGCATCTGATGACGCCCTGGCAGGTGCGCGTCTACTGGAAGGTCGCGACCCGCATCGATGTCGAGCGCATCGATGTGTCCGCCGATCCCAAGGTCAGCGCGCGGCACCTGACCATGATCGAGCGCAACCGCTCGACCGTCGTGATGGAAGCGGTGGTCGAGAACCACGAGGCGGGCCTGCTCTACGTCGAGGGCCGGCTCGTGGAGCGGCTTGCGCCCGGCCGGCACGCCTTCTGGACCGTCGGCCGCAAGATCGAGGTGAAGCGCCTCGACCTGCGGCCCCATGCGGTCGAGATCACCGCGCAGGAGATGCTGACCAAGGATCGCATCGCGCTGCGGGTGACGCTGACGGCGTTCCGCCGGATCGTCGATCCCGAGCGGACGGTTGCGACCGTTCCCGACGTGGATGCGTGGCTGTACCGCCTGGTGCAGTTCGCGATCCGCGAGGCGGTCGCGGGCCGGACGCTGGACGAGGTGCTGTCTGCGAAGGCGGCGCTGGATGCGGAGCTGCGCGACTATGTGCGTGCACGCATCGCGGAGTCTGGCGTCGAGGTGACCGAGCTCGGCGTCAAGGACGTGATCCTGCCCGGCGAGATCCGGGAGCTGGTGAACAAGGTGGTGGAGGCGGAGCGGGTCGCGAAGGCGAACCTGATCCGCCGGCAGGAGGAGACCGCGGCAACGCGTTCGCTCCTGAACACCGCCCGCCTGATGGAGGACAACCCCCTGCTGCTGCGGCTCAAGGAGCTGGAGTCGCTGGAGCGGCTGGTCGAGAAGGTCGGCCGCATCGACCTCCATGCCGGCAACGGCGAGGGCCTCGATGCCCTGCTGACCCGGCTCGTGCGCCTGAAGGCGCCCGAGAACGCGTGAAGCAGAAGGGCCGCCCATGGGCGGCCCTTCACATCTGCGTTGTCCTCTGTCGCGGTGAACGCGCAAGCGGGCCCGTGCGACCAAAATCCTGCGAGGGGATTGCGCGCCCGCAAGGGTTGCGTAATCTCACGATGACGATCACGGTCTTGATCAGGGCAGGCCCATGACCACTCTTGAGCAAACGATCCGCCCCTCGGCGCAATCGCGGGAATGGAAGGCGATCGTCATCCTGATCCTGCTGGTCCCGGTGCTGTGGTCGCCGCCGTTCCTGTTTCGCTTCTTCCTGTACCAGCCGTTCAACATCCCCTCCAATTCGATGGCGCCGACGCTGATGGTCGGCGACTACGTCTTCGCCGCAAAATCGGCCTACGGCTACGACCGGTATTCGTTTCCCTATGCGCCATCCTGGATCTCGGGCCGTTTCTTTGCCGCCGATCCCGGCTACGGCGACGTCGTCGTGTTTCGCACGGCGAAGGACGCCTCGGTGGACTACGTCAAGCGTGTGGTGGCGCTGCCGGGCGACCGGGTCCAGATGCGCGGTGGGCAACTCGTCCTCAACGACAGGCCGGTGACCCGCGTCGCGCTGGCGAGCGTGGCGGGCGGGGCCGTCTGCGGGACCGACGACGGCACGAAGATCAAGCGCTGGCGCGAGACGCTGCCGAACGGCGCGAGCTATGTGACCTACGATTGCGTCGACAATGGCTACCTCGACAACACCAGCGTCTACACGGTGCCGCCGGGCCATTTCTTCGCGCTCGGCGATAACAGAGACAACTCCACCGACAGCCGCATGATATCGGCGATGGGCTTCGTCCCGATGGACCATCTCGTCGGCAAGGTGACGCGGATATTCTGGTCGCTCGACGCCGACGGCCGCTTGCGAGGCGAGCGGATGGGGAAGGTGTGGTAGCTTTGGTCATTCCGGGGCGGCGCAAAGCGCCGAGCCCGGAATCCATAACCCCAGGCGGATGGAATGGCCTACTACGTCTACATCCTCGCGAGCAGGAGCACGGCACGCTCTACATTGGCGTGACCAATGATCTCGTGCGCCGTGTCTACGAGCACAAGGAGCAAAGCCGTCCCCGGCGTCACGACGAAGTATGGCATCGACAAGCTCGTTTTGTTCGAGATCTACGACGACCCCGCGAGCGCCATCGCACGCGAGAAGGAGCTCAAGAAGTGGGCGTCGGGATTGGAAGACGCGCTTGATCGAGGAGCAGAACCCGAATTGGGATGATCTCTATCCTGGGATAGCCAACTCAGGTTCGTGGTTATGGATTCCGGGCTCGCGCTTCGCGCGCCCCGGAATGACGAGGTGGGGAGAGTTGCGCCACAAACAAAAACCCCGGCATCGCTGCCGGGGCTTCGTATTTGTAGAGCGAGATCCCGGATCTGTGGTGCACCGCTTTGCGCTGCACCGCGTCAGGGACGACTTCGTCGCTTAGAAGTCCATGCCGCCCATGCCGCCGCCCGGAGGCATCGCGGGGCCGGCGCCGCCCTTCTTGGGCAGCTCGGCGACCATCGCTTCCGTGGTGATCAGCAGGGCCGCAACCGAGGCTGCGTTCTGGATCGCGGTGCGGACCACCTTGGTCGGGTCGATGATGCCCTTGGTGACCAGGTTGACGTACTCGCCGGTCTGGGAGTCGAAGCCGTAAGCGTACGTCTTGTTCTCCAGGATCTTGCCGACGATCACCGAGCCGTCTTCACCGGCGTTGATCGCGATCTGGCGAGCGGGAGCCGACAGCGCCTTGCGCACGATCTCGACGCCGGTCTTCTGGTCGTCGTTCTTGGTGCGCAAGCCCTTGAGCTGCTCGGAAGCACGGAGCAGAGCGACGCCGCCGCCCGGGACGATGCCTTCTTCCACAGCCGCGCGGGTCGCGTGCATCGCGTCATCAACGCGATCCTTGCGCTCCTTCACCTCGACCTCGGTCGCGCCGCCGACGCGGATCACCGCGACGCCGCCAGCGAGCTTGGCGAGACGCTCCTGGAGCTTCTCACGGTCGTAATCCGAGGTGGTTTCCTCGATCTGCGCCTTGATCTGGGACACGCGCGCCTCGATGTCGGCCTTCTTGCCGGCGCCGTTGACGATCGTGGTGTTCTCCTTGTCGATCATCACCTTCTTGGCGCGACCGAGCATGTTGAGCGTGACGTTCTCGAGCTTGATGCCGAGATCTTCCGAGATCGCCTGGCCGCCGGTCAGGATCGCGATGTCCTGCAGCATGGCCTTGCGGCGATCGCCGAAGCCCGGAGCCTTGACGGCCGCGACCTTCAGACCACCGCGCAGACGGTTCACGACCAGGGTCGCGAGGGCTTCACCCTCGACGTCCTCGGCGACGATGACCAGCGGCTTGCCGGTCTGCACCACGGCCTCGAGCAGCGGCAGCAGCTCGTTCAGCGAGGAGAGCTTCTTCTCGTTGATGAGGATGTAGGCGTCGTCCATCTCAACGCGCATCTTGTCGGCGTTGGTGACGAAGTAGGGCGAGATGTAGCCGCGGTCGAACTGCATACCCTCGACGACGTCGAGCTCGGTCTCGAGCGACTTGGCTTCCTCGACGGTGATGACACCCTCGTTGCCGACCTTCTTCATGGCGTCGGCCAGGAACTTGCCGATCTCCGCGTCGCCGTTGGCCGAGATGGTGCCGACCTGGGCGATCTCGTCGTTCGAGGTGACCTTCTTGGAGTTTTTGACGAGGTCCGCAACGACGGCTTCGACCGCGAGGTCGATACCGCGCTTGAGGTCCATCGGGTTCATGCCGGCGGCAACCGACTTGGCGCCTTCGCGCACGATCGCCTGGGCGAGCACGGTCGCGGTGGTGGTGCCGTCGCCGGCCGCATCAGCGGACTTGGAGGCGACTTCGCGCACCATCTGCGCGCCCATGTTCTCGAACTTGTCCTCGAGCTCGATCTCCTTGGCGACGGTGACGCCGTCCTTGGTGATGCGGGGAGCGCCGAACGACTTGTCGAGCACGACGTTGCGGCCCTTCGGACCGAGCGTGACCTTCACCGCGTTGGCGAGAATGTCGACGCCGCGCAGCATCTTGTCGCGCGCATCAACCGAGAATTTGACTTCTTTAGCTGCCATCTGGATTTTTCCTTGAGGTTGGCTGGGGGCGAGAGGGGGCTCTTAGGCCGCCTTCTTCTTGGAAGCGGGGACGTCGAGGACGCCCATGATGTCGCTTTCCTTCATGATCAAGAGATCGACGCTGTCGATCTTGACCTCGGTGCCGGACCACTTGCCGAACAGCACGCGGTCGCCGACCTTCAGGTCGATCGGGATCAGCTTGCCGGCTTCGTCGCGGCCACCGGGGCCGACGGCGACGACTTCGCCCTGGGAGGGCTTTTCCTTGGCAGTGTCGGGAATGATGATGCCGCCAGCGGTCTTCTCTTCTGCGTCGATGCGCTTGACCACGACGCGGTCGTGAAGCGGACGGAATTTCATGCAGTCCTCCTAAGCAATTGCTCGGGTTGATGATTTCAGATTGTTAGCAGTCTGTGCCCGCGAGTGCTAGCACGGGTGAGGCTGAAATAGGACAGGAATTTTGCGGGGGCAAGGGCTTCTAGCAGAAAAATAAGCACTCGGAAGGCCCGGCTGCCAGAATCTCTTTCCCATCGTTAACCGTCCGCCGGACCGTATTAGCACGGAGCCGTCTCTGCTGCTAACGCATTGAATTTCAACAGCTTGTTAAACTTTTGGGCTTGAGATGGGTTGTCAGTTTGCGTCACATTTCTCTCATGTGAGCGCATCTCCACCGGGTGGCTCGTAAGCAGCGTACCGGATCAAGCCACCCCCTGAATGCGCTCCTGCAAAGGAGGTTGGCATGGTCTCGCGGGTTGGGGTTGTTTCCGACGACTTCCGGAAACAGGTGCTGGGTTACGGGCTGACGACGGCTGAAATTCTCTATCGGATGCCGGATCATCCTTCGCTGCTTCAGACCTATGTCTGGCAGAACTACGATCTCTTCCCGAAATTCCCGGCGCTGACCGATTTCCTGGCGTTCTGGCAGCAAAAGCTCGACGGTCCCCTCTATTCGGTCACCGTCGCGCATTCCAAGCTGATCAAGCCGGCCGAGCTACGTGCGGTGGACGGCGTGTTCAGGCTGCATTGACGCAGCGATCAGGCGTCGCTGCTGCAATAGCGCTTCCACATCGCGCGATAGGCCTCGTCCGCCGCTTGCGCGTAGGCGACCGGGTTGCAGGCGGGCGCAGCCCTGACCTGTCCGGGCAACTCGCGGCGCAATTTGTCGAGGTCGTCGATCTCAGTCGCGCGGCTCACCGCGATGTCGACATATGCCTCCTCGCTGTCCGTAACCCAGTCCGGCAGGCCAAGCGCGGTGAGGATGGAGCCGGCGGCACGGCTGGGCAGACTGTTCCCGAGCTTCGCCACCACGGGCACGCCCATCTGCAAGGCTTCCAACGTGCTGACGCCGCCATTCTGCGGGAACGGGTCGAGGGCAATATCGACGCGATTGAACGATGCCAGATGATCGACTCGCAAGGTGGTTCCGAGCAGATCGACGCGTTCGGCCGGCACTCCGCAAGTTGCAAGCCTCGCCAGCAGATTGTCGCGGACCAGTTGATCGTCCAGCGCAACATCCTTGATCAGCAGTCGTGACCCCGGCACCCGCTCGAGAATCCGGGACCAGGCCTGCGCGGCCTGGTCCGAAATCTTGCTGATGCGGTTGAAGACACCGAATGTGACGAAGCCGTTCGAGATCGCCGGCGTTGAGGCCCGCGCAAGCTCGATCGGCAGCGGCTCCAGCGTCACAAAGCACGGCAGGTCGACAACGGTTTCCGCAAACAGATGCCGGACCGCGGCAGGAATCGCGACCGGGTCGGAGAACAGATAATCGATCGTCGGCAGCCCGGTGCCGGTGCCGTGACCCCAGCCATGGGCCTGGATCGGCGCCGGCTTGCGCGCAAACACGCCGAGGCGGTTTCCTTTGGTGTGGCCGGATAGATCGATCAGGATATCGACGCCATCGGCGCGGATCTCGGCGGCGAGGCGATCGTCGCTCCATTGCGAGGCGTCGCGCCAGCGATCGGCGATCTTTTGAAATTCGTCGGTCGCCGCATCCACTTTCGACGAACAAGAGTAGCACACGATCTCGAATTGTGCCCGGTCACGGTATTGCAGGACCGGCTTGAATATGAACGCGGCCGAATGCGCGTTGAAATCCGACGAGACATAGCCGAGCACCAGGGGGCGATCCGGATCGCGGCTGTTGTCGTGCGGTCTCGCCGCTTCTGAGGCGAACTTCGCGCCGATCCGCTCCCACCAGACTTGCCGCGCTCGCTGATGCTGCTCGACGCTGGCATCCGCCGCGAAATCGAGCGTGAAAATCTTGTTGGAGATCGCGCTCGGGAAGTCAGGCTCGATTTCAAGGGCTCTGTCGTAACTGGCCAGGGCTTCGTCGACCCGCCCAAGTGCGGCAAGACAAATGCCCCGTACCAGGTGAGCTTGAACAGCATCGGGATCGACAGCGATCGCTTTCTCGCTATCGTGCAGCGCTTCGGCCATGTGCTGGACCTGGAGCCAGACACTGGCGCGCCCGAGCCACCCGTTCATATCGTTGGGCTCCACGGCGATTGCCCGATTGCAATCCGCCATGGCTTCGTCAATCCGCAGAAGCTCCTGCAAAGCGAGGGCGCGGTTCGCCAGCGCCGAGGCATAGGCGGGCTTGATCGCTAGCGCACGGTTCAAGCTGGCGATGGCCTCGTCATAATTGCGCAGACGGCAGAGCACCCAACCCCGGCCGTTGTGGGCTTCGGCAAGGTTTCCGTCGATTGCGAGCGCCTTGTCGAAGCACGCGAGCGCTTCCTGAAGATCGAGGGTCACGCTCGCGTTACCGAGATTGGACAGGGCTACGGCGAAGTTGGGGCGCAAGGCGAGGGCCCTTCGATAGCTCTCACAGGCCTCACCGTGACGTCGTAGCCCGTTCAGCGCGACGCCTCGGCTCATGTGAGCATCGGCAGATCGCGGATCCACGGCAACCGCCCGGCTCAGCAGAATTTCGGCCTGCTGATAGTTTTTGGTATCTGACTCCAAGCTGCCGAGCATATGCAGCGCGATGAATTGGTCGGGCGCCAGCTGCAGAACCTGGCGGTAGGCAGCCTGGGCCTGGGCGAGAAGCCCTTGCTTGTGCAACTGGAGGGCCTGCCCGAGCAACGGCAGCACATCGGCTTTCTGCCGCTTCTGAAGCCGGGCATTTTGAAATGCACGCTGACCTACGCTGTTGCTCATGAATCAATCCCCCAGAATCTCCCAGCGAGATTAAATCGGCGAGGGAACGAATACGAGACGACGGCCGTTCGCGACGACAGCTTCGGACAAGCTACGAACGATCCCATTATCGCGCTGCTGATCCAAGCCCTGCAATTGCTGCCTCGTCCAGGACTGGCTAATCTGCCGTCCGGTTGCACCCATCCGGCGGGCGCGGCTGAGATCAGGGAGGCAGACAATGGCCAAGCAAAAGGCATCAAGACCCGCAAGCAAGACCGCGGTGAAGAAGCGGAGCGGCACCAAGGCCGCGGCGCGATCCTCGGCACGCAAGGCGGTCAAGGCGAAGGCGCGCACAGCCTCTCCGAAGAAGCCCGTACGTCCGAAGCAGCGCATCGCGATCAGTCATCACCGCGAGGAAGACTTCAAGGCCGATGGCCTGCGCGCCTACGCGAAGTACCGCGACCTCGGTATCGCCGAAGCAAGCCACGGCCTCGCGCAAGCGCACGTGATCCGGCTGCAGGGCCCCTGCAATCCCGCAGAAGTCTCGAAGCTTCACTTCCACGACGTCGAATTCCAGATGGTCTACGTGCTCAAGGGCTGGGTGAAGACCTACATGGAGGGCGAGGGCGAGACGCTGATGAAGGAAGGCAGCGCCTGGACCCAGCCGCCGAGGATCAAGCACATGATCCTGGATTACTCGGACGACGTGGAACTGCTGGAGGTGATTTTGCCGGCGGAGTTCAAGACGGTGGAGCTGAAGGCGTGAGGCGCTCTCTCTTGGGCTCCGGTCTCTCCGCTCGTCATTCCGGGGCGCCGCATAGCGGCGAACCCGGAATCCATCGGGCGGCAATACGCGCGGTAAAATGGATTCCGGGCTCGCGACTTCGTCGCGCCCCGGAATGACGGTGGAGAGACTTACGCCAACACCCCCACCACCGCTCCCATCAAGCACGTCGTCAGCGTCCCCGACACGATCGACTTCAGCCCGAGCGCGTTGATCTCCTCGCGGCGCTCCGGGGCCATCACCCCCAAGCCGCCGATCATGATGCCGAGGCTGGCGAAGTTGGCGAAGCCGCACATCGCGTAGAGCATGATCAGGCGCGAGCGTGCGTCCAGTGCCTCCGGCGCGAGCTTCGACAGGTCGACATAGGCGATCAGTTCGTTGAGCACGGTTTTCGTGCCCATCAGGCTGCCGGCCGTCACCGCCTGATCCCAGGGCAATCCCATCAGCCAGCACACCGGCGCCATCACAAGCCCCAGCATGCGCTGCAACGAGATCGCCGCGCCGCCGATGTGCGGCAGCAGGCCGAGGATGGCGTTGACGAGGTAGACCAGCGCCACCAGCACCAGCAGCATCGCAATGATATTGATCAGCAGCTCAATCCCCGCGCCGGTGCCCTTCACGATCGCATCCATCGTGCCGGAGACCGCCATCTCGGGATCCTCCAGCGCGCCGCCGGTGCGCTTGTCCGACGTCTCCGGCACCATGATCAGGCTGACAAGGATCGCGGCCGGCGCGCCCAGCACCGAGGCGATGACGAAATGCGCGGCGGCGTCGGGGATGAGCGGAGCAAGGAGCGTCGCATAGAGCACCAGCACCGTGCCGGCGATGCCGGCCATGCCGCCGGTCATCACCAGGAACAATTCGCTGCGTGTCATCTGTGCCAGATACGGCCGCACGAACAGCGGCGCCTCGACCATGCCGAGGAAGATGTTGGCCGCGGTCGACAAGCCCACCGCGCCGCCGACGCCGAGCGTGCGTTCGAGCAGCCAGGCCATGCCGCGCACGATCGGCGGCAGAACCCGCCAATAGAACAGCAGCGTCGTCAGCACGCTCATGACGAGCACGATCGGCAGCGCCTGGAACGCCAGGATGAAGTCGGCGCCCGGTACCTTCAGGTCGAAGGGCAGGGGACCGCCGCCGACATAGCCGAACACGAAGGAGGAGCCGGCGCGCGAGGCCGCCGAGATCGCGCCGACCGCGTCGTTGATGGCGCCGAAGGCATGGGCGACGGCCGGCAGCTTCAGGAGCACGGCCGCGGTGACGAAGGTCATGACAAGGCCGATCGCCGCCTGGCGCAGCGAGACCGCGCGGCGATTCTCTGCCAACGCCCACGCGATCAGCAGCAATGCGAAAATGCCGAGTGCCGATTGCAGCCGCAGCATGATGTCCCCAAACCCTCTGTGATTATGGCCGCGCGTGCGTTGCAAACGCAATGCCGGGACATGCGGGAAACGCCCGGCTGTTGACAAGCCGGCCCGCCTCAGTCACGCGGGGGCATGTCGACGTCAAGGGGGCGAGCGGTCGGAGGGTGACCCAAAAGGCGATGCCAGAGCAGCCAATATCCGAAAATCCGCCGGTCAGCGCCGGCGTGCTCCTCTCCCACCGCGCCTTCCTGTTCTTCCTGCTCTCGCGCAGCCTGTCGCGCTTTTCCAGCCAGATCGCGGCGGTCGCGATCGGCTGGCAGATCTACGACCTCACCGGCTCGGCCTTCGACCTCGGCATGGTCGGCCTCGTGCAGTTCCTGCCCACCGCGCTGCTCGTGTTCGTCGCCGGCCACGCCGCCGACCGCTTCGAGCGCAAGCGCGTGGTTCAGCTCTGCCAGCTCGTGGAGGCCGCGACCGCGCTCTATCTCGCAATCATCACCTATCTCGGCGCAGTCAGCGAAGTGCAGATCTTCATCGCGACCTTCGTGCTCGGCATTGCCGGCGCCTTCGAAAGCCCGACCACCGCGGCGCTGCTGCCGCTGATCGCGCCGCAGGGCTCGCTCCAGCGGGCAACGGCCGTCGCGAGCGGTGCGGGGCAGGTCGCGACCATCACGGGTCCCGCGCTCGGCGGTTTTGCCTACGCGGTCGCGCCGCATCTTGCCTATGCCGTGATGCTGCTGTTCTGGATTCTCGGGATGATCCTGACCGGTTTCATCCGGCCGCGCCCGCAGGCGGTCGCCAAGGAGGGCACGGACGCCGACAACATCTTCGCCGGTGTTCGCTTCATCCGGAGCAATCCGGCGATCCTCGGCACCATCTCGCTCGACCTGTTCGCGGTGCTGTTCGGCGGCGTCACCGCGCTGTTGCCGATCTATGCCCGCGACATCCTCCAGACCGGCCCGGTCGGGCTCGGCGTGTTGCGCGCCGCGCCGGCAGTCGGCGCACTGCTGATGACCATGGTGCTGGCGCGCCACGCCATCTCGCGGCATGTGGGCCTGCGCATGTTCCAGGCCGTGATCGTGTTCGGCATCGCGACCATCGTGTTCGCGCTGTCGTCATGGATGTGGCTGTCGGTGCTGTCGCTCGCGATCCTCGGCGCCGCCGACACGATCAGCGTCGTAATCCGCTTCTCGCTGGTGCAGCTCTCAACGCCCGACGAGATGCGCGGCCGCGTCGGCGCGGTGAATTTCCTCTTCATCAACGCCTCCAACCAGCTCGGTCAGTTCGAGAGTGGAGTGGCAGCCGCGCTGCTCGGCGCCATGCCGGCGGCAGTGTTCGGCGGCGTCTGCACCATTGCGGTGGCGCTGCTCTGGATGAAGCTGTTTCCGACCCTGCGGCGGGTGGAGAGCCTGGAGTAGGGCCCTTCTTCGCCTCTCCCCGCTTGCGGGGAGAGGCCGGAATTCGCGCGTAGCGCGGATTCCGGGTGAGGGGGACTCTCCGCGAGTCCAACTCTCACCGTGATTGCGGAAGCAGCCCCTCACCCCAACCCTCTCCCCGTAAGAACGGGGAGAGGGGGAAGAGAGAGCCGCTGCGCGCGCAATGACGATTGTTGAGATAGCTCGTGGACTTGTGTCGCGTCACCCCGGCGGCCGAGCGGCAGTAGGCGCCTCTTGACGCCTACTGTGCATGGGGTTGTTTTCGCGTTTTTTAGTTCAGCCCCGTCCAACGAACGGCATCTTGGTCGCCATGACCGTCATGGTCAGCACGTTGGCGTCCAGCGGCAGGCCGGCCATGTAGGCGACGGCATCGCCGACCGCTTTCGCGTCCATGCGCGGCTCGTGCTTGGTGGTGCCGTCGGGCTGGAGCACGCCGGGGCCGTTGACCATGCGATCGGTCATCGGGGTCGCCGCATTGCCGATGTCGACCTGGCCGACTGCGATGTCGTACATGCGCCCGTCGAGATTGCTCGCCTTGGTGAGGCCCGTGATGGCGTGCTTGGTCGAGGTGTAGGCCGCCGAGAACGGCCGCGGCGCATGCGCCGAGATCGAGCCGTTGTTGATGATGCGGCCGCCGCGCGGGCTCTGGTCCTTCATGATGCGGAAGGCGTGCTGGGTGCACAGGAACGGGCCGGTGAGGTTGGTGTTCACCACCGCCTGCCACTGCTCGAGGCTGAGATCCTCGAAGTTCACCGCTGGCGCGCCCATGCCGGCATTGTTGAAGAGCACGTCGAGGCGGCCATAGGTCGCCTTCACCTTGTCAAACAGCGCGGCGATCTGGTCCGGCTTGGTCATGTCGGCGGTGACGCAGAGGCTTTTTCCCGCGGGACCGAGCTTCGCCGTTTCCTCGAGCATCTCCATGCGGCGCCCCACGAGCACCACGGTGAAGCCGGTGTTCATCAGCGCCAGCGCGGCCGCGCGGCCGACACCGGTGCCGGCGCCCGTCACCACTGCGATCTTTTTTGCTTCACTCATCGTTTCCTGCCTTTTCTCTAAGCTGTCAGGTTTTGGGTTCTTTTTCGTTCTTGTAGGGCGGGCGCGGAATGTTCTGGTGCGCGGCGCGCAAGGCTGCCGACCAGCGCGAGCGCAGATCGTGGAAATAGGGCTCGCCCGCCTCGATGCGGTGGTTGAGATCGGCATCGCAGGCGTCGGCGCGCACCACCAGCACGTCGATCGGCAGGCCGACGCCGAGGTTGGAGCGCATGGTCGAGTCCATCGAGATCAGGCCGGTCTTCAGCGCCTCGTAGAGCTCGACGTCGTAATGCATGGCACGGTCGAGCACCGGCTTGCCGTATTTGTGCTCGCCGATCTGCAAGTAGGGCGTGTCGGTGGTGCACTCGATGAAGTTGCCGGCGGTGTAGACCATGAACAGCCGCATGCGCGCGCCCTTGATCTGGCCGCCGAACAGGAAGGAGACGTCGAACGAGACGTCCTCGGATTTCAGCGCGGGCCCTTCGGTCGCATGCACCGCCCGGATCGCCCGGCCGATGCGCTGGGCGGCCTGGAACATGGTCGGCGCGTTCATCAGCGTCTCGATCTCGCCCGTATTGGGGTCCTCGAGGCCTTCGGTCAGCGTGGACAGCACCGACTGGCTGATGGCGAGGTTGCCGGCGCTGGCGATCGCCATGATGCGGTCGCCGGGCTTGGAGAAGATGTGCAGCTTGCGGAAGGTCGAGACGTTGTCGAGGCCGGCATTGGTGCGGGTATCGGCGATCATCACCAAACCGTCCCGAACCAGGATTCCGCAACAATAGGTCATTTCCAGTCCCCGAACGCGTTTGCGCGGAATTACTAGCCAATTTCGGGGGCCGCTCCAACCCCAATTCCCGGGATGAGGTCGTCATTCCCGGGCGCGACGGCTGACCTCAGTCGGCGGCGCCGACGAGAAACGCCTCGTCGACGGGAACGCCGAGCGCCGTGACCAGCCGGTTCGTCTCCGCAGCCATGCCGACGATAGCGAGCAGCTCGCCATATTCGGCCTCGGTCATGCCTTTGGCTCGTGCGCCGGCGGTGTGCGAATGGATGCAATAGCTGCAGCCATGCGCCACCGAAACCGCGACATAGAGCATTTCCTTGACCTTGGGATCGAGCGCCCCCGGCGCCATCACCTCCTTGATGCTCTCCCAGGTCCGCCGCAGCGTCTTCGGATCATGCGCCAGCGCGCGCCAAAAATTGTTGACGAAATCCGACTGCCGCACCTTGCGGATGTCGTCGAAAACGGCGCGCGCCTCGCTGGAGAGCTCATCGTCCGAAAGCAGCTTTACGGTCGCCATGGGGGTCCTCGCAGGGTCTGATCTGACCCTGCGAGTGTAGCACGCCCCACGTGGTCAGCCGGCAAGTTCAGTCGAGCGGCGCAAGGCCAGCTTGCCGACATCGACATATTGCCGCTGCTGCGCGTGGGCGTGCTGTGCTGCGACGTGAAGGTCACGCAGGCGCCGCTGCAGCGGCGAGCTGTCGTAGACCGCACTGCTTCCGGCCAGGCTAAAGCAGGCGTCGGCGATGCCGACGCAGGTCGTGGCGAGCCAGGTCGCCGATCGGGTCCCTTCGACGACAAGGTCTTCGTCATTCAACGTTCCGGCCAGCGCGTGACGCCAGTGACTGGCAGCCTGGACCTCGTGAAACGCCTGCGCGGCCCCGAGCTCGGCGGAGATCCGGCCGAGTTCGTACTGGAATATCTCGGACTCCCGCATCGGGACAGCCGCATACAATTGCTGCCTCCCGGTATTGGCCAGCGCGAGCAGTTCATCGACGGTGCTCTCGGCCATGCCTACCACAAATGCGCCGTGCACCAATGGCAGCAATTGCCGCAATGCTCGATAGAGCGGACCCGACTGGCGCGGGGCAGCATCGAGATCGAAGAAATTGGCCTCGGGAACCAGTGTCTTCCGCAGCGTGACGTGATGGCTGCCGGTGCCCTCGAGCCCCGCCACGTGCCAGGTGTCCTCGATCTCCCAGTCGCGAGCCGGCAGCATAACGGCGCGAAGCAGTGGCTTGCCCTGCGGGCCGGGGACCGGTTTGCCATTTTCGGTGACAATGCAGATTCCACCGATCCAGTCCGCATGCATGCAACCGCTGGCGAACGGCCAGCGGCCCTTGACGCGGTAGCCGTCGGCCACGCGCTCTGCCGTTCCACCCGGCTGGGATGAGCCGCAGATCGCCGTATCAGGTCCGTCCTGATAGACGCGCTTGTACAATTCCGGGGGCGACGCGGCGACGAAGAGGCTGCTGACCCCGGCGACAGCCGCGATCCAGCCGATCGAGCCGTCGAGACGGGCCAATGTCTTGATGACCTCCAGTCCCGCCGGAAACTCCAGCTCCAGCCCGCCATGGCTGTGCGGCACGAACATCCGAAAGAGACCGATCGACCTCAGCCGCTCCACCAGGTCGGGCGGGATGCGGCGTGCAGCTTCTATCTCGGCGGCACGTGCCTTGATCTCGGGAGCGAGCTCCCGGATGCCCACCAGCATGTCTTGGTGGGGATCGCGCAGGGGCGCCGAATGGCTTTTGTTTTTTTCGTGAAGCTGCATCTGTTCAACCTCTGTTGCGGAAACGGATCGCGACAGACGTTGAATAGATGGTGCTACGGGGCGGTTTCAGCGCGGCAGTCGTGGATTACAGCTGTAACGTAGCGGCTTGATTACGCCGCAGATGTCTCGCGACGCGATCTCGCCGGATTTAGCTCTGCCGCTGCGACTGCGATTGCCCGCCGCGGCCGGCCTGCTCGACCTTGACGGCCACCGACAGCGTCTCTGCGCCGCCGCCATAGCGGGTGCCGCGCACGGGGGCTGCGCCGAGATAGTCGAGCCCGATCGCGACGCGGACATGGGCGTCGGTGGCGCAGATGCTGTTGGCGGGATCGAAGCCGACCCAGCCGAGATCGGGGACATAGGCCTCCGCCCAGGCATGGCCGGCATCCTGGTGCACCGTGCCGTCCGAGCGCAAAAAGTGGCCGGAGACGAAGCGCGCCGGCACCCCGCCGGTGCGGGCGCAGGCGATGAAGATATGCGCGTAGTCCTGGCAGACCCCGCGCTTGAGCGTGAAGGCTTCCGCCGCCGACGTGCCGCTGTTGGTCGGATCCTCGTCGAACGTCATGTGGTCGCCGATCTCGCTCATCAGCGTGTGCAGGAACCCGAGCGTGTCGCTCTCGGCCTCGCTGCACAACTGGCGCGCGACTGCGGCCATGGCCGGATTGACGGAGGTGAGGTCGGTGGTGCGCAGGAACATGCCGGCCGGAAAGCGCTCGTCGGCGCCGCGCAGCACGCCGCCGGTGTCGTGGGTTTCGATCAGGCCCTCGGCCGTGATCTTGATATCGCCGACGGGCCCGCAGGACAGAACATGGGTGACGTTGCCGAAGGCGTCCTCATGGGTGTCGAGCTTGGTGTCGGTCGAGACGTCGATCTGCCATTCCGCCACATACTGCCCGTCATGGCTGCACGGCGTCATGCGCAGGATCTGGATCACGCTGGTCGCCGGCGGCTCGTAGCGATAGGTCGTGGTGTGCTGGATTCGCAGGCGCATGGTGGACCGTTGTTCTGGCGTCAATCCGGGGCGGTGCACAGCACCGAACTATGGTGCGCAATTGCGCACCTGAGAATCTCGAGATTCCGGGTCTGGTCCTTCGGACCATCCCGGAATGACGGCGTGTATCAGATCAAATACTGCTTCGTGATGATTTCGCCCAGCCTGGAATTGTCCGCGATGAATTCCTGAATGAATTCATGCACGCCATGCTGGAAAATGTCGTTCATATTGCTGTGTTCGAGCCGGTTGCGGATGCCGCGGGCGTGGCGCTGGGCGGGGCCCTGGCGGCCATAGGCGACGCCGATCTGGTCGAGATTGCGCACGAGATTGCCGTAGCAGCTGGCCAGCGAACGCGGCAGCGTGTCGTTGAGGATGAGCAGGTCCGCAATCAACCAGGGCTTCAGCGTCTCGCGATAGACCCAGTGATAGGCGGTCAGCGCCGAGACCGAGCGCAGGATCGAGCTCCACTGATAGAAGTCGAGCGGGCCGCCGACATGCTCTTCCTCGGGCAACAGCACGTGGTACTTCACGTCGAGAATGCGCGCGGTGTTGTCGGCGCGTTCCAGATGCACGCCCATCCGCGAGAACCAGTAGGCGTCGTTGCGCAGCATGGTCCGGTAGGCCGAACCGTCGAAGCGCAGCGAAGTCTCCTGTACGAAGCGCAGGAATTTTGCGAGGTCCTCGCGCGTCGAGGTGCCCTTGCTCCAGACCTCCTGCAATTCGATCCAGGCCGAGTTGATGGTGTCCCACATCTCGCTGGTGAGCGCGGTGCGCACCGAGCGCGAGTTCAGCCGCGCCGCCTCGATGCAGTTCCTGATCGAGGACGGATTGTTCGGCGAGAACGAGAGGTATTCGACGACGTTGTGCTCGTTGGCTTCCTCATAGGTCTGATAGAAGCTTGCGGCGACGCCGGCGGTCAGCAGCGCCGAGTCCCATTCGTTGGTCTTGCCGATATAGGCAGCGGGAAGCGCGGTGACGCGCAGCGTCGCATCGATGGTGCGCGCGAGATACTCGGCCCGTTCGACGTAGCGGGCGAGCCAGTAGAGGTTTTCGGCGGTACGCGACAGCATCTGACTACTCGTCCAAAATCCAGGTGTCTTTGGTGCCGCCGCCCTGGCTCGAATTCACCACCAGGGAGCCTTCCTTCAGCGCGACGCGTGTGAGTCCGCCCGGCACGATCGTAGTGCTCTTGCTGCCGGTCAGCACGAACGGCCGCAAGTCGACATGGCGCGGAGCAAGGCCGGTGGCCGTACAAGTCGGGCAGGTCGAGAGCGCCAGCGTCGGCTGCGCGATGAAGCCTTCCGGCTCGCGCTTGAGCTTCTCGCGGAACGCTTCGATGGTCGCTTTCGTTGCGGCGGGGCCGATCAGCATGCCGTAGCCGCCGGAGCCGTGCACTTCCTTGACGACGAGCTCGCTCAGATTGTCCAGCACATAGGCGAGGTCCTTCGGCTCGCGGCAGCGCCAGGTCGGCACATTCTTCAGGATCGGCTCCTCGCCGAGATAGAACTTCACGATGTCAGGCATGTAGGAGTAGATCGCCTTGTCGTCGGCGATGCCGGTACCGACCGCATTGGCGAGGGTGATGTTGCCGGCCGCGTAGGCCGACATCAGCCCGGGCACGCCGAGCACGGAATCGGGGCGGAAGGTGAGGGGGTCGATGAAGTCATCGTCGACGCGGCGATAAATCACGTCGACCCGTTTCAGCCCCTCGGTCGTCCGCATGAACACTTCGTTGTTCTTGATGATGAGGTCGCGGCCCTCGACCAGCTCGATGCCAAGCTTGTCGGCAAGGAACGAGTGCTCGTAATAGGCGGAGTTGTAGACGCCCGGCGTGAGCAGGGCGACCGTCGGCTCGCCCGAAGCGCCTTGCGGCGCGACCGAACGCAAGGCCGCGAGCAGTTCGTCCGGATAGCGCTCGACCGGCGCCACCCGGTGGCGGGCGAACAGATCCGGAAACAGCCGCATCATGATCTCGCGGTTTTCCAGCATGTAGGACACGCCCGAGGGCGTGCGCGCATTGTCCTCCAGCACGATGAAGTCTTCGGCGTCGACCCGGACGATGTCGATGCCGGCGATGTGCACGTAGACGTCGTGCGGCACCTGCTGGCCGTTCATCTCGGGGCGGAAGACCGGGTTCTGGAAGATCAGATCGTCGGGCACGACCTCGGCGCGGAGGATGTCGCGGCCGTGATAGATGTCGCGCAGGAACATGTTGAGCGCGCGGACGCGCTGCTTCAGGCCCTTCTCCAGCAGCGCCCATTCCTTGCCCGACATGATCCGCGGGATCACGTCGAAGGGGATGAGGCGCTCGGTCGACTCGGATTCGCCGTAGACGGCGAAGGTGATGCCGATCCGGCGGAACAGGAGCTCAGCTTCCTGGCGGCGATATTCGAGCGCCTCGGGAGGCGTCTCCTTGAGCCAGCGAGCCAGCTCCTGATAGGCGGGGCGAAGGTCCCCGCCGGGAATGTTCATTTCATCAAACGCGACTGCCATAGATCCCGACTTGTCCCCGCAAGGCGTTGCGCCATTGGACAGGTCGTCAGGCCTTGGTGAAGACCGCAACGTCCTGGCCATGCGGCAAGAGTGCATGACTTTCAGGTGGTAGCAAGGGGCGGGCCAGCGCGATAAGCATGGACTGGCAGCATTTACCGGGGATGGCCGGCGGCTTGCCTGAAAAAATGGCTGAGGACTGCTTATTTCGGCAGCAAAACCGCGTGACTTCAACGCGTTACCTCGGCAAAGTCGGCGCTACAGGTGAGGGACTTAAGGCATGAGCGAGATCGTCACGGCGGGCATTCTGGTCATTGGGGACGAAATCCTGTCCGGCCGGACCAAGGACAAGAATATCGGCTTCATTGCCGAATACCTGACCAATATCGGCATCGACCTGAAGGAAGTCCGGGTCGTCTCCGACGACGAGGACGACATCATCGCCGCATTGAATGCACTGCGGCATCGCTACACCTATGTCTTCACCACCGGCGGGATCGGGCCGACCCATGACGACATCACCGCCGACAGCGTCGCCAAGGCGTTCGGCGTCGGCATCGACCATCACCCGGAGGTGGTCGCCCGTTTCCGCGAGCGCTGGAGCGAGCAGGATCTCAACGAGGCCCGCCTGCGCATGGCCCGCATCCCCGACGGTGCCGAGCTGATCCAGAGCGCGACCATCCTCGCGCCCGGCTTCAAGATTGGCAATGTCATCGTGATGGCGGGCGTGCCCTCGATCATGCAGGCGATGATGGACATCGTCTCGCCCAAGCTGAAATCGGGCGTGCGCATGCTCTCCGAATCGGTCCGCGCCAATGCGCGGGAAGGTGACATCGGCAGCCCGCTGCGGGCGATCGCCGCCGCTCATCCCGACACCATCATCGGCAGCTATCCCTTCATGGACGAGGACTCGAAGCCGAACACCAATCTGGTGGTGCGTTCGCGGGATGCGGATAAGCTCGCCGCAGCCATGGCCGCGGTGAAGGAAATGCTGGCAGGATTGAACATCACCCGGTAGCAGAAAGGCCGCCGGACGACGATTTGCAGGAGAGGATGATGGGCGGTGAAGCACCGGAACTGAGCGCGCAGGAGCGGGCAGGCAAGGCCTTTCCGGTCTCATGGGACCAGTTTCACCGGGACTGCCGGGCGCTGACCTGGCGGCTCAACGAGGTCGGTCCGTTCCACGCGGTGATCGCGATTACCCGCGGCGGCCTGGTGCCGGCCGCGATCGTGGCCCGCGAGCTCGGCGTGCGCGTGATCGACACGGTCTGCATCGCCAGCTACGACCACAACAAGCAGGGCGAGCTTCAGGTCCTCAAGGGCATCTCGGAAGCTGCGATGAAACTCGGAGGCGGCACCGGCAAGGGGCTCCTGATCGTCGACGACCTCGTCGACACCGGCAAGACAGGCAAGCTGGTGCGCGAGATGCTGCCCGATGCGCATTTCGCCACGGTCTACGCCAAGCCGAAGGGGCGCCCGCTGGTCGACACCTACATCACGGAGGTGTCGCAGGACACCTGGATCTTCTTCCCCTGGGACACCGCGCTGTCCTATCACCCGCCGCTCCGCGACGGGGCGGCGTGAGGGACGGAGTCATTCCGGGGCGATGCAAGGCATCGAACTATGGTGCGCAATTGCGCACCAGGGAATCTCGAGATTCCGGGTTCGGTCCTGCGGACCGCCCCGGAATGACGTCAGTTTAACGGGCGTGCACCCATGCCCCTGCAAAATCGCGTCACGCCGACCGGCGAGATCATCGCCACCCCGCATCGCGGAATGTTCACCGGCAATCGCGGCATCATCCACGATCCCGCGACGAAGACGCTTCTGAAGAAGCGCTGGTCGTCGCCGGCCTGGATTACTTGCCTCTGCGAATTCCGCGGCTGGCGGCGCCCGGTGATGGCGCGCCGGAGCTGGACCGAGCTGTTCTTCCTCGACGAAGCCACCTCGTTTGCCGCGGGCCATCGGCCGTGTTTCTTCTGTCGCCGCGACGATGCCAGGCGCTTTCGCAGAGCGTGGGAAGCGGGGAATGCTGCAAGCGACGTCAGCGCGAAGGCGATCGACGCCGCGCTGCATCGCGAGCGCCTTGATCGCGGCAGGAAGCGGCTGCACGCGCTGCCGATGCCGCTGGCAGAATTGCCCGACGGCGCGATGGTGCAGCAGGGCGAAGAGAGTTTTCTGGTGGCGCGGGGCAGGGCGCTGTTGTGGTCGCCGGCAGGCTATGCGGCAGTTAACCGCGAGCTCGCCGATGCAAAGCTGCTGACGCCGCCTTCTACGCTGCGCGCAATCGTCGCCGGCTATCGGCCTGCGTTGCATCCGACAGCGCGCAGCTAGCGCAGCGGCTTACCGTCATCATCCCAGCTTCTCGCGCGCCATTGCGGCACCTGCGCCGAGCGCCATCAGCTTGGCTTCGGCGATCTCGCGCCGCATCGGCGCCATGCCGCAATTGGTGGTGGCGATGATGTTGCTCTTGGGCACGAATTTCGACACCGCGTCGATCACCTTCACGACGTCCTCGGCGGTCTCCACCGTGTCGCTGGCGACGTCGATCACGCCGGCCTGCACGATCTTGGTCTTGAGCAGCGCCAGCAGGTCGAGCGGCACCTTGGAATTGCGGCACTCGATCGCGACCTGCTGGATCGGGCTCGCGTCGATCGCGGGGAAGATCTGCTCGTACTGCCGCCACTGTGCGCCGAGCGTCTCCTTCCAGTCGGTGTTGGCCTTGATGCCGTAGCCGTAGCAGATGTGCACGGCGGTGGCGCAGGTCAGCCCCTGCGCGGCGCGCTCCAGCGCCTTGATGCCCCAGTCGTTGACCTCGTCCATGTAGACGTTGAAGGCAGGCTCGTCGAACTGTACGAGATCGACGCCGTCGGCCTGGAGTGCCTTGGCTTCCTCGTTGAGCAGCTCGGCGAACGCAAAGGCCATCTTGACGCGGTCGCCATAGTAGCGATCGGCAATCGTATCGATGATGGTCATCGGGCCGGGCAGGGTGAATTTCAGCTTCTTCTTCGTGTGCGTGCGCGCCACGCGCGCCTCAAAGGCATGGACGCGGCCCTTGAGCCGGAGCGGCGCGACCACCTGCGGCACCATCGCCTTGTAGCGGTCCTTGCGGATGCCCATCTCGACCTTGTGGGCGAAATCGATGCCGTCGATCTTCTCCAGGAAACCGTGCACGAAATGCTGGCGGGCCTGCTCACCCTCGGTGACGATGTCGATGCCGGCGTCCTCCTGGATCTTCAGCCAGATCAGTGTCGCGTCCCGCTTGGCGCGGAGCAGCTCATCGCCTTGCGACTTCCAGGGCGCCCAGAGCATGTTGGGCTCGGCGAGCCATTCGGGCTTCGGCAAGGAGCCGGCGATCGTGGTTGGAAACAGCATGGCGGCTCTCCCGGCAGGTTATGTTGCGCCTCTTCCTGCCATGTCTTAACGTCGAGGTACAGAACGACAAAAGTCGCTCTCTATTCCAGCGGCGACGACAGGGAAGGCGATGATCGAACTCTATTATGCGCCGACGCCGAACGGCTGGAAAATCTCGATCATGCTGGAGGAACTCGGGCTCCCCTATTGCGTGAAGCCCGTCAACATCCGCGCGGGCGAGCAGTTCAACCCCGAGTTTCTCGCGATCAGTCCGAACAACCGTATTCCCGCGATCGTCGATCACGAACCCGCCGATGGCGGCGCACCGTTCTCGGCCTTCGAGACCGGCGCGATCCTGATCTATCTGGCAGAGAAGACCGGCCGTTTCCTGGCCGGAGATTTGCGCGGCCGCTCCACCACCATCCAGTGGGTGATGTGGCAGATGGCGGGGCTCGGGCCCATGCTCGGCCAGCACGGCCATTTCGCGCTCTATGCGGCCGAGAAGATCCCTTACGCGATCGAGCGCTACCGCGACGAGGCGGCGCGGCTCTACGGCGTGCTGGACCGGCAGCTCGGCAAGACCGGCGCCTATGTCGCCGGCGACTATTCCATCGCCGACATCGCCTGCTTCCCCTGGACCATGACCCACAAGGCGCAGGGCTTTACGTTAGAGGACTATCCGAACGTGAAGCGATGGTACGCCGAGGTCCGTGCCAGGCCGCCGGTGCAGGCGGGGCTCGCGATCGGCAAGTTCGTGAAAGAGCCGTTCGACGAGGAATCACGCAAGATCATGTTCGGCCAGCGTGCGAAGGAAGTGTTGGGAAAGAAGTAGGCTGCACCCGTCATCCGGGGTGGCGCGAAGCGCCGAGCTAAGGTGCGCAATTGCGCACCTGAGAATCCATCGGGCCGCAATAAAACTGGTGGAATGGATTCCGGGTTCGCGCCCAAGAGGGCGCGCCCCGGAATGACAAGAGCAAAGGAAACGCCATGATCGAATTCTTCTTCGACTGTTCCAGCCCCTGGACCTATCTCGCCTTTCACAACATCCAGCCGCTGGCCAAGGAGCTCGGCGTGGACATCGCCTGGCGGCCGATCCTGGTCGGCGGCATCTTCAACACGGTCAACCCGAGCGTCTACGCGCAGCGGGAGAAGCCGGTGCCGCTGAAGGCGCGCTACATGAAGAAGGATCTCCAGGATTGGGCGCGCTCGGCCGGCCTGTCGATCAAGATGCCGCCGACGGTGTTTCCGGTGAACAGCGTCAAGGCGATGCGCGGCTGCATCTGGCTGGGTCGGGATATGGTGCCGTTCGCGACCGCCGTGTTCGAAACCTATTGGAGCGGCGACAAGGACATCTCGCAGGACACGGTGCTCGCCGAGATCTGCAGGACGTTTGGCATCGATGAGCAGAAATTCTTTGCAGGCATTTCGGAGCAGGGGATCAAGGACCAGCTCAAGGCCAACACCGAAGAGGTCGTCGCGCGCGGCGGCTTCGGCTCGCCGACGATCTTCGTCGATAAGACCGACATGTATTTCGGCAATGACCGCCTGCCGCTGATCCGCGAGGCGCTCAAGCGCCGCAGGGCGAGCGCGGCCTGATGGTGCGCGCTGTCGTCTGCCGCGAGTTCGGCGCGCCCGAAAGCTTGCTGCTGGAAGAGTTTCCCTCGCGTGCCCTGAAGCCGGGCGAAGTGCGCGTCGCGATCCGCGCCGCCGGGCTGAATTTTCCTGACGTGCTGATGGCGGCCGGCGAATATCAGCTCAAGCCGGAGCTGCCGTTTACGCCCGGCATGGAGGCCGCCGGCGACGTGACCGAAGTGGGCGCGGAGGCGAGGGGCGTTGCCGTCGGCGACAAGGTGATCGTGAAGATGCGCCACGGTGCTTTCACCGATGAAGCGGTCGTCGCGCCGTCGCAGCTCACGCCGATGCCGTCCACCTTCGATTACGCGGAGGCTGCGACCTATCTCGCCGGCCACGGCACTGCCTATCACGCGCTGATCGACCGCGGCCGCGTCGAGCCCGGCGAAGTGCTGCTCGTGCATGGCGCCGGTGGCGGCGTAGGCCTTGCCGCCGTCGAGATCGGCAAGATGCTGGGCGCGACCGTGATCGCGACCGCCTCCAGCGACGAGAAGCTTGCCATTGCGAAATCGCGCGGCGCCGATCATCTCGTGCGTTACGACCGCGAGCCGTTTCGCGATGCGGTCAAGCGCATCACCGACGGCCGCGGCGCCGATGTGGTGTTCGATCCCGTCGGCGGCGAGGTGTTCGAGAATTCGATGCGCTGCATCGCCTGGGGCGCGCGGCTGCTGGTGATCGGTTTTACGGGTGGCATCGGCTCGGCCAAGACCAATCTGCTGCTGATCAAGGGCGCCAGTGTACTCGGCGTGCGCGCCGGAGAGGCCGTGCGGAAAAATCCGGCGCTGGGCGAGGTGCGCCTGAAGGCGCTGCTTCAGTGGGCGGAGGAAGGCAAGCTGCGCCCCAACGTCTCGCACCGCCTGCCGCTTGGGGATTACGCGAAGGCGATGCGGTTGCTGATCGACCGCAAGGCGATCGGTCGCGTGGCGCTGGTGATGGAGTGATCTCTATCACCGTCATTCCGGGGCGCCCGAAGGGCGAACCCGGAATCTCGAGATCCTCAGGTGCGCAATTGCGCACCATAGTTCGATGCTTCGCATCGCCCCGGGATGACGCTTCGCGTCACTTGTACTCCCGCTCCGTCCACCACGGGAAATAATCCGGCATGTCGCTGGACACCTTGTTCTTGAACTGCGCCGGACGCTTCTCCAGGAACGACACCACGCCCTCCTTGACGTCGTCCGAGCGGCCGCGGGCGTAGATGCCGCGGCTGTCGACCTTGTGGGCTTCCATCGGATCGTCCGCACCCATCATGCGCCACATCATCTGCCGGATCAGCGCCACCGACACCGGCGCGGTTTTCGCCGCGAATTCCTTGGCGAGCGCGCGGGCGGTCGGCAAGAGATCATCCGGCGGCACCACCTTGCTGACGAGACGCCCCGCAAGCGCTTCCTGCGCCGGGAAGACGCGGCCCGAATAGCACCATTCCAGCGCCTGCGAGATGCCGACGATGCGCGGCAGGAACCAGCTCGAGGCGGCCTCGGGCACGATGCCGCGCTGGGAGAACACGAAGCCGAAGCGGGCGGCGTCGGAGGCAATGCGGATGTCCATCGCGAGCTGCATGGTGACGCCGATGCCGACGGCAGGGCCGTTCACCGCGGCAATCACGGGCTTGAGGCATTTGAAAATACGCAAGGTCACCTGGCCGCCGCCGTCGCGCACCTGCGGATCGCTGTAATCGACCTTGCCGTCGGCGAGGCGCTTGACGGGACCGCGCCGCGCGTCGCGATCAAACGTGTCGGCCCCGGAAGAGAGGTCCGCGCCTGCGCAAAAACCACGGCCGGAGCCGGTGACGATGATGGCGCGGACGTTGTCGTCCTTGTCGGCGGCATCGAACGCGTCGATCAGCTCTGCTTGCATCTGCGCGTTGAAGGCGTTGAGCTTGTCGGGCCGGTTCAGCGTGATGGTGAGGATCTGCTCGGCGACCTCGTATTTGATCGTCTCATACGCCATGGGTTATTTCCTTCCTTTGTTTCTTATTCTCTCTGTAGCACGTCATTCCGGGGCGCGCCTCTTGGCGCGAGCCCGGAATCCATACTCACGATGGTGGTTATGGATTCCGGGCTCGTCGCTTCGCGACGCCCCACAATGACGGAGGATATTCAGCGTGCCGGCGGCTTCGGCCAGGGCCGCTGCGGGCCGCGCAAGCCCTCGAAGGCCTTGGCCATGCCGAGCACGCCGATGTCGTCGAAGCGGCGGCCGACGATCTGCACGCCGATGGGAAAGCCGTTGGCGTCGAAACCGCCGTTGAGGGAGACCGCAGGGTTCTCCGACATATTCCACGGCACGGTATAGGCGATGTGCTCGAACGGCCTCATGGGATCGTTGGTCGGCGACGCCCAGTCGGCCGGATAGTTCACGTTCGGTGCGGTCGGCGAGATCACGTAGTCGAGCTCGCAGAACAGCTTTGACGCCACGGCGCGGATCGCCATGGTCTGGTTGAAGCCGCGGATGACATCCACACCCGAGAGCTTTGCGCCGGATGCGCCCCATTTGAAGATGTAGGGCAGCACCTTTGCCTGCTCGGCCGGCGTCAGCTTGGACAGATCGTCCCACATCCGCGCGCGCCAGAAATTGTCGAGGCCGTCGAGCATCTCGCGGGTCAAAATGCCGTCGACCTCGGTGACGACGCTGCCTGCGGATTCGAACGCCTTTGCGGCTTTCACGGCAACGTCACGGACCGGCCGTTCTGCCGGCAGCCCGACGCCGGCATCGAGCATCAGGCCGATCCGCAATTTGCGCGGAGACTTCTCCGGCCCTTTCCAGTTGAGGGGTTCGGCGGGCAGGCTCATGCCGTCGCGCCGGTCGGGCTTTGCGATCGCGCTCATCATCAGCGCGCAATCGTCAACCGTGCGGGTCATGGGGCCGGCGACGCGTCCGACATAGGTGGGGTCGATCGGTACGCGGCCGAAGCTCGGCTTCAATCCGACGAGGCCGCACCAGCCCGCGGGCAGGCGCACCGAGCCGCCGATATCGGTGCCGAGATGCAGGGGGCCGTAGCCGGCCGCCGCGGCGGCGCCTGCACCGGCGCTGGAGCCGCCGGGGTTCTTGCTGAGGTCCCAGGGGTTGCGCGCGAGCGCGTGGAAGCTGGAGAGCCCGGAGGACAGCATGCCGTAATCGGGCATGGTGGTCTTGGCGAAGATGATCGCGCCGGCCTCGCGCAGCCGCGCGGCGGGCGGGGCGTCCTTCTCGGCCGGCACGAGCTTGACGCTGGCCGCCCCCAGCGGCACCGGCACGCCCTTGGTCGCGATGTTGTCCTTTACCGTGACAGGCACGCCGTCGAGCGGGCCGGACGGCTCGCCGCCGGTCCAGCGCGCGGTCGAGGCCTTTGCGGCCTCGCGCGCGCCGTCGGGGTCGAACGCATAGAGTGCCCTAAGGTGCGGCTCCCACGCCGCGACGTGCGTGAGCACGTCCTCCAGCACCTCGCTCGGCGAGAATTGCTTGGCGCGATAGCCCGCGATCAGATCGACCGCGGACAGATCGTGCAGCGAGGTGACCGCCTCTTCGACGCTCTTTTTGTGCATTGCTAAACGACCGGCATGCGCGTTTCGATGATGCGGGCGAACATGCTGGCGCCGATCGGCAGGATCTTGTCGTCGAGCACAAAACCGGGATTGTGCACCGGCACCGAGCCGTCATGGCCGACCCAGAAATAGGCGCCGGGAATGGTCTCCAGCATGTCGGCAAAATCCTCGCTGCCCATCTTCGGCTGGGTGCGGGTGATCACCTTGGCGGGGTCGACGACGGTGCGCGCCACCTCCTCGACCACCTTGGACTGCTCGACCTGGTTGACCAGCACGTTGAAGGTGTCGCGGATGTCGACGTCGATCGCGCACTGATACGCGGCCGCGATGCCGGCGCAGATGGTGCGGATGCGTTCGCTGACCAGGGTGCGGACTTCTTTCGAGAAGGTGCGGATGGTGCCGCAAAGATGCGCGTCGCCGGGGATGACGTTGTAGGCGGAGCCCGCATGGATCTGGGTGATCGACACCACCGCAGCCTGCAGCGGCTCGACGTTGCGGCTGACGATGGTCTGGATCGCCTGCGCCAGCGTGGTCGCGATGATCACCGCGTCCTTGGAGCGTTCGGGCATTGCGCCATGCGCGCCATAGCCGGTGATGCGGAGGTCGAAGAAGTCGGCGCTGGCCATCGCCGGACCGGGCAGGATCGCGATCTCGCCGTGGTTGAGGTCGGGCGCGTTGTGCAGGCCGTAGAGCTCGTCGCACGGAAACTTCTCGAACAGCCCGTCCTTGATCATCGCGCGGGCGCCGCCGAGGCCTTCCTCGGCCGGCTGGAAGATCAGGTGCACGGTGCCGTCGAAGTTCCTGGTCTCGGCGAGATAGCGCGCGGTGCCGAGCAGCATGGTGGTGTGGCCGTCATGGCCGCAGCCGTGGAAGCGGCCGGGGATTTTCGAGCTCCATTTCAGATTGGTGTTCTCTTCCATCGGCAGCGCGTCCATGTCGGCGCGCAGGCCGATGCGCTTGCCGCTCGACCCCTTGCCCTTGATGACGCCGATCACGCCGGTGCCGCCGAGGCCGCGATGCACCTCGATGCCCCAGCCCTTCAGCTTGTCCGCAACGATGCCGGAAGTGCGCACTTCCTCGAAGCCGATCTCGGGATGGGCGTGGAGGTCGCGCCTGATAGCGGTGAGTTCGTCGGCATAGCCGTCGATGCGGTCGATCGTGGGCATGTGTCCTGTCCGGTTAGCGTGAAGGGGGATCGAAAACGGGGCCGTTCGGCTTGATGCGAATGCCCGGGCGCAGCTTCGTCCAGGGCAGGGAGGCGGTATCGGCCGGCATCGCGCCGGGGGCGGCGCAGATCATCAGCTGTTCCGCGATCGGCTCGAAATCGGCGCGGAAGTGCACCGAGCTCTTGTTGACCAGGATCTTCTGTTCGGTCGGCTCGATGCCGACATAGCGGTACATCGCCTGATCGGCGAGCTGCGCCTTGTGCGAGGAGACGACGACACGAACGTCGCCGATGCGCAGGGCCGCGGAAGGACCCATCTCCATCTCGCGGCCGCCGTAATAGGGGCCGGGCGCGATGAAGCGGCCGTCGGACAATTTTTCGACGACGAAGGTCTCGCGATAGGGCTCGTCGCCTGGAATGCCGGACTTGCCGCCGAGCGACAGCGTCACCGTGGCGCCGACACCGGCCGCATGGGCGGCCTTGGCCGATTCCGGATCGTAGATCGCGCCGGTCGCGGCGCTGGCCTTGTTGCGCACCAGCGCGCGCAGCATGCCGGTGGTGTCGGAATCGCCGCCGGCGCCGGGATTGTCCTGGGTGTCGGCGATGATGATCGGCTTGCTGGCGCCCTTCGCGAGCTCCATCGCATGGCGCACGCCGTCGTCGGGCGACCAGATCTTGCCGTCGAAATCGTCCTCGTGGCTTTCGATCAGCTTGACGATCGCATCCGCGGCGCGATCGGCGTCGGCTTGCGTCTTGCCATAGGCGAACACGCTGGGCCCGCAATCGCGGAAGTCGGCGGCGGGGAAGCCCGGCGCGAAGGACAGCGTCGGAACCCCGTCGCTCTCGAGCGCGGCGAGCTTCTCGTAGATGCCCTTGGTCGGCTGGTCGTTGGTGCACTGCCAGCTGATCGGGATCAGGAACGGCAGTTGCCGGAAGGCTTTCGCAAAGCGCTGCTTGGTCTTCAACAGCAGCGCGAGATGTCGCGCCGAGGCGCGGCCGGTCTCGGCCATGTCGACATGCGGATAGGTGCGGTAGGCGATCAGCGCGTCGGCATGCCCGATCATCGCGGGCGTGACGTTGGCGTGAAGATCGAGGCTTGTGACGAGCGGAACATCCTCGCCGATGACGCGGCGTACCCGTGCCAGGATTTCGCCTTCGCCGTCGTCGAGATGCTCCGTCACCATCGCGCCGTGCAGGTCGAGATAGACGGCGTCGATCGGGCCCGAGGCTGCGATGCCGTCAACCATCACCCTCACGATGCGCTCGAACGCATCCTTGGTGACATGTGCGGAGGGGCTCGCGCCGCAGGCGATGGTCGGAATGAGTTCCCAGCCGTTGGCTTCGGCGCTGTCGACGAAACCGGCGAGTCCGACATTGATGCGGCGCATCACCTTCAGCACGTCGGCACCTTCAGTCATCGCCGGCCAGCCGCCGCCATGCTGGAAGTCCGCGAATGTCGCCTTGGTCGGGGCGAAGGTGTTGGTCTCGTGCAGGAAGCCGCCGACGGCGATACGTGTCATCAATTCAAGTCCAGTCGATTGAAAGTGCGCGCGCTAGCCTTCGACGTTAGCCTTGCCCTTGCGGCGAGAGCAAGGTGAGAAGCAATCGCGCCGTGCATAGGGTCAGATCGTTTTGGGAATGCTGCTCCGCAGTCATTCCGGGGCGCGCCACTTGGCGCGAGCCCGGAATCCATCATGCGACAGAGTCTGCGGCCTGATGGATTCCGGGCTCATCGCTTCGCGATGCCCCGGAATGACGAGGAGAGAGTGGAGTTACGCCGTCGCCACCAAGCCCTCCGACACCGGCCGGAAGTTCGCAAAGTCCCAGCCGCGGCCGGGGGCTGCCTCCAGCAGGGCCCTGGTGTAGGCCTCCTTCGGATGCGTCAGCACTTCGGCGGCGGGGCCCTGTTCGACGACGCGGCCGTGCTGCATCACCACGACCTCGTCGCAGATTTGCGCTGCGACGCGGAGATCGTGGGTGATGAACAGGATCGCGATGCCGAGCCGCTTCTGGATCTCGTCGAGCAGTTCCAGCACCTGGGCCTGCACCGAGACGTCGAGCGCGGAGACCGCTTCGTCCGCGACCAGCACGTCCGGATCGAGCGCGAGCGCTCGCGCAATCGCGATGCGCTGGCGCTGGCCGCCGGAGAACTGGTGCGGATAGCGTGACACGGCATCGGCGGGCAGGCCGACCAGCTCGAGCAGCTCGCGGGCGCGCTTCATCGCGTCGGCATGCGCGACGCCGTAATTGATCGGGCCTTCCGCGATGCTCTCGCCCACCGTGATGCGCGGGTTGAGCGAGCGATAGGGATCCTGGAACACGATCTGGATCTTCTGCCGGTGCGGCTGGAGCAGGCGACGCGAGATGTCGGAGATCTCGCGACCGGACAGGCGCACGCCGCCGGAGGTCGGGTCGATCAGGCGCACGATGCAGCGTGCCACCGTGGACTTGCCCGAGCCGCTCTCGCCGACGATGCCGAGCGTACGGCCCTTGCGCAGCGTCAGCGTCACCTTGTCGGCGGCGACGACCTCGCGGCCTTTGCCGAAGAAGGCGCGCTCCTTATAGACCTTGCTGAGGTCGTTGGCCTCCAGCACCACCGGTTCCTTGGTCTCGGGCCGCGCCGCGCGCGGCACGAGGCTCGGCACCGCCGAGAGCAGGTTGCGGGTGTATTCCATGGTCGGATTGCGCAGCACGGCGTCGAGCTGACCGGTCTCGACGAGGCGACCCTGCCGCATCACGGCGACACGGTCGGCGATTTCCGCCACCACGCCCATGTCGTGGGTGATGAACAGCACGGCCGTGCCGTGATCGCGCTGGAGGTCGCGGATCAGGGTCAGGATCTGTTTCTGCGTGGTGACGTCGAGTGCGGTAGTCGGCTCGTCGGCAATGAGCAGCTTCGGCTCGAGCACCAGCGCCATCGCGATCATGATGCGCTGGCGCTGGCCGCCGGAGAGGCGGTGCGGGTAGGAGGCGAAGATGCGCTCGACCTGGGGCAGGCGCACCTGCTCCATCATGTCGAGGATGCGCTTCTTTCGTGCCCTGGCATCGAGATTGGTGTGCGCGCGCAGCACTTCGTCGATCTGCCGGCCGACCGGCACGACCGGATTGAGCGCGGTCATTGGCTCCTGGAAGATCATCGCCATCTGCGTCGCGCGGAGCTGGCGCAGCCGGCGGTCGGTCGCGGTGAGCAGCTCTTCGCCGACCAGCTTGACGCTGCCGGCGGTGGGCACCAGCGTGCCCTTCGGCAGCAGGCCCATCGTGGTCAGCGAGGTCACCGACTTGCCCGAGCCGCTTTCGCCGACGAGACACAGCGTCTCGCGTTCGCGCACCTGGATCGAGATGCCATCGATGATGTTCGCCGCCTTCGGCTTCTTGCCGACGGAAACGACGAGGTTGTTGATGTCGAGGATGGTGTTGGTCATGCAATGTCTCCACCGTCGTTCCGGGGCGCGCGCAAGCGCGAACCCGGAACCTCGAGATTCTCAGATGCGCAACTGCGCACCATAGTTCGGTGCTTCGCACCGCCCCGGAATGACGGAATCAATGGTTTCACTTCCCCTCCCGCTGCTTCATGCGGGGATCGAGGGCGTCGCGGGCGGCGTCGCCAATCAGATTGATGCTGAGAATGGCGATCGAGAGCAGGAGGCCCGGCCAGAAGATCAGCGACGGCTTGATCTGGAAGTACTGGCGGCCCTCGGCCATGATGTTGCCCCAGGTCGGTGTCTCCGGGGAGATGCCGGCGCCGAGGAAGGAGAGGATCGCCTCGGTGAGGATCGCGGAGGCGCATACGTAACTGCCCTGCACGATCAGGGGCGCGATCGTGTTCGGCATCAAGTGCCGCCACATGATCTTCGGCAGGGATGAGCCGACCGAGATCGCCGCTTCAACATAGGGTTCCTCGCGCGCCGACAGCACGACCGAGCGCACCAGGCGCGCCACGCGCGGAACTTCGGGGATCGTGATCGCGATCAGCACGGTCCAGATGCTGGCACCGGACAGCGACACCACGGCGATCGCGAGCAGGATGCTCGGCATCGCCATCAGGCCGTCCATGACCCGCATCAGGACGGAATCGATCAGCTTGAAGAAGCCGGAGACGAGGCCGATCGCCAGCCCGATGACGATCGACAGGATCGCCGAGCCGACACCGATCAGAAGCGAGATGCGGCCGCCATAGATGACGCGCGACAGCAGGTCGCGTCCGTAGGCGTCGGTGCCGAGCAGGAATTGCGCCGAGGTCGGCTTCAATCGTTGCGACGGCGCGAGCTGGATCGGATCGTGCGGCGCGATCAGCGGCGCCAGAATCGAGATCAGCACGATCAGCGCTAGCAGGACCGTCGCCGTGGCGATGATCGGCGTCGAGGTGAGGAATCCGAAGCGCGGCCGCAGCGGCGACGTGATCGGAATGGACGACTGGGGAAGGGTATCGACCGACATTTTTGTCCTTATCCTTGCCTCAGTACCGGATCCGGGGATCGAGCAGGGTGTAGGCGACGTCGATGAGAAGATTGACGACGACATAGATCAGCGAGGTCAGCAGGATCATCGCCTGGATCACCGGATAGTCGCGCGCCAGCACCGCATCCACGGTGAGGCGGCCGATGCCGGGGATGTTGAACACGCTCTCGGTGACGACGACGCCGGAGATCAGAAGCGCAAAGCCGGTGCCGATGACGGTGATCACGGGCACGGCGGCGTTGCGCAGCGCATGGCGCATCATCACGGCGACTTCATTGATGCCCTTGGCGCGCGCGGTGCGGACATAGTCCTCGCCGAGCACGTCGAGCATCGCCGCGCGCGTCATGCGCGCGATCAGCGCGATGTAGATGAAGGAGAGCGCGCAGGTCGGCAGAATCATGCGCTCGAAGAACGGACCGAAGCCGTTCGAGATGCTCTTGAAGCCCTGCACCGGCACCCAGCGCAGGTCGATCGCGAAGACCTCGATCAGGACATAGCCGACCACGAACACCGGGACCGAGAAGCCGAGCACCGAGAGACCCATCACGAAACGGTCGATCCAGGTGCCGTGCTTCCACGCCGCGATCACCCCCAGGGGGACCGCGACGATGACGGCGAGGATGATGGTCGACAGCGCGATCGAGATCGACGGCTCGACGCGCTGGCCGATCATCTTCATCACCGGCAGGTTGGAGATCAGCGACGTCCCGAGATCGCCGTGCAGCAGCTTGTTCACCCAGGTGATGAACTGCACGATCAGGGGCTCGTTGAGGCCGAGTGAGGTCCGGATGCGCTCCAGCCGTTCCAGCGTCGCGTTGTCGCCGGCGAGGATCGCGGCGGGATCGCCGGGGGTGAGGCGGAGCAGGAGGAAGACGAACAGCGCGACGACGCCCATCACGGGCACGGCGGCGAAGATTCGGCGAAGGAGATATCCGAGCAAGTTGAATCCGTCAGATTAGAGTCAAATCGGCGGCAGCGGTCGTTGCCTGTTCTGCCATCAGCCTAACATTTGAGCAATTCCCGTGCCATCAGGGCCACAGGTTTTGCAGTGCGGCCAGTTATTTTCTTGCGGCGTCATTCCGGGGCGATACGCCAGCATCGAAGAATCTCGAGATTCCGGGTTCGCGTCTTTCGACGCGCCCCCGAATGACGATCTAATCACTCCAGCGTGGCCAGCAGTCCTGCCATCAGGCGGCCGCGTTCGACCAGGCTCTCGACTTCGATATACTCTTCGAGCGTGTGGACATTGCCGCCGCGCACGCCCAGGCCGTCGAGCGTCGGGATGCCCATCGCGCCGGTAAAGTTGCCGTCCGAGCCGCCGCCCGAGCTCGCATGCGGCAGCTCGGCGCCGAGCGATCTGGCGATGTCGCGCGCCTTTTCGTACAGCGCCATGGTGCCGGCATGGGGTTCCCACACGGGCCGGGTGACGCCACGCGTCACCTTGAACGCAACATCATTGGTTGTGCCTGACAGCGCCAGCATCCGCTCGACGCCGCGATCGAGATCGGCCTGGCGCTTGGCCATCGAAAGCGCTTCGCCGGTGGCGATCGTAGCAACGCAATTAACCCATTGTCCGCCATGCACGACGCCGACCGAGAAGGTGCAGTCCTCCGTCGTCATCGCATCGATGGCGAGGATTTGCCGCGCCATCTCGCGAATCGCCGAGCGGCCCGCCGACAATGTCGAGCCGGCGTGGCTCGGCCGGCCGGTCGCCTCGAGATTGAATCGCGCGATCGCGTAACGTCCGGTGGTGACGCCGTTGTCGGCACGGCCGGGCTCGGGCACCAGCACGTATTTGTTGCGCGCAGCCTCGGCCTCGATGATGTCGCGTGTCGAGGGCGTGCCGACCTCCTCGTCCGGCGTGAACAGCACGGTGATCGGCAGCGGCGTGGTGAAGGAGGCGCGCGCCAGCTGCCGGATCGCTTCCAGCGAGAGATAGTTGCCGCCCTTCATGTCGCAGATGCCGGGGCCGTAGCACTTGCTGCCCTCACGCCGCCATTTCAGCTTCTCGATGGTGCCGACCGGGTGGACGGTATCCATGTGTCCGGCGATCAGGATGCCGGGCTCGCCCTGCTTCGGATGGGGAAAGCGCGCACGGATCACGCCGCCAAAGCCCTGGCGGCCGGCGATGCGTTCGATCGTCGCACCCATGATTGCCATATCCCGCGCTGCGATATCGAGCATGCGGTTCACGGCGCCCGCGTCCCAGGTCGGGCTTTCGCATTCCACCCATCCGCGCAGGCCCTCGAGCATCGCCTCGGAATCGAAGGGAAGATTGGCTGGATTCATCGTAATGTCTCTCAAGCTTCGAAAGATGGAACGCGCATTGCATCGGCGCGGGGCAGGACAAGCGGAGAGCGTTGTAGAGCCAAACCGATCTTTGGGGAGCCCGTGCGCGCGCCGCCTGGGCCTGCAGCGAAACCGGATTGACGCGCTCGGCACTGTCTGCAAGTCTCGAAAAGATAAAGGCATTGCATGAGGTTAGTTCGCCCAAAGAACGAACCGAATGCCCAACCAATAACCTGCCTTTGAACAGTTTCACGTCAGGAGAAACTTTTTATGTTCCACTTCATGCGCCGGGCGCCTCGCGCGTTCGCCTCCAAACTTGCGCTGTCGGTCGTCGCGCTCTCGACCGCGCTGGCCTCGCCAGTGCTTGCAGCCGGCAAGACCCTCACCGCGGTAATGCATTCCGATCTGCGCATCATCGATCCGATCTTCACCACGGCCTATATCACGCGTGACCACGGCTACATGGTCTACGACACGCTGGTGGCCACCGATTCGAACTTCAAGATCCAGCCGCAGATGGCGGACTGGAAGATCTCCGACGACAAGCTCACCTACACCTTCACGCTGCGCGACGGCCTGAAGTGGCATGACGGTGCGCCGGTGACCGCGGAAGACTGCGTTGCCTCGCTGAAGCGCTGGGGCGCGGTCGACGGCATGGGCCAGAAGCTCATGGACTTCACCGCGAGCCTCGAGGCGACCGACGCCAAGACCATCACGTTGAAGCTGAAGGAGCCCTACGGCCTCGTGCTCGACTCCATCGGCAAGCCGTCCTCGCGCGTTGCCTTCATGATGCCGAAGCGCCTCGCCGAGACGCCGCCGGACAAGCAGATCCCCGAGCAGATCGGCTCGGGCCCGTTCAAGTTCGTGCAGTCGGAATTCCAGCCCGGCGTGAAGGCTGTCTACGTCAAGAACACCGATTACGTGCCGCGCAAGGAGCCGGCGAGCTGGACCTCCGGCGGCAAGGTGGTGAAGGTCGACCGCGTCGAGTGGATCACGATGCCGGACTCGCAGACCGCGGTGAACGCGCTGCAGTCGGGCGACATCGACTTCGTGGAGAACCTTCCGTACGACATGCTGCCGGTGCTGGAAGCGAACAAGGAGATCACGATCGAGGTCTCGAACAAGTTCGGCTTCCAGACGCTCGGCCGGATGAACTTCCTGTATCCGCCGTTCGACAACGTGAAGGTGCGCCGTGCTGCCTTTCTGGCGATGAACCAGAAGGACGTTCTCGATGCGCTCGTCGGCAACGCCAAATATCAGAAGGTCTGCGGCGCGTTCTTCGTGTGCGATACCCCGCTCGCGACCGACGTCGGCGCCGAGACCCTGGTGAAGGGCAATGGCATGGCGGAAGCCAAGAAGGCGCTCGCCGAGTCCGGCTATGACGGCACTCCGGTCGTGGTGATGGCGCCCGGCGACGTCACGACGCTCAAGGCGCAGCCGATCGTTGCGGCCCAGTTGCTGCGCGAGGCCGGCTTCAAGGTCGACCTGCAAGCGACCGATTGGCAGACGGTGGTGAGCCGCCGCGCCAGCCAGAAGCCTCCGAAGGAGGGCGGCTGGAACATGTTCTTCACCAACTGGGTCGCGGCCGACGTCTCCAACCCGATCGCCAATCTCTCGATCGGCGGCCAGGGCAAGAAGGGCGGCTGGTTCGGCTGGGCGGAAGACCCCAAGATCGAGCAGCTCAAGGATGCTTTCGTCCGCGCGCCGTCGGTCGACGAGCAGAAGAAGATCGCCGCCGACATCCAGAAAGAAGCCTATGAGCAGGTGATCTACGTTCCGCTGGGGCAGTATCTGCTGCCGAGCGGCTGGCGCAAATCGCTGAGCGGTGTGCTCGACGGCCCCGCAACGCCCCTGTTCTGGAACGTCGACAAGTCGGAGTAGGCGGGCGGGTCCTTCCGCCTTTCGTCCGGATCATCACGCGGCGCCGCTGTCACCAGCGGCGCCGTTGTCGTTTGCCGGCTCGAGACGACCGTGGAGCCTTTAACTCTTCCAGTTTCCAATCATTGCTATTTGTTTCCAACCTGAAATAGATGTGCCGTCTTCGCGCATCACTTTCCGTGTCCCAATTGATTCCTGTGCCAGTCGATTTTGCATTCCAGGCGATGGCCGAACGGTCCGATCGCGCGCCGGCGCGATGGCGCCGGCCCTTCCTGCGCTGGCTCGACGGCGTCGAAGCGGGCTGGGCCGTGCCGCTTCTCATCGCCTGCTTCGTTGCGATCTGGACGCTCTATCTGGCCATCGCCTATGCCGGCGGCGGCCTGCACCCCGATACGCTCGAGGCCTGGACGCTCGGACGGAACTTTGCCTGGGGCTATCACAAGCATCCGCCGTTGATGGGGTGGGTCGCGGCGGCATGGACCTTCGTCTTTCCGCTCAGTGACGGGTCGCTGCAACTGTTGGCGATGGCCAATGCCGGGCTTGCGCTGTTCTTCGTCGATCTGATCTCGCGGCAGTTCGTGACCGGGCACAAGCGCGTCCTGGTGCTGCTGCTGTTGATGCTGACGCCGGCCTATCAATTCCACGCCCAGCGCTTCAACGCCAATGCGGTGCTGCTCGCGACCTGGCCGCTGGCGACCTGGTGCTTCCTGCGCGCATTCGAGACGCGCGGCAAGCTGTGGGCGGTCGCTGTGGGATGCACGACGGCGCTCGCGATGGTCAGCAAATATTATTCGATCTTTCTCGTCGCGAGCTTCGCCTTTGCCGCGCTGGCGCATCCGGCACGGCGCGCCTATTTCACCTCGGCTTCGCCCTGGATCTCGGTCGCCGTCGGGCTCGCGGCGCTGTCGCCGCACCTCTACTGGCTCGCGACGACGGGCGCGTCGGCCTTCACCTATGCGCTGGCTCACGCCAACGGCAGCGCTGTGAGCTCGCTCGGTGAGGCGAAGAATTTCCTGTTGGGGTTGGTTGCGGCCATGAGCGTGTCGGCCGTGCTCTGGATGCTCATCGCCGGCACGCGGCTGAAGCAGTTTCCGGCCGACTTCATGGCAATGAGTCCGGGCCTGCGGCTTCTCTTCTACATTGCGATCGGCACGATCGTGCTGCCGGTCCTGACGTCGCTGGTGGTGGGGACGGATCTGCCGTCGCTGTGGGCGTTGCAGGGGCTGTTCCTGTTCGTCATTCTCGTGGTCTGCGGCACGCGCTATCCGATCGAGCGGTTCTACACCGTCAACCTCGCGGTGACCGCGGCCGGCGTCGCGCTCGCCGCCGTCCTGGTCGCGGCCCCGATCCATGCCGTCTATCGCAACAATCACGGCTACGAAGAGGGCCGGAACTTCTACGCGCAGGCGGCCGGCGAATTGACGCGCGAGTGGCGCGAGCTGACCGGCGAGCCGCTGAGCGCCGTGAGCGGCGATGATGCGCTGGCTTTTGCGGCGGCATTCTATAGCCCCGATCATCCCTATTATGCACGGCCGCTCGCGTATCAATACACTTGGGGTTTGCCGCGCAAGAGGACGCTGGATCGCGGCTGGGCCGCGCTCTGTTTCCGCGGCCAGGACTATTGCAACCGTTGGATGGAACGGGTGTCCTCGGGCGCCGGACAGTTCGTCAGGCGTGAATTCACCGTGCAGGCCACGCTGTGGGGCCGGCCCGGTCTCACGCGGGAGGTGGTCGTGCTGATGGTGCCGCCGCGCGGAAGCAGCGCCGCGCCCGAGAGCAGCGCAAATGATTTCAGTGCGAGCCGGCGTCCGACGGAATAGGCTGCGCGCTCAGCAATGGCTGTCGCGCAGCCGCTCGAGGCCTTCGCTTGCGAAAGGCGCGTTGAACGCAGCCTGCTCGGCGTTTGGCTCGGAACGCCCCGTATCAGGCCGATCCGGGGTGGGGTCTTCGCGGTGTTCCGGTTCCATGGCGGCGGCCTCTCGAATTGCTGCACTACAACATCGATGCCGGCCGGAAGTTCCTCATGCGGTGGGGCGATGATGCGGCTTGAACAGCCGGCCCTTCTCCACCACCAGCACGATCGCGAGCGCAGCCAGCGTCGACAGGAAGAAGCCGACCGAGAACGGCAGCAGCGTGCCGTCAAAGCTCTGCCCGATCGCCATGCCGACCGCGATGCCGATCAGCGTCGTGATCGAGCCGTAGAGCGAGGAGGCGGTACCGGCGATATGGCCCTGCGGCTCCATGGCGAGCGCGGTGAAGTTGGCGACCATCATGCCGAACGAGAACATCATCAGCGCCGACAGTGCCATGAACAGGGCAAGCGGCAGCATGTTCAGGATTTCGGTGACCAGCATGACGCTGGCGACCACGGCATAGAGCGTCAGGGCGCCGTGCGAGATCACGCGCATGCCGAGCCGCCCGACCAGCCTCGCATTGAGGAAGCCGGCAATGGCGGTGCCGGCCGCGATCGCAGCGAAGGCGAGCGGGAAGTAGTGGCCGAGGTGATAGACGCCGGTGAAGACCTGTTGGGCCGAGAACACATAGGCGAAGAGTGCGCCGATGACGCTGCCGGCGGCCGTCGCATAGCCGATGGTCTGGCGATTGGTCAGGGTCTGCCGGAACGCCGAGAGCACGTCGGCGGGCGCCAGCGACCTGCGTTCTGACTGAGGGAGGGTTTCGGGCAGCCGCAGCACGGACCATGCGAGCGCGAGCAGGCCGTACAGCATCAGCACGACGAAGATGCCGCGCCATTGCGTGACGAGCAGCACCGCCTGTCCGAACGACGGCGCGATCACGGGCACCGCGATGAACACCATCATGGCAAGCGACATCACGCTCGCCATGCGGCGGCCCACATAGCAGTCGCGTACGATCGAGGTCGCGATCACGCGCGTTGCCGAGGTGCCGAGCCCTTGCAGCGCGCGTGCCAGCAGCAGCGTCTCGAACGAGGGCGCGGCAACCGCCAGCACGCTCGCCACCGCATAGACCGCCATGCCGCCGAGCAACACCGGGCGACGGCCGAAACGGTCCGACAACGGACCCATGACGAACTGACCCACGCCGAAGCCGATCAGGAAGGTCGACAGCACGAGCTGGAGATGGTTGGCGACGGGAATCTTGAAGGCGGTCCCGATATTGGGCAGCGCCGGCAGCATCATGTCCATCGCAAGCGGATTCAGCGCCATGATGGACGCGATCACGATGACGAATTCGGGAAAACCCATGGGCCGGTGTCCCGAGGACACCCAGCTGTCGGCATTGACGTCGGACAAGAAGCTCACCTCTGATTGGAAGGCTTTATGTATTGTCCATGCTGCGGCGCACAACCCATGTTTTGAGATGGCTGTCAGGCGGAGCGGGAGCGGACAAGGCTTGGTGAGGCCCGCCGTCGCTCCGGGACAGGTCGGCTGGGGCGCGAGCGCCGTTGCACCGGCCACGCCGCCTGGAAGGCGTTCGGTCAACAGCCTGACGAAGCGGCGCGGCGATACCACCCAAGGTGGCAGGATTCTTGCTACGGTATCCGTCGCCGGAATGGCCGCGGAGAACCGTGATGCTCTCTACGCAACGCTCGCTCGCGACGGCCCAGCTCGGCCGCAACAGCTTCGAGGAGATCTTCGAGTCCCGGACGCCGTTGCGCGAGGCCGCCCTGGAGTCGTTTCGCCGCAGAAACGCGGTGCTCGACGGAATCTTCTACGACATCGGCAAGGTGACCCAAGAGGAGGCCCACGAGACTGCGCCTTGGCTCGCGCGCGAGGGCGCGATCCTGATCGTCCCGCCATCCGGCGCCGGATCGCTCAAGCTCTGCAACACCGTGGAAGACTTCGTCAATGCTGGCGGCGCCGATGTCCGTATCCTGGCGGTGGCCGGCGTCGGCAGTTCGGCGCTGGGGGCGGCGGCCTTCGCACGGAATGTCGCCGACGCGTTTGGCGTGTCGGCTGCTGCCGTGGTGTCGGGCTACGGGCTTGCCGATCTCCTGACCGAGGCGCTCGGTGGCTGGTTCTGGTTCGGCACGCTCAACCGCCTGCGCCATCAGTTCGAGGAGCTGGACGACGTCAGCCGGGCGCTGAACCGGCCCGAGACCGTCAGTCCGCCGACATCACCGCTCGAACTCGGCCGCGTCAGCCTGGATACAAGGACGGTCATGGCTTTGCTGGCCGATGATCGCTTCAGCTTTTCGCTGGTGACCGGACACTCCAAGGGCAACCTCGTGGTCTCGGAAGCGCTGTACGAGCTGAGGGAGCAGCCGGCGATCGAACAGACCATTCCCGACGACAAGTTCTGGATTGTCACGGTGTCTGCGGCGGTCGCGATGCCGCCCCGGTACAAGAAGATCGTCGACGTGATGGGCACGATCGATGGCTTCGGCGCGCTCAACTCGACGCCGGGAATCTCGATCGAGAAGTCGTGCCCGTTCAGCTGGCACCACACCAACACGGATTTGCCGCTTCACCTGCCGGTCACGAAGGTGTTCAGGGAGCTCAGGGTCGAGCGGAATGTCGCCGTCTGAGTTACGCCGGGACTCGAAATGACGTCAGCGTACCGGGACGAAAGCGATGCGATTGCAGACGGCGCCATCCGCCGTCCTCGCGCCGTCAACTCTCGTGGTGCGGGCAGCCGGGGTCGAACCGGCACAGCGCTTGCGCACCGAGGGATTTTAAGTCCCTTGCGTCTACCAATTCCGCCATGCCCGCTTGATCCAACGAGATCAAACACTTAAGTCCACCTTCGGCCGTTTGGAATTGGCGCTTCGCGGGCCGGGTGGGTGGTTCTTCCTTAAGCGAGCCGGCCGCACAAGGCAAAGCCTCAATCCGGACATCTGTTGCTGCTTTAGGCATTCTCAATCCACGGGGACTATTCATCCGGCATGGTTGCTTCGCTTTCCCATCGCCTGCGCTTTTGCGGCGCGCTTTTCGTGCTGCTCGCGGGCGGCGCGCTGTCCGGCTGCGCGAGCATGAGCGAGACGGTCGCTCCGGCGTTTGCCGATCCGGCAAGATACGATCTGTATGATTGCAAGCAGCTCGAGTCCGAGCGCAAGGGGCTCGCCAGCCGCACCGCGGACTTGCAGAGGCTGATGGACAAGGCGCAGACCGGCGCCGGCGGCGCCGTCGTGGCCGAACTCGCCTATCGCAACGAGTACGTCGCGGTGCGTGGTCAGGCGCAGCTGGCCGAAGAGGCCTGGCGCCGCAACAGGTGCCGCGAAACGCCGCCCGAGCCGGCACCGGCTGCTGCGCCTGCGGCTGCCGCCAAGCCTGCGCCGAAATCCGGGAAAGCGGTCCGCTGAAGCGCCGCGCCTGCAGCGCTTCGCATCAGGGGCGCCAGCCGTAGATCCAGTCCTGCCGCGCCAGCATGCGCTCCGGGCCGAGCGCCCGGATCGCAACATCGCGCGCAATCGCGAGCGGTCCGCTGAAATGATAGATGCGGCCCTGCTGCCGTGCGGTCCGCTGCACCCGTCGCACGCGCGCCTGGCGTGCGCGGCCATATTGCTTCAGCGCTGCGACGATGCCGTCCGTGCTCTCGGCGGTCTCGGGGCTCAGATGCTGTGCCAGCACGGCGGCATCCTCGATCGCCATGCCGGCGCCTTGCGCGGCGAACGGCAGCATCGCATGCACGGCGTCGCCGAGCAGCGCGACCGGGCCTTTGCTCCAGGGGCAGCCGTCGGGCACGCCGAACAGCGCCCATTTGCGCCAGCCATCGACTGCGGCGAGCATCATCCGCGCCTGCGACGGCCAGCGCGGCGCGGCGAACGCATCCATCACCTCGCGCGGATCGCCGGGCGTGCTCCAGCCCGGCCTGTTCCAGGTGCCAGGCAGCACCGCGACCACGTTGATCTGTCGTCCGCCCGCGATCGGATAGGCAACGAGGTGGGCGTTCGGGCCCATCCAGAGCTGGACCCGGCGCGCGGTGTAGTCCTTCGGCAGCTGCGTGGCGTCGAGCGTACCGCGCCAGGCGATCAGCCCGGAGAAGCGCGGCTGCACCTCGGGAAACAGATGCTGGCGTACCGTCGACCAGATGCCGTCGGCGCCGATCAGCGCGCTGGCGAGATCGCTGCGGCGGATCGTGCCGCTGCGATGGACGACGGTCAGCCCCTTGGCATGAGGCGCGACGTCTTCGAAGGTCGCACCTAGCTTCAGGTCGATGTCGGGATGGTCGGAGACCGCGCCGGCGAGCGCGGACTGCAGGTCGGCACGGTGCACCACCCAATAGGGTGCGCCGGCGCGCACCGAGGCCGCTTCGCCGAGCGGCATGCGCAGCAGTTCGCCGCCCGCCCGCGCGCTCATGATCGAGACCGCCTCCGGGACGACGGCACGCAGCTTGAGCCGTTCGGTCAGGCCGAGCCCGACCAGCACGCGGCTCGCATTGGGGGAGAGTTGCAGGCCCGCACCGACTTCCTCGAGGCGCTCGGCTTTTTCCAGCACGACGATACGGAAGCCCCGGGCGGCCAGCGCAAGCGCGGCCGTCAGTCCACCGATTCCGGCTCCGGCAATGACAATCGTTCGGGAGAGCGCCACCCCTGACCGGTGGACGCGGTCAGGCCACCTTGTCCTTCAGAACGCATTCCGGCGGACGGGCTTCGCCGGCCTTCAGGTCGGCCGCGAAGCGGTACAGCGTCGAGCAGTAGGGGCAGATGATCTCGTTGTCGTTGCCGAGGTCGAGGAAGACGTGAGGATGATCGAACGGAGGGTTGGCGCCCACGCACATGAACTCTTGCGAGCCGATCTCGATGACGGGAACACCGGCATCGTTATGGAAGTGCGGGACGACATGGTCGGACATCGTAACTCATCCTGGAGTGGCAGTGGCGGCAGACACAATCACAACTGACGCGGCATCTTTGAGGCGCCGCGGACCATACTGGCGGGTGCAGATGATTGCTAGCCCGGCGGAACCGAAAGGTTCGCAACTGCCCCATGCTCATTTGCTCATGCAAATTCGACACAATCTTGCGGCCTGAGAGAAGCCCTTCTTTCGTCGGGGACGTTGTGTCGCAATTTTGGCATACTATGTCTGTGGACGAGTGGAATTGGGGCAAAAGATCAACCTTCAGGCGCAAACGATCCAGGCAAACGATCTGGGAACATCCGGGCTCTTGGCATGAAGTGGCTGCGAATCAGCACAGCGTTGACCGGCATCGCGGCATGCAGCTTCATGCTCGCGCAGGTCGCGCCGCACGCCCGCGAGGCCGGCGCGATTCTCGCCGCCCGGGATGATCCGGCCGCGCTGTCCGAGCTGAAGCTCGACGCCGTACTGCGACAGAACGACCGCCTGGTTCAGGATAACATCGAGGCCGCGCTCGCCGCCGGCGATGCCGATCTCGCCGACAGTTTTGTCGCGCTGGCGCGTGACCGCAACATCGCGGTGCCCGACGACCTCCTCGCCAGGGTGAGCGATGCGGTCAAGGAGGAAAACTCCACCTCGCATTTCGCCAGGCGCTTCGCGACCGGTCTCGTCACCGGCAGCGCCGACGATGTCGCAAGCCTGTCCGGAACCGTGGTCGGCGATCTCTTCGTGATCGGCGACGTCAGGGACGTCGTGCGCGAGGGCAAGCATCTCGCCATGGGCGAGGACACCGACCGTCTGGTGCTGGGCCTTGCAGCCGCGGGCCTTGCGGTGACGGCGGCAACCTATGTGTCCATCGGCGGCGCCGCGCCCGTGCGCGCCGGCCTGACGCTGGTGAAGGATGCGCGGAAAGTCGGGCGGCTCGGCGAGGGCCTCGCGGCCTGGGCCGGCCGGTCCGCGCGCGAGGTTGTCGACACGCCGGTGCTCCAGAACGCGGTGGCGTCCGGCTCGGTGCTGCGGCCGGGCCAGACCGTGAGCGCGATCAAGGCCGCGTTCCGTGCCGAGAAGGCAGGTGCCCTGGTCCGGCTCGGCAAGGACGTCACGCGCGTTGCCGAGAAGACCAGCACGCGCGGCGCGATGGACAGCTTGCGCATCGCCGAGGGCCCCAAGGACGTCGCGCGCGCGGCGCGGCTTGCTGAAGCGCAGGGCAGCAAGACCCGCGCGATCATGAAGCTCTTGGGCCGCGGCGCGCTGCTGCTCGTCGGCGGCGCGTTCGATCTTGCGCTCTGGCTGTTCGGTGCGGCGCTGACGCTGTTCGGCCTATTGTCTTCGATCAAGGCCACCACCGAGCGCCTGACGCAGGCCTGGTGCGATCGCAGACGGGCGAGGCGGCTTCGCCGGGCGCAGGTCGCCGCCGAAGCCGCTCTGGCAAGTGCGGCCGGTCCGGCCTAGAATCAACCCTTCCCCTCAACACCGCGGAATATCTGATGCCGAGCTTTCACAACGGCGCCGTTGAAATTGCCTATCTCGACGAAGGCGAGGGCGATCCGATCATCCTGGTGCACGGCTTTGCCTCCAGCAAGAACGTGAACTGGGTCTATCCGACCTGGGTCTCGGAGCTGCGCAAGAACGGCCGCCGTGTCATCGCACTCGACAATCGCGGCCACGGCGAAAGCGCAAAGCTCTACGAGCCCGCGCAATACTCGATTCCGACCATGGCCGGCGACGTGCTCGCGCTGATGGACCATCTCGCCATCCCGCAGGCCGACATCATGGGCTATTCGATGGGTGGGCGGATGACGGCGTGGCTCTCCCTGAACGAGCCGCAGCGCCTGCGCTCGGCGATCCTCGGCGGCATCGGCATCGGCGGCCTGATCGAGGGCACCGGGCCCGGCGAGAATGTCGCGAAGGCGCTGGAAGCGCCCGCGCTCGACGACGTCTCCGATCCCGTGGGGCGCACCTTCCGCGCGTTTGCCGATCAGACCCGCTCTGATCGGAGGGCGCTCGCCGCCTGCCTGCGCGGCACGCGCGACCTCATGACCAGGGGCGAAGCTGCACGCATCGACGTGCCCGTGCTGATCGCGGTCGGCTCTACCGACGACGTCGCTGGCTCGGCCAGCGCGCTCGGCGCCATCATTCCGGGCTCGGAAGTGCTCGACATTCCGGGCCGCGATCACATGCGCGCGGTCGGCGACAAGGCCTACAAGACCGGCGTGCTCGATTTTCTCTCACGCCGCGGCTGAGCCTTTAGGTTCCTCGTCGCCGAACGCGCGCGCCAGCGCCATCAGCACCACGAAGGTCGCAACCCACACCATGCGCGCGCCGTAGCGGTCGTGCGGACCGGAGATGACGGCGCAGATGAAGGCGTTGCCGAGCAGCGCGAGCGTCACCGTCGCCGCCAGCAACGTCAGATCGTCGAGCCGGCGGCGCGCCAGCGCATGCGCGAGCAACCCGACCAGCGCCAGCATCGAGGCCAGCGCGACGGGAACATGCAGCCAGTTGACGTAGTCGAAATTGACATCCCATTGCTGTTGCCGCGCCGCGCGCATCGGCGCGATCTGTGCGGGGATGTAGCGCTCGATGATGCCGTAGGTGTGCGGGATCCAGCCGCTGGTGCCTTCGCCGGTCGCCACGTGCAGCAATTGCTGGCCCACCGCCCGCATTGCGGCGCCGGCCTGCCAGGCCGGATAGTCGGCGAGCGAGTGCACGACGATATAGCTCATCTCGTCGTTCATGCCCTCAAACCGGCCGAGCGCGTTGAACACGCTCTTGCCCCACAGGAATTCGTCGGCGGTCGCCGGCAATTCGTTCCGATAGGGACAGAGCTTGAAGCTCTCGCGCGGGCAGTGGTCGTTGAGATAGCGCGCGACGATGCCGTCCTGCATCATGCGGCCGAAGGCGACGCCGTAGCCGCCCGGCGTCCAGGCCCATTTGCCCGACAGCGCATGGTTCGCCGAGACCAGCATCAGGCCGCCCGCGACGATGGTCATGCTCGCCTGCGCCAGTCCGGCGAGCGGAAGCCTGCGGCCCACGAACGGCCGCGCCATCCAGCCGGCGAGGCAGAGTCCGAGCAGCACGCCGAGTGTGGCGCTGTGGGTTGCGGCGGCAAAGGCGGTGAAGACGAACAGCGCGATTTTTTCGTGCGGCGACGTGCGCTGGGCTCCGACGACGAGAAGGAACAGCGACAGCACCGACAGTCCCGCGAAGATGTCCGTGAGCAGCATGCTGGCCAGCCAGGGCAGCGCGGTCGACAGGATCAGGAGCAGGCTGATCGCGACGAAGCGGAACGTCTGCAACAGGCCGAGGACGCGCAAGCTGAGCTGCAACAGCCACAGCGTCGCCAGCGACTGGATCGCGAGGTTGATCCAGAAGCCGAAGCTTTCGCCGGAGTGGAGATAGAGGCCGAACACGGTGGACCGGCTGGGGACGAGATAGCCCTCGTACCAGCGCGCCAGATAGCCGCCGGTATCCCACTGCAACAGCGGATAGCCGTTCCAGAACGCCGGCGCGATCATCAGGAGGGGTAGGGCCAGAGCGGCGAGCCGCACCCAGAACGAGCCCGCGGGGCGCGCGCGCAAATGATCGGTGGTGGTGGTCAAATCCGCTCCGTCGTCGTCCGGACCATGCCTGCAATAAGGGGTGGGAGCGAATTCACCAATAGTTTGACGCTGCCCGGCTTGAATTTGGCAAAACCCTGACCACTTTTAGCCGACCTTGCCGCCTGGGGGCGTCAGAAGAAATTGTTGTGTTTCAACGCGTTGGCGGCTTTCGCGGGGCAAGGTGCTGTTCACTCTCAGGCAAGCCCGTCAGGACTTTGTCGCCTAGACTGTGCTATAGAACCAACAAAACGAGCCCATTCGAAAGAGCAGATCCCATGGCAGTGCATCAGGTCAATCCGGGAGGAAAGCTCGCATCCCTCGATCCGATCTGGGACCGGATCCGGAGCGAAGCGGAGGACATCGTCCATCGCGAGCCGGAGCTTGCGACCTTCATCTATTCGACGGTGCTGCATCACAGCCGTCTCGAGGATTCGGTGATCCATCGTCTCGCCGACCGGCTCGATCATTCCGCGCTGTCGGGCGATCTCGTGCGCCAGACCTATGACGAGGCGCTGCGCGACGATCCCGATCTCGGCAACGCCTTCCGCGCCGACCTCGTCGCCGTCTACGATCGCGATCCCGCGACCTCCCGCTTCATCGATCCGTTGCTCTACTTCAAGGGCTTCCACGCGATCCAGACCCATCGCCTTGCGCACTGGCTCTGGCTGAAGGGCCGCAAGGATTTCGCGTATTATCTCCAGAGCCGCGCCTCTGCGGTGTTCCAGACCGACATCAATCCCGCCGCGCGCATCGGCCGCGGCATCTTCCTCGACCATGCCACCGGCTTCGTCTGCGGCGAGACGGCGGTGATCGAGGACGACGTCTCGATCCTGCACGGCGTCACGCTCGGCGGCACCGGCAAGGAGAACGAGGACCGTCATCCGAAGATTCGCCATGGCGTGCTGATCGGCGCGGGCGCGAAAATCCTCGGCAACATCGAGATCGGCCATTGCGCGCGCATCGCGGCCGGCTCGGTCGTGGTCAAGCCCGTGCCGCACAACGTCACGGTCGCGGGCGTGCCCGCCAAGATCGTCGGCGAGGCCGGCTGCGCCGAGCCGTCGCGCACCATGGATCAGATGATCAACGCGATGGGGCTTTGAGCTCAAGAAGAGGGGCCGGATTCTCCGGCCCTGTCCGTCCCCAAATTCTTTGGCAATTCATGCTGGCGGTTCGTCGCGTCTCGGCCTAAAACCCCGCCAACCCAGATTTCGATTGGAGACTTGCCGTGGACGTCAAGGAAGTAAGGAAGCTCGACGCGTATCTGAAACGCGTATTCGGCAATCCCAAGATCCGCGTCGTGCCGCGGCCGAAGAAGGACGATTCCGCCGAAGTCTATATCGGCGAGGAGTTCATCGGCGTGCTGTTCGTCGACGACGAGGACGACGATCGCTCGTTCCAGTTCCAGATGGCGATCCTCGAGGACGATCTCGTCGATCAGGAATAGCGCGGCGATCGTGTCGCTCAATGGGGCCGCGCACACCGCGACCCCTCATTCTATTTCCTTGTAAGAATGCGCAGCCGCGCCGTGGCATCAGCGACAGTGATGTCCTCTGCATCGACGAGGTCGGCTTGCGGGGGGGGGGGGGGGGGGGGGGGGGGGGGGGGGGGGGGGGGGGGGGGGGGGGGGGGGGGGACGACCATGTCGCGCTCCGTCCGCTCGATGACCCGTGCCCGCGCCGTGATCGGTCCGACCGTTGCGGGGGGGGGGGGGGGGGGGGGGGGGGGGGGGGGGGGGGGGGGGGGGGGGGGGGGGGGGGGGGGGGGGGGGGGCTTCAGGAAGCGTGTGTCCAGGCTCCGCGTGATCACAGTCTGGTCAGGGGATAGCGCTGCGAGCGCGCAGATCCCGGTGGCGGAGTCCAGCATCGCCGCAAGGAATCCGCCCTGGATGGTCCCATGCCTGTTGGTGAATGCGGGTTGAGCCTGGAAGCGGATCAGCGCATGCCCGCTCTCGTCGAAGCCGAGCCATTCGCGCCCCAGCAGCTGGGCACCGGGTGGGAGATGTGTGGCCGCATCGTTCGATCGGTTACCCCATGCTGACATCATGCCCCTGTCTTGCCCGACGGGTCAAGCGCGACTTCGAAAAATACGAAAGCGCTCTATGCTGCCGATGTTTGGCTACTGTGCATGGGGTTGTTTTCGACATTTTTTATCGGGAGGCCCCTAAGCCCGTCCCGGCAAACTGGTCTCGCCACGGGCGTAGAGGTCGCGCTCAGCTCTTCGGCCCGCGCAACTGCGCCGTCAGCTTTTCCATCGCCTCCGCCGCATCGCGCCATTGCGACAGCCAGCTGCGCGGAAAGCGGAAGGTGAGGTCGGCGCCGCCGACGCGGCGCTCGGAGAGGCACATGCCCGGGGTCGCCGCATCGCGCGTGCAGCGTGCGGTCAGCGCGGGGCTTGCGGCGGAATAGAGATCCTCGCTGCCGTAAGGTGTATCGGCGCGGAACATCCGCATCGTCAGCCCGTCCTCGGGCATCGTCGCGCCCGGCTCGAGATAGCGCGGATAGATCGTGGCGGTCCGCTGCTCGGGCGAGAGCGCATCGTGATGGGCCGCGATCGACAGGAAGATGCGGTCGATCGGCAGCAATGACGCATCCACCGTGTCGGCGCTGACGTGCTTCGGCGTGCCGGGCGGCTCCAGCGAGGGATAGAGGAAGTCGAGATCGATGCGCTCCTGCGGCCCCGAGTGACGCTGGATCTTCATCCGGATTGCCGTCGTCGGCAGGTTGAACAGCGTGCCGCCAACGCTCACCGGCAGCTTGTCGGGGGCGTTGGCGCCGCTGGTGCCCCAGGTCGGCCACAACAGATAGGCGACGAGCGCGACGGCGCACACCGCCGCCGCGCCGCCGAGCACGATCGGGACGATATGCGCCCGGGTGCGCGTCCGGGGGGACCGAGGGGAGGCTGCCGAAAACACCGTCATGACTAGCGCGCGTGGGCCCGTGGTCGGCCGATGGCCGACGAATCAGCGGCGAATATGCCATGCGGCGGCGATTTCGCGGAGCGTTCCCCGGCTGCGGGGAAAGGGGGAGGGCCCTGCGCCGGATGGCCGGCGGCGTTAACCTTCCCTTAAGGATAATGTAGCGTTAACCGGCACTATTTGTCACAGGAAGGCTCCGGCGTTGCGTAAGGGCGGACCGTTCCGATGACACCTGAAGCTCTCAATTCCTTCTTCTCGATTGGCATCGGTTTCGCGCTCGCTGGCGCACTCGTGAACGGATACCAGGCGGTCGCGCAGCGGCCCGCCGGCTTCGGCCTGTTGCAGGATGGCGTGGCCCCGAAGACCTTCGCGGCGGTGCCGTTCCTGGTGTTCGCCGCCCCCTTCATCATCATGCGCAACACGCTGCGCGGCATGCGGCTGGAAAGCCGCCGCCTCGAATTCGTGATGATGGCGACCGTCATCGCCGGCTTCTGGAGCATGATGAGCGGCACCTTCTTCCTGATGACGCTGCGGGCGACCGGCGTCCTGGGCTGACGCTTTGCAGGGCTGCCGGTGCGGGTGGCCCTTTGCCTCCGCGCCGCCGTTTCGCTATGCCAGTCTCAGCGTGACAGGAGACCTCCATGGCGATCTACGAGCTCGACGGGCAGGCGCCCGATCTTCCCGCCGACGGCAACTATTTCATCGCGGAGACCGCAACCGTGATCGGCCGCGTGCGCCTGAAGCCGGGGGCGAGCGTCTGGTTCGGCGCGGTGCTGCGCGGCGACAATGAATGGATCGAGATCGGCGAGGGCGCCAACGTGCAGGACGGCTCGACCTGCCACACCGATCTCGGCTTTCCGCTTGTCATCGGCAAGAACTGCACCGTCGGCCACAACGTCATCCTGCACGGCTGCACGATCGAGGAGGGTGCGCTGATCGGCATGGGTTCGATCGTGATGAACGGCGCGAAGATCGGCCGCAACAGCATCGTCGGCGCCGGTTCCGTCATCACCGAGGGCAAGGAGTTTCCCGAACGCTCCCTGATCATCGGCTCGCCCGCGCGCGTGATGCGCACGCTCGACGATGCCCAGGTGCAGAGGATGGGAAGCGCGGCGAAGTTCTACGTCGCCAACGGACCTCGCTTCACGAAGGGCCTGAAGCGGATCGGGTGAATTCAGCTTCCTTCTGACTCGCGCGCTTCCATCGCGCCTGCGCCCTTCTCGTGCCCCGCAGCCCAGAGCGCATGTTCGTTGCTGCCGTCCGAGTAGGGATTGGCCTCGGCCGGGATGTTGTCGCGCGCGGCGCGCTCGCCTTCTGCAAATGGATCGCGATCGGTCATTGTGATTTGGCCTTTCCGGACTTCGGACGCGCGGCCGGCTTGTCCGGTTCGGCGCCGAGCCTGGCGCTCTTGCGCAACGCGTCCCGGAGATCGATGGGGATGCCATGCTTCTTCAGCAGGTCGGCGAAGGCTTCATCCGCAAGCTCTTGGAACGTCGCCATCCGGTCGCGTCCCAGCTGCTTGAGCTTGTCGAACGTGTCCTCGTCGAACGCGATCAGTTTGCGCATGATCGTGCCTGCCTCCTCGTTTCAAGCTGATGTGACGGCATTTGTTCCGGAACGGTCTTGGTCCGGACCGTCTGCTCGACAAGAAGATGAAGAGCATCTGCCGCGGCTGCTGATGCTCGCGCGGAAGTGAGTCAGGATGGCTGTCACGAGTGCCCCGATAGCATTAGCTTGATCCTGCGTTGAAGCGTGGAGCGTGTCCACGCGGAGGATCGAGTAAATGCTACGGAAGATGATGATGGCGGCGCTGACCGTCGCGGCGGTCGGGCTCTCGGCGCCGCAGGCGGCCCAGGCGGGCGGCGGTTTTGGACATGGCGGCTGGGGCCATGGCGGCGGCTGGGGCCACGGTGGTGGCGGCTGGGGCCATGGCGGTGGCGGATGGGGCCATGGCGGCCATTGGCACGGCGGCGGCTTCTGGCCCGGCCTCGCCATCGGCGCGGGCATTGCCGGTGCCGGCTACTACGGCGGCTATTACGGCTATGGCTACCCCTATTACGGCGACCCGTATTATTATGGTACCGGCTACGATAACGGCGGCTATGGCGGCTGCTATGTCGTGCGCAAGCGCGTGATGACGCCTTCGGGATGGCGATACCGGCGCGTCGACGTCTGCGAGTGAGGCGGGAAGACCTGCCAGCCTGCTAAAAAACAAGGTCGTTGACGCAGTATACCGTCAACGACCTTGCCAGCCCCGGATATTGAAATCGGCTCACGCCATCCGGTAGCGGAGAGCATGGCGTGGAATCATACGGGCAAATGTGATCCAGTTCACAAGTGGAGAAAATTAAACCCGCAGGCCGTGATCCGCTCAGCCGCGCGAGCGCTTGCGCGCGCTGGCATGGACGCGGTGGCGTGCCGGTTTCCTGCGGGTAACCGACGGCGTTTCGGCCTCGGTGGCCCGGGCGCTGGCAAAGGACTGGCGCAGGCCGTCGATGGACTCGTTCAGGGTCGCCACCTGCTCCGACAGGCGCTTGGTATCGGCCTGTTGAGCTGCGAGCAGCCGCTTCACGGTCTGGAGCTGGTCCTGCACGACCTGGAGCTGGTCGATCGATTCCTGCTGGGTTGCCTCCAGCCCCTTGGTCTTCTCGACCAGCTGCTCGGAGGCCTGGGCGGTGCGGGCCTGGAGCTGCCGTGACGCGACCACCCGGTCGGCCTCCGGCGCAGCGCCGGTATAGGCGCGCCAGATCGCGATCGAAGTCACACCGGCGATCAACAGGAGAAGGGCGGCGGCGGTCAGCGCGATGGGCTGGGCGCCGAGGCGAAGCAGGGGGTTGGACGGTGTGTCCTGTGCGAGATCGATCATCGCTGACAAAACCCAAATTGAAACTTGGTGAGTGGCGAAGACCGGCAGCCCAAGGGCCGCCGGGATGTCCCGAAAACGTAACAGTTCGGCAACAAATGGGACCAAAAAGAGGCTGAGGGCGAAAAAACCAGCGATCTTCTGGCCTTGAGACCTCCTAAGGCCCCCGCCGGAAGCAGCGATCAGGGCTGAAACGGCGAAAACGGCCCGGAATAGGTCTTCGATCGTGGCGCAGCGTAGGGCCCGAGCCGGGACGTCTTCAGGCCGAGTCGCACCAGCGCTTCCGCCAACGTCACGGCGGCGGCGACGCCGTCGACCACGGGCAGGCCGTGCGTCGCGGCGAGCTCAGCGGCGAGATCCGCCATGCCGGCGCAGCCGAGCACGACAGCCTCCGCACGGTCGTCGCGGATCGCGGCCGTGATCTCCGCGGAGATCTTTGCGAGCGCATCGGCATTGCGCTCTTCGAGCGCGAGTACCGGCACCTCGGCGGCGCGGACGCGGGCGCAGCGCCCGGCGAGACCGTACTTCGTCAGATTGTCCTCGATCGGCACGATGGAGACACCGAGCGTCGTTACCACGGCAAAGCGCGCCGCGATCAGGCTCGCCATGTGAAAGCCCGCTTCGCCGATGCCGATCACCGGCGCCTTCGCCACCGCGCGTGCCGCGTCGAGGCCGGTGTCGTCGAAACAGGCGATGATGTGCGCGTCCGCGCCGTCTCGGTCGGCCTCGCGGATGCAGCCGAGCATGCCGGGCACGGCGAAGGCCTCGTCGTAAAAGCCCTCGATCGAGACCGGGCCCATCGTCGGCTGGCGCGCATCGATCTCGGTGCCGGGCAGGGCGACGCTGCGTGCCGCAGCGGCGATCTTCGCCGTCATCGACGCGGTGGTGTTGGGATTGACGACGTGAAGTCGCATCGGATCAGACCAGCCCCTTGCCGGCGTCCGAGCCCTTGGCCGCCTGCCGCTTGTTCAGCACGTGGATGGTGCCGAGCGCAAGCGTGATCACCGTGAACGAGACGGCGGAGATCACGGTGCCGAGCGCGTAGATGTCGGGGTTCGTCACGGTGGTGGTGAGGCCCTGGAGATCGAGCGGCAGAGTGTTCACCGCCCCGATCGCCTGGCTGGAGCGCGCGAGCTCGTCCCAGGACAGCGTGAAGCCGAACAGGCCAATGCCGATCACGGAGGGCAGGATGATCGGCAGCACGACATGACGGAACGCCTGCCACGGCGTCGCACCGAGATCGCGCGCTGCTTCCTCGAGCCTGGGGTCGAAGCGGTTGAAGATCGCGAACATGATGAGCAGCCCGAACGGCAGCGTCCAGGTCAGATGCGCGCCGAGCCCGGAGGTGAGCAGGCCCATCGAGGTCTCGAAATTCTCGTTCCAATGCGCCTTGATCAGATCGTCGATGATGCGGAATTCAAGCGAGATGCCGAGCGAGGTGATGATCGAGGGGACGATGAGGCTCGCGATCGCCGAGTAGAACAGGATGCTTTGCGCCTTGAACCTGCGGCGGAAGGCCATACCGGCTGCGACGGACAGCACGACGGTGACGATCATCACGATGAGACCGAGCAGCAGTGAGCGGCGGAAAGCCGCGCCGAGATCGACGATGCCGGTGCCCTGGAATAATTTCGCGATCCAGAAGGTCGACACCCCGTTCATCGGGAAGGTGAGGCCGCCCTGCGGCCCCTGGAACGACAGCACGTAGATCGCGATCATCGGGCCGTAGAGAAACAGCACATAGGCCGCGAAGAAGATCGCGAGCACGTAGAAAGAGCGCGGGCGTCCTTCCTTCATGCTCAGAGCTCCTTCTTGATGTCGACGATGCGCGACATCATGGTGATGATCAGGAAGGTGATCGCGAGCAGGATGACGGCGTTGGCCGCTGCCGCGGGGAACTGCAGCGCGTTCACCCGCGTCTCGATGATCTTCCCGGCCGCCGCAATCTGCTGGCCGCCCATCACGCCGATGGTGATGAAATCGCCCATCACGATGGTGATGACGAAGATCGAGCCGATCACGATGCCGGGCTTGGCGAGCGGAATGACGACGTTCACGAGCGTCTGGAAGCCGGTGGCGCCGGCGTCATAGGCGGCCTCGATCAGCGACTTGTCGATGCGCACCATCGAATTGAAGATCGGAACCACCATGAAGAAGGTGAAGAGGTGCACCAGTGCCAGCACGACCGAGAACTCGGAGAACAACAGCCATTCCAGCGGCTGGTTGATGAGACCTGTCTTGACGAGGCCGGAATTGACGAGGCCGTTGCGGCCGAGCAGCGGAATCCACGCGATCATGCGGATCACGTTGGAGGTCCAGAACGGGATCGTGCAGAGCAGCGACAATCCCATCTGCCAGGTCTTGGACTTGATGTGGAAGGCGAGGAAATAGGCGACCCAGAAGCCGATGAACAGCGTGATCGCCCAGACCAGGAAGCACAGCTTCAGTGTCATCAGATAGGTCTTGCCGATCGTGCAGAGATCGGGGAGCTGCGCGATGCAGCCTTCGAACGTGTCGGTGTAGCCGCGGCCCGAGAAGGCCGGCAGCAGCTGGTATTCGTTGTAGTCCCAGAACGAGACGATGACGACGAATACCAGCGGGATCAGGAAGAAGGCGAGGAACACCAGCATCATCGGCCCGGCCTGGAGCCAGGAGATGAAGGACGGCGACAGGCGCGTCGGCTTTGCGGCGCGCGCTGTGCCCGACCCCGGGATCAATCCCGGGGACGCCTGTTGCAGGATGTCCTCTGACGTGTCCATCAAATTACGCCGCGATGAACTCGTTCCACTTGCGGACCATGTAGTCGTTCTCGTCCATCACCGCGTTCCAGCAGGCGACGCCGCCCATGCGGTCCTCGTAGGAGCCGCCGTCGCGCACCGCGCCGGCTTTCTCCAGCAGCGAGCCGTCGGGCGCCTTGATGTCCTTCTCGGCCGGCTTGCCTTCCATCCAGTAGGCCCACTCGTAGGGCTCCATATGCGCCTTCGCGGTGGAGAGCACGGCGGAGTAGTAGCCCTGGCGGTTGAGATAGGCGCCGGCATAGCCGGACAGGAACCAGTTCACGAACTCGTAGGCCCATTCGAGCTTGGCGCCCGACACGCCCTTGGAGACGCAGAAGCCCGAGGCCCAGGAGCGATAGCCCTCCTTGAGCGGCTGGAAGGTGCAGGGGATGCCCATCGAGCGCACCTTCGTGACTGCCGGCGACCACATCGACTGGATCACGGTTTCACCCGAGGCCATCAAATTGACGCTCTCGTTGAAGTCCTTCCAGAAGGCGCGGAACTGACCGGCCTTCTTGGCCTCGGTCATCACCTTCATGGTGAGATCGATCTCTTCCTTGGTCATGTTGCCCTTGTCGGCATATTTGTACTTGCCGGTGGCTTCGACGACCATCGCGGCGTCCATGATGCCGATCGAGGGGATGTTGAGGATCGACGCCTTGCCCTTGAATTCGGGATTGAGCAGCTCGGACCAGGAGCTGATCGGCCGCTTGATCAGGTCGGGACGGATGCCGAGCGTGTCGGCGTTGTAGACGGTGGGGATCAGCGTGACGAACTCGGTCGCCGAGGTGGCGAACTTCTTGGAGTCCTTGCCTTCGAGATAGAGCACCTTCCAGGGCGCGGTGCCCTGGTTGCCGATCTTCTTGCCGCCGGGCGTCTGGCCCTTGGTGAAGACCGGCGTGATGTTGTCGAATTCCTTGATCTTTCTGGCGTCGAGGGCAAGGATGTTGCCGGACGGCACCAGCTTCTTCAGCGAGAAATATTCGGTGTCCAGCACGTCGAAGGAGTTCGGCTGGGTCATCACGCGCTTGGTGACGTCGTCGGTGGTCGCGGTGATGTATTCGATCTTGATGCCGGTGTCTTTCAGGCACTGCTTGGAGATGTCGTCACCCTCGTTCACGGCGGTGCCGAGATAGCGCAGCACTTTCGCATCGGCCGACTTCACATAGGGAAAGCCGGTGATGGCGCCGGAGCCGGCGGCAAGGCCGGCGAGACCCGCGGTGCCCTTGAGCAGCGTGCGGCGGCTGACGCCCTTTGTCCTGGTGGTCTCGGTCATATCAGTCACTCCTCTGTTGCGCATTCCAGTGATCGATCGGCGCTATTGCAGGCGCTGCGCCTTGGCGGGATCCCAGGTGGCCAGCACGCGATCGCCCGGTCGGAACGGGTGAACGTCGAAGGCAGCCTCGGGGAGGTGGGAGAACAGGGCGGTGCCGTCGTCGAGCGTGAGCGAGACGGCGATGTAGGAGCCCTGGTACTCGGTCTGGGTCAGCAGCGCCGGCGCGCCGTACGCACCGTCGGCGAACGGCACGATGCCGAGCTGATCGGCGCGCACGGCGATGAGTTTGCCGGCGTCGCTGAGGACGTTGTGGCCGCCGATGAAGCGCGCCACGAATTCGGTGCGGGGATGGTGGAAGATGTCGCGGGCGGTGCCCTGCTGCTCGATCTTGCCGTGGTTCATCACCACGATGTGGTCGGCGAGCGCCATCGCCTCTTCCTGGCCGTGGGTGACCTGAATGAAGCTGATGCCGAGCTCGCGCTGCAGCCGCTTCAGCTCGCCGCGCATCTTCACCCGCAGGAACGGATCGAGCGCGGAGAGCGGCTCGTCGAGCAACAGGATCTGCGGCTCGGTGATCAGTGCGCGGGCGAGCGCGACACGCTGCTGCTGGCCGCCGGAGAGTTGCGCCGGCAGCCGGGCCGCATAGGGGGTCATGGCCACCAGCTCGAGCAGTTCGCCGGCACGCTTGTGCCGCGTCGCCCGGTCGATCCCGCGCATTTTCAGGGCGAATGCCACGTTGTCGAGCACGGTCAGATGCGGAAACAGCGCGTAGGACTGGAACATCATCGCGGTGCCGCGCTTGGCGGGCTCGAGATCGGTGACGTTCTGCGCACCAAGGATGATGTCGCCCTCGCTGACCGCCTCATGGCCCGCGATCATGCGCAGGGTCGAGGTCTTGCCGCAGCCGGAGGGGCCGAGCAGGCAGCAATAGGTGCCGGCCGGGATCTTGAGGTTGACGTCGTCGACCGCCAGCGTCGTGTCGTAGCGCTTGGTGACGGCGACCAGTTCGAGAGCGGCAGGAGTGGCCATGGCGTGTCCGCTGGGAGGGCGATGCTCCGGCTTTCTCCGCAAGGTCCGTGCCAACCGCCCGGAGACTGCCGAATTCCAAAACTGTGCAGTGGAGTCAGGTCGTTAGATCGAATCCGGCGCAGCGGCGCGGCTCGCCGGGTAGGCAGTAATATGCACACAAAATGTGCTCAGATTGTATAAAGTTTCGCCTGTGATTGGATACAGCTGGTCGACTACCATGCGGGGCCGAACGTCGCCGATCGAGCCCTCAAACCCAAGCCCCTCGAACCGATGGCCGCCAAGACCCGCCAGAAATCCGATGCGCCAGACGCGAGCGATCGCGTCAGCCGGATCAGGGAGGGCGTGACCGCGGCGATCCTCGAGCATCGTCTGCTGCCGGGCACGAAGCTCGGCGAGGACGAGATCGGCGAGATCTACGGCGCGAGCCGCACGCTGGTCCGCACCGCGCTCCAGCAGCTCGCGCATGAGGGCATCGTCAACATCGAGAAGAACCGCGGCGCCTTCGTCGCGCGCCCGACGCCCGCCGACGCGCGCGAAGTGTTCGAGGCGCGCCGCCTGATCGAGCCCACTATCGTCGACCACGCGTGTGAGGCGGCGTCGCCGGCCTGGCTCGAGCGCCTCGGCCGACATCTCGCTGAAGAGCGCGAGGCGGAGCTGCGCGGTGACGCGCGCGCCTCGGTCCGCCTCTCCGGCGAATTTCACAAGCTCGTCGCCGAGATGAGTGGCCACAGCATCTATCTCGGCTTCCTCAAGGAGCTGATCGCGCGCTCCTCGCTGATCATCCTGCTCTATCGCCGCCACGACACGCCGGCCTGCGGCACCGATCACCACGCCGGGATCGTCGCGGCGATCCGCAAGCGCGACAAGCAGGCCGCCCGCGCGCAGATGCTGTCGCATCTGAACGAGATCGAAGCCGAGCTGTTCCTGAAGGATCCCGCCGCCGACGAGACGCGGCTCGCGGATGTGCTGGGCACCTAAGCGAGCCGCACGGTCTTCTATGGCAGAGAAGATCCTTCGTTTCGCCTGACGATCTTCAGCACGAGCAAACCAGCGCCAAGCACCAGGAAGAGGACGCCGACGAAAGTCGTGCCGCTGGATTCAAAGGTCACGCCGACCGCGGTCAGCAGGCATCCGATGATGATTGCGAAGAGTCCGCCGAGCTTCTTGACCAGCAGGACGTGTCCGTCACTCGTTTGTGTCACCATGTTACGCCTCGTCATTTGAGATGCTGCAAAATCCCCTCTGCCAAAAATCCCCCTGCCAAGTGCCCGCAGTCGCGTAGATCGCGCAGGATCGTACTCCTGAGCGAAGACGTTGCAATCTGTCGTTGATCACGCGCCTGGTCGGATATTCGCGTTTTGATTTGAGTTCGACGCATGTGCGGCAGTCGCGCTTACCCATTGTCTGTAGAGCTTGACGCCGGGCAGGTCGCTCATCGCGTCGTATGGCTGATTTGCATAATCTCCTGTGGTTGCAAATTGACTCGATGCGGTTTGCGGGCATCAATCCGCAGATAACATCGCACACCGCGCGGCTGGCTGATTTTCGCTCCGGCAACTTGCGGCCAGAACTGCGCAGCGGCGTATCTGCGTGGAGATTGGATATGCGGAATTTGACCACGCCGGCCGGACTCTTCAGAGTCGCCGCACTGCTCATGTCGGTTGGAACGAGCCTCTGTCTCTCGTCGCAAACGCGGGCCCAACAGGACTCCGCCGTTCTGTTCCGCAACGTCCGGATATTCGACGGAAAGAGCGGTGCGCTCTCCGCCGCGTCCAATGTTCTCGTCAGGAACACGAAGATCGAGAAGATATCGACCGCGAACATCACGGCTGACGCCCAGGCAATCGACGGCGGCGGCCGGGTGCTGATGCCGGGGCTGATCGACGCGCATTGGCACGCGATGCTGGTCCGTCCGACGCCGGCCGCAGCCCTCGGCGACGTCGGCTACAACAATCTGCTCGCCGCGAGCGAGGCGACCGCGACGCTCATGCGCGGCTTCACCACGGTGCGTGACATGGGCGGGCCGAGCTTCGGCCTCAAGCGGGCGATCGACGAGGACCTCGTCGTCGGTCCGCGCATCTATCCCTCCGGTGCCATCATCACCATCACCAGCGGTCATGGCGACTTCCGGCAGCTCTCCGACCTGCCGCGAACGATCGGCGGCATGCTCAGCCGCATGGAGCAGGTCGGCGGCAGCATGGTCGCCGACAGTCCCGACGAGGTGCGCGTCCGGGCGCGCGAGCAGCTCATGCAGGGCGCCTCGCAGGTCAAGCTCACGGCGGGCGGCGGCGTCGCGTCGCCCTTCAGTCCGCTCGACGTCTCCACCTTCACCGAGCCGGAGCTGCGCGCGGCGGTCGAAGCCGCCGACAATTGGGGCACCTATGTCGCCACGCACGCCTATACGCCGGTCGCGATCCAGCGCTCGATCGCAGCCGGCGTGAGATGCATCGAGCACGGTCATCTCATGGACGAGGCGAGCGCGAAGCTGATCGCGGAGAAGGGCATCTGGCTCAGCACCCAGCCGTTCCTGGATATGTCCATGGCTGCCGCGCTCGGACCTGCGGAGCAGGACAAGATGCGGCAGGTGGTCACCGGCACCGACCGCGTCTATGCGCTGGCGAAAAAGTACGGCATCAAGACCGCGTTCGGCACCGACGTCCTGTTCTCGAAGGCATTGGCGGACAGACAGGGCTCAATGCTGGCCGCACTGACGCGCTGGTACACGCCGGCCGAAGCGCTGGCCATGGCGACGTCGGCCAATGCCGAATTGCTGAGCCTGTCCGGTCCGCGCAACCCCTATCCCGGCAAGCTCGGCGTGGTCGAGGAGGGCGCGCTCGCCGATCTCCTCCTGGTCGACGGCAATCCGCTCGACAACATCACCCTCGTTGAAGATCCCGCGAAGAATTTCGTCGTGATCATGAAGGGCGGCAAGGTCTACAAGAATATCGTTCCGCGCTGAAAACCGTGTTTCCCAAGAAAGTTGCGGCCAGCCATTGGGGGATGGCTGGCCGCGCGCGAACCGGTCTGGGACGGGGAGGGGTGGGGATGTGACCGGGTCGCGTAACTCGCTTGTTCCTGACTGCTAGTCCCTGGCGCTGGCGGTGGAGACCGCCGGCCGGGTATCGCCGAGCGAGACCCAGACATTGGGATCGCTCTGCGACTGGCGCTTGACGAAGCGGTAGCCGGTCTCCGTCCAGGCAACGACGTTCTCGTTCTGATTGTCGAGAACGAACTCGCCCTTGTCGGTCTTCACCGTCAGCACCGCGTGCCCTTCGCCCTTCTTGTCGCGCACGACGGTGATGAGCAGCGCCTCGCGAGGCCAGCCGGCATCCATCAGCATCTTGCGCTTCAACAGCACGTAGTCTTCACAGTCGCCGTAACCGTCCGATGGCAGCGACCACTTCTCGATCACGCCCCAGTGCTCCTGGTCGGTCAAAGGCTTGACGGTCTCGTTGACCCAGCGATTGACCTTGACGAGGTCGCGCCATGCGGTCTGCGACATCACGATGTCGCGCGGTTGCGTCGACCCGCCCTGGCACTGAGCGGCATTGTCGGCACAGAACTCGACCCAGCCGATCGGCGCACGCGTGGTGTCGCCAAGGCTCGCGTAGAGCAGACGGTTCTCACCGGCCTGCACCGTCGCGCTGATTCCGAAGAGCATGGCGGCGATCGCCAGCCTCTTCCCCTGTCCCCTGAAATCAAACATTGCGGCCCCCGTTTCTTGTTGGGACCACATTTCGCACGGAGCTTTTGCGTTGCCGCTAAGTCAGCCAAGTCAAGTCGAGACGAATGCAAGTAAAATGAGCGGCGAATTCGATCTATACTTGAATCGAATTCGAATAAAATTTGAAATGACTGCAATTGATTCAAGTTTTATCGATTAACGCGGAAACGCTGGCGGAACGGCCGTTCCGAGGCGCAAACAGGTCCCGCGTTAACCCGCACAGACCCGTCCCCGCGCACGAAAAAGGCGGCGTCCGCATCGCGGAGGCCGCCTTTGAGGCTGGAAAATCAGTGGTTTTGGCGCGCTTTCGCTTTACCGCGCGGTAACGCTCTCTTCGAGTGTCTCGATCGGCTGCTCGTGCATGAACTCCAGCGCGAAGCCGTCTTCGAGGTTCCGGACCACGCGGCCCTGGACCCGGCCGAGCAGCACGATCGATTTCAGTGGCGGGCGGTTCTCGGCGGCGATGGCCGCGCCCGACAGCGACAGGTCGATGATGCGGCAGGTCATCTTGGTGCCGTCCTCGAGCGTCAGCACCGCGATCGGGTTGCGCGGCACGATACGGTCGTGGCGGCGATCCTCCGGCAGGTTGAGGATGTCGCGGTTGGCGAGCCAGGTGAGCTGGGCGGCGAGCTTGTCGCGCTTCCTGGGCGTCGCCCCGATCGTCATGGCGAAGCCATTGTCGATGATACGGGTGATCTTGCCCTCGACGCGGCCGATATGGTCGAGATAGGCGACCACGCGGTCGCCGACATTGCCGATGCCGGGGGCGAGCAAAGCGAGGCCGCCCGGCGACATGTTGATCACCTGGCAAGGGAATTCCCGGCGGTCCGGCAGCATGTAGCGGCCGAGCAGGTGCACCTTGACCCGCTGGAAACGCCGACGTTCCTCGGCGGCCGGAAGAAATTTTTTGTTCGCCAACGCCATTTTCACAACCCGACCCCCCGCCTGGCGGAGTCCGGGACGACCCTAAGGTGCATAGGGTTAATGCCGCGTTAGGATCGGGTGCAGCGATGTTGGACGCACGCAATACGCGCGAAAAGCCACATCGGCGGCCGCCAGGCCGGCCACCGTCAGCGCGACCGGGGTCGAGGGAGACCGGTCAGGCCTGTCTTGTCCCCCGCCGATACAGCCACAGCAGCAGCGCCAGCAGTACCGCGGCCGAGAGGCCGAGCGACCAGTGAATGCCGATCGCCGCGCCGAACAGCCCGACGGTGATGCCGCTGAAGGCCCGCATCCCGAGCCCGGCCATATTATAAAGGCCGACGACGCGGCCGCGGATGTCGGACGGCGCGTTCAGCTGCACCAGCGCCTGCGCCATGGTGTTGAAGGACAGTTCGAAGAACCCCGCAAAGAACAGCAGCACGATCGCGATGGGATAGATCCGCACCGCGGCGAAGCCGAGCAGCGCGGCGCTCCACAGCATCGCCAGCAGGATCGCGGTGCGCGGCGTGCCCTTCAGCCGCCCCCAGGATTCCAGCGCGATGCCGGCGAGCAGCGCGCCGGCGGCGTCGGCCGCGAGCAGCACGCTGTAGGACACGCCGGGATCGCCATGGCCGAGATCGCCGGCAAAGCCCGGCATCTGGGCGTGATAGGCGTTGCCGATCATGAAGGAGGTGAGGCCGGCGAGCCACGTCATCGCCGTCAACACCGGCTGGGTGCCGATGGCGCGCATCGTCAGCACGATGTCGGCGAGACCGCGCACGGCGAAGCGCCGTACCGCGACGCTCTTGTCGCGGACCGGCGCCCAGAACAGCCAGATCAGCATCGGCAGGTAGAACAGCGTGTTGAAGATGATGCCGTGCGAGGTGCCGAGCGTCAGCATGATGACGCCGCCGACCGCCGGGCCCACCAAAATGCCGAGATAGCGCGCCATCGCGTTCAGCCGCACCGCGCTCGGCAGATCGGCGGGGCCGACGAGGTCGTAGAGCAGCAGCTGGTTCGGCGTCTGCCACAACACGCCGGCGCAGCCGTGGATCACCAGCAGCAGCATCGCGTGCCACATCTGGATGCTGTCGGTGATGAAGAAGAAGCCCCAGCCGCTCGATGCCACGATGAACAGCAGCATGCCGCACTGGATGATGCGGCGCGGATCGAACCGGTCGGCGAGCCCGCCGACGGCGACGGAGAACAGCAGGAACGGCAGCCAGTGCGACAGCACGGCAAAGCCCCCCAGCGTCGGCGAATGGAATTTCTGGAACACCACCCAGTAGCTGATCACGTGCTCGATATTGTCGGCCATCATCGCCAGCACGTAGGCGATGAACTGGAGACGATAAGGCACGGACTTCATCGCCGCGAACGAGCCGGACGCGACCACGGGATTTTGGGGAAGGGGGTTCAAGGGGCACCTGGGTGGGACTTAAGTCGTCCCTACACGGTCGGCGCCGACCGCTCAAGACACTTGGGTGTGCTTGAAGATCAGCCATGCACTGCGGCCGCAAGCTCAACCGTCATCCTGACGCAGACGCGTCGCAAGGCTCGCACCTCGTGACGGTTGAGCTTGTGGCAGGCAGGCGCTGTAGCCCGGATGGAGCGCGGCGAAATCCGGGACCGCTGCTCCCGCGTGTCGCTTTGCTCATGCGGGCTGCGAGACTCGCGCTTGGCACGACTGCGCATCTCACATACGCTTTGCCTCAGCCCGCGCCAATCAATCATAACAGACGGGCATCGAGGACACACCATGGAGCACATCCGCGTCTGCATTCACGCAGGACCGGGCTCGGAGCCTGTGATCCGCACCGTGCCGTGGCCGAAGGTCGGCCGCAAGGCTGCGCTGATCAAGATCGGCGCCTGCGGGGTCTGCGGCACCGACCTGCACATCCTCAAGGGACACTGGCCGAAGCCGCTGCCCTGGCCGTTCACGCTGGGACATGAGCTCGGCGGAATCATCGTCGAATGCGGCGACGAGTTCACCGAGGACTTCATGAGCAAGCCGCTGACCGTCGGCTCGAAGGTGATGATCCCGCCGCTGATGCCGTGCGGCCGCTGCTATTACTGCATCCATTATCCGCAGACCGCCAACAAGTGCCTGACGCCGGTCTATTACGGCCGCTATCTCGGCTTCGACAAGGCGCCGCACATGTGGGGCGGCTGGGCCGAATATGTCTATGTCGACCTCGACATGCTGCCGGGCACCAAGATCTACAAGCTGCCCGACGACATGTCGTTGCGGCTGGGCGCGCTGTCGGAGCCACTGACTTCCTGCATCCGCGCCTTCAACCGCGCCAGCCGTGCCGGCGGTTTTTCCTGGGGCGACACGGTGGTGATCCAGGGCTCCGGCCCGATCGGCATTCTCGCAGTCGCGGCCGCAAAAGAGATGGGGGCAGGGCGGGTGATCTGCGTCGGCGCGCCGGAGGAGCCGCGGCTCAAGCTCGCGCGTGAGTTCGGCGCGGAGGCGACGGTGAATATCGACGAGCTGAAGTCACCGCAAGAGCGCATCGCGCACGTGCGCGAGATCGTCGGCGGCTTCGGCGCCGATCTGGTGATGGACTGCTCGGGCCATCCGACCGCCGGCCCCGAAGGCATCGAGATGCTGCGCGACGGCGGCACCTATGTCGAGATGGGCCAGTTCACCGATGCCGGCTCGATCGAGACCTCATGGCATCGCATCTGCACCAAGGACCTCAACGTGCTCGGCTCCTGGGGCTTTACCGGCAACGACCTGCCGCTCGGCGTGGACATGCTCTACCGCACGGCGGGCAAATACCCCTGGCTGAAGATGCAGACGATTTACCCGTTCACGGAAGAGGGCGTCGCGCAGGCGGTGAGGGATGCGATGGCGATGAAGACGGTGAAGTCGACGATCGTGCCGTGGCCGGAACTGGTGGAGTGAAGATCTGTAGCTCGGATGAGCGAAGCGATATCCCGGGCCTTGGCGGGGATTTCCTGCTTCCGCGACCCAGACGGCAATCTATTGGAGGCTACGCGGAGATCTGAGCAGGAGCGATGCCCCAAAAGTTCCATCCGATATCCCCGAACTATCCACGCAGAGGTGAAACTTAGGCCCAAGTTCCGACTTTCACTTCGCGGGAGAGGTGCCGTGAAGCAAATCCTGAAACCTGTCACTTACATCCTGGCTGCGATCTACTTCCTGGTGGATGCGGTCTTCATGGCCGTGGCGAGGCCGATTGGGCGCTGGATCGGGGGGCATTTCGAATTCAGGCGATTGCGCGCCTGGATCAAATCGCTGCCGCCTTATCCGTCGCTCGCCTTGTTCTCCGTGCCCGTCGTTCTTCTGGAGCCGGTCAAGCCGGTTGCTGCGTACCTCGCCGCAACCGGTCAGGTCCTCAGCGGTGCCGTGACTTTCATTGTCGGCGAATTGCTCAAGCTGGTGCTGGTCGAGCGCCTGTTTCATCTCACGCGCGACAAGCTGATGCGAATTCCCGCTTTTGCCTGGACGTACGGAAAATACGCAGCGGCAAAGGCGTGGCTGCAGGCGACCGAAGCCTGGCGCGCCATCCGAGCCCTGGCCCGCGCGGCCAAGAACACTGTTGCGCGCGCAAGAGCCAAGCTGGTCGGCAGCTTCAGCAAACTGGCGACCTCCAGGGATTAAGGTCGCGCCAGGCGCGTTGCTCGCTACGCGAGTTTGCGCGCCGCGGCGGTTGCCTTGTCGCCCGTGTTCGGCGTGCCGGTCGGCTCGATCAGCATCAGGTGAACCTCCTCGCGCGCCACCGGGCGATGCTCGACACCTTTGGGCACGACGTAGAGCTGGCCCGGACCGAGCGTCACCGTGCGATCCCGCAATTCGATGTCCAGATTGCCCTTCAAGACGAGAAAGAAATCGTCGGTGTCGTCGTGCTTGTGCCAGGTGAATTCGCCCTTCACCTTCACCACCATCACGTCGCAATCGTTGAAGGTCGTAATCGTGCGCGGAGACCAATAATCCCCAAAGGTCGCGAGCTTGTCGGCAAGCGATATGCTGTCGGTCATGTTTCACCCGTTGCTCTCTCGTGAGGCACGATTTGGGATCAAGTGGCGGGCGCGACAAGACTTGCATCCGGTCAATCGCGTGATCCTGGCTGGCGAGATCCAAGGGGCGCCGGCTAAGTCGGCGGGGCGCCGCTCCCCGTATCGATCTCGCTTTCCTTCACCACCGCCGCACCCACCACCTTCGTGCCCTCCAGCTCCCGCACGATCCGCTCATCGGGCCCCACGACACCGAGATCGAATTCGCGATCCGGCGTGACGAGGATCATGCGCTGGCCGACGATCACGACCACCGTCATGTTGCTGGTCTCGCCTTCGACCGCCCATGCGCGGATGTCGTCGGCGAAGGGCTGCTTGCGCCAGGCGTCGGGAAAGCCCGGGTCGGATCGGACTTCGATGCCATCCTCGGACGTGGTCAGGACCAGCTTCGACCGGCTCGGCTTCCAGCGCTCGTCGAGGAGATCGTTGACCAGCCACAGGCAGGCGAAGTTCTCACATTCGGCCGGCCGCTCGGCGTAGATCGCGCAGCCGCGGCCGGGCTTGCAATGCCGGCACCAGGCATTCGCGGGCTTGGCCAGCGCCTCGATGGCCATCACCTTGCAGCAGAGCGTGCAATCGCCGCAGGTGCGTTTGATGGAAGAGATCATGCGCGCATTCCCGGCACGTCCAATCGCGCACAATTTAAGCGAGGCGGCCGCGAAAATCAGCCGCTTTGGAGCAAAAGCTCACTATATGCAGCAAAACGGCCCGGAAACGCTGCATGTAGTAGGTCGGACCGCCGGTAAGCTTATTCGCGATGTCGCCAAAGCCATGCGTCATAGGCATGGTGATTTGCCCGCGCTTGGCGTAAAGAGCGTCCAAATCAAATCACCACGCGTGCGGCCGGACCATTTGCCGAGCACGCAGCTTCAGGTCGCGCGGCTCGACGTTCCGCGCCTGGACCAACCAAGGTTTATCCCGTGTCATTCCCGACCATGAGTCCGCCGCTCGCCCGAGCTTTGGCCGAGCGCAACTACGACCGTCCGACCCCCGTTCAGCTCGCCGTGCTCACCGAGGAGGCCGCAGGCCGCGACCTCCTGGTCTCGGCCCAGACCGGCTCCGGCAAGACCCTCGCTTACGGACTGGCCCTGGCCAAGGATCTGCTTGATGGCATCGAGCGGTTCGAGCGGGCGGGCGCGCCGCTCGCCCTGATCGTGGCGCCGACCCGCGAGCTTGCCTTGCAGGTTCAGCGCGAACTGGCCTGGCTGTACGAGCATGCTGACGGGCGCGTCGTCTCCTGTGTCGGCGGCATGGATCCGCGGCGCGAGCAGCGCGAGCTGGCCGCCGGCGCGCACATCGTCGTCGGCACGCCGGGCCGGCTGTGCGATCATTTGCGCCGCGGCCGTCTCGACATCTCCGAATTGAAGGCCGTCGTCCTCGACGAGGCCGACGAGATGCTCAATCTCGGCTTTCGCGAGGACATGGAGTTCATCCTCGAGACCACGCCGGAGACGCGCCGCACCCTGTTGTTCTCGGCGACCTTTCCGCGCGGCATCGTCGCGCTGGCCAAGCAGTATCAGCAGCAGGCGTTCCGGATCGAAGTCGCGGGCGACGAAGGCGGTCACGCCGATATCGAGTATCGCGCGATCCGGATCGCTCCCGCCGATGTCGAGCACGCGGTGGTCAACGTGCTGCGCTTCTTCGAGGCGCCGAGCGCCCTGGTGTTCTGCAGCACGCGCGATGCCGTCCGGCATTTGCAGGCGGCACTGCTGGAGCGCGGCTTCTCCGTCGTCGCGCTATCGGGCGAATTGACGCAGAACGAGCGGACCCTGGCGCTCCAGTCGCTTAGGGACGGGCGTGCCCGCGTCTGCGTGGCAACCGACGTCGCCGCCCGCGGCATCGACTTGCCGAGCCTCGACCTCGTCATCCAGGCCGATCTGCCCAACGACGCCGAAGTCATGCAGCATCGCTCGGGCCGTACCGGCCGTGCGGGGCGAAAGGGCACGAGTGTCCTGCTGGTGCCGCCCGCACGGCGGCGGCGTGCGGAGCTGCTGCTCAATCTCTCAGGCATCGACGCGGTCTGGGGAACGGCACCCCAGGCGGACGAGATCCGCAAGCTCGATCACGAGCGCATGAAGGACGTGCTCTTCACCGAGGAGACGACCGCCGACGATCTGGTGCTGGCGCAGGCGCTATTGGCCGAACGGTCGCCCGAGGATATCGCCGCGGCGCTGGCGCGGCTCTATCGCGCGCGGCTCCCGTCGCCCGAAGACATCATCGATCCCGGCGAGCGGGCTGGCCGGCCGCGTGACGATCGCGGTCGCGACAATGTCCGGGCCCAGGGCGGCGATGATCGCCCCGAAAGAGTCCGCCCCAAATCGGGGAAATCGTCGCCGAAGCACGGCATGGCGGAGGGCAGCGTCTGGTTCCGGGCCAACATCGGACGAAGGAAGAATGCGGAGGCACGCTGGCTGTTGCCGATGATTTGCCGTCGTGGCGGCATCGACAAGAGCGACATCGGCGCCATCAAGATCATGGACACGACGACCGAGTTCGAAATTTCCGAGCGGGTCGCGGACTCCTTCGCTGCCAAGATCAAGCGTCCGGACAAGGAAGATAATATCCGCCTCGAACCGATGGCGGATGCGCCGCAGCGGCAAGCGCCTTCGGAAGAGCGGTCAAAGCCGCCTCGGCGCGAGAGCGGCGACAGTGATCATCGTGAACGTCGCGACGATCGCCCGCGCGAGGCGGGATTCAAGCCGCGCAGCAAGGCTTTCGGCGAGCGCGGGCCGAAATTCGACGATGCTTCTGCTTTCGGGAAGAAAAAGAAGCATAAGAACAAGCCCGGCCACGCCGGACAGCCGCCTGCGGTCACTGCGTGGCCTGTGAAGGGCGCGCCCGGAAAGAAGGCAAAGAAGAAGCATCGGGGCTGAAGTACCCCGCGTGTCCTGGCCCGAACGAATGAACGCCGCTGGCACGAACCAGCGGCGTTCCCGCAAGATCGGGTGGGCTTAGCGGCCGCCGCCGCCACCACCGCCGCCGCCTCCGCCACCACCACCGCCGCCGGCATCACGCATAGCCGAATTGTAGCGAGGGTCGGTCTGCTTCATGTAGATCGGCGAGGTATCGTGAGTGAGGCGAACGACGCGCCGTCCGGCCTGCTGCTGCGGCACTTCGACAAAGCCGGCGCAGCCCTCGAAGAAGGCCGTGTCGCAGCCATAGGTCCGCAACTGCACCGCGTTGGCGCTGGTCGCCGTGAACGCGGTCGCCGCAACGCATGCAATGAAAGCAACTTTCGACAATGAGAGTCTCATGAAATTCTCCAGCCTCGGGTCGGCGAGACCGGAACGGCTCGCACGAACCTTCGACGGAATCTGATCGAAACCGGTTCGAGCCGGTGGCTTCACGCCCGCGTGAGCGGGGAATCGGACGGCGAGCTCATGTGCCGGCGCTCGACGGCTCCGTGAGATCGCGGAGCATGTAGGTCGCGCTGGCGCCGTAGGATTCGAGCTTTGCGCGCAGCTCCGCATCCGCCGTAACGGGCCGAAAGCCGAAACGTTCCCACAGCGGTCGCGTGGCGTAGACCGAGACCAGGGCGAGGGTCGCGATGCCCGACGCGCGCGCCAGGTTCTCGATCGTTTCGACATAGGCACGCGCTATGCCGCCACGATGATCCGGCAGCACGGCGACGTCGTGCACATAGAGGCAATCCGCGTCATCGGGCAGGCGTTCGAGGAATCCGTCGAGCGGCGGAATCCGGGACCGCCGCCAGGGATGCGAGAGTCCGTAGCCGGCGATCTCGTCGTCCGCTATGAGCACACGGCAGCCATCAGGATAGAGCCGCATCTTCTCCGCGAACACCTCGAGGCGTTCAGGCAGACCAGGATGGATGCGCGCTGCGATCGCGCCGATCGCGGGCAGGTCGGAGGCGTGCGCGGGACGCCAATGCAGCTTGCTCATGTCGGTCCGTCTCACTCATTCCAGTTTATTCCGGCGCAATGATGCGTGCAGCGAAAAATTTCTTTGCCGCGCTCAAAGGAATACGACGGCTCGCGCGGCGTCCTACCCATGCAAGCCAATTGCATGACAGGAGAGATCATGACGACATCCCCGATCCGCCTTGCGCTCACGCTCGCCGTGTCGCTCGCAATCATTCCCGCCGCGTTCGCCGCGCCGCCGACGAAAACCGGCAAGACCGACAAGGGCAGCGTGCTCACTGACGCCAAGGGCATGACGCTCTACACCTTCGACAAGGACGCGGACGGCAAGTCGGCCTGCAACGGTCCGTGTGCGACGAACTGGCCGGTGCTGAAGGCCGAGGCCAGCGATGCCGCCGGCGACGGCTACACCATCATCACGCGCGACGACGGCTCCAGGCAATGGGCCTACAAGGGCAAGCCGCTCTATACTTTCGCCAAAGATACCAAGCCCGGCGACATCGCCGGCGACGGTTTCCTCAACGGCGCCTGGCATCTGGCGATGCCGTGAGCGATTGACAGCACGGGCCGGGGATCGCCGTGGCACGCGATGTCCGGCCCGATAGCGCAGGCGGCGTGTCGCGCGACGGACTCTATCGCGCCGGGGGAGGGCTGGCGGCCGCTTCCGGCAGTTCCGGCGTCGCGTCCTTGGGGTCGTACCAGCTTGCCGCGTCCGAGCGCCAGATGTGAGCGCGCGCGGGGCCCGCGACCGGCGTATCCAGGCATCCCATGCGCAACAGCACGTTCGGCTGCGCGATCCGTTCCGCCATGATGTGCGAGCCGCAGCGGGTGCAGAAGCGGCGGAATTTGCCGGGCGAGGACTCGAACGCGGCGAGCAGCTCGTCGCCGCGCACCCACCGGAACGCCGCGCGCGGCACCGGCATCACGCTGGAAAACGCCGAGCCGTGCGTCTTGCGGCAGGTCTGGCAATGGCAATGCACGAAGGGCGCGGGCTCCGCATCCACTTCATACGCAACGGCGCCGCATAGGCAACTTCCGGTCAGCATGCTCTTCCCATAGATCAAATCCTTTTGGAGCGCACAGCTTAGCCGCGCGGGCCGCGCCGGTGAAGCTGTCAAAACGAACTCGCCAGCCCGGGCGCGAAGTGCAATGATGGCGCGGAGCACGCGCAAGTTCGCCTGCATGCCTTGCAATCGGCGGATTCATCGCCATTTCGAGATGACACCCAGCAAAAAGGCATTTCGAATGAAATTCCGTGTCGGATTCGAAATGCTCTACGATTTCCCGCAACCGACTCCGATGATCATGGTGCTGGGCACGCATTTCACGCGCGCCTCCGATGTCATCGTGCCGGACTTCCTGACCACCACGCCTGCGGTCGAGATCACGCCCTATCGGGACATGTTCGGCAATTGGTGCAGCCGCATGGTCGCGCCGGCCGGTCGCATGCGCCTTGCAGCAGATGGCGTTGTTCGCGACAGCGGCCTGCCGGATCCCGTGGTTGCGTCGGCGGTTCAGCACAGGATCGAAGAGCTGCCTTCCGATACGCTGGTTTATCTGCTCGGCAGCCGCTACTGCGAGACCGACCGGCTCTCGGAGATCGCCTGGAAGCTGTTCGAGAAGACGCCTCCGGGGTGGGCGCGGGTGCAGGCGATCTGCGATTTCGTTCACGGCCACATCGCTTTCGGCTACGAGCATGCGCGCGCGACCAAGACGGCGTGGGAGGCATACCAGGAGGGCAAGGGCGTCTGCCGCGACTATGCCCACCTCGCCATTGCGTTCTGCCGCTGCATGAACATTCCCGCACGGTATTGTACCGGCTATCTGAGCGACGTCGGCACGCCGCAGCCTTGGGCGGTGGGCGATTTCGCCGGCTGGTTCGAGGCCTTCATCGGCGGGCGCTGGCACACTTTCGACCCGCGCAACAACGTGCCGCGGCAGGGCCGCGTCCTGATCGCTCAGGGGCGCGATGCCTGCGACGTTCCGATCACGCAGACCTTCGGCCCGAACGAGCTGGTCAGCTTCAAGGTCTGGACCGACGAGATCGCATGATGCTCGGTCATTTCCATTCGCCGGCGAGCTTGGCTCACGCAGCCGGCGCCGGCACCAGTCCGTAGCGCAGCATTGTCTCTTTCATCTTCACGGGATCGGGTGGCGCGCCGGCCGACAGGAGCGCTGCCATCTCGGTGAAATATTGCGGTCCCAGCACCCCGGGGCTCAGGATGCACAAGCATGTCGCAGGCCCCGTCGAACGGTTGGTAAAGCCGTGCACGATGCCGCGCTTGATGAAGACTGAGGCTCCGGGGCCAACATCGGTCTGCTGGCCGTCGATCGTCCAGGTCGAGACGCCGGACAGCCCGTAGATCGTTTCGTCCCAGCGGTCGTGATAGTGCGGGATCGGCATCCGCGCATTCGGCTGCAACGTCATTTCGAAGATGTCGACGCTGCCGCCGGTGTCGTCCTTGCTGTGCAGGAAGCGGAGCTCGAGCGTACCGAAATTGATGATGTCGGGCATGGCTGCTTCGTCCAGGTGAGAGAGGCTGCATCGAGATTGTGGCGCTCGCTCGCGTCGAAACGAAATCTACCGCAGCCCTTCATACACCATCAGCCCGCGTAGACCGGCCAATTTGTCGCACAGGGTCCGTTGCAGGCCAACTTGCCGGCTGCGCAGGCGGTAGAACATTCCGGCTCAAACGGCTCCGGGGATCGACGCCTCTGAATAGCTCGCCGGCGCTGATCTGAAGTTGGCGCATGCAATTGCCGCAACTTTAAGGGCGCAGGATTCTCGCTGCGCCGCTTCGTCGCAATATTCGAATAAATTCAAAGCGAGAGTCCGAAAGCGAACCGAAGCGTCGATTGTCGTCGGCCATAGTTGGCTCCGGCAGGGGGCGAGAGCGGAATATCCGCAGCAGCATCCCTCCATCGTGAAAGTAGGGGCAGTGGCGTCCCGTTGCAGCACGCACCTGGACGCGTCGGGGAGTCTTCAATCCATCATCTAGTTTCGCTTGAAAGGATGAAAGCCCGTGAGTGATGCCGATATGAAAGTCGAGACGAAAGCCGCTCCGCTGAATGGGACGGCGAACGGAAATACAAAGCTCAAGTTCGACATGCCGTTTTTCAACATCCAGGCGATCTTCGGCGATCTCGCCGCGCCGGCCGCGACACGGGCCAAGGCAAATTTCGAGCAGATGAAGGTGACGTCCGAGGAGATTACCGCGGCACTCTGCGACGCCTGTTCGACCAGTGCCAAGCGTTCCGCCGATTACGGCACCAAGGTCATCGAAATATCCAACGCCAATACCAGCTCCGCGCTGGAATTCTTCTCCCAGCTTGCGGATGCGAGGTCGTTTGCGGACCTCGTGAACCTCTCCACCGCCCACGGTCGCAAGACCTTTGAAGCGGCTTCCGCCCAGAATCGGGAGCTTTGGGATCTGGCCCAGAAGGTCGCGACCGAGGCGGCCGAGCCGATCAAGAACAGCTTCAACCGGGTTCTGCATAGGGCTGCTTGAATCGAAGCTACTGGCCACGTGGATCGGCTGGACGAGCGTCTTCGCGAGAAGAGACGCCGTCCAGCCGATGGCGGCCAGCCTCGCCGTGAGGTGATGCCAAGCTGGAGGGAAATCAGGGATGGGTATGGTGATGATCAAGTGCCCGGAAACGGGGAGCGCTATTCCGACAGGCATCGAGGTGGATAGCGACAAGTTTCGCTGCAGCGCGGTCTTTTTCTCGCGCACCTATTGCCGGATGTGCGCGGCGACGCACGAGTGGTTCGCCAGGGAGGCCTGGGTCTACGAGTCGGTCTTGGCGAACGGGAAGTCCGGGGGCGGGCAGCCATTCCGCGCCGGCGCGGCGTGAAGGAGCCTTACCGCATCCTGCGACACGATCCGATCGATCCTGCGGCTCATCACCTTGTAGCATTCGCAAGCGACGACCTCGAGCCGTTGCCTGTCGATCTCGAGCTGGCCGCGCCGATTGGATTTGATGGCCCTTGATGCTCGCAGTGCGCTCACGACGTGCGTGACCGTGGTGCGCCGGACGCCGAGCAGTTCCGACAGCGTCTCCTGGGTCAGGGGCAGGATGTCACCGCCATCCGTCCGGTCGTGAATGTGAAGCAGCCAGCGGGCGAGGCGCGCTTCGACGGAGTGCAGCGCGTTGCAGGCCGCGACGTGCAGGAATTGCGTCATCATCGCCCTGGTGACAATCTGAACCGCGTTTGCGATGGCGGGACTGCGTTCGAGCGCCGCTTGAAATCGCGCGGGTGAGATCTGCAGTGCGGTCCCGGCCACGCGGACAACCGCCGTCAGGGGAGATCGGACGGGGCCGAGCGCCGTCATGAGTCCGACGGCGCCGTCGTTGCCGATCACCGCGGTTGCGGCCGTCTGTCCGTTCGGCAACTCCATGATGAGGGCGATCGCGCCGCTGCAGGGGAAGTAAAGGTGCTCGATCCGGTCGCCCGATCGAACGAGCACTGCGTCGTGCAGGAGCGGTACTTTCCGTAAATGCGGTGCAAGCAAAGCGAAGTCGGCCGGCGGTAACGCAGCTAACAGGCGATTACCAACTCTTGTCGCGCGCTCCATCACGGGAGTAGCCCCTCGACGGAGGCTCGGCGGCGGGCGAAAGCATCGTCACCGGCCGAGCCGCGTTGCCGCGCCGACACTTGCCACGGCAAGTGGACAAACGCACTTCGGCAGGTAAGGTTCCAATAACGGATCGCGCGCCGCGCGCCGACGCGGTCTGACCTTCAATCGACTCGCGCGCTGAAAACTTGGTCGGCCGTTTGCAAAGACTGCGCGCGCGACACGAGGGCTGCTCCTACCGCAACCCCTCATACACCATCAGTCCGCGTGCGATCTGCAATTTGCGGATGGCGCGCGGCAGTAGCTTCTCCGGCTGGTGCAGATAGCGCCAGGAGGTGAGGGTGAACGGGCCAAGCGCGCCGCATTCGTCGTCGAAGGGGGCGAGCACGCCGGTCACGCTCACGGGGGTGTGCGGGCGGGCGTTGAAAGGCAGCAGCAACAGTTCGAGATGCGCCTTGCTGCCGTCCTCGCGCGCGGCGGTGACGCCGGCGATGGCGCCGAGCGTCTCGTCGGCGACGACAGTCGTGATCTCCCCGATCTCGCTGCGGCTGGCCTCAGTGAACAGCGCCGCAAAGCTCTGGTCCTTGAGGTCGAGCCCGGCGAGCGCACAGACGCGCGTGCCGGCGACGCGGAACGGAAACCCGAGGTTTTGTTCGCAGGACAGCACGAAGATGTCACCGAGCAGGCCGCGGACTGCGGCCGGGTCGATGTCGGCCCGGTCGGGGGCCCGCGCAGCGCCGCGCTTCTTGTCCCAATACGCGAAGAATGCGCGGCTCGACGGATGTTTCATGACTGAACGCTTACCCCGGGGCCACACCATGTGGGACAGACCTGTCCCGCTTCAGTGCACCCGCGATCCCTTCTGTTGTTGTGCAGGAGGGGATTTGCAGCGTCCATGCCGCAGGGGCGCTTTCACGCCTGTTAAGCCGGTCTTTGCGTTGTTAACGTTAAATTAACTATGCGCTTTGCGCCTCCCGCAGCGCTGCTATGGTGACCGCGGTCGCAAGCCTCGCCGCTTTTCTCCAGGTTCTCGGCGGGGCCTGTACACAGGCGTCAAACAGTTTGGTCACGGGCCGCGGGGAGGGGTGGGGATACACCTTAATCCCTGGGGGTACCGGAAGTCCGACACGGACAGGCAGGGCTTTCCCAGGGCCCTGCCTTTTCCTTTCTCAGGCACACTCTCTCGTGCCCCGGACGCAGGGCAGGCCGTTTCGTTTGCTCGCGAGGATATAGACGAAGAAGGCGGTTTGCATGGGCGTGAGGCAGATCGTTGCAGCTACCTAAAGTTGTGCAATTCGAACCCGCTGCCAATCTGGCTCCCGGCTCGGCGGCGCGTCACTTCGTGCCGCACCTTGTCCGGGACACGAGATCGGTCCGGATCGCTAAGGCTCCGTGTCCCGGACGCAGGGCAGCGCCTTAGCGATGCACTGCTGAGCCGGGACCCAGTGCCTCGCTCGGTTCGAGACGAGCCCTCTTCACGATTTCCTTTTGTGCACTTGCGCGAGGCCGGCAAAGGCGACTATCTCCAAGCGTATCGCTCCGATTGCGCCTGAAAGCGAAGCCGCCTTGGATTCCCCGCAAGATTCGCACGATGCTCAGCCGGACGTGCCGGCCCTTGTTGAGGCGGCTCCGCGCGAGCCGATCCTGACGCTGCCGTTCGCGCTGACCGCCTATATCGTCCTGCTGGCGCTGATCCATCTGCGGGTGCTGCTGCCGCCGGAACTGGAGAACTGGACCATCGACGTCTTCGGCTTCATCCCGAAGCGCTACGATTCCTCGCTGCTCAACCTGCAGATCCCGGGCGGCGCCGGCGCCAAGGTCTGGAGCTTCGTCACCTATTCGCTGCTGCACGCCAATCTGACCCATCTCGGCTTCAACGTGCTGTGGCTGCTGCCGTTCGGCAGCGCGCTGGCGCGGCGTTTTGGCGCGATCAGGTTCTTCCTCTTTCTCGCGGTGACGGCGGCGGCCGGCGCGCTCGCCCATCTCGTCACCCATGAGCATGCGGTGGCGCCGATGATCGGCGCTTCGGCCTCGGTGTCGGGCGCGATGGCGGCGGCGATCCGCTTTGCCTTCGTCCGCGGCAGCTTCCTGTCGTTCAGCCGTTCGGACGCCGATACCGCCGCAAAGGTTCCAGCCCTACCGCTGTCGCGCGCGCTGCGCGACGGGCGGGTGGTCGGCTTCCTCGCGGTGTGGTTCGGCGTCAACATCATCTTCGGCGTCGGCGCGATCGGGGTCGATGCCGAGACCACGAGCGTCGCTTGGCAGGCGCATATCGGCGGCTTCTTCGCCGGCCTGTTGCTGTTCGCGCTGTTCGATCCGGTACCGCGCGTGCGAAGCGATGCTGCGGATGCGTCATCACAGGACGTTTCAGACCGTATTTGAAGCGGCGCTTGCGGCGCGGCCCGAATTCATCCATCATTCACGTGAAGAATGTTCCGAAGCGACAAGCGGGTAGCGGCTTTGCTTCGTAAAGCGCCTGAGCGTGAAACCGGCGCTAAAACTGTTAGTTGAAGACTCGAGGAACTAGTCCCGACTGCCAAAAGGCGGACGGCTCCGATTCAGGGAGGCGACAATGACGGTACGTTCCATTCTCAACACCAAGGGCCACCAGATCATGAGCGTCGAGCCCGACGCCAAGCTGGCCGCCGCGATAAAGCTGCTCGGTGAGAAGAAGATCGGTGCGGTGCTGGTGATGAACCAGAGCCGGCTGGAAGGCATCCTGTCCGAGCGCGACATCGTGCGCGTGATCGGCGAGCGCGGCGCCGGCGCGCTGGACGAGCCGGTCTCCCAGGTCATGACCCGCAAGGTCGTGACCTGCAAGGAGACCGACACGGTTGCCGAGCTCATGGAGACGATGACGACAGGCAAGTTCCGCCATCTGCCGGTGATCGACAACGGCAAGGTGGTCGGCCTGATCTCGATCGGCGACATCGTCAAGCGCCGCGTCCAGGAATACGAGTCCGAGCAGGAAGCCCTGCGCGACTACATCAAGACGGCCTGACCGCCGTCACTCGCCGGCTTTGGGCGCCGCGCCCTCGGGCGGCGGCGCCAGCGCGTGGATCGCCTCCTGGATCGAGTCCAGCGCACGCTCGGCGGCGCGGGTGCCCAATGCGATGAGGTCGTCGGTGCGGTGGAAGTCGAACCAGCCGAACTGGCCGACCCGCGGCGTGATCAGCAGGTCCGGAGGATCGCCGGCGAGGCGGGCGCGGGTGATGCGGTCCTGCATGATGTTGAAGGCATCGACCATCACCGAGGAGAGGCCGGGCCGGTCCCCACCGCCGAAGAACTCGCGCTTCACCGTCTTCTCAGGCGAGAAGAATCTCGGGAAGCGCCGTTTTGGCGTCGTCTCTTCGGCCGCAGGTGCGGCCGGTCCGGGTGCCGCGCCGTGCGAATAGACCGTCGTCGAATAGGTGAAGATGTCGCTGGAAAGATTTGCAGCGATGACGATTTCAGCGCCGAGCGCCCGGGCGGCGGAGACCGGCACCGGATTCACCAGCGCGCCGTCGACCAGCCAGCGATCGCCGATCAGCACGGGTGAGAAGATGCCGGGCAGGGCGTAGGAGGCGCGCATCGCGTCGACCACGCGGCCGCGTGTCAGCCAGATCTCGTGGCCGGTGCGAACCTCGGTCGCGACGGCGGCGAACTTGATCGGAAGGTCCTCGATCAAGGTCTGGCCGCACGCTGCCTCGAGCCGGGTCGCCAGCTTCTCGCCGCCGATCAGACCGGAGCCGTTGAGGCGGATGTCCAGATAACCAAGGATGTTGCGCATGCCTTGCAGACCGCGGCCCCACTCCTCCAGCGTATCGAGCTTGCCGGACGCGTAGAGGCCGCCGACCACGGCGCCAATCGAGGTGCCGACCACGACATCGGGCACGATGCCGTTGGCGAGCAGGGTCCTGATGATGCCGATGTGGGCGAAGCCGCGCGCTGCGCCGCCGCCAAGGGCAAGGCCAATGACCGGCCGACGGATGCTGCCGAGGCCGATCTTCTCGCTGTTCGAGCCATTCGCTCCGCGGCCCTTCAATCTGTCCAGCACCAAAACTCTCCTACGCGTGGCCAGCCGCACCACCAGACTAGGCATAGCACCTGCTGTGCGCCAGAACCGGGGCGAAGCATGGTTTATGCCGCTTTGGAAAGGGCGCTGGGCAGGAGTATGGCGAGGGGCGGTTGCCTCCTGTCTAATCACGCAGGCGTCAACCAGGTTCCATCAAACCGTGGCGGGGCCGTATTTCCTGGGGCTTCAGAGGCTTGAATTTGCCGCGTTTTCGGTGAAAAGCAGGTGGCATGACTATCGGGGGTGACGGCATCATCGGATGGCGGCGCAGCGTATCGCTGCTGCCGGCGCTGATCCTTGCCGTGTGCCTCGTCATCCTGGGGCAAGGTGTTGCCCAGGCGCAGCTTTTCTCCGATCGGCCGCCGCCGGTGCCCCCCGCATCGGTGCCCGACCCCGGCGGCGCCGTCAGCCTGGCGCCGCCCTCCGGGCCGGGGGCGGCTCCCCCCAGCCTGCCGCCGACCCTGACCCAGCCGATTTCCCCCAGCATGCCGCCCCCCGCGGTCACGACCGTGCCGCCGGCCGCGCCGCTCAATGCGGCGGCGCCGGGACAGGGTGTGCTGTCGCTGACCGCAAAATACGGCAAAGACTCGGCCCCGATCACCAGCGGCCTGGTCTGGCGTGTCTTCGCCGACCGTCCCGACGAGAACGGCACGTTCAAGCTGATCCGGGAGGACCGCAACGCGACGCCCAACATCGTGCTGCCGCCCGGCAATTACGTCGTGCACGTCGCCTTCGGGCTCGTCAGCGCGGTGCGCACCGTCAGCCTGAAGGCCGAGACCGACCGCGAATCCTTCGTGCTGCCGGCAGGCGGCCTGCGCATCGAAGGCCGCGTCGGCACCAGCCGCATCCCGCAGAACCAGATCTCGTTCGCGATCTACAAGGGCAGCCAGTTCGAGTCCGGCGAGCGCGCCTCGCTGGTGCCGAACGTCGCGGCCGGCGACGTCGTGCTGCTGCCGGAGGGCACCTACTACATCATCTCCAACTATGGCGATGCCAACTCGGTGGTGCGCTCGGACATTCGCGTCCAGGCCGGCAAGCTCACCGACGTCACCATCACCCATCGCGCCGCAGTGATCACGCTCAAGCTCGTCAGCGACAGGGGCGGCGAGGCCCTCGCCAACACCGCCTGGTCGGTTCTGACCCCCGGCGGCGACGTCATCAAGGAATCGATCGGCGCCTTCCCGCGCGTCGTGCTCTCCGAAGGCGAATACCGCGCCATCGCCAAGAACGAGGGCAAGGTCTACGAGCGCGGCTTCAACGTCGTCAACGGCGTCGACGGCGAAGTGGAAGTCGTCGCGCGCTAATTAGCCCGACCGGTGCGGCTACTTCGCCTCTCCCCGCTTGCGGGGGGAGCACACCGTCTGCGCGGCCCCTCACTTCCGATACCGTAACGCCTCCACCAGCACGGCAAACGCCGGCGTCGGCTGCCGCCGGCTCGGGTAATAAAGGTGATAGCCCGCGAACGGCGCGCACCAGTCGGCGAGCACGCGGATCAGCCGCCCGTCGGCGATCTCCCGCTTCACCAGATCTTCCGGAATATAGGCAAGACCAAGCCCCGCCAGCGCGGCATTCATCCTGAGCAGGCCGGTGTTGAACACGAGCTGGCCGTCGACCCGCACCTTCATGGCGTGGCCGCGCTTCTCGAACTCCCAGGCATAGAGCCCACCATAGGTCGGCAGGCGGAGGTTGATGCAATTGTGCTCGGTGAGATCCTGCGGCTGCTTCGGCTTGCCGCGTGCGGCGAAATAGGCCGGCGCGCCCACCACCGCCATGCGCATCTCCGGCCCGATCCGCACCGCGATCATATCCTTGGCGACCTGCTCGCCGAGCCGCACGCCGGCATCGTAACGCTCGGCGACGATGTCGGTGAGGCCGTAGTCGACGACGAGCTCGACCTTGATATCTGGATAGCGCGGCAACAGCCTGGCGAGCGTCGGCCACAGGATGGTCTGTGCCGCATGCTCGCCGGTGGTGATCCGGACGGTGCCGGCCGGCGTCTCGCGCAGCGCGGTCAGCGCCGACAGCTCCGCGTCGATCTCCGCAAAGCGCGGTCCGATATTGCGCAGCAGGCGCTCGCCGGCTTCCGTCGGTGCGACGCTGCGGGTGGTGCGGGTGAGCAGCCGCAGGCCGAGCCGCTCCTCCAGCGCGCGCACGGTGTGGCTGAGCGCGGATTGCGAAACGCCGAGCTGGGCGGCCGCGCGGGTGAAGCTGCGCTCGCGGGCGACCGCGAGGAAGGCGAGGAGGTCGTTGACGTTGGTGCGGGCCATTCATGAATCCGGATCATGAGTACATGCCGGTTTTATCACCTAATCGCAGGCTCGCGCGCGACCTAAATTCGCAGCCGAACGTGATTTCAAGGAGAGCTGCGATGCGGATGCGTAAACTGGGCAAGAGTGGTCTGGAGGTCTCGGCGCTTGGCCTCGGCTGCATGGGACTGAGCTATGGCTATGGTCCGGCGACGGAGACCTCGCAGGCGATCGCGCTGATCAGGACCGCCTTCGAGCGCGGCGTGACTTTCTTCGACACCGCCGAGGCCTACGGCCCCTTCATCAACGAGGAGCTTTTGGGCGAGGCGCTGGCGCCATTCCGCGACAAGGTCGTGATCGCCACCAAGTTCGGCTTCAAGGGCGGCAAGGTCGAAGACGGGCTCGACAGCCGGCCCGCCAACGTCAAGGCGGTGGCGGAGGCTGCCTTGAAGCGGCTGAAGACCGACCGCATCGACCTGTTCTATCAGCACCGCGTCGATCCCGATGTGCCGGTCGAGGACACCGCTGGCGCGGTGAAGGACCTGATTCGCGACGGCAAGGTCCTGCATTTCGGCATGTCGGAGGCGGGCGCGCAGACCATCCGCCGCGCCCATGCGGTGCAGCCCGTGACCGCATTGCAAAGCGAATATTCGCTGTGGTGGCGCGAGCCGGAGCAGGAGATCCTGCCGACTCTGGAAGAGCTCGGCATCGGCTTCGTTCCCTTCAGCCCGCTCGGCAAGGGCTTCCTGACCGGCGCGATCACCGAGAGCACGACGTTCGACAAGAGCGACTTCCGCAACATCGTACCGCGCTTCTCATCCAGCGCACGAAAATCGAACCAGACGCTGGTCGATCTGCTCGGCGAGATCGCAACAGCGAAGAAAGTGACGCCGGCGCAGATCGCGCTCGCCTGGTTGCTGGCGCAGAAGCCGTGGATCGTGCCGATCCCCGGCACCACCAAGCTGCACCGGCTCGAGGAGAATGTCGGCGCGGCCGCGGTGACGCTGTCGGATGCGGATCTCGCTGCCATCGCGGCCGTGCTGGCCAAGGTGGCGGTGCAGGGCGATCGCTATCCTGCGCATCTCCAGGCGCGAGTCGGCCGCTGACATCGTGCATGAACGCCCGGTGAGCGTTCGCTTACCGGGCGTCCTCGTCCTGTGTTCTGATTTGAATACCTCTGTCAGCGCTATCAGGCGCCCGAGCGGCCGCAAAACACCGCAAACATCGGCTTATTCCACGGGCGTCGCGACTTCGTCACAGCCGGTGCAAGATACGCATTTCCGATAATCAATTTTATTCTCTTTCCATCCTGCTGCGTTATATGTCGGGCATCCGTCTAATGGGGGAGGCCGGAGCAGGCGTGTGCGCTTGCGAGACCGGCAGGAGCAGGGACCAAGCCCGTCGGTATGTTCGAAGTGATCCTCACCAGGCGTAAGCGGTTTGGCTGGCGATGGCAGGTGTGCGACCAGTCCGGCAAGATATTTGCCGACGGCTTCGAGCGCACCCGGCCGTCCGCCAAATATCATGGCGAGCGCGCATTGTTCTTCCTGTTGTCGCAGGCCTATTTGCGCAACCGCTCGGCCGCGTCCAGCGAGGACTAGCGCGACCGTCGTTCCGTGGCCCGGACACGCGCGCTCCATCCGGGCTACGAGCCCAACCTCAGACGTCAACGACCAGCTTGCCCTTCGCAGCACGATCCCTGATCAGTGCGTAGGCGTCGCCAACGCTCTCCAGCGTGAAGTGCCTTGCATCGAGCAGCGGCACGAGCTTGCCGGCCTCCACCAGGCGTGTTGCCTCGCGCATGATCTCCCCGTGATGCGCGCGACCTTCGCCTGTCAGCAGCGGCAGCAGTGTGAACACGCCGGAATAGGTGGCAGCGCGGAACGACAGCGGTGCCAGCGCATGCGTGCCCCAGCCGAGCGCGCTCACGACATGACCGAAGCGGCGCACGGCTGCGAAGGAGGCATCGAGCACCTTGCCGCCAACGGTGTCGTAGACGATGTCGAAGCCGCGCCCGCCGGTGTGCTGCGCAACGTAAGTCTCAACCGCGATGTCGCGGTCGATGAAGACGGCGCCAAAGCCTTCTATCGTGGCGCGCTGCGACGCTGAGCCCGTCGCGAACACGTTTGCTCCGAACGCATGCGCGATCTGGATCGCGACATGGCCGACGCCGCCCGCACCGCCATGGATCAACACCTTCTGGCCGGCCTTCAGCGAGGCGCGGTCGATCAGGCCTTCCCAGGCCGTGATGAAGATCAGGGGCAGGGCGGCCGCCTCGCGCATGCTGAGATTGGCGGGCTTGGTTGCCAGCAGATCGGCATCGACGCTCGCGAATTCGGCGAGCGATCCCGGCACACCACCGACGCCTCCGGTCATGCCGTAGACCTCGTCGCCCGGCTTGAACCGCGTGACGTCGCGCCCGGTGCGTTCGATGACGCCGGCGAGATCAAGGCCGAGAATAGCAGGCATTGGATGGCGCGCATGCGCCGCGGAGCCTGCATGGATCTTGGTGTCGAGTGGATTGGTCCCGCTCGCGCGCACCCGGACCAGCACCTGATTGGTGCCAAGCTCCGGCGTGGAAATCTGTGAGACGCGCGGCGGTGCGTTGTACGCCTCCAGGACGCTTGCGCGCATGGTCGAGTGTCCGGTCATGATCGTCTTGCTCCGTTGTCGGCCTCCAATATGCCCATTATTTTTTGCATGGAAAGAAACGAAGATGTACGGTTGTCGTGCATTTGTGTATGGGATGGTTTTGATGGACTGGAGCGATCTGCGCATCTTCCTCGCGATTGCCCGCGAGGGTACGCTCGGCGCTGCCGCGCGAAAGATCGGTCAGACCCAGCCGACGATGGGCCGGCGGCTTCGCGCGCTCGAGACGGCGCTTGGCCAGACACTGTTCCAGCGCACCGCCGACGGCTTTGTCCTCACCGACGAGGGCACCGCCGTGCTGCGGCATGCCGAGCGGATCGAGGAGGAGGCGCTCGCGTTGGAGCGGCATGCGACCGGCGCGGAGACGCAGCTCGACGGCTTGCTGCGCCTCTCGTCGTCGGACTGGTTCGGGACGGTGATGCTCTCGCCGGTGATCGCGGCCTTCGGCAAGCGTCACCCCAAGGTGACTGTCGAGCTCCTGACCGACGCGCGCCTCTACAGCCTGCCGCGCCGCGAGGCCGATCTCGTCTTCCGCATCAAGCCGTTCAGTGAACCCGAGGTGATCTCGCGAAAGCTGCTTCACATTCCCTACGCGCTTTACGACAAGAAGGGCAGCAAGCCGCCGCGCGCCGGCGACGGCAGCGGCGTCCGCGTCGTCACCATGAACGCAGAATTCGCCGACATGCCCGATGCAGTGTGGCTGAAGCGCGTGCTGCCGAGGGCGGAAATCGCCTCGCGCAGCAATAACCGCCAGGCGCAGGCCGAACTCTGCGCCGGCGGCGGTGGATTGGCCGTGCTGCCGCGTCCGCTCGGCGACCGCGACCGCCGCCTCGTCGCGCTCGACATCGGCTCGACGCCGCCCGGTCGCGACACCTTCGTCGGCTATCACCGCGACCTCAAGCGCCTTGGCCGCCTGCGCGCGATGCTCGACCTTGTGATCGAGCGGCTGGCGGGGTGATGGTCTCGTAGCCAGGGTGAGCGAAGCGATACCCGGGACCGGTGGTGATCGAGAATCCCGGATGTCGCTTAGCTCGCCCGGGCTACAAGACCTTGCGTTGCCCGTCGGGCAAAACACGCAAGATGCGGGTCAACGCCCATCGTCGAAAATATTCCACTTTACCGAAATTCGGAAACGGCGTATGTGTCGCCTCACTCCGGCCCAAGGAAGAGGGGCGTATCGCGATCGTCACGAACGCGGGCCGGGCGGCGGTGGACGTGGGTCACATCGGCGCGATCGACTTCGCAGGGCAGGCGACTGTGAGCGGAGACCTCGCGCGCACGACCGGTGTGATCGGCGTACGGCCAAATCGTGTCGTCCTGGCGCCCGGGGTCTGTGCGCCAAGTTCTGCGGTGATGTGTGCGGCCCGACCGGACCGCGCGCGTCAGCCATCCGCAGGGCGACGGGGGCAATAGTGCATCGCTCCCCGGGGAGAGCACGACATAAGCCGTTCCAACCATTGCGCAGGGAAGGCCGGGATGTCTCCGGTTGCCCTGTTACCCGCTGTGCATCGTAGCGCAATCTGCATCTCGCATGGCGGTCGATGGGAGCCAACCGGCTCCCGGCCTTCCCTGCGCTCTCTTTCATCTGAGGGTGAAGTGACGAAGCAAAGCTCGGGCGAGATGAGCCGCGAGAGGGTGAAGGTGTGTCTGCGATGGGAATGCGAGTTGAAAGAGCGACGTTGTCACCCACACTCCGTCATTGCGAGCGCAGCGAAGCAATCCAGAATCCCTCCGCGGTGACAGTCTGGATTGCTTCGTTGCGCTCGCAATGACGGTGGTGATGCAGTTTGTACACACCTCTCCAATGTCGTCCTGGCGAAAGCCAGGACCCATTACCCCGGTCGGCGTTGCCGAAGCGCGATGTGGCCACCAGCGTTCGCAGCAACCAAGTTCGGTGGGTATGGGTCCTGGCTTTCGGCAGGACGACACTGAGAGTGGCGCGACGCTATCGCCATCTCATCGCGCAGCCCGCAAAAACAAAACCGTCATAGTCTCTAACGGCTACTAACCAACGCCTGACTTAAAACTGTCATAATCGCCGAATGGAACCCGCGCCCGCGCGCTCTTTACACGCCGTTAAGTGCACCTGCATTGGATGCGCTCGGAAAGTGCGTTGGGGACTGCGATGAGTGCCGCGAAGAAGATGCTGGGAAAACCGGCCGCCGAAATGTTTGACGACATCCCGGTGCTTCAGCGCAAATGGCGCGCCGCGTTGAAGCCGGGCGAACGGCTGCCGCGCTACGAGGACGTGATGCTCGGCAGCCTCGGCCGGCTCGCCGACCATATCGCACTGCTGAAGAACGACGGTGCGCTCGAGCTATCGCGCAGCGGACGCTACGTGCAGAAATGGCTCGGCGAGGAGCGCTGGGACATCCCCGTCGCCGAGCTCTCGCCCGATTGCGCCACGGCGCTGTCGGAAGCGGCGGCGAGCGCGCTTGCGAACGGACGGCCGCACCAGGCGAGCGCGCATTGCGTGCGCGACGGCATGGTCAGGACCTACGATGTGCTGGCGCTGCCGACCGCCTCGCGCTGGGGCGCGACGCTGGTCGGCGCCTATGTCAACGAGCGCGGCACGCAATACAATCTGCTCGATGCGATTTTCGCCTCGACCGACGACGCGGTGATCTCGCTGGCGACGCTGCGCGATGCCGGCGGCAAGCCGTTCGATCTCCAGATCGTGCATCACAACCAGAGCGCCGCCACGCTGCTGAAGGTCGCGAGTGCCGGCCTGCTGTGGCGCCGGATCGGCGAGGGCAACACCCTGCTGGCTGCGTCCGACATCATGGAATTCCTGCTCAAGGCCGTCCGCGGCGGCCGCGGCGAACAGCTCGAGATCGAGCACGATGGCCGGCATCTCCGGCTCAGCGCCACTGCCTTCGCCGACGTGCTCTCGCTGACGATCTCCGACGTCACCGCGCTGAAACGGCGCGACGCCTCGTTCCGGCTGCTGTTCGACAACAACCCGATGCCGATGTGGGTGTTCGACGCCGAGACCAAGCAGTTCCTCGGCGTCAACGATGCCGCGGTCCAGCATTACGGCTACAGCCGTGCCGCCTTCCTGCGCATGAAGCTGCACGAGATCTGGCCGGAGGACGAGTGGGACAGCCACGCCGAAGCGCTCGATCGTGTCGGCGACACCTATCATTCCTCGCGCAACTGGCGGCACCTGCGTGCCGACGGCAGCGAGATCGAGGTGCTCACCTTCGGCCGCCGCGTGGCCTTCGACGACCGCGACGGCTATCTGGTCGCGGTGGTCGACATCACCGAACGGCGCAAGGCCGAGGCGCGCATCGCCCACATGGCGCACCACGACGGGCTCACCGACCTGCCGAACCGCGAATATTTCCAGGAGCGCCTGAAGCAGGCGCTCGACCAGGCCGGCGGAAAGCGGGTCGGCGTGCTCTACATCGATCTCGACCTGTTCAAGAACATCAACGATTCCTTCGGGCATCCGGCGGGCGACCGCCTGTTGAAGGAGGTCGCCGAGCGCCTGACCACCGCGGTCCGCGGCGCCAATCTCGCAGCCCGGCTCGGCGGCGACGAGTTCGCCGTGATCCTGGCGGCCGACGTCTCGCCGAACGAGGCCAGCGCCTGCGCGACGCTGTTGATCGACATGCTGAAGGCGCCCTACGAGATCGACGGCCAGGAGATGGTGATCGGCGCCAGCATCGGAATCGCGCTGTCGCCCGGCGACGGCGTGACGTCGGAGGAGTTGATGCGCAACGCCGACATGGCGCTGTACCGGGCCAAGTCCGACGGCGGCGGCGTGCACCACTTCTTCGAGCGCGAGATGGACCTCCAGGCGCAGAAGCGCCGCGACATGGAGCTCGATCTGCGCCGCGCCTTCGCCAACGGCGAGTTCGAGCTGCACTATCAGCCGCTGGTGTCGATCGCCTCCGACCGCATCTCCGGCTTCGAGTCGCTGCTGCGCTGGCGTCACCCCGACAAGGGCATGATCTCGCCGGCGGAGTTTATCCCGGTCGCCGAGGACATCGGCCTGATCACCCAGCTCGGCGAATGGGTGCTGCGCGAGGCTTGTAGCGAGGCGGTGAAATGGCCCGTCGACGTCAAGGTCGCGGTCAATCTGTCGCCGGCGCAATTCCGCAGCCGCAACCTGGTGCAGGTCGTGATCTCGGCGCTGGCGCAGTCCGGCCTGTCGCCGAAGCGGCTCGAACTGGAGATCACCGAGTCGATCTTCCTGGCCGAGACCGATGCCAATCTCGCGATCCTGCATCAGCTGCGCGAGCTCGGCGTCGGCATCTCCATGGATGATTTCGGCACCGGCTATTCCAGCCTCAGCTATCTCCGCAGCTTCCCCTTCGACAAGATCAAGATCGACCGCTCCTTCGTCAAGGACCTGGCGCAGCGGCCCGATTGCGTCGCGATCGTGCGTGCGATCTCGGGGCTCGGCCGCAGCCTCAACATCACCACGACTGCGGAGGGCGTCGAGACCGAGGACCAGCTCGACTGGCTGCGCGCCGAAGGCTGCAACGAGGTGCAGGGCTTTCTGTTCAGCGCGGCGCGGCCCGCCGCCGAGATCGAAAAGCTGCTGGCCGATTTCGGCCAGCGCGCCTCACGGGCGGCGTAACGCGGGTGGAAAGCAGTCGTAGACCAGCGCCTTGAAGGCGGGCGTGATGCGGCTGCGTTCGTTCTGGGTCTGCTGCATCATCAGGTAGACCATGTCGAGCTTGGGATCGACGCCGAAATAGGTGCCGCTGCCACTGTCCCATTTCAACTCGCCGATCGAGCCCGGGGGCGGCGGCTTCGCATTGCCGGGATCGGTGCGCACCGCAAGGCCGTAGCCATAGCCGAAGCCGTCACCCGGGAAATAGAAATAGTCGCGTCCGACGCCGGAGCCGGGACCGACGTGATCGGTCGTCATGGCCTTGAAGGCGGCCGGGCTGAGGTAACGCCTGCCCTCGAACTCACCGCGGTTGAGCAGCATCTGCGAGAAGCGCTGATAGTCGGTGATGGTCGAGAGCAGGCCGCCGCCGCCGGACTGCCATTCGGGATGGTCGAGCCGGTCGCGCTCGGCGGCGAGCAGGATGTAATCGTTCGGCAGCGGCCGCGCCATCCGAGCCAGTTCGTCTCCCGTCGCGAGTGCAAACTTGGTGCTGCTCATGCCGAGCGGGTCGAGGATGCGCTGCTTCAGGAAGTCGTACAGGGTCTGGCCCGAGATGATCTCGATGATGGCGCCGAGCACGTCGGTGGAATGGCCATAGCGCCACAGCGTTCCCGGCTGCCGTGCCAGCGGCAATTTTGCGATGCGATCGGCGAATTTCCTGTTGTTGAAGGGATCCTCGAAAATGTTGGCAGCCTTGTAGGCCTGCTCGACCCATTTGCCGCCGATATAATCGTAGCTGATGCCCGAGGTGTGTCGCAGCAGATCCTCGATGTTGACGGGACGGACCGGGGGCACGAGGTCCAGCTCCAGCTTGCCGTCCGGCTCGGTGACCTCCAGTCCCACCTTGGTGCCGGCGAAGAGGGGGACGTATTTCGATGCGGGATCGGTAAGCGCAAGCTTGCCCTCGTCGATCAGCATCATCGCGCCGAGGCAGGTGATCGGCTTGGTCATCGAGTGGATGGCGAAGATCGTATCCGGCGTCATGGCGAGGCCCGTCCTGACGTCGCGCACGCCGAATGTCTTCAGATAGACCGGCTTGCCGTGCTGCTGGACCATGATCACGGCGCCCGGCAACCGGCCGCTCGTCACTTCGCTGTCGAAGAACGCCGTGATGCGGTCGAGCCCTTCGGGCGCAGGTGCAGGGATATCGGCGGCCCGGCTTCGCGCCATGGTGCCGGCGAGCAGCGCGGCTCCGACCAGAAATTCACGCCGCTTCATCTGGGCTCCCTCCCTCGCCGGGATCAAAGCCGCAAGATATTCAGGGCGTCAACATGTCATCGATCAAAATCGTGTCACGATTTCCGAAAGGAACGGTCGCGGACGGTCCTCGCTCGGCTTGGTCGGCGTGCCGATATGGATGAAGCCGGCGAGCTTTTCGTCCGGCTTGAGGCCGAGGCCGTCGAGCACGTCGCGGTCGAACGAGAACCAGCCGGTCAGCCAGCATGCGCCGTAGCCGAGCGCGGTCGCGGCCGTGACGATGTTCATGGCGCTGGCGCCCGCCGACAGTTCCTGCTCGAAGGCCGGTACCTTCGGATGCGGCCTGGTGAAGCTGACGATGCCGATCACGAGCGGGGCATCGGTGAGCCGTTTCCGCTCGATGTCGACATCGGCCGCCGGCGCGCCGGGATTCTTCCGCGCAAAGACCTTCGCAATCACCTCGCCGGCACGCTGGCGCGCATCGCCTTCGAAAATGATGAAGCGCCAGGGCGCGAGCTTGCCGTGATCCGGCACGCGCGCGCCGATGGTGAGGATCGTCTCGAGCTCGGCCTCCGAAGGGCCGGGCCCGGTCATCTCGCGCGGCTTGACCGAGCGGCGGGTCTTCAGGAGTTCGATGGCGTCGGGCACGGGCGTCTCTCTCATGGAACCAATTGGGCACCGCATAGCATGCGATCCTCCCGGCCACGAGACTGAACAGGCTCATTTAGACCGATTGTGATCGGGGCCTATTTGTGCCTCGTCGGCGCAGCGACAGCTGGCGTGCCCGGCATACAGTTGATGCTACCGATGCCGTTCGGGCCGTATTGTACGAAACCCGTTGCCGTCGTCGGCGAGTGCGGCGCCGAGATCGGCAGATACAGATAGCAGATGGTGCCGTCGACCGGATCGCGCAAGCGCTGGACCACCGTATCCTGGAGCGGGCCGGCGAATTGCCGTTCCAATTGCATGCGCGGAAGCTTGGCCCATTCGCCCGATGGCTGGAATTGTTGCGGCGGCGGTTGTTGCGGCTGTTGCGCGACGACAGGGCGGGAGCCGAGCACGACTGCGGCCAGCACGAAGGCCGGGAAGGGAAGCTTCATCTGCGGCACCAACGTCAGAACTCGACCGCCATGCCGGCGCGGCCGATATGCTCGCTTCCACCGCCATTGGAATAGCCGCCAAACAGCACCGTCGGCGTCGTCCAGTCCAGGCGATGTGAGATGCCGATGCCCACGCCGGATTGGCCGCGATAATATCCGGCGTTCACTGCGACTGTGGTCCTGCCACGCGCCGACGGCATCAGCACCGGTGCGGCTGACACCGCGGCGACGATGCCGCGCCGGGCCTCCTGCTGGTTGGCGGCGATCTCGCTTTGCAGGCTGCCGATCTGCGACTGGAAGCCTGCGACAGCCGACTGGAGCTGGCCGACATTGACTGCATCGGTCTGGTTGACGCCGGCGGCGACATTGGTGAGGCGGCGCTCATTGCCGGCCGAGCCGAACGACACGGTGTTGGCGACGGTGTTGGTCGAGCCTGTGCCGATCGCCACTGAGTTGGCCGCGGTTGCCGAGGCATTGGTGCCCAACGCGGCCGAGTTCGAGCCCGTCGCAACCGCACCGTCGCCGAAGGCCGCGCCGCCATTGCCTGCGGAGGCTGCTGCGCCGACGGCTACCGAGCCGGTTGCTACCGCACCGGTGCCGATCGCAATCGCATTGGTGCCGGTCGAGGCGGAATTCAACCCAATTGCGATCGAGCCGGACTGGGTGGCCTGCGCATTGCCGCCGATCGCGATCGCATCGGTACCGGAGGCGTTGGCCGCTGCGCCAGCGCTGTTGACCTTGGTGTACTGAGTTGTCCCGGCGATGCCGGCCACCGTCGCACTCAGCGAGGCAACGGTCTGGTTCGTGGCGTAGAGCTGGCTGCCGTTGACGGCGTCGGTGCTGGTCGCGTCAACGGCGCCCGCGGCTACGCCAGTCACGGTGCGGTTGCCCGATGTGCCCGACACGTCGACCACGGTGCCATCCGTGCTGCTGCCGATACCGATGACCTTAGTCGACGAATTCTGCTGCACGAGGCCGATCGACCCGTTGTCGATCTGCGTCTGCAAGTTGCTGATGCTGGTCGCCGTGCTGCTTAGCGCAGCGTTCACGGCAGAGAACGCGCTGCCGACGTTGTTGTAGGAGACGCCCTGGATCATGTAGCTCGGCGCAACCATCTGTCCGCCGGCATCGAGCGTTGTGCCGAATGCTGCGGCGACCCTCTGGTTTGCAGTGTAGAGCTGGCCGCCATTGACGACATCGGTGCTGGTGGAAGACAGCGTGCCGGCGGCGACATTGACGATCCTGCGCTCTTTGCCGGCCGAGCCGACCGAGATCGTGTTTGCGACATTGGCGACGGACTTGGAACCGAGCGCAACCGCGTTGGATGCAGTCGTTTGCGCACCTTCACCGATGGCGACGCCCGAAATTGCCGCCGCTGAAACATTTGTATTGAAACCAAGAGCGGTCGAGTCCACGGCGTTGGCGCGCGCGTTCCAGCCAAATGCCGACGCAGCTGTGGCGCCCGCGACACTTGTGTAGCCGTAGGCCGAACTCCCCTGGCCGGTTGCCGCCGCGGCTTGCCCGACGGCCGTACTGTAGTCGCCATAGGCGTGCGCCGTCCGTCCGACAGCGGTTCCGGCGAGATGGGCTTGGGCGGAACTGCCGATTGCGATTGCGCCTGAATTGTCGGCAAGCGCATCCGAGCCGAGTGCGACGCTGTCCGCTCCGGTTGCCTCGGCGCTCTGCCCGATCGCCAGCGCGCTCTGCATCGTTGCCTGACTCTGCCGGCCGAACGCAATGGCGTAGTCACCACTGGCGCTCGCGGCGTAGCCGACGGCGACGGAGGCTACGCCAGTCGCTGTGCTTGAAGCGCCGAAGGCGGAGGACTGTGTCCCGCTCGCCGTGCTCGAATTACCGAAAGCCGAGGCTTGCTGGGCGGTCGCGCTGCTGTAGGAGCCGAAGGCGGAAGTCTGCGCTGCGGTCGCCTCGCTTCCGTAGCCTACCACCGTCGAATCCGTTCCGCTGGCATTGCTCGTCGCTCCGACCGCGGTGGCGTGGCTTTGCGACGCACTACTCAGAAAACCGACCGCGACACTATAGGCTCCCGCGGCATCTGCATGGTTCCCCACTGCCGTACTGCTGGAAGCCGAAGCGGATGCAGCGTTGCCACAAGCGAATGAATCGGCAACGGGCGCGCTGCCACTGCCGGAATCGAGCAGGCAGGTTTCGGCGTAGACAGCTTCGGGAAAGACAATGAACCCGAGTGCGAACATGACAAGAGCGACGACGGCACCTGAAGCCGGCCGCCGAAACCCGGCCGCCTCGGGCTCGGCTCGCAAATTCGTATCGAGTTCACCAAACATGACCAATGTTCGCGCGGAGCCCGGTACGTCGGTATCCCCAATTCATGGGGTAGTGCTCCGGAAGTCGGGCTGGTATCGCGCTCTGAGGGCGGCCACCTTGCTGCGCAGACGCGCAGAGCGCGCCGGCAGGCGCGCCCTGTTCGTCAGGTTCAGTGGCAGGTTCTAAACGATGCCCCGTGCCCGCACGACATCAGGCGGGGTCGCTTCCTCGACCAAGGCGGCGATCGCCTCCGCCGTCGTCATCACCTTCTGGCCGTCGCTGCCGAGCCGGCGGACGGAGACCGAATGCGTCTCGGCCTCCTTCTTGCCGACCACGAGCAGTGCCGGGATCTTGGCCAGCGAGTGCTCGCGGACCTTGTAGTTGATCTTCTCGTTGCGCAGGTCGATCTCGACCCGAAGCCCCGCGCGCCGCGCCTGCTCCAGGACCTGCTTGGCGTACTCGTCGCCTTCGGAGGTGATGGTCGTGACCACGGCCTGCACCGGCGAGAGCCAGAGCGGGAAATTGCCGGCATAGTGCTCGATCAGGATGCCGATATAGCGCTCCATCGAGCCGCAGATCGCGCGATGCACCATCACCGGCGGTTTCTTGCCGCCGTCATGGTCGATGTAGAACGCACCGAACCGCTCCGGCAGGTTGAAGTCCACCTGCGTGGTGCCGCACTGCCAGTCGCGGCCGATGGCGTCGCGCAGCACATATTCGAACTTCGGCCCGTAGAACGCGCCTTCGCCCGGGTTGATCTCGGTCTTGATGTGGTTGTTCTGCGACTGGATCTCGCGCAGCACCGTCGCCATCACGCGCTCGGCGTGATCCCACATCGCATCCGTGCCGACGCGCTTGTCGGGCCGGGTCGACAGTTTCACGGTGAGATCGCCGGTGAAGCCGAAATCCGCGTAAGTCGACAGGATGAGATCGTTGATCTTCAGGCATTCCTCGGCGAGCTGGTCCTCGGTGCAGAAGATGTGCGCATCGTCCTGGGTGAAGCCGCGCACGCGCATCAGGCCGTGCATGGCGCCGGATGGCTCATAGCGATGCACCACGCCGAACTCGGCGAGCCGCAAGGGCAGGTCGCGGTAGCTCTTCAGGCCGTGCTTGAAGATCTGCACATGGCCCGGGCAGTTCATCGGTTTCAGAGCGAACCAGCGCTTGTCCTCGGCCTCGTCGCCGGCCGACTGTGCCGCGAACATGTTTTCGCGGTACCAGCCCCAATGGCCCGAGGTCTCCCACAAAACCTTGTCGAGGATCTGCGGCGCATTGACCTCGCTGTAGTCGCCGGTCAGGCGGCGGCGCATATAGGCGATCAGCTGCTGGAAGATGGTCCAGCCCTTCGGATGCCAGAACACGACGCCCGGACCTTCCTCCTGGAAATGGAAGAGGTCGAGCTCGCGCCCGAGCTTGCGATGGTCGCGTTTCTCGGCCTCCTCGATCTGCTTGAGGTAGGCGTCGAGATCCTCCTGCTTGGCGAAGGCGGTGCCGTAGATGCGGGTCAGCATCGGGTTGTTGGAATCGCCGCGCCAATAGGCACCGGCCACCTTCATCAGCTTGAAGGCATTGCCGACCTTGCCGGTCGAGGTCATGTGCGGGCCGCGGCACAGATCGAACCAGTCGCCCTGGTAGTAGATCTTGATCGGCTCGTTGCCGGGAATGGCGTCGACCAGCTCGACCTTGAACGCCTCGCCCTTGTCGCGGAACACCTGCTTGGTCTTTTCGCGATCCCAAACCTCTTTCGTGAAGGGTTTGTCGCGCGCGATGATCTCGCGCATCTTCTTCTCGATCGCGGCAAAGTCTTCCGGCGTGAACGGCTCGTTGCGGAAGAAGTCGTAGTAGAAGCCGTTCTCGATCACCGGGCCGATGGTGACCTGGGTGCCCGGCCACAGCGTCTGCACGGCTTCGGCGAGCACGTGCGCGCAGTCGTGGCGGATCAGCTCCAGCGCGCGCGGATCGTCGCGGTTGATCAGCTCGATCTTGGCATCGGCTTCGATGGGATCGTCGAGGTCGGCGACCACGCCGTCGAGCGCCATCGCGACCGTGCGCTTGGCCAGCGACGGCGAGATGCCCTTGGCGATCTCGAGGCCGGTGATGCTCTTGTCGTATTCGCGCCGGGCGCCGTCGGGGAAGGTGAGGGTGACTTTGGCTGCGGGGGTCACGGGCTTCAGATTCGAGAGGCTGTACTGGAAGCCGGATTCGGATTTGGGCTGGTCGGTCATTGCTTTTCTCCTGAAGCTCACTCCTGCGAACGAGCGCAGGTAAGCGGGAACGAGCGATATATCAGGCGATTCGGCCTGCGCAATCCGGCATTTCCAAGAAAGTGGCACGCAAAAGCTGCGGCCTTGCACCAACTATTTCGGGCAGCGGCCTTTAACAGGCGGCAAGCCGGCTCTACATGCAGTTGCATGCAAAAATCCCCCGCCGCCGGCCGTTTCGCGCCAACCGCCCTCATGCTCGGCAATCTCGTCACCGGCTGTTCGGTGCTGGCGCCGGCGGGGATGCTGCCGGAATTGTCGGCGGGGCTCGGCATCAGCATCCACGCGGCCGGGCTCCTGATCACCTTCGGCGCGATCACGCTATGCATCGGCTCGCCGCTGACGGCCTGGCTCACGAGCCGCATCGAACGGCGGACGCTGCTTGCGACCACGCTGGCGGTGCTCGCCTTCGGCAATCTCGCCTCGGCGTTCGCGCCCGACTATGCGAGCCTCCTCGTCATCCGCCTGGTGATGCTCGCGGTCGGCGCGCTCTATACGCCGCAGGCGGCCGGCACGGCGGCGCTGATCGTGCCGGCGGAGCGGCGCGGCAGCAAGATTGCCTATATCTTTCTCGGCTGGTCGCTGGCGGCCGCCGTCGGCCTGCCGCTGATCACCTTCATGGCCAGCCGCTACGGCTGGCGCGCGGCCTATGGCGGGATCGGCGCGCTCGGCTGCATCAGCTTCTTGTTGTTGCTGCTGCGCCTGCCTGCCGGACTGAAGGGCACGCCGGTGGACCTGAAGACCTGGAGCGCGGTCGGCCGCGACAGGACGGTTCTGCTGCTGCTTGCGATCACCTTGCTGCAAATGTCCGGGCAGTTCGTGGTGTTCACCTTCATGGGCCCGCTGCTCAAGAAGCTGACCGGGGCGGGGCCGGACGCAATCGGCATGGTGTTCGGCATCTACGGCCTCTGCGGTTTCCTCGGCGTCGTGATCGCGACCCGCATCGTCGATACCTGGGGTCCCTATCGCACCTCGCTGCTGTTCACCTGCCTGCTGCTTGCGGGCATTGCGGGCTGGGCGCTCGGCGCCGGCACGTTCGTCCTGATGGCAGGTGCCGTCGCGATCTGGGGCCTCGGCTTTGCCTCGACCAATTCGATGCAGCAGGTGCGGCTGGTCGCGACCGCGCCGCCGCTTGCGTCCGCCACCGTCGCGCTCAACACCTCCGTCCTTTATATCGGCCAGGCGGTCGGCTCCGCCATCGGCGGGCTGCTGTTCGCCCACGAGCTCCTGCACCCACTCGGCTTCGTTGCGGTCGGCTTCGTCGTGCTGGCGCTGGTGCTGGTGATCCTGACCCGGCCCGGGCCGGCTGCCGCCGCCTGAACCTGCGTTTTCGTGCGTGCAAGGTGCTTGGCAAACCGCGCGCGGGAGCGCTAGAAGGCCGGTCATGGGGACCAAAGAGAGTTGACTGAGATGAGGATGATTCTGGCGGTTGCCGCGGTGCTCTATTCAGCCTCCGCGTTTGCGCAAGCCGACAAGCCACCGATGGTGGGGGACAAGCCCTTGGTGCAGGTCAAGCCCAAGGGGACCAAAGCGGGGACCAAGGAGGCAGCGGCCAAGCCGGCCGCAGCGCCGAAGGGCAAGCCGCAATCGATCGCCGCACGGCTCCAGGCCTGCCTCGATCTCGATGACGGCACCAAGGACCGCCTCAATTGCTACGACGCGGTGATCCCGCCGGCGCCGAAGCCGAAGCCGGCGAAGGCCAAGGGCTACGCCGATTGCCGTTTCTTCAAGGAAGAGGACGAGCGGCTGGCCTGCTTCAACGGTTTTGCCGAGAGCATTCCGAAGCTGCCCAAGACCTAAGGTCAAGACGCCGGACGGCTAGTCGCTGATCCGGCTCAGCACAGCCCTGAAGGCAACGCCCGGCGCTTGCAGCGCGTTGCCTTCGAATTCCGCCGCGTCGCCGTCCTCGCGGCCGGTGAGCGTCAGCGTGATCCGGTCGATGCCGAACAGCCCCTTGAAGGACGGGTCGTCGTTGTAGCGCTGGGTCGAGATCTTGACCTTGATCGCGTCGCCTTCGCCCGTATAGGTGCCCATGAAGGCGAAGGCGGAATTGCCGCCGCGCATTTTGCCATCCACCACATAGACGACACCGCACCCGGTTCCGTGAACCGTGTGGAAGTCGACCTTGTACAGTCCCTGACGCACGACCTGTCCCCGCAGAAATTCCAAATCCAACTTGGCCGGCAAACTATGATCGTTGCCAGCGGAAACAATCCGGTGGCTCACGGGGATGTCGGCCATCAACATCACATTTTGATCATGGCTTGAGAGAATTGCAGGCAGCGCACGGAAATACCGGCTGGCGCAATATCGGGACTATCGGTTCGATGCCGATGGAGTGGTCGCCGCCACGCGCGTCAGCGCCAGCGCCGGTGTCGCCGACATCTTCACCAGCACGTCCTTGAGCGGATACTGCGTCCACGCGCGGTTCACGTAGTCGCGATGGGTGATGCCGTCGCCGGTTTCGACGAACACCACGCTGCCGGGACGCAACGGGCCGTCCATGTCCTCGGAGACGTTGATGCCCTTCTGCCTGAGCATACTCATCAGCTCGCGGTCGCGCCGCGCCGTGTAGTGAGTGTACGAGCTGACGAAGAAGCCCGAGCGGTGGCTCGCGATCCAGGAGGCGAACTTGTCCATTTCGCCATAGACGGCGTCGAGCAGCACGACGCCGCGAACGCGGTCGCTGATGCCGCCGACCTCGAGGCTCCAGGCCGTCGGCAGGAAGCCGCCGCTATAGCCGACGATGACGATCGGCATGTTGGCGAACGCGCGCGCGCTGTTGGGATCGCTGGTGAGGCGGGCGAGGTGGCTGGCCGATTCATCCATGAAGCGCTTGAGGCCGCCCGCCTGCCAGAATTTTCCGGCGCTGGAATCGGCGGCGTCGACGGCCATCTGCGGCGCAAGCAGGATGGCATTGGCGCCGGAATCGGTAATCTGCTGCGGCACCAGCTGCCGGTCGCGCACATCGCGCTCGAGCGTCGCGCCATTGCCGTGGAAGAACACCACGATCACGCCCGGCTTGCGGGCGTCGAAATGCTCGGGCACGTGCACCAGCACGCGGCTGTCGCTGTAGGTCTCGTCCTGCCAGTAGACGCGCCCCGAATAGCTGCGGTGGCCGCGGCGGTCACCCTTGGAGATGTTGAGGAACGGCGCGTCGGAGGCAGGGTTGTTGCCGAAATAGGGGAAGGCCGACGACTTCATGCTGACGAGCGTCGTCAGGTCTTCGCGGGGCGGACGCTGGTAGGGCGCCTGCGGTGCGAGCGAAGCGACCTTGTAGGGTGCCTGCTCCGGCTGCGGCTGCTGCTGTACGGCGCGCTTGGGCGAGAAGTCCGACATCTGCCGTTGCAGGAAGCTCTCGCCCACCGAGGGAAAGCGCTCCTTGAACTGCGGGGCAGGGAAGCGATCCTCGAACGTGTCGCCGCTCGCAACTTGCGGATTGGTCTTGGCGACGACCTGGACATTGGCCTGCGAGTTGGCTGCGAGCGCCGTCGGATTCGGCGCTTGGCCGCATTGAACCAGCGTGAGCGACAGCGGCACCAAGGCTGAGATCAGGCCGATCCGGAGCGCACGACCGCGCCGATCGGACGGCGTCCGATCGGCACGAATGTCAGCTCTCGTTTTCGGAACGGCCCCGACCATCCACCCATGACCCCAAGTCATGACCACAAGCCCAGCGGCAATCTTGAGATAATTGAGCCGACTGGCGTTTAGGTGACGTTAAGTGTCCGGAGAAACTTCCCCACATCCGGAACGCTCAAAAGGACCACGCAATCGTGTCGTGATTGTGGGGATCGGAAACGGGATTCTCCGGTGTTTGCGCAGCTTTATCGCCTAGGACCGTGCTAAGAAGGTGCTTTGATACCTATTTCCCTTGCCTCATTTAACCCTTGTTAACCCTGCTTGAATTGACTGGATCAAACTGCACGATGCTTCCCACGAGACGTGAGGCCTGAGGTTAAGGACCCCGATGACGGCATCAGATGCGGGTACTGCGCCCTGGACTGGCCGGTTGACCGGAAGAGGGGCGGGTGTCTCCGTTCTGGTCGCAACCGCCATCGTCGTTGCCGACATGATCGGGGTCGGCGTCTTCACCAGCCTCGGCTTCCAGGTCAAGGACATCCCGTCCGGCTTCTCGATCCTGCTGCTGTGGAGCGTCGGCGGCATCGTCGCACTGTGCGGGGTGTTCTCCTACAGCGAGCTCGGCGCGATGTTTCCGCGCTCGAGCGGCGAATACAATTTCCTCGGCCGTGCCTATCATCCCGCCTTCGGCTTTCTCGCCGGCTGGGTCTCGGCGACGGTCGGCTTTGCCGCGCCGGTTGCACTCGCCGCGATGGCCTTCGGCGAATATGCCAAGTCGGTCGTCCCCGACCTGCCGCCGATCCCGCTCGCCATCGGCGTGGTGTGGCTGGTCTCGCTCGTGCAACTGACCGGCGTCAGGCACTCCTCGACCTTCCAGCTGATCTCGACCATCCTGAAGGTCGTGCTGATCGTCGCCTTCCTGGTCGCCGGCTTCATCATCGGCGTGCCGCAGCCGATCGCCTTCACGCCGCAGCCGGGCGACCTCGCGCATATCGTCAGCGCGCCCTTCGCGATCGGCCTCGTCTTCGTGATGTACTCGTTCTCGGGCTGGAATGCGGCGACCTATATCATCGGCGAGATGAACATGCCGCAGCAGAACCTGCCGCGCGCGCTGCTCGCGGGCACGCTGATCGTGCTCGTGCTGTATGTCGCATTGAATGCGGTGTTTCTCTACTCCACGCCGGTCGGCGCGCTCGCCGGCCAGCTCGATGTCGCCAGTGTCGCCGGCAGCGCCATCTTCGGCAGCCTAGGCGGCCGGATCGTCGGCGCCATGATCTGCGTCGGCCTGATCTCCTCGATCAGCGCGATGATGTGGATCGGTCCGCGCGTGATGATGACGATGGGGGAGGACATTCCGGCGCTGCGCGTGTTCTCGCGCAAGTCGACGAGCGGCGCGCCGGCCTATGCCATCCTGTTTCAGCTCGCGGTCGCGACCCTGCTGCTGTTCACGCGCAGTTTCGAGGCGGTGCTCGACTTCATCCAGTTCGCGCTCTTGTTCTGCTCGTTCTTCACGGTCGCCGGCGTGATCAAGCTGCGCATCACCGATCCTGACCTGCCGCGGCCCTATCGCGCCTGGGGATACCCCTTCACCCCCCTCGTTTTCCTGCTCGTGACCGCGTTCATGATGTACTACCTCTTGACCGAGCGGCCGGTGCAGTCGCTGTCGGGGATGCTCGTCATGCTCTCGGGCCTGTTGATTTATGCTGTTTTCCGCAGGCGGCCGGTCGCCGCTGGCACGTCACACAATCGCGAATAGACATGTTTCGACCCTTGAGAATTGCGGCCGTCGCTGTTGCCCTCCTGGCTGCGGCCGTCTCGTCCGTGCGGGCCGCCGACGTCACCTTCGACGACACCGCGCGTTTCCTTGCGGGCATGCAGCCATCGGCGGACTCGCCGCTGGTGGCGCTGACCAGAGACCCGTCCTGGCAGCATCACGCAAAATTCTTCGACGGCGCCTTTGCCCAGCTCGAGCAGCGGCAACTCTCGAAGATCCGCACCTGGTCCGACGTCAACCTGGCCGCGCCCAGGCCGACCATGTTCTACATGTTCAGCGGCCCGGACTTCCTCTACGCCGACGCCTTCTATTCCAAGGCCAGCACCTACGTGCTCGGTGCGCTGGAGCCGGTTGGCGCCGTGCCCGACCTGACGCGGGTGCCGCGCGGCTCGGTCGGCGCCGCGCTCTACAATGTCGAACGCTCGCTCGGCTCGATCCTGAGCTTCTCCTTCTTCATCACCAAGCAGATGAAGGTCGACCTGCACGCCAACCAGGTCAACGGCACCTTGCCGATCCTCTATGTCTTCCTCGCCCGCTCCGGCAAGACCATCCGCAACGTCGAGATGATTGCGCTCGACGACAAGGGCGGGATTCACGCGGGCAACGACAATCCGGGACCGAACGCGACGCGCGGCGTCCGCATCACCTTCGCCGGCAGCGATGGCGAAGTGCGCACGCTGTATTATTTCTCGACCGATCTCTCCAATCCCGGCGCGCGCGCGGCCGGGTTCCTGAAGTTCTGCGAGACGCTCGGGCCCGGCAACAGCCTGCTCAAGAGCGCGTCCTATCTCTTGCACTCCGGCAACTTCACCGTCGTCCGCGACTGGCTACTGGCCAACAGCGCCACCATCATCCAGGACGATTCCGGCATTCCGCTCGCGAACTACAATGCGCGGCAATGGCGGTTCTTCCCGTTCGGCCGCTACCTCGGACCGATCGCCGAATTCCCCGGCCGTTACCAGGAGCGCTATGCCGAACTGTTCGCGCGCGCCCAGCCGATCGATTTCGGCGTCGGTTATCGCTGGCGCACGCATGAATCGAATCTGCTGCTGTCGGTGAAGGTGCCGGGAAGCGACACCGCGCCGGGGGCGGAGACCACCTCGTCCGCTGAACCGACGCCAAAGCCACCGCGCCCGAAGCGGCCGCGTCCGCCCGAATCCGTCCCGCCGTCCGGGCGTTTCTTCTGGTTCCGCTAGGCTATTTGCCGAAGTCCGGGGTTACGTCGTCGCGTTCTGGGCGACAACGACCAGAACCTCCGCCTTCTGCCGGCCGAGGCTCCGGACCTCGTGCGGCGTCTCGCCCGAAAAATACAGACAATCGCCCTTGCCGAGGACGAGCTCTTCGCCGTCGAGCTTGATCGCAATTTTCCCGTTGATCACGAAGAGCAGCTCCTCGCCGGCATGCGAGGCGCGCGTCGCCGATTTGTGCGGCGGGCTGAGGAGGAACGGCTCCATCATCTTGCGGGTGCGGCCGGTTGCCAGCGGCACCACGCCAAAGGTGTCCTGGAACAGCGGGACATTGCCGCCTTCGCGGCGGAACAGCGTGTAGCGCGGCGCGGGCTCGGCGTTCGGGTCGAAGAAGTTCGCGACGTTGACCTCGAGGGCGGCGGCCATCCGCAGCAGCGCGGCGAGCGAAGGGATCTTGAGGTTGCGCTCGACCAGCGAAATGTAGCCGCGCGTGAGGTCGCTCTGCCTGGCAAGCTGGTCCAGCGTCAGGCCCTTGGCAATCCGCGCCTGGCGGATATTGGCCCCGACCGCTGTCGCTTTGCTGACGTCAAGCACGCATGAGTCTCCTGAACTGCTGATGCTTCTTTTGCATCAGATGCTGCCGAACTGCCAGCCCGGTGGCGCGCGCAGGGCAGTTCCGGGGGACGTGCAGGTGTATTCCAAAGGAAAACTATCGCGCAGAAATTTCGAGCAGCGCCGCGGATATTGTGGGCAGGCGAGCTGGTATATCGCGAAAATCAGCCGAATAATGGTGCAATTGATGCGCTCTGCCGCGATCGGCGGCATTTGCCGCATTCCGTGCCGTTGATTTCCATTAGTAAACATGATCGATTTTACCGCCGCGGCTGCCGATGGGCTCCGCGACAGAACCAACTGCTTTCCCAGGCGCCGGTACCTTTTGGAGAGATCGATGACCGTGGCAGACGACGTAACCCTGAGCGTAGCGCCGGACGAGGCGGCGAGCTTGCGACGGATCGTGTGGTCGAGCGTGATCGGCACCGCGGTCGAATGGTACGATTTCCTCATCTACGGCACGGCGACCGCGCTGGTGTTCAACAAGGTCTTCTTCGCGGCCGGCAATCCCACGCTCGCCACCATCGCCGCCTTCGGCACCTACGCGGTCGGCTTTTTGGCGCGGCCGCTGGGCGCTGCGATCTTCGGTCATTACGGCGACCGGGTCGGCCGCAAGGCGATGCTCGCGATCACGATCATGGTGATGGGCATCGGCACCTTCCTGATCGGCTTGCTTCCGACCTATCAGCAGATCGGCATCGCCGCGCCGCTGCTCCTGATCGGCCTGCGTTTCCTCCAGGGCATCGGCCTCGGCGGCGAGTGGGGCGGGGCGGTGCTGATGGTGGTGGAGAACTGCCCGACCCACCGCCGCGGCCTGCTCGGCAGCATGGTGCAGGTCGGCAATCCCATCGGCAATCTCGCCGCGATCGGCATGTTTGCGCTGGTGGCGAGCCTGCCGGAAAGCGACTTCATGGCTTACGGCTGGCGCATTCCGTTCCTGATCTCGATCCTCCTGGTCGGCGTCGGGCTCTACATCCGCCTCAACATGGAAGAGACCGCGGCCTTCCGTCAGGTCCAGGCCAAGAAGGACGTCGCAAGCATGCCGCTGGTCGAGATCTTCAGGCATCACCGCAGGCCGTTCTTCACTGCGGTTGGTCTGAAGATCTCCGAGATCGCCTATGCCAGCATCGGCGGGGTGTTCGTGATGTCCTACGCCACGGCCAATCTCGGCCTGTCGCGCACGGTGGTGCTGAACGGCGCGTTCGCCGCATCGCTGGTCGCGCTGCTCGCCATTCCCTTGTTCGGCTGGCTGTCCGACCTCGTCGGCCGCAAGACGATGTTCTATGCGAGCTGCCTGTTCTCGGCGCTGTTTGCCTTTCCGCTGTTCTGGCTGCTCAACACCCGCGATCCCGCCGTCGTCATCTGCACCATCGTGGTCGCGATCACCTTCGGCCAGATGGTGATGTTCGGCATCGGCGCGCCCTGGTACTCCGAGCTGTTCTCCGCGCGGCTGCGTTACAGCGGCGCCTCGCTCGGATTTCAGGTCGGCGCGGCCCTGAGCGGCGGGTTGACGCCGCTGATCGCGGCGTCGCTGATGGCCTGGAGCGGCGGCGCAACCTGGCCGGTCTCGCTACTGCTGATCGCCTGCGCGGCCATCACGGCAACTGCGACCACGTTCGCGCCGGAAATGGCGAACAAGGAACTGACCTGATCCCGCGGCGCGCCAACGCCTCTCACAAGGATTTTGTCATGCTCGACACCATCAGCGCCGGCTCGGCGCAGACGACAGCGCAGCTCGGCTGGACCGGCGTGGTGCGCTTCCTCCATCTCGCCCCGCGTGCGTTCCTGCCGATGCGCGCAGCGGAAACGATCACGCTCGTCGCAGGCCGGGGGATCGAGGGCGACCGCTACATGATCGGCAACGAGGAGGGGTTTTATTCGCACAAGCCCGAAGAGGGCCGGCAGGTCACCCTGTTCGAGCTCGAGACGCTGGTCGCGCTCAAGCGTGACGCCGGCATCGAGCTTGGCCCGGAGGAGCATCGGCGCAACGTCACGGTCGAAGGCGTGCCGCTGAACCATCTGGTCGGCCGCCGCTTCTGGCTCGGGGAAACCCTGCTGGAAGCAACCCGGCTGTCGGTGCCGTGCCGGCATATCGAGGAGATCACCGGCAAGGCGATCTTCGATCCCCTCATCAATCGCTCCGGCCTGAACTGCAAGATCCTGCAAGCCGGCATCGTCAAGGTCGGCGATACCGTGCGGAACGCGGCATGAAGGTGCGTCCGATCACGACGATCAAGACGATCGTCACCGGCATCGAGGAGGCGGGGGCAGGCACAAAACTGTTCACGCTGGCCGATCCCGATCGCTGGGAGCTGCCGCCCTTCAAGCCCGGCGCGCATATCGACCTGCATCTGCCGAACGGACTTGTCCGCACCTACTCACTGTGCAACGAGCCCGCCGACAATGCGCGCTATGTTGTTGCGGTCAAGCGTGAGGCTGATGGGCGTGGCGGTTCGCGCGCGCTTCATGAGGTCGGTATTGGCGACGTGATCGGCGTCTCGCTGCCGCGCGGCGGGCTCGATCCCGGTGCAGGCATTGCGCGCCATGTGTTCATTGCGGGCGGCATCGGCGTGACGCCGTTCCTGTCGATGGCGCGGCACCTCGTGCAGACGGGCGATGCCGGCTTCGTGCTGCATCTGATCGTGCGCGAGGAGGTGCCGCTCGCCGCGCATCTCGCGCCACTGATCGAAGCGGGCCGTGTCGTCGTGCACTGCACGTCCCGGATCGGGCGTCCTGATCTCGCTGCGCTCATCGGGGAGGGCGGGGCGGACACGCTGGTCGCCTGTTGCGGGCCGGAAGGCATGACTGAGGATTTCGAGCGGGTCACCGCGGGCTGGCCAGCCGCCAATGTCCATATCGAGCGTTTCGTCGCGCCGCCGCCGGTCATCGATCCCGACACAAAGCCCTTCACGCTGTCACTGGCGCGCTCGGGCGCCGAGATCCAGGTCCGCGCCGGCCAGACCATGCTGGCCGCGTTGCAGGAAGGAGGCATCGACATCGCAACCTCCTGCTGCGGGGGCATCTGCGGCGCCTGCAAGGTCGGATGGATCGAGGGCAAGCCCGTGCACCGCGACCGCATCCTGTCGCCATATGAGCGTGAGCGCTATCTCATGGTTTGCGTCGCCGGATCAGACGCGGAGCGGCTGGTGCTGGATCTCTGAGCTACCAGTGCACACTCTGGCTCGGCACGATGAACGCCGTGTTGCTGGGCGGCGTGGCCAAGCTCGTCGCCAGATACCAGCCGGAGCCGAGCACGAGCGCCAGCAGGGCGACCATGGCGAGCACATCGATTGTTCTTGGATCGTGCTCCCTTGGACTGAATTTGGGATGCGGACCAAGCCTGAAGTGAAGATGAGGGCTGATTTTCCAGCGCATTGTTGTTTCCTCCCGCGGGAGCATCAAAACAACGCGAGGAGAATGTTCCGGTTCCACTCCGGGCAGCGATGCGCAAAGCACCGCAACAAACTTAGGGTGCGTTGACGCCGTGCCAGCGGCCGTAGCGCCAGGGCAGATACCAGCGTGCGTCTTGCGGCGCGGCGAGGGGCACGTTGTCGATGCCCGACGTGCCGAACGGATTGCAGCGAAGCAGGCGCGCGAGCGTCATCCAGCCACCCGCCCAGAGCCCGAAACGTTCGATCGCCTCGTCGCCGTAGACGGAGCAGGTCGGCAAATGCCGGCAGTTGTAGCCGACCAGCGGCGAGAGTGTATGGCGGTAGAGCCAGATCAGCGCGCGACCGAATCTGCGCGGGAGGCGAAGCGCGCCCTCGAGGGGAGTGGAGCAATGTTCGCAGGCTGAATGCTTCATGTGCGCTTTGCTGCGACGTTAAGCGAGGTGTTGCGCGGTTCCCGAGCAGGGAACAGCAAGCTGTTGTTTGCGCGCCATATTTTACGTGCTTTTTGGGAGCAGTGCAGCAAGTACCTGTGGACGATCTGTATTCCCCCGGATACCATTTTTATGACGCCCGCGTGTAGAAACATACGCCTGTATGATGGACTCAGAGGGCGCTACCGGGGATTGTTGGGGGACCTTTGGGGCTTGGGGAAGGAACCAGATTGAGACTTCTGAACTCCCTTGATCGTCGCGGCTGGTTGGTGCTTGGGGCCGCCGCATTCGGCATCGCCCTGACCGGAGCTGTCGCTACGACCGGCACCAAGGCTCACGCCGGCGCGGCCCTCGAAGAGCGCAAGCTGCCGATGAAGTTCAGCTGGGTCGCCTGCGAGCCGAACTGCCGCGGCTGGGTCAGTGCGGTTGGCATCATTACCGCCGATACGCCCAAGGATTTCGAGGAATTTTCGCGCGGGCGCCAGCTCGGCGGCGCCACTGTCGTGCTCGATTCCAGCGGTGGTTCCGTCAACGACGCGATCACGCTCGGCAGGCGCTTCCGCAATCTCGGGCTTTTGACCACGGTCGGTATCAGCGTTCAGAACCGCGGCGGGCAGTCGGCCCGTCCGGCGGTCGCGCCCGAGGCCTATTGCGAATCCATGTGCGTGTTCCTGCTGCTGGCCGGCAAGAAGCGCTACGTGCCGGACGCCGCCCATGTCCGCGTCCACCAGATCTGGATGGGCGATCGCGCCGACGATGCCAAGGCGGCGAGCTACAGCGCGCAGGACCTGATGATCGTGGAACGCGACATCGGCCGGCTCGCCAAATACACCTTCGACATGGGCGGCGCCGGCGATCTTTTGTCGCTCGCGCTCAGCGTCCCGCCCTGGGAAGATCTGCATGAGCTGGACACCGGAGAGCTCAAGCTCACCAATCTCGTGACGACGGATCTGGTGGCCGACGTGCTGCCGCATGTGGACGTCACAGCGCCGGCCATGGCGGAGCTGGCGCCGAAGACGCAGGCCAGGTTCGGTGTGGAACCGGAGCAGCCGGCCAAGTCGACCAAGACGGCGGAAGCCGTGGTGCCGACGGGTGGGGTGGCGACGCCGAGCGCGGCCTCGCCGAAGTAGGATCTTAAATCTTGGCAGTCATTCCGGGGCGCGCGTAGCGCGAACCCGGAATCTCGCGCTGTAATCTCCGGATTCCGGGATCGTCGCTTTGCGACGCCCCGGAATGACGCGGGCGGTTCAGCCCTGCGCCGTTGCCGGCTGCTTCGCCTTGGCCTCGATCTGACCGATGGCATCGACGACGGCATCGAAGGTCAGGAGCGTCGAGGCATGTCGCGCCTTGTAGTCGCGCACCGGCTCGAGGAACTTGATCTCTTCCCATTTGCCTTCAGGAGGCGCGCCGTTCTCCTTGAGCATCTTGCGAACGGTTTCGCGTAACTCACGGAGTTCGCTCGCAGTCGAGCCGACGACGTGACTTGCCATGATGGATGAGGAGGCCTGTCCGAGCGCACAGGCCTTCACGTCATGGGCGAAGTCGGTGACGGTGTCGCCGTCCATCTTGAGATCGACCTTCACGGTCGAGCCGCACAATTTGGAGTGGGCAGTCGCGGTGGCATCGGGGGCGGACAGCCGCCCGAGGCGCGGAATATTCCCGGCCAACTCGATGATCCGCTTGTTATAAATGTCGTTCAGCATGTGATGGAGTCCAACACTTCCGCACCGGATCGGCCTTGGCGGGCGCCGTCCAGGGTCCTATATAGGGTCGGAACGGGTGGAAAAACAGTCCAGCGGCCCGGCAGTGGTGATCCAGGACCACGCGGGCGACGCCAGAGATTGCGGACCTTTTTCGCCAAAACTGTAGTCTTCAGGCGTCCGGCGGCTTGCCGCCCCGTCTGCCGGTGACACTCCGGCCGCAAGGCCGTCGAACGGAGTCGATATGGACGCTACGATCAAATCCATCCGCCCGAGCAAGCCCTCCGACCGGCAGCCCGAGAGCCGCCCGGCCGAGCTTGACCCTGCCGAATTCCTCGCGGCCGCCGTCCGCGCCGACCAGCCGCGCCCCGCGCGCGCGCAGGCGGAAGCGGCGGTGAAGACGCTGCTCGCCTATATCGGCGAGAACACCGAGCGCGAGGGTCTCTTGGACACGCCGCGCCGCGTGGTCGAGGCCTTCGACGAGCTCTATCAGGGCTACCACCAATGCCCGGCCGAGGTGCTCGACCGCACCTTTGGCGAGACCGCCGGCTATGACGACTTCGTGCTGGTGCGCGATATCGAGTTCACCTCGCAGTGCGAGCACCACATGATGCCGTTCTACGGCAAGGCGCACATCGCCTATACGCCGGTGGAGCGCGTCGTCGGCCTGTCGAAGCTTGCCCGCCTGACGGATATCTTCGCCCGCAGGCTCCAGACCCAGGAGCATCTGACGGCGCAGATTGCCGCGGCCATCGACGAGGTCTTGAAACCCCGCGGCGTTGCCGTGCTGATCGAGGCCGAGCATACCTGCATGTCGGTGCGCGGCGTTGCCAAGCATGGCGCTTCCACGTTCACCAGCCGCTTTACCGGCATGTTCCGCGACAATCCGGCGGAGCAGGCCCGTTTCCTGTCCCTGGTGCGAGGCACGCGCTGACCTCGCGAGTTGACTGGCGAGGTTCCTGTGTCCGCTCACTCCCATGAGATCGAGGAAGGGCTGTCCTTCCAGCCGCGCTTCGACGCAAGCGGCCTCGTGACCTGCGTGGCGACCGACGTTGCCACCGGCGACGTGCTCATGGTCGCCCACATGAACGACGAGGCGCTGCGCAGGACGATTGCGACCGGCGAGGCCTGGTACTTCAGCCGCTCGCGCAATGCCTTGTGGCGAAAAGGTGAGACATCGGATCAGACCCAGCGCGTGGTCGAGATGCGCACCGATTGCGACCAGGACGCGGTCTGGATCCGCGTCGAGCAGATCGGCGCGGCCTGCCACACCGGCCGCCGGTCCTGCTTCTACCGCAAGGTCGAGGCCGAGGACGGGGGAGCGAAACTGGTCTTTGTCGACGCCGACAGGCTGTTCGATCCGGACGCGGTCTACAAGAAGTAGCTCCTCTTTCATTCCGGGGCGTGCGCAGCACGAGCCCGGAATCGATCGTGCGGCATCACGCGGGGGTGGATGGATTCCGGGCTCATCGCTTAGCGATGCCCCGGAATGACTCGGGGAGGGGGCGATCCCGGAATTAACCCCGCATTAACCATACCTGTCTCACGGTGAGACGACAGGACGCCGAATTGCCGGCGTCGCTCAACGCCGCGCGGGGCGGGCACTTCATCATGTCGGTCGACAATTCCAGTGCCTCTCAGACGGCGGTTCTCGATCCGTCGCGGGCGCGTGTCGCCGGTGCGATCAAGCAGGCCTCGAACATCAGTGGTGTCAGCTTCCAATACATGCTGACCACCGCGAAGATGGAATCGGATTTCGATCCGACGGCGGGGGCCACGACCTCGTCCGCGCACGGGCTCTACCAGTTCATCGACCAGACCTGGCTCGGCACGGTGAAGGAGGCGGGGACGCAGCTCGGCTATGGCAACTACGCCGACGCCATCACCAGGACCTCGTCGGGCACCTACACCGTCGATGATCCCATGATGAAGCGGTCGATCATGAAGCTGCGCGACGACCCGGAGGCTGCCTCGAACATGGCGGCGGCGCTGACGCAGTCGAACAGCTTCAAGCTCACCGGCCTGCTCGGCCGCAGGCCGTCCGACAGCGAGCTCTACATGGCGCATTTCATGGGCGTCGGCGGCGCCGCAAAACTGATCGCCAATGCCGAGGACAATCCGCAAGCGGTCGGCGCGCGGCTGTTTCCCAACGCGGCATCCGCCAACCGTTCGATCTTCTACGCCAGGGATGGCCGCGCCCGCAGCGTCTCCGAAGTCTATTCGGTGCTGGACGCGCGCTATGCGAGCGCTGCAAATTCGAAGACCACGCGCAGCGCGATGGCGATGTATGGCGGCACGCCGTCGACGACGCAGGTCGCGAGTGCAAATGCCGTGCTGCCCGCCACGCCGGTGATCGACAACGCCGCTTATCTCCAGACCTTTCCGGATGCGCGCGGCGTGACGCCGGTGAGCGCGACATCCTCGACGACGGTCGCGGACAATGCACCGGTCGCGCCGGCCTTCCGTTCAATCTATCAGCCCGGCGATGCCACGCAGCCGGTCTCGACGACGGTGCAGAAATTGTGGGGCAACAACGCCTCGCTCACCTCGGTCGCGCCCGCGACCTCGGTCGCATCCGCGACGCCGGATGTGCGGCCGCCGCAGCCGCTCGATCTCTTCAGCGATCGCAGCGGCACGTTCTCGAGCTGACATTTCGCCTTTCGCGTCCGGGGCACGTCAACAGGCCGCCTTGGTTCCCTTAACAAAACGTCAATAAAACCAGCCAGTTATGGTGAACGCTTTGTTAAGCGTCGTGGTTTATTTTGTGTTGCAGGTGACGAGCCGTCACCATTTTCGTTTGTTGTGTAAGCCGGAAGCAGCATGATTGTTCGGCAGTTCATCAATTGGATCAGGACGGCGCCCGCCGGTGAGCGGGCCGAGGCAACACGGGCACTGGCCCGGGCCTGGCTGATCTCAGACTTGTCCCATGACGATCGCGTCGCCGCCGAAGGCGCGCTTCTGATGCTGCTCGACGATCCCTCGCCGCTGGTGCGGCAGGCGATGGCGGAGGCCTTTGCGCGCAGCACGGATGCCCCGGCGGCAATCGTGCGGGCGCTGTCGGCGGACCAGCCGACCGTCGCGCTGCCCGTGCTCGAACATTCTCCGCTGCTGATCGATGCCGATCTCGTCGACATCGTCGCAACCGGCAACGACGAGGTGCAGTGCGCGGTCGCGCGCCGGATCGCGCTGCCGGTGTCGGTCTGCGCTGCCATCGCCGAAGTCGGCTGTGCAGCGGCAGCGCTCGAGCTGATCGAGAATCCCCACGCCGAGCTCGCGCCGTTCTCCTGGAACCGCATCGTCGAGCGTCACGGCCATCTCGCCGCGATCCGCGAGGCGATGCTGGTGCTGGAGGATCTGCCGGCCGTAACGCGCGCGGCGCTGGTGGCAAAGCTCTCCGAGACGCTGGCGCAATTCGTCGTCGCGCGGAACTGGCTGAGTGCCGATCGCGCCGACCGCATCACCATCGAGGCGCGCGACCGCTCCACCATCAACATCGCGGCGCGCTCGCGCGGCGAGGACATGCAGGGGCTGGTACATCACATGCGCGTCACCGGCCAGCTGACCGCGGGCCTGATCCTGCGCGCGCTGCTGTCGAGCAATCTCGACCTGTTCGACGCCGCGCTGGCTGAACTCGCCGATTTGCCGCTGGCGCGCGTCACCGCGCTGCTGCACGACCGCGGCGGCAACAGCCTGCACGCGCTGCTCCGCCGCGCCGGGCTTCCCGAGGCGACGTTTGCGGCGTTCCAGGTGGCGCTCGATGCCTGCCACGAGCAGGGCTTCGTCGACAGCGACGACGGCGCGGTGCGGCTGCGCCGGCGCATGGTCGAGCGCGTGCTCACCCATTGCGAGACCGACCGCGGCGCCACCGAGCCGCTGATGGTTCTGCTCCGCCGCTTCGCCACCGAGTCTGCGCGCGAAGAGGCAAGGCTGTTCTGCGACGAGCTGGTCGCGGACGACACGGTCGATCCGGTTTACGACGATCTGATCGCCGCGTAACGAGACGCCGCAGGGTGGGCAAAAGGCGCGTAGCGCCGTGCCCACCATCTCTCCACGCAGCTCATGTTGATTGGTGGGCACGCTTCGCTTTGCCCATCCTTCGTTCTGGTCGTGTCGATGGAGCAGCCTGAGGCCCCGTCATTGCTTCGCTGAGCTCGCAATGACAAGACGCGAGAGTGTTTACTCCGCCGGCACGATGCTCGGCGCCAGGATCACCTCAAGGTGCTCGGGGCGGTCGCGGTTGACGTCGGCGAGGTAGTCGTCGGCGACCTTGCGCAGGCGCCGGCTGAGCTCGGCGGAGACGCTGATGCTGTCGAGCTTGGTGTTCTCGTGCACGATGGCCAGGATGGCGTTGATATGGTGCGTGAACAGCTCGGCCGGCACCCTTTCGAGATCGGGCGCGTGCTCGATGACGCGGCACAGGCTCTCGGCGACGCCCGCCGCGGCCGGATAGCCGAATGTCGCAGCGTCGCCCTTGATGTCGTGCGCGGCGCGGAACAGCTCGTCGCGCCTGTCCTTGGTGAAGCCGTCATGGCGGATAGCGACGTAGGCGGCGGACAGGCGGTTGACCTCTGTCGTCATCCAGTCCTTGAACTCGCCGGCGAGGCCGGCGAGCGCCTGCTCGGCGCGGCTGACCGGATCGTCCAGGTCCTTTTCTTCGACACGACGCAGAACTCTGCGCAGCGGATTGGGCTGCGTGATGATTTGATGCGTGGCGAAGGCCGTGACCTCGATGTCCTTTGCGCTGTTCTTCGCCATGATACCTGCCTCGCGTGAGACGTTGCGCTAGATGGAGGAGCGGGCCTTGTCGAGCAGCGAGGGCTGCTGCAGCACCTCGTGCTTTTCGCCGACACGGCGCTCGGGGCCCATATAGGCGGAGTTCGTGTTGCGGCGCCGGTCCGGACCGAAATAGGTCTTGGTCTTGATGAAGGGCCGGGGATTGGCGACCACGTTGAGGATGCGCTGATAGAGCCCCTTGGCCGAGATCGGCTTGGCCAGGAATTCGGTGACTCCGGCATCGCGCGCGACCGTGACGCGGCGCTTCTCGGAATGGCCGGTCAGCATGATGATCGGCGCGTAAGGATTGCCCTTGGATTCCGGCTGCCGGATCATCTGCGCGAGCTCGAGCCCGTCGAAGATCGGCATCGCCCAGTCGGTGATGACGATGTCGGGCACGTAGTGGCTGTACATTTCCAGCGCCGTGGCGCCGTCCTCGGCCTCGTAGACTTCGCGCGCGCCGAAGGAATGCAGCAGCGTCCGCAGGATGCGGCGCATGTGCGGATTGTCGTCGCAGACGAGGAAGCGCAGCTTGTTGAAATCGATGCGGAACATGACGCCTGGGCCAGAGCGGTCAACCTTCGTTAACCATATCGTGGCGGGGGTTAACGAAGGGTTGCGACCGGGCGTCCCAAAGCGCCGGTCAAGGCGCCGGGCAGGGGGCTCAGTAGCCGAACTGCTCGCGCAAAATACGCTCTTCCAGGCTGTGGCCGGGGTCGAACAGCATGCGCATCGAGATGGTCTTGTCGGACAGCACCTCGACGCGGCGGACGTCGCGCACCTCATCGTGGTCGGCGACCGCGGCGACGGGGCGCTTGTCGCCCTCCAGCACCTCGATCACGACATAGGCCGTGTTGGGCAGCAGCGCGCCGCGCCAGCGGCGGGGGCGGAAGGCGCTGATCGGGGTCAGCGCCAGCAGCGCGGCGTTGATCGGCAGGATCGGTCCCTGGGCGGACAGGTTGTAGGCGGTCGAGCCTGCCGGCGTCGCCACCATGATGCCGTCGGCGATCAGCTCGGGCATCCGCTCGCGCTCGTCGATCAGGATCCGCAAGCGTGCCGCCTGGTAGGTCTGACGGAACAGCGCGACCTCGTTGATGGCGTGGTGCAGGTGGACGCGGTCGTTGACGTCGGTCGCGCGCATCAGCAGCGGATTGATCTCGGACTCCTGTGCCGCCTCGAGCCGCGCACGCAAATCGTGCGTCGAGTATTCGTTCATCAGGAAGCCGACCGTGCCGCGGTGCATGCCGTAGATCGGCTTTCCCGTGTGCATGTTCTGGTGCAGCGTCTGGAGCATCAACCCGTCGCCGCCGAGCGCGACCACGATGTCGGCTTCGTTCGGGTCGCAATTGCCATAGTCGCTGGTGAGCTGGCCGAAGGCGGCCTGCGCCTCGCTGCTCGGGCTGGCGACGAAGGCGATCCGGTCGTAGCGCGCTGGCTTGGTCATGGCTTCCGGGCAGGGCCGCTGGCTCGAGTAAGTTCCGCCGGGCTCGTCTATACACCCGGGCCTGCATTGTCGAGGATGACCGCCCTTCAAGGCAAACGGGCGGCTGCCGATTCGGGACGAAACCCGGTCGTTTCGAGCCCGATCGGCCTCCTTGGGCGCCCTCGAGTCCACAATCCCCCAAACCGTCGCAATTTTGCGCTAGGCTTTTGGCCTCGCCGGGCTCTCACAGCCGGCAGGGAGAACGATCATGACCACGAGTTTGCCGAGCCGCGCGATCCTGGTGCTGGCGGTGTCGGCCTTCGCGCTTGCGGGCCTTGCGCGTGCGGACGATCCGCCGCAGCCGCGATCTGAGACGGCGGCGCCGGCCGGACAGAAAGGCGGACGCGGCGGCGGCACGCAAAGCGCGCCGCAAGCTTCGCCGTCGGCCGCCGAGCCGCACCGTCTTCCCTCGGATTCGACCACGAAGCAGACGCTCGATCTGCCCGGTCGCACGCTCAACTTCGCCGCAACCGCCGGCTCGATCCGCGTGTTCGATGGCAAGGGCGAGCCGCTGGCCGACATCGCCTACACATCCTATGAGCTCGACGGTTCAGACCGCGCGACGCGTCCCGTGACGTTCCTGTTCAACGGCGGACCCGGCGCGTCCTCGGCATGGCTGCAGTTCGGCGCTGCGGGCCCGTGGCGGCTGCCGCTCGATGGCGAAGCCCTTTCGCCATCGGCCTCGCCCGACGTGAAGCCGAACGCGGAGACCTGGCTTGATTTCACCGATCTGGTCTTCATCGATCCCGTCGGCACCGGCTACAGCCGGTTCGTTGCGACCGGCGAGGACGCGCGCAAGTCCTTCTATTCCGTCGACGGTGACGTCAATGCGATCGCGCTGGTGATCCGCCGCTGGCTCGAGAGGCATGACCGGCTGGTCTCGCCGAAATACGTTGCAGGCGAGAGTTATGGCGGCATTCGCGGGCCGAAGGTGGTGCGCCAGTTGCAGGTCCAGCACGGCGTCGGCGTCAGGGGATTGATCCTGGTGTCGCCGCTGCTCGACTTCCGCGAGTTCACCGGCACCAGCCTCCTGCAATATGTCGCAACGCTGCCGAGCTATGTGGCGGTGGCGCGCGAGGCCAAAGGACCGGTCAAGCGCGCCGATCTCGCCGACGTCGAGGCTTACGCGCGCGGCGAATTCCTGGCCGACCTCGTCAAGGGCGAGGCCGACAGGGAGGCCACCAATCGCCTTGCCGACAAGGTCGCCGAGCTCACCGGCATCGACCGGGCGGTGAGCCGCAGGCTCGCCGGCCGCTTCGACATCGGTGAATTCCGCCGCGAGTTCGACCGCAAGAACGGCAAGGTGACGGGACGCTACGATGCCTCGGTCCGCGGCCTCGATCCCTACCCGGATTCGGGCAATTCGCGTTTCGGCGATCCCTCGGGCGACGCGCTCCAGGCGCCGTTGACGAGCGCCGCGGTGGACGTCCTGACACGCAAGCTCAACTGGCGGCCGGACGGCTCCTATGAAGTCCTCAACGGCGCCGTCGAGGGGCAGTGGGATTTCGGCCGCGGCATCAACCCGCCGCAGTCGGTGTCGGATCTGCGGCAGGTCCTCGCCGCCGACGCGAAGCTGAACGTGCTGGTCGCGCATGGCCTGTTCGATCTCGCCACGCCCTATTTCGGATCCAAGCGGGTGCTCGACCAGTTGCCGGCCTTCGCGACGCAGCGGATCAAGTTCGTCGTCTATCCCGGCGGCCACATGTTCTATTCGCGCGACGGCTCGCGGCAGGCGCTTCGTGGCGAGGTCGAGGGATTGATCAGGGAGTAGGCCGACGCTTGCGCGGTGGATATTGGCGCGCGATCTCGCGGGCGACGACGCTCGCAGGCTTGACGTTGGCGCCGGCGAGCCAGATGTCGCTGACCTTGCCGCGAGCATCGCGGACGCGGCGCACCGGCTCGCCATGACTTGAATGGCCGGCGGCGGCGGCAATCCTGCCGGTATCGCGGCCGGTCACCTCGATCTCGCCGGCATCCATGAACGGATTGTTGAACTGCGGGTTGGCGATGAGCACACGGTCGCCCATCGGCACGAGGTCAGTCGCGCCCCAGATCGTCCACCAGCGGCCGGTCCAGTCGCGTACGCGCCGGTCGGGTGCGCCGCGGGTCTTGAACGTTCGCAGGATCTGCATCGCGCCGTCCATCCAGAACGGCGCAGCGCCGTCGATGGAGTTGCTGATGATGCTGATCGCGAGCTCGCAGGCGGGAATGGCGCAGGTCCGCGAGATATAGCCCTGGAAGTGACCGCCATGGCCGAGCCAGTCCCAGCCGTCGAGCTTGCCGGCGCCGATGCCCAAGCCGTAATAGGCCTCGAAACTCTGCGGGATACGCCAATGATGTCGTGTCATCTCGCGGCGGCTGGCGACCGACAGCACGCTCTTTCTTGCGTTGGGCGCGAGCTGCGCGAAGAAACGCGCCGTATCGGCGGCGGTGGCGGCGAAGCCCGTGGCGGACGCCATCGCGTGTGTGGGATTGTCGCCGGGGATCACGCAGCGCTCGCCCAGCGGCACTTTTCGCGTGTGACCGCGTGCGAACGCCGCACCTTTGGGGAGCGGCGCGTCCGGCTCGGTCTCGCGCAAACCCGCGGGTTCGATGATCTCGCGCTTGATCCAGGCGGTGTAGGGCTGCTTCGTCACCGCTTCGATCACGAGACCGAGCAGGCCAAAGCCGTGATTGGAATATTTGAAGCGCGTGCCGGGCTCGATCGCGGTCGGTAGCTTCAGCTCCGCGAGCAACTCGTCCGCGTTCAGATACGGACGACGATCGATGAACTGGCCGGAATCGGCGCCGTCGCGCGTCAGCCCGGCGCTGTGCGAGAGCAGTTGCGCGATCGTGGTCTCGGCGACGCGCGGATGCAGGCCGCCGACATACTGCCCAACGGAATCGTCGAGTCGGAGCTTGCGCTGCTCGCGCAGCTTCATGATGCCAGCCGAGGTAAAACTCTTGGAGTGCGAGGCGATGCGGCAGCGGTGGCGCGGCGTGAGCTTCTCGCCGGTGTCGAGATTGGCGAGGCCGAAGGCGTGCTCGGCAACGACATCGCCGCGATAGACGAAGGCGACGATCACACCAGGCTGCTGGATTGTCGTCTGCTGGAATTCGATCCAGGAGCTGATGTAGTCGATCGCGGATCGCAGCCACGTGTCCATTGCGCACCGATTTGCGAGGGAAGGATTGGTGCGCGAGGCTAGCCGAGAAAGCAGAACCGGCACAACCCCTAGGTTGTGCCGGTTCGCGTCGTTCGGAAACGGGATGGCTTAGTAGACGAGCGTCGCGCCGGTCGGCTTGTCCAGCGCCGCGGCAAGCGAGCGATACTCGGAGCTGTCGGTGCCGGCGAGCGAGGCGATCTTGTTCAGGTGATACTGCGCCTGCTCGCGGTTGCCCTGCTCGAGCTGCCAGAGGCCGTAATACTGCCAGGTGCGGACGTGGTTCGGATCGTCCTTCAGCGCCAGCTCGTAATAGACCTTCGACGACTGGTAGTCGCCGAGCTTGCGATAGGAATAGCCGATCAGATTGGCAACGTCGGCGACGTCGTCGCGCTTGAGCGACTTCAACTGATCGATCGCGCCGGTGTAGTCATGATTGTCGTAGATCGTGGTGTAGGCGGTGCGATAGGCAGCAAGGAATTTCGGATCGCTGACGGACGAGCTCTTCTTCTTGCCCTTCTTGGTCGAAGTGTCCGACTTCGGCGGCGACGAGGGCTCGTCGCTCCCCGCGGCATAGGCGCTGGTCAGCACCGGCCCGGCTGCGAGCGTCATGGAAACGAGCCCCGGCAGCAGAAGCATTGAGAGTTTGCGCATCTAAGTTCTCCCGTATGGAACGTGGCGATCCTACACGATTGCCCGAAGACCGGAACACCCAACGGGCGAAAACATTCCCGCTTCGCACGATCTATTCGCCCTGGGCAGATGACAAACTTGTCATCCAGATGAACGGAAGCCTGCAACCGGCTTCAGACTGGGTTCAGCGCGCGAGGCCTAGGCTCCCACCTACGATCGAAGGGTTGGCGAGAGGGCGCCCGCCTGAAGATCCTTCCAAGAGGAGACCAACCATGTTGAAGACCATTTCCGCAGCCTTGCTCGCAGCTTCCGTGATCGCAGCCCCGGCCTTCGCCGCCGAGGCCGGCAAGACCACCACGACCGCGCCGGTGATCAAGGCGGACCAGAGCCAGACCAAGGTGTCGAACACCGCCGCGAAACCGGATGCCGGCGTCAAGGCCGACACCAAGGCCGCCGACGTCAAGGCGGACGCCAAGGTCGACACCAAGTCGAAGACGATGAATGCGAACGCCGCGGTCACGCCTGACGAGCACAAGACCGTGCGGACGCATCGCCATCACCACAAGCATCTGTCGGCCAAGAAGTCGCTGAAGGCGCAGCCGGACGCGACCAAGCCGGTGACGACCGAGAAGCGCAGCTAACGACTGATCCCGCGCGGCGGCATCCCTGGCATTGCCCCGCCGCCGCGTGCGGAATTCAGGCCCGGTCCGCTGTCTCGGTGCCTTGCGCGAAAGCGCAAGGCACCGGCGGCGGGCCGGTGCGCCTGCAAGCGAATTCCCTTCGTGCAACCTTGGGGCTAGAACATCTCCGAGTCTGAGCGAGCGGAGAGCGTGACCTGTGGGGCGATTGGCGAAACGTGCGGTGAGCCTGCTATTGATCCTGGCATTGCCGCTGGCGCTCGCAGCGTGTTTCGGCAGCGACGGTGACCGTCCAACCCTGATGGATGGGACCCAGGCTGGAGGTCCTCAGCCTTTTCCCGACAATTTCCGCGGTGACACGCTCGCCCTGATGCGCGCCTATCTGAACAATCCGGTCGGCGTGCGCGAGGCCAGCATGGCCGAGCCGGTGTTGCGCGAGCTCGGCGGCCGGCAGTTCTACGTGAGCTGCCTGCGCTTCACGCCCCGCGAGACCGACGGCAGCTACAAGGGCATGCGCGAGCGCGCCGTCGTCTTCGTCAACGGACGGGCCGACCGTGTTCTCGATCGCGCCAGCGAGCTCTGTACCGGTGCGGTTTACGCACCCTTTCCGGAACTGGAAAAGATGATGCGGTAGCGCAAAGCCCGTCTTCATCGGCTGGTGCTAGGACTGCAGTCGCCGGAGCCGCTGGATCACATTTTGGCGAGCTTTGAACGGGGCGGGTTCGCCTTGCGACAGATTGTTACGGCAAGCCTTGCGCAGGCGACAAAACAGCCGGTGCAGGGCAACGTGACGGAACAAAATCGCGATGTTGCCACCCCGTCACAGTAGCGAACGATCAACGTTCCGGCATCGCCGCGAAGCAACCTAATTCACGCCACGTTGTTTCCTGAGTGTCGAATTTGAAAGAACGGGGATGATCATGAAAACGATCTTGCTGGGCGCAGTCGCTCTGCTTGCGCTGGCCGCGCCGGCCGCAGCGGCCGACATGCAGCCGCGCGCCTATACCAAGGCACCGGCCTATACGCCGCCGCAGGTGATCTACAACTGGACCGGGTTCTACATCGGCGGCCATGTTGGCGGCGCGTTCGCCGGCGACAGCAGCTTCCAGTCGAGCGACGCCCGCTTCCTCGGCGGTGTGCAGGGTGGCTTCGACTACCAGTTCGCGCCCAATTGGGTCGTCGGTGTCGAGGCCCAGTATTCCTGGCTGCCGACCAACAACAACGGTGTCACGTTCCCACTGGGAACGCAGGTGACGTCCAATACCGACCAGCTCGGGTCGGTGACAGGCCGGATCGGCTACACTTGGGGTCCGGCGCTGGTCTACGCCAAGGGTGGTTACGCCTGGCGCAATGGCGGCCTTGGCGTCAACGTCGCCGGCGTGCCGCAGGGCTTCACCGCCACCGGTAACAACAAGGACGGCTACACCGTCGGTGCCGGCCTCGAATACATGTTCGCGCCGAGCTGGTCGGCCAAGGCCGAGTACCAGTACTACAATTTCGGTAGCACCACCTTCACCTCCGGGCCGGCCGACATCGTCGGCGTCCGCGGCCGGGAGGACGAGCATACCGTCAAGGTCGGTGTGAACTACCGCTTCGGCTGGGGTGGTCCGTCAGCCTCGCGCTACTGACCCGCCAGCGGCAATCGCAGTTCCGACAAAGGCCGGCTCCCGCCGGCCTTTTCGTATGCCGGCCCGTGCTGGCGGCCGGTTCTTTGCTTTGCGTGAACCATCTGGCGCGTCATTTGCAAGCAAACATTCCGGCGCGCGCCTTCTCACGCGTGTCATGGGGCTGGCGTAAAGCAAAAATAATTTTTGCCGCTTACGGAACTCGCGCTCCGGAACGCGTTATATGAGAATTATCGGGCTGGTGGGACGACGGTCATGCGTATCTTGGTGTCGGCAGCGGTGCTCGTGTGCTTCGTCGGCGGGCCGTGCACTGCTCAAACAATCCTCAAATCCGAGCCTCTGATGCTGGCACCTTACGAGGTGGCCTTCGTCAAGGACGCGTCCTGTCCGTCCGGCAAGGTGTTGAAGGTCACCGGCGCGATCCGCGGGCTGCACCGCCGCAAGGCCTGCGTGGCGCTGGCCGGCGAGCAGGCATCGCTGGCGACCGCGACGCCCTGAACCCCGGCTTCCGGCCAGACCTCACAAATTCAACTGAAGCTCTATCCTGGACTGGCGCTCGGCCTCCGCCTTGTTCGTGGCGGGGTCCTCGCCCTGCGCTGCCCGGCAGGGCTTAATCTCGTAGTCGTTGTCGAGCACACGCCGCGGCCCGGCACGGTTGTCGTCGGCGCTGACATCCACGACGAGACCGCTCCGCTGCGCCAATTTCCAGACGTCGGACTCATCAGGATAGGCCTTGCTGATCTGGGCATCGTTGCAAAACAGGGCGTAGGGCATTCTTCCCGCTCCCGGAAAGCGCGTTAACGACTTCAATGGCGAGGGGTTCCGGCCGGCGGCTGATCACGGCGCCGTGATCGCGGTGCCCGGGGTCCTTGAGTCGTAAACGAGTCCTGAATCTCCAAAAAAAGAATCCCTGGGACTCTCCGGCCGGAATCAGCGGATGTTTTCGGCCATGACGAGCGACCTGAAAACCTCCTGCGGGCACATGCTCCTGCCGCTGACAGTGGCGCTGCTCGGCGCCTGCGCAGCCAATCTCTGGCTGGTTTGGTCCTGGCTGTAGGTCGCCAGACGGACGGCCTGCCTTACTTGGCGGCCGGTGGAGGAGGGCCGCCGTCGCGGATGGCGGCGCGGACTTTTGTCAGGGTCGCCGCGCAATATTCCTCGCGCTCGCGCTCGAACCGCTCCTGATGCTTGCGGAAATTTGCGATCCTGGCCTGCATCTCGGTACGGAAATCGCCACCCGTGCGGGGCGGCGGGACCTGGACGGGCCGAGCTTGAGGGGCGGGCGGAGATACGGCCGGTGGCGGGTCGGTTTCGATCGCGATGGCCTGCACGGTCACGATTTCCGTGGTCACCGCGAATGCAGCAGGCGGGCTTTCCGGCGGATGGAGGTCATCCTTCTTGCCGGTTACCGATTGGACGAAGGCCAGTGTCTGCGCGATCAATGCGTCGCGCTCTCGGATCCACTTCATGGGCCACCCCCGTTAGGGGTACTCCACCAAAGCTCGAGGGACGAATCAAGAAGATATCCTCCGAGGGATTGCATATTTTTCCCGGTCGCCCGACAGTGGGCGCATGGATGCCGGAAAAGAGCAGGCGGATGAAGCCGAAGGATTGAGGCTCGTTCGCGCGTTCCTGTCGCTGCCGCCCGACAAGCGGGCGGAGGTGATCGCGTTCGCCGAGGAATTGGCGCGGGCCCATGGCCAGCCCGGGGAGGGCGAGGGCACGTCTCCGAAGGGCACATCCCAGAGGTGAGTGCTATCGCTCGCGCGGGTTGACGTTGGGCACGAAGGGCGCACCGACCACCCGGACCGCCGCCGGGGCTGCGGCCTCGACCGGCCTGCTGTCGGCGACCTGCCTCTCCGGAGCCTGTCCAAAGACGGGCTCGTACAGCGCAAGAGCGCCGGCTACGACGACGCAGCACAGCGTCACCGCCCCCCGGCAAGAATATGTCTCGATGGTCTGCCCTGATCCGCATGGGGCAAGAACGAGCGACGTACGTGCTTGGTTCCGCACCAGATCGGCGACGTGGCCAGGACGGTCGAAGAGTTCAAGTCCAACGGACTCGAAGTGGAGCGGCTCAAGGCGGCGCAGGCCGAAGCCGAGAAGCAGGCGGCCGAGCAGCGTCGCCGCGACATGGTCCGTGCAGTCGGTTGCTACCGCCACGGAAGAGCTGTCCTCCTCGGTCAACGAGATCAGCCTGCAGATTTCCGGCATCCAGACCGCGACCCAGGAATCGGTGAACGCGATCCGCGACATCTCCGCGACGATCGAGCGGCTCTCGGAAGCGTCCTCGACCATTCCCGCGGCGGTCGAGGAGCAGGGCGCCGCGACCCAGGAGATCTCGCGCAACGTGCAGCAGGCCGCCCACGGCACCCAGCAGGTCTCCTCGAACGTCACCGACGTGCAGCGCGGCGCGGCCGAAACCGGCTCGGCCTCCTTGCAGGTGCTCTCGACCGCAAAGATGCTGGCGACCGACAGCAACCGGCTGAAGGACGAGGTCGGAAAATTCCTCCGGACGGTGCGTGCCGCCTGAGTCCGCGCGGCGGCATCCGCCGCGCCAAGAGTCTCTATTGCGGCAGCAGCAACGCTAGCGCGATGACGAACAGCATGGCCGTCATGACGACGGCCGTAATCGCGCCGGCGGCGATCCTGGCCTTCTCTTTGGGCGTGGTAGGGCGCATCGGGTGCGCATGCTACCTGATGTTGAATTCTGATCCAATCTGTGATCAGTAGCCGTCCCCGCGGCGTTCGGCGTCCGCGCCCCTTCGAAGGCAGCCCATGACCGACGATGTCGACGACGGCTGGGCCGCGTCCGCGGCCGCCTGGATCATCGAGCAGGGTGAGGACGGCGACTACGGCCGCCGCTTCGTGCTGGATGCGCCGATGCGCGCGCGGATCGAGGGCCGCGGTTTCCGCAATGCGCTCGACGTCGGCTGCGGGGAGGGACGCTTCTGCCGCATCATGCAGCGCGCCGGCATCCGCACCACCGGCATCGATCCGACCGAGGCGCTACTCGCGCGCGCTAGGGAGCTCGACCCCCGCGGGGATTATCGGCTCGGTCGTGCCGAGACGATGGATATCGATGCGTGTTTCGATCTGGTGGTCAGCTATCTCAGCCTGATTGACATTCCCGATCTCGGTACGGCGATCGCGAAGATGGTGGGGGCGCTCCGGCCGGGCGGCACGCTGCTCATCGCCAATCTGACCAGCTTCAACACCGCGGGCCAGCCCGACGGCTGGGCACGTGACCGCAAGGGCGAGATGCGCTTCGCCATCGATCACTACATGGACGAGCGCCCGATCTGGCTGAGCTGGCGCGGCATCCGGCTCCAGAACTGGCATCGTCCGCTCGGCACCTACATGACGCTGCTGCTCGACCACGGCCTCCAGCTGCGACTGTTTGTCGAACCGGAGCCCACAAGCGGCGACCCCCGCAGAAACGACCTTCATCGCCGGGTGCCCTACTTTCACATGATGGAGTGGCAGAAGCCGGCTTGAGTGGAAAGGCCTGTGATTTCTGACGCGACGTTTCGCGTGTAGACTGCGCTCGCGATGGAATCTGGATTTGGAAGCGTCCGATGATCCCCAACCGTCCGCCCGTGCTCGCCCACGAACGCTTTGCTGCCGATCGTGACAATTTCGCGGCCCTCGATCTCGCCGCGCGGTTCGAGCGGATCGAGAAGACGAACCTGTGGGGCGCGGCCGGCTCGGTCTCGGGCCTCGGCTCGGAGGATCCCGCCACGGCCGCGATCCGGGAGGCGCTTCCTGCACTGCTGCAACGGCTCGGCGCGCGCTCGCTGCTCGATGCGCCCTGCGGCGATGCGGGCTGGATCGGCCGCATGAAGCTCGATCTCGACTACACCGGCATCGACATCGTGCCGTCGCTGATCGAGGCCAATAGCGAGCGCGCGGCACGAGGTGAACTGGCCGGCCGCTTCCGCGTCGCGGACATCACGCGCGATACGCTGCCGGCGGCCGACTTGATCCTGTGCCGCGACTGCCTGGTTCATTTGAGCTTCGACAACATCGCTCGCGCCGTCACGAACTTTCGTGCGAGCGGCGCGCGCTTCCTGCTGGTCACGACGTTTCCCGAATGGGATGCAAATCGCGACTGCGAGGACGGCGACTGGCGCGCGCTGAACATGGCGACGGCGCCGTTCAACTGGCCGGCGCCGCGCGAACTGATCAACGAGCGCTGCGAGGAGGGCGGCGGTGGCTGGCGCGACAAGAGCCTCGGGCTCTGGCGGCTGGATGAATTGCCCGATCGCATCCGCATTGCCACGGGGATGTGACGGACGCACGCGGGACGCCCGTTGCCTCCGCGAATGCCGTCGCGCTACACTTTGGGTTGCATGAAGCCATCTCGCGTTGCGGTGACGATGCCGGAGCACGCCATGAGACCGAGTGTTGCGATTGCCGCCATGCTGATCTGGTACTGCGCGCCGGCGCTGGCGCAGCAGGAGGGCGCTGCGCTCTACGCAAGCCACTGCGCGCAATGTCACGATGGCGGCGATGGCCAAAGCCGTGTGCCGGGCCGTAGCGCCATGCAAGGAATGTCGTTCGATCATGTGCTGGGGACACTGACCACCGGCAGCATGGCAGCGATGGCGAAGGAGCGCAGCGACGAGGAACGCCGCGCGATTGCTTCCTTCGTCACTGGCAAGACTGCGACCGGCGGCGTCGCAGCCGACGCAGAAGGACGCTGCGCGCAGCAGGTCCGTGGCTTTCCAGAGCCGCTTGACGGTCCACGCTGGAACGGGTGGGGCGTCGACGCTGGCAACAGCCGCTTCCAGCCGGCCGACATGGCGGGGCTGACCGCGGAAGAGGTGCCGCGCCTGCGGCTGAAATGGGCTTACGCCTTTCCCGGCGCCTCGGTGTCCTTTGCGCCGCCGACGATCATGGGCGGCCTGCTGTTCATCGGCGGCACCGACCGCAAGGTGCACGCGCTCGATGCGCGAAGCGGCTGCACGCTGTGGACATTCGCGACCGATGCCGCGGTGCGCGCAGCGATCAGCTTCGCGCCGCTTCCCGGCACCGATCAGTTCGTGATCTTCTTCGGTGACTTGCGCGCCAATGCCTATGCCGTGAACGCGCTGACCGGTGCACTGATCTGGAAAACGAAGGTCGAGGAGCATCCGGCCGCGCGCATCACAGGCGCGCCGACGCTGCACTCCGGCGTGCTCTACGTCCCGGTGTCCTCGCTCGAGGAGGCCGCCGGCTCGCAAGCCAGTTACGAATGCTGCACATTCCGCGGCAGCGTGGTGGCGCTGGAGGCTGTGACCGGCAAGCCGGTGTGGCAGGCCTACACGATCCCGGAAGTGCCGCATCCGACCGGCAAGAATACGAAAGGTACGCAGCTGTTCGGCCCGTCCGGCGCCGCGGTGTGGTCGGCACCGACGGTCGATCCGAAGCGCAACGCCGTCTACGTCGCGACCAGCAATTCCTATTCGAATCCGCCGGCCGCAACCGCCGACGCGATCCTCGCGTTCGAGCTTGCGACCGGAAAGCTGCTCTGGAAGCAGCAGGCGACCCCGAAGGACGCCTTCATCGTGGCATGCTACGGCGCGGACAGGACCAATTGTCCTGACGAGCACGGCCCCGATCACGATTTCGGCCAGTCGCCGATCCTCGTGACCTTGCGCGACGGCAGGCGTGTTCTTGCCATCGCGCAGAAGTCCGGTGTCGTGCATGCGCTCGACCCGGATGATGGCGGCAAGATCCTGTGGCAGACGCGGATCGGGAAGGGCGGTGCGCTCGGCGGCAGCGAATGGGGCTCGGCCGCCGATCAGGACCGCATCTACGTCGCGAACTCCGACGTGCGTTTCCTGCACGATGGCACGCGGCGGCTGGATTCCACCCAAGGTGGAGGCCTGTTCGGTCTCGATCTCGCCAGCGGGAAAATTGCGATGGAAGTGCCTCCCGTCGCCTGCGGCGATCGCCTCCAATGCAGCCCCGCGCTGTCGGCGGCGGTCAGCCTGATCCCCGGCGTCGTGTTCTCCGGCGGCGTCAGCGGCGTCCTGCGCGCCTACGCCACAGCTGACGGCAAGCTGCTGTGGGAGTTCGATACCGCGCGAGACTATACGGCCGTGAACGGCGTCCCCGCCCATGGCGGCGCGATCGACGGCCCAGGGCCGGTCATCGCCGGCGGCATGCTCTACACCAATTCCGGCTACGGCCAGTGGAGCGGCGTGGCCGGCAACGTGCTGCTGGCGTTCGAGGTCGGGAAGGAGTGAGGGCGAGCATAGGTGCATCGCTCCACCAACTCGTCATCGCGAGCGTAGCGAAGCAACCGCAAAGTCTTTCCGCGATGACAGTCTGGATTGCTTCGCTGCGCTCGCAGTGACGGAGCAAGATGAGAAGTCATGGTCAATCCAACTCGCATCTCAAACACGGGCACAGCTCTTTCGTAGCGCGCTCCAAGCAGCGGAATGCGGGAACACCGTCCCGGATTGCGCTCCACTCCATCCGGGCCGCAGGACCCGTCGGCCAACCAAGAGGAAGGAACTTCGATGATCGACGCCCGATGTAATTGCGGCGCCCTTGCGCTGTCGCTTCCGGGGCCATCAAGCCTCGTCGCTGCCTGCCATTGCATTGACTGCCAGCGGCGAACAGGCGCGCCGTTCGGTGTCGGTGCCTTCTATCCGGCAGAGGCCGTCACGATCTCAGGCGCGTCGAAGGAATACGTCCGCACAGCCGCAAGCGGCGGCAAGGTCCGCAACTATTTTTGTCCCGACTGCGGTTCAACGGTCTGGTGGAAAGCCGACAAACTGCCTGCGATGATCGGCGTCGCCATCGGTGCCATCGCGGATCCAAACTATCCGGCACCGATCAGATCGGTTTTCGAGCAGTCGAAACATGCCTGGGTGGAAATCACCGGCGCCCAGCATTTCCAGCAGAGCAGCGCGCAGCAGAATTCGGACTGAGTGCTCCCGCCTCGAGCGCTGGTGCCGGCTGAGGGGATTGAACCCCCGACCTTCGGTTTACAAAACCGCTGCTCTACCGCTGAGCTAAGCCGGCGACGCGGGGCAGGGCTCGGCATGTGCCGGAGCTGTCCGCCCGCTCGGGCGTCGCAATATCAGACTTGGTCGGAAAGTGCCAGAACCTGGCAGTGGCGTTTCGCCGGCAAGAAACAGGCGGCCCGTCGGGCCGCCTGCAAGCTTTCAGCCTGATGGCCGGGGCCTTACTGGCAGAGGTGCCGCCGTCCGTCTTCGCCCTTGAACCATGTGCCGGGTCTGCACACGATGCCGTTGCGGGCTGCGTAGGCGTCCCAGTTGCCGTACCAGGCGGGGCCGCCGCTGTCATAGCGCGCGTAGGAATTGCCCCAGCCCTGGAACGGTGCAGCCGCAATCGTTGCGGCGGTGCCGACCGCCGCACCAGCCACCGCGCCCGCGGTGTCGAGCGGCCAGAAGCCCGATTGTGTTCCATCATTCGGATTCACTTGGCCGCGGGCCATGTGCCGGCGGCGATAGGCGCGGTCGGCGGTCGCATTGCCGGGACCGAGATTCTGGCAATTGGGATCCTGGAAGAGCCCCGTGCAGCGGCCCGAATTGTCGACTGTCGCTTGCGCGAAGGCCGGTGTTGCCAGCGTGGACGCGACGATCGCGGCCAAGCCAAGAAGCTTCAGGCTCGTCATGGCATTTTCTCCATGTTGTTGAGACCTGTGCTAAGTGCGGCATCTGGTAGTCGTTCCGCGGATTCTCGCACGCGGGGTCACATCGACGTGAGCCCGCCCAGGATGTGAAGTTTGTGCCACGCAACCTTGCGCGCTCCGGCACGTGCGGCGAGCTTGCGCCGCGTTAACGCTTCGCTAGCGCAGCTTGCGGCATTTGAGCGGCCCGCGCCCCTTGCGCGTTAGGCTTACCGGCATTTGGTGAGCCGGCCTTAACCCTCTGTGTGCCGCGATCGGTTAGGTTGTGTTCCAGACAACCGGGATCCCACCATGCGCGCTCTGGCGCTCGCAGCCTTTCTGATCGGACTGCCCGCGACGGCGTTTGCCGGCGGCGGCTTCGATATCGTCGTGCCCGGCCGCCCCGGCGTGCCGATCATCATCAATGGCATCGACGCGTCCTATAGCGTCGTCGAAGGTGTCTGGGGCCTCGGCAAGAACGTCCAGGTGCAGCCGACGATCTATGGCGGACGCTATATCGCCGAGCGGCAGCCCGACGACGTCGGCCATTATTATCCGACACTGGGCCTGCGGCCCGGCTACGGCCGGCTCGAGGTCGAGCCGCCCGCGAACCGCAGATTGCCGAAGCCGGCCGAGAGCTACCACCAGAGCTGGGGCGCGCAATCGGCGCCGCTGCCGCCGCAGATGGACGTGCCCGCCGATCCGCCGCCGGTGATCCTGGCGCCGGAGATCAATGTGAATCCGCAGCATCGTCGGCCCCGGCCGCGTGCCGAGGTGCCCGGCAAGCCGCCGGGTTAAGAAACGTCAAAAATCCGAGATACGGAAATCAACAGGAGAGAGTAATGCGTCAGATGATTTCGGGACTGGTCGCGGCGGCTGCCGTGATGTTCGTCGGGGCCGCGCCGGCCGCGGCTTGCGGCTTCAATCCGTGCCAGCCGGTTGCGCCCGTCTATTCCGGCTGCAACACCGGTTGCGGCGGTTACGGCTATGGCTATGGCGCCTATGAGCGTCTCGCCGAGCCGACCACGCAGTATTACTACGTCAACCAGGGTCCGACCTACACCGGCCCGGGCGCCTTCGCGCCGTATCCGACCTATCGTGAGGACGCGGTCGTCGCCCCCGCCAACTATGGTTATGGCTATCGCGCCGCCGCCTATCCCTATCACCGCCCGTACTACCGTCCGTATCGCTACGGCTATGGCCCGCGCTACGGCTATCTGCCGCGCGTGCATTACGGCTACGGCCCGCGCTATGGTTACGCCCATCGCCACGCGCCCGCGCCGTACTATGGCGGCCACCGCGTGCTGCGCCGCTACTACTGATCACTTGATCGGTTGAGTTTTTCGAAGCGCCCGTCCGCGTCATGCGGACGGGCGTTTCTTGTTTGTGTCTCTTCGCTTGCGGGGCGAGGGAGCGTAGTTGCGTCCGCGGCTACCGCTTCATCAGCCCGAGCCGGCTCGCGCCGACATAGAGCGAGAGTGCGGCTGCGTTGGAGACGTTGAGGCTCTTGATCTCGCCGGGCATGTCGAGCCGCGCCACGACGCTGCAGGTCTCGCGCGTCAATTGCCGCAGGCCTTTTCCTTCCGCGCCGAGCACGAGCGCCAGCGGTTCGCGCAGTGCGACGTTTGAGAGGTCCTCGCTGCCTTCGCTGTCGAGCCCGACGGTCTGGAAGCCGCGCTCGTTCAGCGCGGTCAGCGCGCGGGCGAGGTTTTGCACCGTCACGACGGGCACCAGCTCGAGCGCGCCGGAGGCGGCTTTCGCGAGCACGCCGGTCGCTTCCGGGCTGTGGCGCGCGGTGGTGACGATCGCCTTCACCGCGAAGGCCGCGGCGGAGCGCAGGATGGCGCCGACATTGTGCGGATCGGTGATCTGGTCGAGCACCAGCACCATGCCCTCCGGCGTCAAGGTCTCGATGTCGGGTGAGGGCAGGGGATCGGCCTCGGCGAGCAGGCCCTGATGCACGGCGTCGGGCGACAGCAGGCGGTCGATCTCCTGGGGCCGGACGATCTCGGGCGTGACGCGGGTCTCGATATTCTCTTCGGCGAGGCGCCTTGCGGCGTTCTCGGTCAGCGTCAGCTTGCGGATCCGCCGCGCCGGGTTTTGCAGCGCCATGGTGACGCTGTGCCAGCCATAGAGGATGACCGGCCCGTCGGATGCCGAATCACGGTCGCGCCAGGCCGGCCGGCCGGCCGATTTCCCGGGCCTGTTGAAGGGCTTAGCCCCGCCGCGGGAGCCCTTGGAGGTGAATTTTCGATCCTTCATGGGCTCGCTTGTGTCACGGGTCCCGTAATATGGCAATTTGAGCGCCTGCGAGGGCGATTTTAGCTGTTCGCCTCGGTTGACTTTGCCCCACCGCATCGCCCATAAACGCGCCCGGTCGCGCCCCCATCCGGGCTGTCGCGGCCTTCACGTTCCATGGCCGTTCTCGGTCGCCGGCAAGGTCCGGCCCGATTGTGCTGCCGTCGAGCGGGGGAGTGTCCCGAGTGGCAAAGGGAGCTGACTGTAAATCAGCCGCCTCATGGCTTCGCAGGTTCGAGTCCTGCCTCCCCCACCAGCCTTCGCTCGCTTCGCGAGCTACGGCTGGGCAAGCCAGCCCAAATCATCGTCACGCGAAGCTAGCGAAGGCTGTCACGCCGTAGCCCGGAGGGCGTAGGCGGACTGCCTCGGAGCGTAAGTCACCCCATCATCTCCCGCACCATCGGCACCACCTTGCGCCCATAAAGCTCGATACTCTTCATCAGCTTCTCGTGCGGCAGGGGGCCGGCCGAATATTTCAACTGAAACCGTGAAATCCCGAGCGCCTTCGCGGTCGCCGCGATCTTGCGCGCCACGGTTTCCGGCGAGCCGACATAGAGCGAGCCGTGCTCGGCTTCGTTCACGAACTCGTCGCGGCCCATCGGCGGCCAGCCGCGTTCCTTGCCGATGCGATCGCGCATGGCCTTGTAGTCGGGCCAGAGCTCCTCGCGCGCCTCTCCATCCGTTTCCGCGACATAGCCGGGCGAGTGCACGCCGATCGGCTGGGCCGGGCGGCCGAATTCCTTGAAGGCGCGGTGATAGAGATCGACGTAAGGCGCAAAGCGCGCGGGATCGCCGCCGATGATCGCCAGCATCAAAGGCAGGTCGTAATGCGCCGCGCGGACCACGGATTGCGGGCTGCCGCCGACACCGATCCAGGTTTTGAGCTGGCCGTTCTCGACAGGGGGATAGACCAGCTGATCCTTCAGTGGCGGGCGCAGCTTGCCTTGCCATGTCACCGGCTTCTGCGACAGCAGCGCCGCGAACAGATCGAGCTTCTCCTCGAACAGCGCTTCGTAAGAACGCAGGTCGAAGCCGAACAGCGGAAAGGATTCCGTGAACGAGCCGCGGCCGAGGATCACCTCGGCGCGCCCGTTGGAGAGCGCATCGAGCGTGGCAAAGCGCTGGAAGACGCGGATCGGATCGTCCGAGCTCAGCACCGTCACGGCAGAGCCGAGATGGATGCGCCTGGTGCGCGATGCGATCGCGGCGAGCACCGTCTCGGGCGAGGAGATCGCGAAATCGGCGCGGTGATGTTCGCCGAGCCCGATGAAGTCGAGGCCGAGCTCGTCGGCCAGCACCGCCTCATCGACGACGTTGCGGATCACCCGCGCATGGGAAAGCGTGGCGCCGTCGGCGTCCCTGGTGACGTCGCCAAAGGTATCCAGTCCGAATTGAAGCGGTGCAGTCATCGATCAGATCTCTATCGGGCGCGAGCGGCGCCCGTCATGTGGGAGGAAACACTTAGCTGCGCAGCTAGGGCGCGGAGGCCGCTTCGGCAATGCCGCTCCGGGAAAGGCACGGTTTCCGGTTTTGCATCACGCCGGCGGGTTCAATCGGATCTGGCGAACATCTCGACCAGGGTCTCGCGCAGCCAGCGCTGCGCCGGCACGGTGTCGTTGCGCTGGTGCCAGAACAGGCTGACGATGCGCGGCGGCGCCTGAAGCGGAAGCGGCATGGCGTGCAGCAACGGCGCATGCCTAGATTGCGAACGCAGGTCGCTCGGCAGCACGGCGATCAGGTCGGACTGGCGCACGACCTCGTAGGCGGCGCTGTAGTGATTGACGGTCGCGACCAGGTTGCGTGACAGCCCGCGCGAGGCGAGGAAGAGGTCGTAGGACGGCATGGTCTTGCCCGCGAGGCTCACATCGACGTGGCCCGCGTTGAGGAAAGTGCGGGTGCTGAGCCGCTTCATGCCCGCGAGCGGATGGCCGCGCCGCATGAAGCAGGCATAGTCGACGGTCCACAGCGAGCGCGAGCGAATGGCGGCCGGTTGTTGCGCCTCGTTGACATAGACGCTCATGACGCAGTCGACCCTGTTGTCCTCGAGCTGGTCGGCGATCTCCAGGATGGTGTTGGGGACGGTATGGACCCGCGCCTTGGGCGCGACCTTGCCGAGATGGCCGAGGAGGTCCGGCATCACGAGCGAGGAGACGTAGTCCGACATCGACAGGCTGAACTCGGTCTGCGCGCGGGCGGGATCGAACACCTGCTCGTCGAGCGCGCCACGCACGCTTTCCAGCGCTTCGCCGATCGGCTCCCACAGCACCACGGCGCGCTGGGTGGGACGGATGCCGGTGCCGGACCTCACGAACAGGGGATCGCCGAGCGCGTCGCGCAGCCGCGCCAGCGCGTTGCTGACCGCGGGCTGGGTCATCGTCAGCGCGCTCGCCGCGCGCGTGACGCTGCCCTCGGTCATCAGCGCCTCGAAGACTTTCAGGAGGTTGAGGTCGAGTGCACGGAACGACACGAACATTCACCACAGTGATATATTAGATCATGATTATAAATTATGACGATAATATCTCCTTGTCTATGGTTCCCTGAGGGACACGCGGTGCGCCGGGCCGCCAGACTGAGGGGACTTTCATGTCGATGATATCGGCGCGCATCGAGCGCCTTCCGTTCGCTCGCTTCCACAAGCATCTGCTGCTGATGGGCGGGCTCGGCTATATGTTCGACGCGATGGATGCGGCGGTGCTGGCCTTCATCCTGCCGGTGCTGCGCACCGCGTGGAATCTGTCGAGCGTGCAGATCGGCGTGCTCGGCAGCAGCACCTATATCGGCTTCCTGTTCGGCGCGTTGCTGGCGGGCACGCTGGGTGACCTGATCGGCCGCCGCGCCGTGATGATGTCCGCGCTTGCGCTGTATTGCGCGGCGTCCATCGTGAGTGCGATGGTCGATACATGGCCGTCCTTCTTTGCCGCCCGCGTCGTTGCAGGCATGGGCACCGGCGCGGAGAGCGCGATCATCGCGCCCTATCTCGCGGAGTTCGTCGCGCGGCGCTACCGCGGCAGCTTCACCGGCGCACTGGCCGGCTTCTTCTCCTTCGGCTTCGTTGCGGCGGCGCTGCTCGGCTACTTCATCGTGCCCGCCTATGAGAACGGCTGGCGCATCGTGCTGGTCATCACCGCGGTGCCGGTCGTCATGCTGTTGTGGTGGCGCAGGGCCTTGCCGGAATCGCCGCGCTGGCTCGAAAGCCGCGGCAGGGAGAAGGAAGCCGAAGCCTTGCTGGACACGATCGAGGCGGGCTTTGCGCGCCAGGGCCATGTCCTGCCGCAGCCGGTCGTCGAAGCCGTCGCACCGCAGGGCACGACCGGAACGCTGCTCGCCAATTTCGCCGCGCTCCTCGCAGGCCGGCAGGCGCGCATCACCATCATGACCTGGATCATGTGGCTGGCGATCACCTTCAGCTATTATTCGTTCTTCGTCTGGATCCCCGGCCTGCTGGTCCAGAACGGCATGAGCATCACCAAGAGCTTCGCCTATTCGATCGCGATCTATTGCGCGCAAATTCCCGGCTATTTCAGCGCCGCGTATTTCAACGAGCGTATCGGCCGGCAGGCGACGATTGCGACCTACATGGTGCTCGGCGGCGCCAGCGCGCTCGGGCTCGCCTTCGCGCAGAGCGACCAGCAGATCATGGCGGCGGGAATCTTCCTGTCCCTGTTCATGAACGGCACCTATGCGGGCGTCTATGCCTATACGGCCGAGGTGTTTCCGACGCCGGTCAGGACCACCGGTGCCGGGCTTGCCTCCGCGATCGGCCGCATCGGCGCGATCGTCTCGCCGATCCTGGTCGGCTATCTCTATCCCAATTTCGGCTTCGCCGGCGTGTTCGGCGTCACCACCACCGTGCTGCTGCTCGGGGCGGTGACCGTCGTGCTGATGGGCGTGCCGACGCGCGGCCGTTCGCTGGAAGAGATCGCGGCGGGTGAAGTTGCATGACGCGGACCAAACGCCAGGCCGATCCGCTGCTCTGTGCCGTCGCGGCGGCGCAGGGCACGGTGGATCAGCCGGATGCGCTGTTCGCGGCGCTGGACGAAGCCGTGAAGTCGGCGATCGGGCACAAGCTGTTCACGATCCTGACCTATGACGGCGACAGCGGTGAAGCGGCGCGAATCTATTCCAATCTCCCCGGCCCATATCCGACCGGCGGACGCAAGCGCCTCGCGCCGGGCCCGTGGACCGAGGCCGTGCTCGATCGGGGCGAGGCCTATATCGGCCGCACCCAGGCCGATCTGCGCATGGTGTTCTCCGACCACGAGCTGATCGCCTCGCTCGGCTGCGAGAGCGTGCTCAACATGCCTGTGCGCTGGCGCGGGCGTACGCTCGGCTCGCTCAATCTGCTTCACGAGGCGGACTGGTACGGCGAGGACGACGTCGCCGCGTGCCTTCCCTTTGCCCAGCTCACATTGCCGGCGTTGCTTGCGCCGGCCCACTTCTGACAGGACGCCCGCGATGCCCAGCATCCTCTTCAAGAACGCCGCTCTGCTCGATCCGCTCCAGGCGGACCTGATGGACGGACATCACGTGCTGGTCGAAGACAATTTGATCAAGGAGGTCTCGGACCGGCCGCTGCAGGTCACCGCCGACCGCACCATCGATCTGAAGGGCAAGACGCTGATGCCCGGCCTGATCGACCTGCATGTGCACGCGGTGGCGGTCGAGCTCAATCTGGCGCAGCAGGTGCACATGCCGAACGTGCTGGTGACGCTGCGCTCGACCCTGCTGCTGCGCGGCATGCTGCGGCGTGGCTTCACCACCGTCCGCGACGCCGGCGGCGCCGGCCATGCGCTGAAGCAGGCGATCGAGACCGGCCTCACTGACGGCCCGCGGCTGTTCGTCTCCGGCCGCGCGCTCAGCCAGACCGGCGGCCACGGCGACATGCGGGCGCGCTCGGATTATCTGGCGAGCGACGCACCATGTCCGTGCTGCGTGCGGGTTGGCGCGCTGGCGCGCGTCGCCGACGGCGTCGACGGCGTGCGCAGGGCCGCGCGCGAGGAGCTCCAGATGGGCGCCGACCAGATCAAGATCATGGCGTCCGGCGGCGTTGCCTCGCCGACCGACCCGGTCGGTGCCTTCGGCTACTCCGAGGACGAGATCCGCGCCATCGTCGAGGAAGCGCGCGGGCGCCAGACTTATGTGCTCGCCCATGCCTACACCGCCGCCGCCATCGCGCGCGCGGTTCGCTGCGGCGTGCGCACCATCGAGCACGGCAATCTCGTGGATGAGCCGACCGCGCGCCTGATGGCCGAGAAGGGGGCCTATGTGGTTCCGACGCTCGTCACCTATGAGGCGCTGGCCAACGAGGGCGCGCAGTATGGCCTGCCGCCGGAGAGCGTCGCCAAGATCGCCGATGTCCGCGACGCCGGCCTGCGTTCGCTCGCGATCTATCGCGATGCCGGCGTGAAGATGGGGTTCGGCAGCGATTTGCTCGGGCCGTCCCAGCGCCTCCAGAGCGATGAATTCCGCATCCGCGCCGAGATTCTCGGCCCGCGCGCCGTCATCGCCAGCGCCACGGTGATTGGTGCCGAGGTGCTCGGCATGGAGGGCAAGCTCGGCCGGATCGCACCCGAGGCTCTCGCAGACCTGCTGGTGGTCGACGGCAATCCGCTGCGCGATGTCGCCTGCCTGCTCGGCCAGGGTGAGCACATTCCGCTGGTGCTGAAGGCCGGCAAGGTCCAGTTCGACAGGCTGAACGCGTAGTCGGCCTTACCGCCACATCCCGCGCATGCGCGCGCCGATGTCGATCTTCGGCCCTTGCGCCGCGTTACGGGCTCCGCCGGCGGCGGCTTTGGGCCAGGCGGTGCGCTCGAACAGATAGACCAGCTGCTCCGGGATGAAGCGGGTGCGCGAGGCGTAGACGTGGCGGTCGCCCTTGGCGGCCTGGCCGTGGGTGAAGAAGCGCTGCGGCACGATGAGATGGAGATCGTCTTTGGCGCGCGTCATCGCGACATAGAGCAGGCGGCGTTCCTCCTCGAGCTCGGCGCTGGTGCCGGCACCGAGATCGGAGGGCATGCAGCCGTCGACGACGTTGAGCACGAATACCGACTTCCATTCCTGGCCCTTGGCGGAATGGATGGTGGAGAGGATCAGATAGTCCTCGTCGCGGAGCGGTGGCCCGGATTTGTCGCTGGTCGCGTCCGGCGGATCGAGCGTGAGCTCGGTCAAAAACTTCTCGCGCGAGGCGTAGCCGCTCGCGATCTGCTCGAGCTGCATCAGATCGGCGCGACGCGTCTCGGACTCCTCGTGGATGCGGTCGAGATGCGGCTCGTACCAGAGCCGCACGCGCTCGAGATCCGCCGGCCATTCCGAATAGCGCAGATTCTGGGTCGTGCGGACGAAGTCGGTCCAGTCCGCGCCGGTGCGCGGCGGCACCGGGAGCTGGCCGAGTGCAGCAAGCGGATCGGCGCTCTCCGCCATCTGGTCGAGCACGCGCTGCGCGGTCGCGGGGCCGATGCCGGGCAACAGATGCAGGATGCGGAAGCCCGCAACGCGGTCGCGCGGGTTTTCGGCGAAGCGCAGCATCGCCAGCACATCCTTGACGTGCGCGGCGTCGAGAAACTTCAGCCCGCCGAACTTTACGAACGGGATGTTGCGGCGGGTCAGCTCGATTTCCAGTGGTCCCGAATGCGAGGACGTCCGGAACAGCACCGCCTGGTGCTTCAAGAGCGCGCCTTGCTCGCGGTTGGCCAGCACCTCTTCGACGATGTAGCGCGCCTGGTCAGCCTCGTCGTGCACGGTGACGAGTTGCGGCTTTTGCGCGGAGGTGCGGTCGGTCCAGAGGTTCTTGGTGAAGCGCTCGCGTGCGAGGCCAATGACACCGTTGGCCGCCGCGAGCACGGCTTGCGTCGAGCGGTAGTTGCGGTCGAGCGTGATCATCTCGGCGCGGGGCGAGAAGCTTTGCGGAAACTCCAGGATGTTGCGCACGGTGGCGGCGCGGAACGAGTAGATCGACTGCGCGTCGTCGCCGACCACGGTGAGGCCGCGTCCGTCGGGCTTCAGCGCCAGCAGGATAGAGGATTGCAGGCGGTTGGTGTCCTGATATTCGTCGACCAGCACGTGATCGAAGCGGCCGCCGATCTCTTCGGCGATCAGCGCGTCGCTCATCATCTGCGACCAGTAGAGCAGGAGGTCGTCGTAATCGAGCACGTGCTGGGCCTGCTTGGCCTCGACGTAAGCCGCGAACAGGCCCTTCAGCTCGGCGGCCCAGCCCACGCACCAGGGATAGTGCTGTCCCAGCACCTTCTCGATCTCCATCTCGGCGTTGACGCAGCGGGAGTAGATCGACAGGCACGTGCCCTTGGCTGGAAAGCGGCTCTCGGTCTTGGACAGGCCGCGCTCGTGCCGAACCAAATTCATCAGGTCGGCGGAATCCTCGCGGTCGTGGATAGTGAAGGCGGGATCGACGCCGATCCGCTCGGCATATTCGCGCAGCAGGCGCGCGCCGATGCCATGGAACGTGCCGGCCCAGGTCAGCGCATCGCGCATGATCGCGGCGTTGTTCTCCCCGAGCACCTTTCGGGCGATCCGCTCGACGCGGCCGGCCATCTCGGCCGCGGCGCGGCGCGAGAACGTCATCAACAGGATGCGGCGCGGATCGGCACCCGCAACGATCAGATGGGCGACGCGATGGGCCAGCGTGTTGGTCTTGCCGGAGCCGGCACCGGCGATGACGAGCAGGGGGGCGCCGACGGTCGCGCCATCGGCCACGCCATGCTCGACGGCGCGGCGCTGCTCCGCATTGAGCGTGTCCAGATATGTTGCCACGAATCGCCCCGGTGAAACCGTGAGATTCGGCGATCTCCTCGCGAATCGCAATGCGGCTGGACGGAACCTTATTTAACACCTAGGGAAAAGACGGCCCAAGGTTCCAGCCCGAGAAGAGCGCGCCCGGCATGACCGAGCTCAAGCCCGACCAGTTCGAGATGCGGCGGCTGGAGTCGCTCAGCAACACCATCTTTGGTGTCGCCATGACGCTCCTGGCCTACGATCTGCCCAAGGCCGCCGTCTTCACCGGCGCACCCGGCTGGAGCGATCTCGCCCATGTCTATTCCGGCAAGCTTGCCGGCTTTGCGCTCAGCTTCATCATCGCCGGGGTGTTCTGGATCAGCCATCACCGGCGGTTGGCGCGCCAGCCGGTGGGCAGCCGCGGCGCGGTGATCCTCAACCTGTTCTTCCTGCTCTCGATCGTGCTGCTGCCGGTGACCAACGGCCTCTATACCAACTACGCCATGAGCAGCGCCGTTGCCGTGCTCTACGGCTTGCACCTAACCGCGATCGCCGGCCTCAATGCCTGGCTGTGGTGGACGATCCTGGGCGGCTGGCGCCATGAGATCATGGCATCGCTGTTTCCGCTGCTCGTGTTCATCCCGGGCACGATCGTGGCGGCGTTTGCGCCGCACGTCGCACCCTTCGTGTGGTTCATCGCCTTCGGCGGCCTGCTGATCCAGCGCTTCTACAGTGCGCAAACCGAACCGGATGCGTAAGGTGGTCGCTTCCCTTATGTCGCGCCGAACCCGTCGGCCGGCACATAAAGCTTGACCGGGCGGATTTCGTAGACCGCACTCGGATTGACCTGACGCAGCTTCCGTGCCGCCGCGATCGCCTCGTCATCCGTGTCGTATTCCACGAGGTGGAAGCCCAGAAGCTGCTCCTTGGTCTCGGCAAACGGGCCGTCCATCACCACGCCCGCGCCGGGGCCGCGCAAGGTGCGGGCCTTTCGGGTCTCGTCCAGACGGGCGGCCGGCCCAAGGTGTCCGCTTGCCCTGAGGGGCGCCTGAACCTCGATGACCTTGGCCACGACCGCGGCGTCCTCCTCCGGAGTCCAGGACAAGATCTCGTCTTCCACGTGATAGGCCAGGATGGCGTAGAGCATCGTCACCTCGTTTTTTTGCTGCGCGGGTCCAAAGGACGTATCACGACGGCCAGCGCCGACAATCCCCGTGCGCAAAATATTGCGTCGTGCAGGCATCGACGAAACCGTCCTGAAACCCGATTACCGCCTTGCGGCGTGAACGCTGCCTAAAGCCGAGGCGACTGATGGCCACAAGAACACGGAAGGCCATCGGAGGCGGCAATGTCGGGTCACACCATCAAGATCATCTGCGACGCACGGCGGGCGGCACAATCGGAGCGCGCCGATTTGCACGACCAGAGCGGTCATCACCGCTATTACGGCAGCTCGGCCGAGAACGGCGGCGAACGCATCGTGGAGAGCCGCCGCGGCAAACGCCCGCGCGCGGTCAATGTCTGTGGCTTCTGAAGCCTTTTCTGAAGCTTTGGGCGAGACCGGTCTCCGCTGATGGGTGTCCTGCAAATATCGGTTGCCGCGCTGCCGTTCCTGGTCTCGCTGGCGAGCCGGAGCAGCAAGGCGATCGCGCCATGCCTGCTCGCGAGCATCTTCACAGTGCTGCTTGGCGAGGAGCCTCACCGGGCGGTCTTGGCCTGGTGTGTTGGCGTGCTGATCGCTGCTGTGGCGTTACGCGAACGGCTTCGCGCGACCTGAGCGGCGCTGTTACGGCGCGCTCAGGACCTGCTTGACGAGGGCCTCACGCAGCGCCGCCAGCTCACCGCTCGCCTCCATCTGCGCGATCACCTTGCCGACCTTCGGCACCAGATCGCGATGACGTTCGTGCAGGTAGTGGTAGATGTGGATGCGCTCGAGCGGCGGGGAGAGCGGGTAGATCCTGGCCTGGAGATTGAGCTTCCTCACCGCGACGAGTCCACTGAAGAGGTCGGTGACCATCACGTCGAAACGGTCGGCATCGAGCATCTGGATCATGTTCTCGAGGCTGGTGGTCGCCGTGACACGGGCCATGTCGCGGGTGCCGGCCTCCGATGAGCCGACGCCGCGGACGATGCCGATGTTGTAGTCCCTGATCGAATTCCAGCCGGCGACGTCGAAACGCAGTTTCGTCGTGAACACCGTGGGCTCGATGTAGTTGATCGCCGGCGTGACCTGGATCAGCGTCGGGTAGTCGCGCGAGAGCGTTCCGATCCGCTGGATTTCGCCGTCGACCTCGCCGGCGCTCGACAGCGCGAGTGCCCGCTTGCCGGGGACGTCCTCGAATTCGAGCCTGATGTTGAGCTTGGCGTAGACGGCCCGCAGCATCTCGCCGCCGACATATTGATCGGGGATGTCCGCGATGCGCGCCAGCCGGATCAGCTCCTGCGCCTGCGTTGGACCGGCTGCGAGCAACGACAGGCAGGCGATGGCCATCCGCCACATCACGCGTCTCCTTGGTCGTGCCTTGCTACCACTGGATTCGGAGGCCCGCGCGATCTACCGGGAGTGGCGCGCGCCTGCGCGCCAGCCGCAACGGCCATCACTCGCCGCCATGCAGGCGACTCCGGACTTTAACCGATGTTATTCTAGCACGCGAAGTGATAGTTTGCGCCGGAATCCTGCTGCTGGGCGCAAGATATGACCCCGCCGACCTCAAGCCGCCCATGGGCCGACAGGAATCGCCACGCGCATCGCGTGGAGGGGAAGTCTCAACGATCGAATTGCTCGCGACCGCTGCCGGCCGGAGCAGGATGCCGCCATTCCGGGGACGTGGTGCATGGGCAACGCAGGCGACGAGGATTCCAAGCGCGGCCGCGCCGTTGCCCCGGCGGCCGCGAAGCAGGATTTGAGCGGGATCGGCGCCGCGTTTGCGCCGGCGATGATCGGTGCGTTGCTGTCGCGGATTTTCAACTGGTCGCGCAGCGGCGTCGGGCCGCGCCTTCTGGCCGCCGTGCTGCTGTTCTCCTCAATCGTCACGCTGATGCTGACCGCGCTTCAGCTCTATCTCGACTATGACCGCGAGGTCGGCGTCATCGAGACGCGGCTCGACGAGATCGGCCGGAGCACCACCGGCAGCCTCGGCGAAAGCCTGTGGAATCTCGACCAGAACCAGCTCAAGCTCCAGCTCGACGGCATCCTGCGGCTGCCCGACATCCGCGCCGCCGAGGTGCGCGAGATCGCTGATCGCCCCAATCCGGTCCGTATCGCGGTCGGCGAGCCGAACACCCGTTCGATCGTCACGCGCGATTACCCGCTGAACTACTCCGTGCAGGGCGCCGCGCGCCCGATCGGCGTGCTCCATGTCGAGGCGACGCTGAGCGAGGTCTATCAGCAATTGCTGCACCGTGCCCTGATCATCCTGGCAAGCCAGGCGGCGAAGACGTTCCTCGTCTCGCTGTTCATCATCTACATGTTCCATCTCCTGGTGACGCGGCACCTTGTTGCCATCGCCGACTTCGTCAGCAAGTACAGCCTGGTGCGGCCGCCGCCGCCTTTGCACCTGGAGCGCCGGCCGCCCTACGATGCGGACGAACTGGACAAGGTGATCGACGCCTTCAACGCCATGTGCGCCAATCTCGAGCGGGCCTATGGCGAGCTGCGTGAGGCCAATACGAATCTCGAGCGCGACCTGAAAATCCGCCAGCGCGCCGAAGGCGACGCGCGCGCGAGCGAGCAGCGCTTCCGCGACTATGCCGAGACCGCGTCCGACTGGTTCTGGGAGACCGGGCCGGATCATCGGTTCACCTACATATCCGACCGCGCAGGTGCCTTCGGCATGGACCATAAGGCGCTGATCGGCAAGCGCCGCACCGATGCCGCCTTCGACCACGACGCCGAGCCGGAGAAATGGCGCGCGCACATGGCGGTGCTGGATCGCCACGAGCCGTTCCGGAAGTTCGAGTATCGCGGCCGCGATATGACCGGACGCGTGCGCCATTTCAGCGTCAACGGCCAGCCGGTATTCGCAGCCGACGGACGCTTCATGGGTTATCGCGGCTCCGCCACCGACCTCACCGAGCAGCACGAGACCGAGGAACGGCTTCGCCAATCCCAGAAGATGGACGCGATCGGCCAGCTCACCGGCGGCGTCGCGCACGACTTCAACAACGTGCTCACCGTCATCACCGGCACCATCGAGATCATCCAGGAAGGGCTTGCGGACAGGCCCCAGTTCGCCGCGATCGCGCAGCTCATCGACGATGCGGCCGCGCGTGGCGCCGAGATCACCTCGCAGCTGCTGACCTTTGCGCGCCGCCAGCCGCTGGAGCCGCGCGAGATCGACGTCAACGCCCTCGTGGTAGAGACGGCGAAGCTGCTGAAGCCGATCCTGGGCGAGCATATCGAGATCGTGACCCGGCTCGCGGACGACGCCTGGTCCGCGATGGCGGATCCGTCGCAGCTCTCTTCAGCGATCGTCAATCTCGCCGTCAACGCGCGTGACGCGATGCCGGACGGCGGCAGGCTCACGCTCGAGACCGCGAACCGGGAGCTTGACGGCGTGCGCAGCGACGGCGACGTCATTCGCGGCGCCTTCGTGATGATTGCGGTGACCGACACCGGTCACGGCATCCCGGCCGACATCCGCGAGCGCGTGTTCGAGCCGTTCTTCACCACCAAGGGGGTCGGCCGCGGCACCGGGCTTGGGCTGAGCATGGTCTACGGCTTTGCCCGCCAGACCGGCGGCACCGTCGCGATCGAGAGCGAGGAGGGACAAGGCACGGTGATGCGGTTGTTCCTACCACGATCGGAGGGCGAGGCGGCAACCAGGACGGGACCGGCTCAGGCGGCCGCCGCGGCGCGCGGGCACGAGACGATACTCGTGGTCGAGGACGATCCGCTGGTGCAGGGCTATGTCATCGCCCAGCTCGGCAGCCTCGGCTATCGCACGCTCGTGGCCGGCGACGGCGCAGCCGCCCTCGCGCTGGTCGACCAGGGCGCCAGTTTCGATCTGCTGTTCACGGACATCATCATGCCCGGCGGCATGAACGGGCGGGAACTGGCCGAAGCCGTCCGGCTCCGGCGGCCGGGAGCGAGAGTGCTCTACACCTCCGGCTATACCGACAACACCATCGTCCACGAAGGACATCTCGATCCCGGCGTGGCGCTGCTTCAGAAGCCATACCGGAAGTCGGAGCTGTCGCAGAAGATTCGCGAGGTGCTTGCGGGCGAGCCGGCCGCCTGAGCGGCGCCCGCCCACGAAAAAGGCGCGGCGGGGAGGCCCCGTCGCGCCCGATTTTGTGCTCGCTGGTCCAGGGCTGAGAGCGCCCCGATGCCAAGCCTTGTTCAAAGCTTAGCGGGCGATCCCAGCGAGGTGACAGCGCTTGAGATAAGACACTGGATCACCTCCTTTCGTTGGTTTCGGGAGACTCAATATAGGGCGAAACACCCTCGCCGTTAAGGGTGGGGCCGGCGGCCGGGAACAAGCCCTTTCGCGAAGCGGGAAAGACCGATCCGGGGCAGTTGAGGCCGCCGCGCGGCCGTGTTAGGGGAACGCGAGATGCGGGTGTAGCTCAATGGTAGAGCAGCAGCCTTCCAAGCTGAATACGAGGGTTCGATTCCCTTCACCCGCTCCAATGTTTTCAATGGCTTAGCGCGTCAAGAGTTTTCCATTCTGACAAGTCGCGCATTCTCATTCTGACAAACGTCCACTCTCCTTTCGCTGGTCTTGCGCGGCCTTGATGCGTCTCATTTGCGCATCTGCTTGCCTTCATCGTCGTCATGCAGATCGTGCGCCATGGCCGCGGCGCGACGTGTGCATCGAGAGGTCAAGAAAGAGCTATTGGACGCAAATGTCGGCAGTCCTTCCACGGCGCACCAGATGACTGGAGTGAGGAACAGCCGCCCCGGCGATGATCGAGAGATGATCAAGAGAAAGAGAGATGTGAGAGATCTCACACGGGAACTTCGAGTCTTGCACTAGTCAGAGCTTCGACTCTCTCAGAACCAACGGAGGTTCGCGTGAAGCTCCTGATGATCTCTGGCTTGGCCGTGCTCGCGGTTTTCGTGGCCGCGACGAATATGTTGCGATCGCATCCATTACCGGTAAGTCGCACATCGGTAGCAGGGATGTCGGTGCAAGAGATGCAAAGACAAGCGCAACAAGGCAAACTGCCGGTTGAAGATTTCGTAGATCGATCTCTTGTGTTTCCAAGGGGAACACAGGAGTAGACGCGTCTTAACCAATCGTGGTCGAGCTGGACGTCTTGGACGGTTCGTATGTTCTCTGACGGCTCAATGCGCCAGCGGCTGGTCGGGTCGCGAGCGCAGCAATTGTCGCAGGCGCTGTCTCAAGGACCCAAGAAAATCGGGTTGATCCCGATGGGATCGCCGAGCAGTCCCAGGGATTGAAGCTGCGCGCTGTGGATGTCGATTTCAAGGACAGCCAAGAGCAGCGCTAACACGACGGCGATGTAGACGAGCAGTGCCGACGCGTCCTGGCTGTCGGGATCGCGATTTCGCGGCGGCGACGCGCGAAAGTGCCACAACCGCGCGATGAGCTGCAGATAGGCTTTCGGGTGTACTTGCATGTCCGGCCTCGCTCTCTGAGGCGCCTTTCGCAAGACTGCGACCACGTCGATCGCCAATCAAGGCGCCGCTTGTCGCACCTGGAACCGAATATGAGCTACCCCCGTTGAGCTGGATCAAATGGGTGCGCTTTTGCCCAGAGGCCAGGCCAGTCGGCCACGGACACGCCACGGAAGATCTCCACAGAACGATCGCCGGCAAGAAGCGCGGGACGTCACGGGACGGCATTTGGCCATGGTGCAAAGGCCGGGCAAAATGGCACGGTGGGTGCTTTGCTGTGAGTGTCTCCGACGGCCAATGGATTTGACCTTGCGTCTCGCCACCGCCCTTCTGACGGCATCGCTGCTTCTTCCACTGCGGCCCGCGCAGGCGCAATTGGCGGGGCACGGCGGGCCTGTCCGCGCAATCGCCGTTTCGAGCGATGGTAAGACGGTTTTGTCGGGGAGCTTCGACACGGCAGCGATCCGATGGTCCCTGGCAACCGAGTCGGCCGAGCAGGTCCTTCGCTTCCATTCGGGTGCGGTGAATGCGGCTGCCTTCCTCGGAGACGGACGAATGGCAACGGCTGGTGCGGACGGCCAGATTGCCATCTGGACGGCGGGCGGGCTGCAGCCGGACCAGGTTCTCGAAGGTCATACAGGACCCATTGTCGGACTCGCCGTTTCGCCCGATAGATCGAAGCTCGCGTCGGCCTCGTGGGACCACACCGTGCGGATTTCATCCCTGTCCGATGGTGGGACGCGCGTGCTGCAAGGTCACTCGCAAAGCGTGAACGGTGTGGCCTTTGCCCCCGATGGAAAATCGCTGGTGAGCGTTGGCTACGATCTGACGGTGCGGATCTGGCCCTTGGCAGGCGGCAGCGCCGAGATCGTTGTGATGCCGGCGCCGCTGAATGCCGTCGCCATCTCGCCTGATGGCGAAATCGTCACCGGCGCGGCAGACGGGAAGCTGCGCATGATGACCGCCGATGGCAAGGAGAACGGCGAGGTCATGGCTGGCGCCAGGCCGATCGTGGCCCTGGCGATCTCGCAAGACGGGGCTTTGATCGCCACGGGGGCAATTGACGGCACCGTTGCGATCGTCGATCGCAAGGCGCGCAGCGTGATGCGCACGCTCGCCGGGCTCGGCGCGCCGGTCTGGTCGGTCGCGTTCCTGCCCGATGGCGCGACGCTCCTGACGGGCGGTGCTGACGGCAAGATCAGGCGCTGGAACGCACTGACCGGCGCGGCGATCGGGTCGAACGTGCTGGGCACGCCGGCGGATCCGCTCGCTGCCTATGTCGGCGATCACGGCGCCGAAATGTTCAGGGCCTGCGTTGCCTGCCATACATTGTCGGAGAATGAGGTACAGCGTGCCGGGCCGACGCTTGCGGGGCTCTTCGGCCGGAAGATTGCCTCGCTGCCGGGCTATCGGTTCACCGACGCGCTCAAGGCGATGGATATCGTCTGGACGCCGGAGACCGTGTCAAAACTGTTCGAGATCGGGCCGAACGCCTACACGCCCGGCACCAAGATGCCGGAGCAGCGGATCGGCTCGGCCGAGGATCGCCGCGCGCTCACGGACTTTCTGGCGCGTGCGACGTCGAAGTAGCCCGCAGCAACGCCTTGCGCGTCTTCAAGCGAAGGTGGCAAGGTCTTGATGTCAACGCCCTAATAGCCCGGCCATCGCTCCACGGGAATATTCGTCAGATCCGGGTTCTCCTCGAGCATGCGAGCCACGTTGACGCTGGGACGTTCCTTGAGTGCCGTCACGACACACTGATTGACGTATGTCCGGCGTGACAGCCACTTGATCTTCTTGCCCTTTGCCTCGGCCTTGCAGGCGACGATCGCCTGCTTGAGCGCGACCTTTTCCGCCTTGGCGAGGGCGGCGGCCTCGACGGCTGTGCCAGCGAGCACCGTGATGACGAGGCATGTCCAAAAAACCATCATGAAACGAGGCATACGGCTAGTCCTTGTTCTCGCGTTGACGCAGATAGTCGTCCGTCGTCCGTGGTGGCGCGCGTTCCGGAACGTCCTGGATCGGATCGAACTGCTGTTCGCTCATGACAATGACGCGGCAATCGGCGCACATCCGCAAGGCCTCGGTCCGGCGGTCCCCGGTGGGATACATCCAATGGTGCCCCTCGAGCTTCGTCGCGATCCGATCGATCGTGCTCTTCACGCCGAAGGGCGTGCCGCAGCGGACACACAGGGCCGGTTCTTCTTCCTTGATCACTTGCGCCTGGGCACGCCTTGCCCGGAAGTCGATCTGCGGGGTGAGCGTGATGACCTTCTCAGGACAGGTGCTCTGGCACAGACCGCACTGCACGCAGGCGTCCTCCACGAATTTGAGGACGGGACGCTCGGGATCGGCACGAAGCGCGCCGGTCGGGCAGGCCGAAACACAGGACAAGCATAGCGTGCAACCGCCGGTGTCAACGGTGATCGCACCGATCGGTGCGCCCTCGGGCAAGGCGATCACGTCGACCGGCGTGGGCGCGAGGCGATGCAATTCACTCAGGCCAAAGCGAAGCAGGTCGCCGCGCTTGCCGACCGTCCGGAAAGTCGCAGGATTCTCGAGGCCGGCGAGGGGACCAATCCCCGTCAGTTGGTCAGCCAGAGTGTCGGGATCGTCGGTTTCGATCGCGGTCACGCGGCGGCCCTCAAATCCGAGCCCGGCGAGAATGGTCTCGGCCATGACGATCGTCTGCAGCAATCCGGTCACGCCGTGTCGCGGCTTGGCGCGCAGGAGAAACCGCACGGCCTCCGCGCCATACGCGAATGCGCCGATAACGGCCTCCAGGCCGACCTGCGTCAACTCGTTGACGGCGAGGGGCAGCACGTTGGCTGGCAATCCGTCGCCATGACGGGCGAGCGCATCGATCAGCGGCGTGCCGTGCGCGCCGTCATGCAGCAGCAGCACCGGATGCGTGCCGCCGGCTTCGCGATAGGCGAGCAACATGGCACGAAGCATCTGCAACTGGGTGTCGGCCGGCGGCAGCGCGTAGGATGCAGCGCCTGTGGGGCAGGCGGCCGCGCATTGCCCACAACCTGCGCAGACGTCTGCGTTGACAGCGACATGGTCGCCGTCCGGCGTAATCGCGCCGGTCGGGCATAGGTCAAGGCAGCGATGGCATCCGGTCAGCTTCGAGCGCGAATGCGCGCAGAGGCTGGGCGTGAAGTCGACATATCTCGGCTTGTCGAAACTGCCGACGAGGTCGCGGGCGGCCAGCACAGCGCGCAGCACCGCCGCCGGATCTCTCGGATCGGCGCGGAGATAGCCGTCCCGCAGGTCGTGCGCCGGAAACAGCGGTGGCTCGCCGGAGAGGTCGAGCACCAGATCGCAGCGCGAGGTCGCCCCGTTGCGCGGGGCCTCGAACACGAAGCGGTCGCGCGAAGAGGGGCGCGGTTGCGCGTAGTCGTCGATCGTGAGCTCGAATGCGCCAAAATGTCCCCGCGCGTTGCGGATCTTGCCTTTTACGATCGGAAACACTGCCGCGGCAGGCGGCGTAACGTCTGCCGGCTGCATGAGCATGACCGTGACGTCGAGATGGTCTGCGAGCAGCCGCCCGGCTTCGATCGCGGCCTCGTCGCGGCCATAGATCAGGATGATGCCGTCACTCGACAATGTGACCAGCGGAAAGTCCGGTGCGGGAATTGCGGCTGCCGCAAGCAGCGCCGCCATCTTCGCGCCCGCATTCGCACCGTCGCGCGACCAGCCCGCCGTCTCGCGGATATTGACGAAGGTGATCCCGCCAGGGCGTTCGCCGATCTCATGGGTGAATTGCGCAGCCTGCTGCGTGCAGGCCACCGTCAGCGGGCCATCGGCCTTTGCCGCGTTGCGGAAATGATCGAGCTCCGTGCCGCAGAGATGGCGAAAGCTTCTGATCTCGCAGTTGGGGCATCCTCGCCGGATCGCAGCCGTGTCGAGGCGCATCGTGTCTTCACACGAGCAGATCAGGACGGTCTTCGCTGGCTGCTCCAGGTGAATCCCTCCGTCAGTGCGGCGCCGACTTACGGACTCGCGCCGTTCCTGCACCTCGTATAGATTTTCACTATTGGGAAGAAAAGGAAAGTGGAGGACGGCCTTGCGGTCGACCCCGATCAACCACGTTTCCCTGGTAGAACCGATCCAGCTGCCGCCGCCCTTCACGCTCGTCCGGCTGCGGGAGAGCGGAGACGCCTTTGCCCACGCTTGCGGCATTGCACCCAAGTGCGGCGCCGGCACGCTGGTGTGCGTCGGGCGGTTCGATCTCGCCGAATTCGCCGTGGTGCTCGAGCCAGGCGAACTCTTGAGCACCGCGCGGCGCGCCTTCTACGCCGGCATGGTCGCGCTCACCGACGCTCTTCGCGCCTATGCCCCGCCCAACAAGACGGTTGCGATCGGCTGGCCCGGCTCCGTCGAGATCGACGGCGGGCTGGTCGGCGGGGGGCGGATGGGGTGGCCATCGTCCGCGCGCGAGAATGAGCCGCCCGCCTGGCTGGTGTTCGGCGCCATGATCCGGACGGTCGCAATGGCCGATCAGGGGCCCGGCGTTCATCCGCTCGCGTCCGCGCTGGATGAGGAGGGGTTCGGCGAAGCGGGCGCCGTGCAGGTGACCGAGAGTTTTGCCCGGCACCTGATGCGGGCGATCGATCGTTGGCAGGTCGATGGCTTTGACAGCGTCGCACGCGATTATCTCAGCCGGGTTCCCCGTGAGCGGCGAACCGTCCTCAGCATCGACGAGAACGGCGATCTCCTCACGCGCCAGGTCGGTACCGGCAAGGTTGAGCGGAGCGAGCTCGTCAAGGCGCTCGCCAGGCCATCCTGGCTCGATTCGAAGCTCGGAGGGCCAAGGACGTGACTGTGAAACTGCTGCGCGCCATCGCGCTCGATCCCTCCGACACCTTCGTGTTCGACGCGGCGGCAGAGCCCGGCGAATGGGCCGTCTCCGGCGCGTTCCGCTTCTGCGATCAGGATCCGGCGACGTTGAGCGGCAAGGCGCGCGCGGCGTTCCGCAGCGGCTTCCTCGGGGTGCAATCCTGGGGCTGGTCGACGCTGGTGCAGATCGTCCCGGCAACGGAGAGCGATTGCCGGGCGCTGATCGAGCTCCTCGCCGGACAACTCATCGATCGTTTCGGCGCGCCGGATCCGGCAACCGCGCGGACGGCCGCCGAAGAGGAGGTCGCCTTCGTGCGGTCGCTCTGCACGCATCCGATCAGTTCGCTCATTGCCGTCCACCGCTCGGTGAGCGACGGCGAAGTCCGCGAGTCGTTCCGCAGGCTGCAGCTGCGGCAAGGGCAGGGGCACGGCAAGGCGTTCTCGTTCATGGAAGCCGAGGATGATGTCGAACCCGACAGCAATGTCAGGCTTGCCGATATGAGCCAGGAGCCGCAGCATCGATGAATGATTTCTGGATCGCATGCGGCCACCATCTGCTCGATCGCGAGGTGGGCGGCGGGCTTTGCGTCACCGACGAGTTCCTGAAGGTCTATTTCGTCCGGCCCGAGCTGATTCCGCCGGACGAAGCATGCCCGGTCGAGCGGCGGCTGCACCGCGAGCTGCTGGCCGCTCCCCGCCGGGCGGTCAGTGCGGACGAGATCGCAGCGATTGTCGATGCGGATGCCCGGGAGAACTGGCAGTTCGTGCTTGCCGTTCGCGATCTCCTGGTGCGGCATCCGACCCTGGAGGCCGCCTATCTTGCGACCGTCCGGTCGGGGGGAAACGGATTGCCGCCGCTGTTCGTCAATCAACTCGTGCATGTCATCCTGCGCAATGCGCTGGATGGCTGCGATGACCCGTTCGTGCTGCGCGCCGCCGAGCTGTTCTTCCGCCCACAGCGCATCCTGCCGCATGAACGGGCCTTGCTGCTCGGCGATGAGGAGGTCGTCGGTGGGCAGAGCCCGACCCCGGTGCTCTCGCTGATGTCGATGCTCGGGGCCGTGACCGATGCCGAGCTGGACGTCTTGAACGAGGATAACGCCGACGACTATTGGCACCGAAGCGACCATTTCGACATGGCTTTCGATCTCACCGCGGGCGGGCGCGGGCCGAGGGCGCTGGCGCAGGCGATGGCGCGCTGGATCTCCCATCTGCTCGGGATCGACGTCGGCATTGAGCCGCTGCGCGAACTGCGTGATGCGCGGCTCACCTGGTATGTCGGGCTCGACGCCGATGCGACCAGGCTCGGCAACCGCCTCTGGCATGGCGAGCAACTCGACGACCGCAGCGCCGGCCGCGTGCTTTCATTGTTCCGCCTGACGTTTGCAGATGCGAGTGCGGTCGCAGACGAGATGCAGGGAGAGCCCGTCTATCTCATCCTGTCGATGAACTCCGATCAGAAGCTCCGGATGAAACCGCAGAATTTGCTGACGGGGCTGCCGATCAAGCACCTGGAGAGGGTAACATGAGCCCGGCTGCGCTGCCGCTTGTGCGCATCCCCGTCGGTATCGTGGTCGGGCGGCACAAGGCGGACTCGCCGTGGACCGACTTTGTCTGGCGCGCCGTCGCCGTGCTGCCGGACGAGCCGGACATAAAGTCCTGGACGGTGCTCCGTGACGAGGGCGGTGGGACGACGCTGTTCTATGCCGGCAGCACTATGGTCGATCTCTACAGTTCCGAGACGGCGCGCTATCGCGACAATCTTGCTTCGGGTCGTCCGAGCATCTGGACAGTGTTGTCGCCTGCGGAAGGCACCTGGCCCTATTCGGTGGCTGCCGCCACCGCCGATCCTGCGGAAGGCGAGGCGTTCACCGGGGCCGCTGCGAATCTGGTCGAGGCCGTTCCCATGCCGGACGTGCTGCGTGAGCAGATTGAAAGCTTCGTTGCCGAGCACCACGTCGAACGGGAGTTCTTCAAACGGAAGCGGCGGCAGGCCGATCCGGAGGCGCTGGCGCGCCGGCAGCATGAAGGCGGACACGAATGAGTGAGGATAGGTTCCTGACGCGCTGGTCCCGTCGCAAGCAGCACGCAAAGGCGAACCCGACGCAATCGGATCCGGCAAAGCGCGACGACATGCAGTCGGCACTGCCGCCCGCCGCGAAGGATGACGAAGCGGAGTTCGACCCCTCGAGCCTGCCTTCGATCGACTTGATTACGTCGGCGACCGACATCAAGGCGTTCTTGCGCAAAGGGATTCCGCAGGAGCTGACGCGTGCGGCGCTTCGTCGCGCCTGGAGCGCTGATCCCGCCATTCGCGACTTCGTGGGGCTTGCCGAAAGCGCGTGGGACTTCAACGATCCGACCGCGATGCCGGGCTTTGGTCCGCTGGATTGTTCGGAAGCAGAACTGGCCGCGTTCGTGGACAGAATCGTCGGCGGCCTCAGCAAGTCGGCCGAGACGCTGTCCGAGACTCCGGTTGAAGTCACGGATTCTTCGCGGGAATTGCGCCAGGCCGAGAGATCGAATGTCGAGGTCGTCGCCGAAGAAGCTGCGCCCACCAAGCCCGCACCTGTTCCTGCTGCAGCGCAGCTAACGGTCCCTGAAAGCACTGCAAGCGAACACCTGTCGCTTCCCCGTCGCCCGCATGGCGGCGCGCTGCCCCGCTAGGGCTCCCCGACGAAAGGCCATAGCCTCAGACTATGTGATGCGATTGACCCTCCGCTGGGCCGGGATTACGCTTCGTCTAGCGCTTTGTAGCAAAAGCAAAATCAGCACCCGGGACTTGGATGGGAGGTCCACGTGCGTGATGATGGCCTTGAGCGAGCCATTGACGCCGCCGGCGGCGTTGCTGGGCTTGCGCGCAAAATCGGCATTAGCCAACCCTCCGTTTCGAACTGGAACCAGGTGCCCGCGCAACGGGTGATTGCGGTCGAAGCGGCGACCGGCGTATCGCGCAAAGACTTGCGGCCTGATCTGTACGGCGAGCCGTTTGTGTCCAATGAGCTGATTGAACCCGTCGATGCGGCGCGTGCGCAGGAATATCTGCTGCTCGCGACGCTCTTGTCCGCAGCACCGTCAAGAAGGCTGCTCGATCAACTGGCCGCATTGACCGGTGATGCGACGCCACTCGGGCGCGCGCATGCTGGGCTGGCCGCGGCCGCCGCCAATGCAGTCGCAACCCAGGTCGAACGCGAATATTTCGATCTGTTCGTCGGTCTCGGCCGCGGCGAGCTCTTGCCCTATGCCTCCTACTATCTGACCGGATTCCTCAACGAACGGCCGCTGTCGCGCCTGCGCGCCGATCTCGCCGCGTCCGGGATCGAGCGCGCCGCGAATAATTCGGAGCCGGAAGATCACGCCGCCATCCTGTGCGAGATCATGGCAGGTTTCGCGGGAGGCCGCTTCCCTACGTCGTTCGAGGCGCAGCGCGCATTCTTTGTCAAACACGTCGAGCCCTGGATAGGGCGGCTGTTCGCCGACATCGAGGGCGCGGAGAGCGCCGTCTTCTATCGTGCGGTCGGCGCGCTCGGTCGCGCCTTTATCGAGATCGAGGCGGAGGCATTCACGTTCGCCAACTGACCTGCACCGGCGGGTCCAGGAGAGATGCGATGAGTGAAGACAGGAAAGCCACAGTCGGGCGTCGCGATTTCCTGCGCAAGGTCGGCGCCGGCACGTTGGGCGCCGGCGCGACGCTCGCGACACCGCTGGTCGGGTCCGCGCAGGCTGATAGCGAAACCAACGATGAGAAGCGCAAGGCGCGCTACAAGGAAACTGATCACGTCAAGGCCTTCTATCGCGTCAATCGTTATCCGGCCAAGGGAGGTTGACCGTGCTGATCAAGCGAGCAAACCAGCGTTCCCTGCGCCATGGCTCCGTTGCCGAGTCCCTTGCAGGGCAGGCCGGCGGTCTCGACCGCCGCAGCTTCTTGCGCAAATCCGGTCTCGCCGGTGGCGCGCTCGCCGTACTCGGCACGCTGCCGGTCGGCGGCGTGCGCAAGGCGGAGGCGGCGATGGCCGGTCCGCTCACCGCGGGTGCGAGCGTCCGCAAGAGCGTCTGCACGCATTGCTCGGTTGGGTGCACGGTGACTGCCGAGGTGCTGAACGGGGTATGGATCGGCCAGGAACCGAGTTGGGATTCTCCGATCAATCGCGGCTCGCATTGTGCCAAGGGCGCATCCGTGCGCGAGCTCGTGCACAGCGAGCGACGGTTGCGCTATCCGATGAAGCTCGTCGGAGGGCAGTGGACCCGCGTGTCCTGGGATACTGCAATCAACGAGATCGGCGACAAGCTTCAAACCGTACGTGAGAAGTCAGGCCCCGATTCCGTCTATTGGCTTGGCTCGGCCAAGATGACCAATGAAGGCGCCTACCTGTTCCGCAAGCTTGGCGCATTCTGGGGAACCAACAATACCGATCACCAGGCCCGCATCTGCCATTCGACCACCGTCACCGGCGTCGCCAACACCTGGGGCTACGGCGCGATGACCAACAGCTTCAATGATATCCGCAATGCGAAGACGCAGGTCGTCCTGGGCGGCAATCCGGCAGAGGCGCATCCGGTCTCGCTGCAGCACCTGCTCGAGGGCAAGGAACTGCAAAAGGCCAACTTCGTCGTCATCGACCCGCGCCTGACGCGCACCGCCGCGCACGCGACGGAATATGTGCGGATGCGGCCGGGCACCGACATCCCCGTGCTTTACGGCATGATGTGGCACATCCTCCAGAACGGCTGGGAGGACAAGGAGTTCATCCGGCAGCGAGTCTACGGGTTCGACGATCTCCGCAAGGAGGTGGAAAAGTGGAATCCGGAAGAAGTTGAGCGCGTCACCGGCATTCCCGGGGAGCAGCTCAAGCGCGTCGCCAAGATGTTTGCCACCGAAAAGCCGGCCACGCTGATCTGGGCCATGGGCCAGACCCAGAAGACCGTCGGCACCGCCAACGTGCGTGCCAGTTGCATCCTGCTGCTGATGACCGGCAATGTCGGCGGCGCGGGCATGGGAGCCAACATTTTCCGTGGCCACGACAACGTGCAGGGCGCGACCGACGTCGGGCTCGATATCGTCACGCTGCCGTTCTACTACGGCCTCGCCGAGGGCGCCTGGAAGCACTGGTCGCGGGTTTGGGAGGTCGACTACGACTTCCTGAAGTCGCGGTTCGATTCCAAGCAGATCATGGAAACCCCCGGCATCCCGCTGACCCGCTGGTTCGAGGCGGTGACGCTGCCGAAGGATCAGGTCGCGCAGAAGGACAATGTGAAGGCGGTGTTCGTGCAGGGACACGCCTCCAACAGCATCACCCGTATCCCTGAATCCCTCAATGGCCTGAAGGCGCTGGAGCTGCTCGTCATCGCCGATCCGCATCCGACGACCTGGGCCTCGCTCGCAGTCGAGGCGGGACGCAAGGATGGTGTCTACATTCTCCCGGTCGCCACCCAATTTGAGTGCAAGGGCTCTCGCGTCGCCTCCAACCGCTCCCTGCAATGGGGCGAGCAGATTGTGAAGCCGGTGTTCGAGTCGAAGGATGATCTCGAAATCATCTACCTGCTGGCCAAGAAGTTCGGCTTCGCGGATCAGATGTTCAAGAAAATCAAGGTCGAGAACAATCTTCCTGAAGCAGAGGATGTACTTCGCGAGATGAACCGCGGCAGCTGGTCGACCGGCTATTGCGGGCAATCGCCCGAGCGCCTCAAGGCGCACATGAAGAACCAGGCGAAGTTCGACATGCTGACGATGCGGGCGCCGAAGGACGATCCCGAGGTCGGCGGCGACTACTACGGCCTGCCCTGGCCATGCTGGGGATCACCGGAGGTCAAGCATCCCGGAACGCCGCTGCTCTACAATACCAATCTGCACGTGATGGATGGCGGCGGCACGTTCCGGCCGCGGTTCGGCATCGAGCGCGAGGAGAAGCTGCCGGACGGCACGACGCGTAAGGTGAGCCTGCTCGCGGACGGCTCGTACTCGCTGGGGTCGGGCATCCAGGACGGCTATCCGGAATTCACGCTCGCGAGCCTGAAGAAGCTCGGCTGGGACACCGAGCTCACCGAAGCGGAAATGGCCGTGATCAACAAGGTCAACCCCGCCACTCCGGACGCGGTGTCGTGGTCGCTCGACCTGTCGGGCGGCATCCAGCGCGTCGCGCTGGCGCATGGCTGCGTTCCCTATGGCAACGGCAAGGCGCGCATGAATGCCTTCGGCTTGCCCGATCCCATCCCGGTTCACCGCGAGCCGATCTACACGCCGCGCGTCGATCTCGTCGCCAAATACCCGACGCTGCCCGACGCCAAGCAGTTCCGGATGCCCAATATCGGCTTCTCCGTGCAGAAGGCTGCGGTGGAGAAGGGAATTGCAAAACAATTCCCGCTCATCCTGTCGTCTGGCCGCCTGGTCGAATATGAGGGCGGCGGCGAGGAGACCCGGACCAACCCGTGGCTCGCCGAATTGCAGCAGGACATGTTCATCGAGATCAATCCTGCCGACGCCGCCGAGCGCGGCGTCAAGGACGGCGGCTGGGTCTGGGTCACGGGTGCCGAGAACAATTCCCGGGCGAGGATGAAGGCGCTCGTCACGGAGCGCGTCGGCAAGGGCGTTGCCTGGATGCCCTTCCACTTCGGTGGCTGGCTTGCCGGCAAGGATCTCCGCGGCAACTACCCGAAGGGCACCGACCCGATCGTGCTCGGCGAAAGCGCCAACACGATCACCACCTACGGATACGATCCCGCGACGAACATGCAGGAAACCAAGGTCACTCTCTGCCAGATCGCGGCGGCATAAGGAGCAACGACGATGGCACGTATGAAGTTTCTCTGCGACGCCGACCGTTGCATCGAGTGCAACGCCTGCGTCACGGCCTGCAAGAACGAGCATGAGGTCCCCTGGGGCATCAACCGCCGCAGGGTCGTCACCATCGCCGATGGCAAGCCGGGCGAACGATCGGTCTCGATGGCTTGCATGCACTGCACGGATGCGCCGTGCGCGGCAGTGTGCCCGGTGAACTGTTTCTATACCACCGCCGATGGCGTGGTCCTGCACTCCAAGGATCTCTGCATCGGCTGCGGCTACTGCTTCTACGCCTGTCCGTTTGGCGCGCCGCAATATCCGAAGGTCGGCAATTTCGGCTCGCGCGGAAAAATGGACAAATGTACCTATTGCGCCGGCGGACCCGAGGCCGATGGCAGCAAGGAGGAATACGAGAAATACGGTGCGAACCGCCTGGCCGAGGGCAAGCTGCCGCTGTGTGCCGAGATGTGCTCGACCAAGTCGCTGCTCGCCGGCGACGGCGAGATCATCGCCCAGATCTATAAGGAGCGCGTGCTGAAGCGCGGCTACGGCTCAGGAGCGTGGGGCTGGAAGACCGCCTATCGCGAGACGATCGAGTCCTGAAGCAGGCCGCGGGCGACGCGGCACAGATGCCGAGGAGAAGTCCATGTCCTCATTTGCAAGGTTCATTCGACCAACCATCGGCGCGTGGGCGTTGCTTCTGTTGATCATGGCAGCTCCGGCACCGTCGCTGGCCCAGCAGATCAATCCGACGGCGAGCTCGGTCAATGAGCGCCAGTTGCTCCAGGAGATGGATCGGATCCAGGGACGCGTCAGCATCCCCGACCAGCGCTCCAGCGTGCTGATACAACCTGCTGGCCGCGAGTGGCGTGAATTCCGCAACGTTGTGCTGCGGTGGATCGGCGGCGTTGCTGTGCTCGGCATGCTGGCGGTGCTGGTGATCTTCTATTTGACACGCGGCATGATCCGCCTCGAAAGCGGACGATCCGGCCGCACCATCGTACGGTTCAACACTTTTGAGCGCTTCGTGCATTGGATGACCGCGACCTGCTTCGTTATCCTGGCGATCTCGGGGCTGAACATCACGTTCGGGCGGCCGCTGCTGCTTCCGCTGATCGGATTTGACGCCTTCTCCGATTGGTCGCAATGGGCGAAATTCGCGCACAACTACTTGAGCTTTCCCTTCACGATTGGCGTCGTGCTGATCTTTCTGATGTGGATCGGCGGCAATATCCCCAACAAGGTGGATCTGGAGTGGATCAAGCGCGGCGGCGGCCTGATCGGTCACGATCATCCGCCGGCTCGCCGCTTCAACGCGGGACAAAAGGGGATCTACTGGATTGTTGTGATCGGCGGTGGTCTCGTCGCCGCGACCGGGTATCAGCTCATGTTCCCCTTCTACGTGACGGGAATCGAGGGCATGCAGATTGCCCAGATCGTTCACTCCGTCGTGGCCGTGCTGTTTATCGCCGCGATGCTCGCTCACATCTACATCGGCACAATCGGGATGGAGGGGGCTTTCGAGGCGATGGGATCAGGTGAGGTGGATGTCAACTGGGCGCGCGAGCATCATAGCCTGTGGCTCGACCAGGAGTTGGCACGGAGCGGACCGAACGATTCTCAGCCGCGGCCTCGCCATGCTGCGTCGGCAGCCGAATAGAGCTGACGGAGCATTGCTTAGAGACGCACGCCTGTCGTCGCAAAGGCCTCTGCGACGGGTTGCTGTATGCTGTCGAGAACGGCAACTCCAGCCGCCGCGATTACGATCGTCGCAACACAGGCAAGGATGAAAGCCTTCATCGCGATCCCTCCTCGCGAGTATTATACAGGACGTCTGGCCGCGAATAAACGCTGTGGTTGGGCAGGTTCGCCTTGTTCACCTGTAGAACCCAAAACGCTCGCGGCGTCTTGATACTAGATGTTGGATTCGAAACCGGTGTTTCGTGTCTCCGCAGCTCGTTCGAGATCCCAGGCCCGCTGCAGGCGCTCGGCGCTTGTCGACTTCAATATGCCGGCCCAAGCGTTGCCGAGTGCCTTGATGCCGTCGTGCAGACTGGCAGCGTTTCCGACCGACCAATCAGGCAAGCCCATGGGAACGCTTATCGACCAGGACCAGCTGTCTCCGGACCGATGTACGTTGCCGATCACATGCCCCTCATAGATGACGACGTAGTGGTCCTTGACGTCCGGCCACCGAAGCTTGGCATTGAGGGAAATAGATTGTTTCATGAACAATGCTTGTGTGTAAGGCGAGTGGGCAAATCACTTCGAATGCAATGCTCTGAACGCGCTCGCGATCGACGCGTCCGGTCAACAACTTCCAAGAGAGGCCCACGCACCAGGCGAATGGCCTCGTGATATCGTGTCTGGCCGCTTGCCGAGGAGGGGAATGCCGGGACGACCGAAGTTTCCGAGCTTGATCCCGACCTGTCAGTTTGACACTATGCCGACATATTCGGAGAAAGTCATGTACAAGTCATGTTTTGTTGCGATCGCAACCACCGTCTGCTTGTACGCATCGCCCGTCAGCGCCCAGGGGCCGTACCCCTTCGGTGATGAACCGTATCGGCTGAACTGGTATCCCGATCCCGAGATCGCGGCTGGCTGCTGGAAATGGAATTGGCAGCAATACCAGTGGGACAACTATTGTCCGGTCTACGTCCGTCCCAAGGCTTACATGTACCCGCGAGCGCGGGCAGTGGCCGTTCGCGCGAAGGGCTAACGGGCGAGGCCGATGCACGGCGCCTTGCGGAGGCGCCGCTCGGTCCTATCGATCAGTAGTTCTCGATCGTGCAGGCGATCTGGCTGTGCTTGCCGAAATTGAGCAAGGCATTGCCGCGGAAGCCGTCGACCCAGACGCCGGGACCGGCATAGCGGTATCCGACTCCCATCGGGACCAGGCGCACATGCACGCCGCCGGAGTGGCTCGTATGCAGCGATGCGGTCACAACCTCACCGGCAATGGACACCGCGATCGGGCACAGGGGGTATTGCCTGCCGTTCTCGCAGGTGAAGACGAGTTCCGAGCAGCTGCCGATCGCGCTCGGTGAAGCCCGCAGGGCCATGTCGGCGGCGGTGGCTGCGCCGGGATTGGCGGCCAAGCCGCCTCCGATGAGAATGGCTGCAGTGAGACTCTTGGCCATCAAATTGCGCATCGTTGCCCCCAATGGATTCTTAAAATCACCGGCTAACAGAGCAAAAATCCCTAACAGCGTCAAACCGCGACGTCTTCGATGCTGCCGTCGGGGCGAGCTTGGCGCTCATCTGTTGCTTTCCCGTGACAGGGCGCGGTGGTGCATCTTGGCCCGCAACAGCGTATCCGAGGGCAATTCGCCGAACTCGCTGCGATAGTCGCGCGCAAAATGACCGAGATTGCCGAAGCCGCATTTCGCGCAGACCTTGGTGACGGTCGTCCGCGAACCGGCCGCTGCCAGCATGTCGTAGGCGTGAACGAGGCGGATCCGCTTCAGAAAATCAGCAGCCGTAATCCCCCGCAAGGCAAAATGCTTCTGAACGGTGCGCAGGCTGACGCCGTGCTGGCGGGCGACGTCGGCAATGACGAGCGGCTTGTTCCACTGGGTTTGCAGGTGCTGGATGAAGCGAAGCATGTTCTCGGACGTCTCGTTGCGTCCTCGTCTTTCGGTGATGTCGACGCTTATTCCGATCAAGTGCGTCACCTGTCCGTGGCTTTCGCTCACCGGGTTCACCGCCTGCTGGGTCCAGCGCACATGGCCGTCGCCGTCGAGTTGTCGGCATGTGAGCATGCCAGCCGCCCCACCGAGCCCGCGCCGCAGCAGGCCCCGCGCCTGATTGAGATCCTCGGGATGGATCGCCTTGGTCAGCGTTTCGATCGTGGCCTCCGGGGAGGCCGGTGCCGATCCAGTCAGAACGCGATATGCACCCGCTCCATCGGGCTGCCTGGGAACGCTCCAATGCCAGATCGTGACGCCCGCCGGAGTGAAGGCGGCTTCGTCCGACTTCGCAGGGGCTTCCTCAAGCAGACAACTGATCCACTCGACTGCACCGCATTCAGCCCTGATGCCGGACTGCACAGTCCTCATGCGCACGTACCGACCGTCCTTCGCCAGGTACGTGGCATCGAAGCGGCATTGATCGGTCATCCTGTTCAACAGGCTTCTCAGGTTCGCGAACCACACGTCGCGGTGTTCGGGATGCACGAGATTGTGCAGCGAAAGCTGAGGCAGTTCGTCCGCATCATAGTTCAGCGTCTTTTGCACTGCGTCGTTTGCACATGCGATGCGGCCTGAATGAGGGTCGAACAGCAGGGCGCCGATCGAAATCCCATCCAGCAACAATCTTGGCATTCCGTCGAGATTCTCCGGCTTGCTCATGTCCGCGCGCTGCTTCTGTTTGCACGCCTGCCTGGCGCACGCTCTGCGCGAATCGCGATGCGGACGAGGGGACAAGTGCTGTTTTTTCGAGCCAAAACCACGGCGGTACCATAATGCGGTTTAATAGAAACTGGTATCGGGATGCTGCAATGAGCCGCTCCGCGTTGAGCGAGGCGTGTCTTTTTGAGCGAACAAAATCGAGACGTCCGACTTTCAAACTATTGCCTCAACGCGAACGTGCACGATAGCCTTTGCCTAATAATTGGTTAAAGCGCTTTGTTGAGGGGCTGAGTGTTTTTTGAATCGAGTCGTCCCGGAGGCCTGATTTGCAGGCCACCCGCTTCCGGGCGTCACTTGCGTCTATCCATCACGTAGTCCCAACGGCGTGAAAAGCCGCTGGCGCAATGGCGCGCCCGCGGGTCGATCACCGAGCTGCCTTCTTTGCAATTGGAATGACTTTGGAACGTCGCTGTTGCGTCCGACGCGACCTTATTTTGGCGGAGTTTTTTTGATATGCCCAGCAATAACCCGAGCAACAAGGCCGTACTTTATTCCTACAACGTCGGCAACGTCGTCATCACCGTCTACAACGATGGCACCGAAACCGTATCGAACTACGATTCCGGCACCACCAAGACCATAACCGGCAATCAAAGCCAGACCATCGCTGACAACGACGACAAGGCTACGATCATTTACGCAAACAATGCCGGCGATACGATCGACGGCAGCAAGGGTTCGGGCAACGACGCCTACTTCGGCGGCAACGGCAAGGATGTTCTGTGGGCCGGTAGCGGAAACGTCTATCTGGATGGAAATAACGGCTCCGACATTCTGCACGGCGGCAAAGGCACGACAACGCTCGTCGGCGGCAACGGAGGCGATGTCCTCTACGGTGGGATCGACGGCAACAAGCTCGTCGGCGTTGACACCTTCCTTTACCGGGCTGCGGCCGATTCTCCCTACACGGTTGGTGGAGCTGCTCCGGTAAGTTCGCCGAACGGTTGGGACATCGTTCAGAACTTCGAGCACGGCAAGGACAAGATCGATTTCACGGTGCTCGAGGACACCCAGGTGGGAGCGGCGGGAACGACGCAGCTGACTGGGGCGGGCCCGGATCATCTGGTCTGGCGAGGGGCGGTTCAGAGTGATGCACAGTCGGGTGTGACCAATTCCGCTCTCGCGCACAGTGTCTGGACCGACAAGGCAGACAGTAACGGCAACACGCATTTCCTGTATGCCGATATCAACGGTGACGGAAAAGCCGACATCAAGATCCAGATCGACGATGCGCAACTGGGTGATTTCAACGGCGTAACCGGCAACCATGGGCCCACGACTGGTGCGGTGACGCTGGCGGCAATCGCGGAGGACAGCGGTACCCACCTGATCACCCAGGCGATGCTGCTGGTCAACGCCTCGGATATCGAGGGCGATCAGCTCACGGCCAGCGACCTGCAGATCAGCGGCGGCAGCGGCAGCCTGGTCAACAACGGCAACGGCACCTGGACCTATACGCCCG
>NZ_LBIX01000008.1:30832-39125 GCF_028128655.1 Bradyrhizobium sp. CCBAU 45394 | reverse complement strand
CCCGGTCAACGATGCGCCCGCGGCAGTAAACGACAGCTACAACCTGACATCCGGCACCCCGCTGGTCATCAACGCCGCGAACGGCGTATTGGCCAATGACTTGGACGTCGATACCGCGCACGCGAGCCTGACGGCGATCCTGAATGCGGGGCCGGCTCATGGCACGCTGGTATTAAACTCGGACGGCTCGTTCACCTACACCGCGGATGCGGGCTACAGCGGCACCGACAGTTTCACTTATCATGACAGCGACGGCTCGCTGGGCTCGAACACGGCGTCGGTCAACCTGACCATCGCTCCGCCGCCGAACGGCGTTACATCAGGCAATGACCATTTGATCATCTCTCAGGGTGTCACCGCGCTCGACATCACCGACATGCTGCTTGCGAATGATACGGTGACGCCGGCGGGGACGAACTTCTATATCAGCACAATCAACACGGCAGGGCTCGCCAGCGGATTCTCGGTTACTGAGAATTCGACCACACACCATGTGTTCATATCGATCGACACGAATTTCCCTGCCAACGGCAAGGTGGCGCCGGACACGAGTTTCACCTACACTTTGCACGACGCGAGCGGAAACGAGAGTACCGCGACCGCGACCGTGACGGCCTACAACGTCAACACCGGGGCCAACCAGATCGACTTGTCCTCGATGACCTACGATCGATCCTACATCGATGCGCTGTCAGGCAATGACAACATCTCGGCGGGATCGGGTGTCGACAAGCTCATCGGCGGAGCCGGAAACGATACCATTGCCGGTGGCCCGGGGGCCGATACCCTCACCGGAAATGCGGGCAGCGATCACTTCCTGTTCAACGCCGTCAGCGAGGGCGTCGACACGATTACGGATTTCACCCATGGGACCGACTCGATCGACTTCGCCGCTGCCGCGTTCGGCAACGGCCTCGCGGTCGGCGGGGGTAATACCGGTAACTTGGACGCCTCGCACTTCCTGAGCGGCGGCACAGAAGGAACGTTCTCGGGAAGCGGGGCGGGCTTCTGGTACAACAGCTCGACCAGCACCCTGTATTATGATGCGAATGGCAATACGGCCGGCGGCTTGATCAGCATCGCTCAGCTGACCGGCAATCCGATCGTTTCAAACACGGACCTTCATTTGGTGTAGTCCGGCGCTGGGCCTGCCCCTCGCGGCAGGCCCAGCGCCGTTCCTCCAGGAACGCTCCCATCGGCCCCCGTGAAGAGGTCGCGCGCCTAGATCTTCTGCTGCGCTCCGGGGCCGGCAACGTTGATCGTGATCTTCTGAATTTCCGTCCGACCGCCGGCATATTTGACCTCGATGGTCAGAACGTCGTCGCCGATGAAGTCGGGCTGCGACCTGTAGAACGCGACATAGGCGGGCACTTCCAGCGCGAGGCATGACTTGTAGTTGGTGGCTTTCACCTTCGCCGACTTGACCGTCACCTTCCCGGATGCGGGCGCATTGACCAGGCGGATCGTCGGCAGGGGACCTGACGTGCAATCGGGTAGTACGTTGATGAAGACGCCGACCCGCGTGTCCTTATTGGGGGCGGATTTGACCGTTCGCTCGACGGGAGACAATGCGTCCTCGGCCAAGGCTGGTGCGACGAACCCAGACAACATTGCGATGCCTGCGGACAATAATACCCTCATTGGTGCTCTCCCGCTTACCGAGTTTTCCCGGTCAGTTCACTGCAAGATGCTCAATCTAAATGCCTTTTCGGCGCCCGGTGTCCCGATTAGCCAATTTACCACGGCGCACCAAAAACCCCTCGTTAACTAGTTGATTTCGTTGACCCCCGCCTCGGTTAACAATAGCTTAATAGCGAAATTTTTCGGATTGCTTTCTAAAGACTTGATTTGAACTGCATAGAGTTTTGGCAGGGGCAGATAATGAACGCACAATTTCAGGTAGCGCAGGCTACCGGCACGGCTATTCCTACCAACACAACTCCAGTTCGAACTTTCACGCTGGCAAAGCCGCTAACAGATCAGGCGGTGGTCGTACATCTCGGATATGACCAGAAGGTCAAGCTCGATTTCTCGGCGATAGCCAACGAAAAGATCACGCTCGTCCATGTCGGCGAGAAGCTGATCATTCTGTTCGACAACAAATCGACGATCACGGTCGATCCGGTCTTCGATTCCCGACACGACGATCAGCACCTGCTGTCCATCGAGCTGGCGCCCGGACGCGACGTCAACGTGCAGGAATTCGCGAGCCTCTTCCCCATCACCACAGACCAGTCCGTGCTGCCTGCAGCCGGTGATGGCAACGGCAACGCCCAGGGAAGCGGCGCCAACTTCTCCAATGCTGCGGTCGATACCCTAAACGCCGGCAATCCGTTGGACCTGCTCGGGCAGGAACAGCTCGGCAATTTCGTCCTCAATCCCGAGACTTTCGCCGGACTGCCTGCAACGACTCCGCCGAGCGCAGGCTTTACGCTCTCGGATACGATCGTCATCCACGATGAAACCGTCAATGTACAGATTCTGAACGGCGCGAACGATCAGCCCAGTGCTGGTCTGCCCGCAGTCTTCTCCGCCGTCGGACTGATCGGATGGGCCCAAAGCGCCGTTTCGGAGATCGCGTCGTCGAGCGTCGGTTTCGGCAGCGGCGGGACCGGAACGATCGCCTATGCGCTGACGACCTCGACCGGCGCGGCGTTCGCCGGCGTCGATTCCGGTCTGCAGGCCACGGTCACCGGCAATGAAATCTTTCTGTTCACCGAGGGCAATCTGGTCGTCGGACGTGAGGGCGCCGGCGGCGTGGCCGATCCGAACGGTGCAGTCGCCTTCCAGCTCTACCTCGATCCTGCGAGCCTGAAGCTTGACGTGGCCCAGTATGAAGCCATCAAGCACGGCACCGCGTCCGCCCCCGACACGAGCGAAGGCGCGCAGCTCGGCGATGTCGTTTTCGTGCAGCAGACGGTGACCGACGGCTCCGGCAACACGGCGACTGCACTGTCGACCGGCTCGCTCGGCGTGTCATTTCTCGACGATGGTCCGACGGTCACGCGCGGCGAGGGCAGCGAACAGCCTTCCATCGGCCTGCTGAATCTCGACGAGACCATTGGTCACGAAGACAGCCCGCTGACCGATCGTTACAACACCGGCGAGACCGAATCGAACGGCGTCACGCCGAACGGCACTCTGGACGACACCGGAGTGACGACCATCACCGTGTCCACCGCGCCGACGCAGGGCCAGGCGATCGGCGAATTGTCGACGCCTGCAGGCGGACTTGCCAATCTCTTCCCGGCGGCGCTCGTCGACTTCGGGACCGATGGTCCCGGCCCGGACGGTGGCGTCAGCAACGTCCTCAAGCTGGTGCTCTCGAGTGAGACGGTCGGAACGAACCTGACGGCGACGGCGCTTGCCGGCACCTCGCTCGCAGGGCTCGACGCAGCCGCGCGATCGATCGTGCTGGTTCAGGTCAACGACACTACGATCGAGGGCCGCATTGTCGGGGACGGCGTTGCCAACAACGGCGACGAATACGTCGCGTTCCGCATCTCGCTGGTGGACGCCAGCGATCCTGCGACCGCCCATATCACGGTCGACCAGTTCCTTGCGATCGATCACGGCGGGTCGGAAGACCCGTCGGTGTTTGACGAGCAGATCTTCCTCCACCTTGCCGGGACCGATGCGCTCGGCCTGCAACTCACGACGACAGTCACCGACGGCGATGGTGACCAGGCCAGTTCGACGGTTCAGGTCAACCTGATCGGCAGCGAGAATTCGTTCATCGCGTTCGACGACGACGGGCCGATGATCACGCGGGAGGAGGGCGAACATCCGACCAGCCCCGGCCTGCTCAACCTCGACGAGACCATTGCCCACGGTGACAGCCCGCAGCCCGATACCTACAATGTGGGCGAATCCGAATCAGGGTTCGGGCCATCGAACGGCACCGCTGACGATAAGGCCGCCACCGTTACCGTCGCGATCCACCCGACGCAGGGGCAGGCGATCGGCGAGCTGTCGACCACCGCGGGTGCACTCGCGGAGCTGTTTGACACAGCCGTCGTCGACTTCGGAACGGATGGTCCTGGCGCCGAGGGCGGCATCAGCAACGTCCTCAAGCTGGTGCTTTCCGGCGACACGGTCGACACGAACCTGACTGCGACCGCGCTGGTCGGCACGCCGCTTGAGAACCTCACCGCGGCGCAGCGCGCCATCGTGCTGGTTCAGGTCGACGACAATACGCTCGAAGGGCGGATCGTCGGTGACGGCGCTGCCGAGCATGAATACGTTGCCTTCCGCATCACCCTCGACGACGCCACAGATCCCTCCGGGGCGACGATCACGGTCGATCAGTTCCTGCCGATCGACCACGGTGGCTCCGAGAATCCGTCGCAGTTCGACGAGCAGACGATCCTGCACCTGGTCGGAAACGGAACGCTCAACCTCGAGCTCACGACCACCGCCACGGACGGTGATGGCGACCAGACCAGCTCGTCGGTCCAGGTCACCTTGATTGGTAACGAGAGATCGTTCATCGCGTTCGACGACGATGGCCCGACGGTAGCGGCGTCGGAGACGAAAGGGTTTGCCGTCGTTCACGACGAGACCCTGCTGCTGCAGAGCCCGCCGTTCGGCGACGACAATGACATTCTGTTCGCGCCGGTCTTCAACGGCGTCAGCAATCCCGGACACGACCCGCAGGTTCTCTTCGGCCTTCCGATCGGGTACGCGCAGAGCAACGTCGCCGCGCTCACCATCGACAATGTGAACTTCGGCACTGACGGCGCGGCCAAGACGGGCGCCCAGCTCTTCTCGCTGACGCTGACCGACGCGCAGGGTCAGAGCACGACCGGCCCGATCGATTCGAATCTCGCCACGACGGAAGGGAGGGAGATCTTCCTGTTCCTCGAGAACGGCCTGATCGTCGGCCGTTACGACGGGGGCGATCCCGGCAATGACGTGACCAGCACCAACGATCCGGCCGCGTTTGCGATTGCGATCGATCCGGTGAACGGCAAGGTGTCCGTCGTCCAGTATGTTTCGCTTCATCATAACAGCGCTGATATCGGCGGCGATATCGATGAGGCGGTCTCGCTGGCAGGCGCCCTCGGCCAGGTCAAGGCGACCGTGACGGTCACCGACGGCGACGGCGATCGCGCTTCGGCGTCCGCCAACATTGGCGGTGGTATCCAGTTCGAAGACGACGGCCCGCTGGTGGCGGCGACGCTGTCTCGCAATTTCGGGGTGACGGCGGACGAGACACCGGGCAACCAGGCGAGCGACGTTGCCGGCCCGCTGCAGATCTTTGCGGGCGTGCAGAATCCCGGCGTTGATCCGGATGAGCCCGGATCGCCGCTCGCCTATGCGACAAGCAGTGGAGCGGCGTTGTCGATCCTGCCGTACTTCGGCGTCGACGGACCCGATCCGGCTGCGGCGATTACCTATTCGCTCGAACTGAAGTCTTCAAACTCCGGCGTGACGTTGACGGACGGAACGGCGATTTCGTTGTCGCTGGACAGCGCCGGCCGGGTGATCGGCACGGTGGGCACGGATAACGTGCATCCCGAACTGAGCGGTATGACCGCTTTTGCGGTCGCGATCGATCCAGTCTCCGGCAAGGTCTCGGTGGTCGAATATCTCTCGCTGCATCACTCTAGTACGTCCAATCCGAACGATCAGGTTTCGCTCGCAGCGGGTTCGATCTCGGCCGTCGTAACGATCAAGGATGGCGATGGCGACACGGCGTCCGCGTCGGCGGATATTTCAAGCAAGATCCACTTCAACGACGACGGCCCGACGCTGATCTCCGAAACATCGATCAACGCCAATGTGGATGAGGACGGCCTTCACGCCGGCCTGTCCGATTCCAATCCCGACCTCATCGGGCCGCCGAGCGAGGTGACCGGCACCAACTCAGCAGTTGCGACCTCGGCAACCTACGGCCAGCTTGATGCCCTCGTCGATTTCGGCGCCGACGGCTTCGGCAGTTTTGGCTTGAAGACTATGCCGAATGGTCCGCAGGACAGCGGATTGACGTCGAAGGGCGGTCACATCCTCATCGTGACCGACGCGAACGGCCTGCACGCCTATGTCGAGACGGGCGCGTCGGGATTCGATGCCGGTGACCGTGAGGTCTTTACGCTCACGGTCGGTGCAGACGGCTCCTATGCGTTCGCGCTGCACGACCAGGTTGACCATCCCGCCCTGGACGAGGCGCCCGGCGACAACACCGAGAACACCCTGGTCATCGACCTCTCGTCCTATGTGACCGCGACGGATGGCGACGGCGACAGCATTCCGCTCGGGAGTGGTGCCTTCACGGTCACCGTGCTTGACGACATTCCGGTCATCACAGCGCGGCCGCCGACCGAGACGGAGGTCACGACAACCGAAACCTTCACCTACACGCTCCAGGCTGGCAACACCGACATCCGCGCCATGGATGGTCAGAATAATCACGACATCGTGCTGACCGGCATCGACCTCAATGCGAACGATGATTCGGTCAATACCACCGGCAGCAAAATCGGTGTCGGAAACGGCCAGATCATCGACGGCTTCGACAATCAACCGCTGTCCGGGCCTGAAATCCTGACGATGGCGTTCTTCGATAACGTCTCCATCACCGGAAATCCGCAGAGTCCGACCGTTAGCCATGGATCGGCCTACTCCGTCAACACAGCGTCGTTCTCGATCGACGTGGCGGAAGCGAAGAACGTCGAGACAGCGGTCGTCTTCATCTCGGCGACTGAGGGCGGCAATTTTGTCGACCTGACCTTTACGGTCAACGGGTCGCCTGTCGGCGCGACCGCTGTGTTCGACGGCAACACGCACGTGCAAATTGGATATGTGCTGGACGGCGTGCCGGATCTCTCGACGGTCAAGGTCATCGGATCGACCGCGTTCGACACGTTGAATGTCGGCAACTACGACAACTTCCAGTTCAACAGCAGCGCCAGCGGCGATCCCCAGACGCTGACCGACGGCAATTCGTTCAAGGTCTACGGCATCGAGTCGACCATCGTCACGACCACGACCGTCACCGAGACCTTCAAGGTCAGCGAGGACGAGAGTGCGGGCGTCAACTCGTTGCCCGATCCGAACCCCGCCAATGACACTTCCGACGTGCCGCCCGCTGCGATCTTCGAGGCGAACGCCATCGGCTATGCGAAGTCCGCGAGCAGCGTGCTCGATTTCGGCTCGCTGTTCACCGGCAAGGTCGGCGCCGACGAGCCCGGTACCTATTCGTTTGCGGTCACCGACAAGAACGGCAACGCACTTACTGGCGTTGATTCCGGACTGACCACGCTCGACGGCACGCACATCCTGCTGACCACCGAGCAGAGCGGGGCCGTGGTCGGCATGGCCGGCCAGACGGAGGTGTTCCGCGTCTACGCCGACTCGACGGGATATGTGTGGATCGCGCAGTATCAGGCGATCCACAACGACGTCGCGGGATCGAGCCAGGCAGCCTACGACGACATCGCGACCGTCACGGCCGACCTGCATCTCAAGGGCTCCCTGACGGACTTCGATGGCGACACGACCAGTGTGGTTTCGCCGGTCGCCCTGAATATCCAGTTCCAGGATGATGGTCCGCTTGCGGTCAACGACTTCGATAGCGTCGCGCATGGCGATCTCGTTGCCACGGGCAACGTGATCACCGGCCACGACATTCCGGGAGGCGACAGCAACGCCACGGACGGCGTCGCTGACAGCGCGGGCACCGACGGTGCGAAGATCACGGAGGTGGCGGGCGTCACTACTGTGACGACTCCGAACGGAGCAAACGATTTCGTGATTGCGGGCCAGTTCGGTACACTGACCATCAACGAGCACGGCGACTACACCTACACGCGCTTCAACGGATCGCCTGTGGTCGGCAATGACGTATTCACGTATACGCTGACCGACGGCGACGGCGATTTCTCGACCGCCAAGCTGACCATCAACGTCACCGACAACGGCGTTCTCATCACGGGCATTGGCGCCCAGGGGGGCGACGAGACGGTGGATGAGGCCAATCTGCCTGGGGGATCGTCGCCGAACACCCCGGCGCTCACTCAGACCGGAACGTTTACGATCAACGCGGCTGACGGCTTGGACAGCCTGGTCATCGACAGCCACACGGTCATCAGCGGCGGGGTATTCACCGGCGGCACCTTTGTGACGTCGCTCGGAAACACGCTCTCGATTACGGGCTTTGACGGCACACATGTCAGCTACAGCTACACGCTAGTTACCAACGAAGCCCATCTGCCGGGCCAGGGAGCGAACAGCCTCATAGAGAGTTTCGCCATCACTGCGACTGATACCGATGGCGACGCTGCGATCAGTT
>NZ_LBIX01000008.1:30055-30726 GCF_028128655.1 Bradyrhizobium sp. CCBAU 45394 | reverse complement strand
AGCGGGCAGCTACGGAGCTGCGACGGGCAACGTGCTGACGGGCGGCACGGACCTGTTCGACGCCAACACGACGGACGGTGTTGCGGACACGCAGGGCGCCGACGGTGCGACGGTGGTTGGCGTTGCGGCGACCAATACGGATGTGAACCTCGACAGCGTTCTGACGGTTGGCTCTGCGATCCAGGGCAGCTACGGCAAGCTGACGGTGAACGCGGACGGCAGCTACAGCTATGTGCGCGACGCCGGGACGGCGGGCGGGGTGGACGACGTGTTCACCTACACGATCAAGGACGGCGACGGGGACCAGTCGCACACGACGCTGACGATCCACATCGGCGACAGCGGTGTGACGACGAACGTGACGGCGGGCGGCCAGGTGTTCGAGGCCGGGCTGCCGGCGCGCGGGCTCGAGCCTGCGGGCTCGAACTCCGGGTCGGACAGCGAGACGACGACGGGCTCGATCACCTATACGGCGGCGGACGGTCCTGCGTCCGTGACGATCGACGGCGTTGCGGTGGCGGCGGTCGGCCAGAGCTTCGTGCACACGAACGGGACGTTGACGATCACGAGCGTCGCGGCCGGGTCGATCGGCTACAGCTACACGCTGACGGACAACACGTCCGGGGACGCGACGACGGACACGTTTGCGGTCGTGGTGACGGACAAGGACG
>NZ_LBIX01000008.1:0-29944 GCF_028128655.1 Bradyrhizobium sp. CCBAU 45394 | reverse complement strand
CGACACCGACAGTGTAACCGAGGATGGCCCTCTTGTTGCGACGGGCAACGTGCTGACGGGCGGTGCGGACCTGCTCGACGCCAACACGACGGACGGTGTTGCGGACACGCAAGGTGCCGACGGTGCATCGGTATTCGCCGTAACCAGCGCCAATCTTGGGACGTCGGGGACCATAGGGGTCTCGTTCGCGGGCCAATATGGCACCTTGGTTATCAACGCGAACGGCACTTATACCTACACATTGAATAACGGTCTTGCCGCGGTCCAGAACCTCAATATGGGGCAAACCCTCCAGGATAAGTTCACTTATACGATCCAGGACGGTGACGGCGATCAGTCGGCTACCGACCTGACAATCACCGTCAACGGCGTAAATGACAACGTCGCGCCCGTTGTAGCCAACACTGAAAATTGGGTGCCGAGCGATCCTGCTCAGGAGACAGCGACGGCGCCTGGTTACGCGAATGGCTATCCGTTGCTGGTTCAGCTTCCAACGGATGCCAACGGCGACAATCTGGTCGTCACCTCGACCGGGACGGTTCCTGCGGGGATCTACTACTATAACGGCTCCAGTTACGCGGCCCTCACCGCGGGGATCGTGCTCTATGATCCGTCAAGTGGCATCAATTTCCTTGACGATCTCGTCTACCGGCCAACGAGTTCGACCAGCGACACGATCAACCAGAGCCTTTCGTTGGACGTCTATGACGGCACTGCCCATGTTGCTCAAACGGTCGGTATACACGAGGTCGCATCGACCCACACGCCGACCGATACCCAGCAGCTGGGCAGCGTGAACGATCCCCTGACTTCCGGGTCTGGCCAGTTCTCGGGCTTCCACCCATCTCAGGCAACGGTCGATGGAATTGTCTCAAATCCGAATGGAGCGACGATCGTCGTCTACACCGATTTCCAGAAGCAGCCGAACGATATTCCAATTCCTGCGGATGAACAAAATCCCGGCGCGTACAATGACAATAGTGCGGGCTCTCACCGAGAGCAGGAGGTCCAAGTCGAGCTCGTCATCGGCACTAACCATTTCGTAATCGTGGAGGCGGATACGACCTCTGCAAAGTTCGAACAGAGCTGGTTCTATGATTCATCGACCGGATTGATGAAGGCGACAGTCGATTTCGATCATGTTTATCTGCTGGATGGTTCCGGAAATCCGACAACGGCCACGTTGGCCGACTACATGATCACTCATCCCCCTCTAGCGACGGACAGCTGGACGTTGTCGTTTACCGACAATGCGGGCGGTTCGTATCAGGCTCGGCTTGCCCAATTTCAGTTCTTCACCCACGATCCCGGTGATCCCGGAATCGTGGTGGATGGCAGTGCGACACTTGCCGACCAGATTTATGGGACATCCGGCAAGGATTCGCTGTCGGGCCACGGTGGCGACGATATCATTCTTGGTCGCGGGGGCGATGATGTGCTCAGTGGCGGCCTTGGAAACGACACGCTCGACGGCGGCTCGGGCAACGATACCGCAAACTATCTCGATGCTGGCGGTAGCGTCTCTGTGGATCTGAACATCACCACGCCGCAGACCACTGGAGGAGCCGGAACTGACACGCTCGTCAGCATCGAAAACCTGATCGGCTCCAACTTCGGTGACGTCTTGATGGGTGATGTCAACAGCAACAGCCTTTCTGGCGGCGCGGGCGACGATACCCTCACGGGTCGTGGTGGCATCGACACTTTGGCTGGAGGTACGGGGGCCGACAAGTTCCACTACAACGGACCGAGCGATGCCGGCCCAGGTCTCGGCAATCCCGATCGCATCCTCGACTTCGCTCTTGCTGAGGGGGATGTTTTTGAAATATCGGCGGCAGGGTTCGGAGGTGGTCTGCTAAACGGAACGGATGCGAGCGGAAAGTTCTCGGCGAGCGGCAACGACACCTTCGCGTCCGGAGCAGAACGCTTCCACTTCAACACGGCGACACACACGCTGCTATACGATGCGGACGGCAGCGGGGGCGCCTCAGCAGCAATTGCGTTGGCCGTGCTGGAGAACGGCGCCACCGTCGATGCCGCGCACATCAAGATCGTGGCCTGACTGACGCCGGTGATCCCGACCCGCCGATTCGGCGGGCTCGGGCACCGGGGTTGCGCTCTCTTCGGTCGAATGTGAGCGTCCGAGGAGGCCGCTCACATCAGCAGCGGGAGCGCGCCCTGCCAGGCACCGCCCGCGGCGACGTCCGTGTCGCCCCATTCAGCACCTTCATTATTGGCTGCCGGCGCGGCCTCTGTGGGGGCGGCGAACCGGCGCTGGGCGTATGGCGCGGCGAACAGGTGGACGCCGGCGTGGTCGATGGCGAACAGCGGGGCCAGGTTCGTCGCCCCTGAATCCTCGATCAGCTCGGAGCGCCGGTTGTCAAGCACGAGCCACTGTCCCTCGAGGCGCGCGGCGAGCACGGCGTGGTCCTGCCGCACGGCGCGGTCGCGGACCAGTACGAGCCGCAGATCCTCGCGCGGAAATCCGGCTTCGTGGAGCGCGACATATTTCGCTATCGCATAGTCTTCGCAGTCGCCCTTCGCCGTGGCGAAGGTCTCAAGCGGCGAGCTCCAGCGATCGGCTTCGCCGTGCTGCGCATAGTCGCTGACGTAGCGGACGACCATGTTGACCGCGCGATTGACCTCGTCGAGCCTTGCGCGTCCCGATTTCGCTTTCGCGGCGCCGATCAATCGCAGGAACTGCGCTGCGTTCGAGGGGCAATTGGCGGCGTCAGACTCGCACCGCTTCAGGGTCTCTGCGTCCCTGACCAGCCTGGTCTCGAGGCCCCGCCATTTCTGCCACAACAGGCCTTCGGGCGCGCGGAAGGTGAAGAGGCCGAACGGCTCGTCGCCTTTCGCCGGCACGGGCCTGCGCTCCGGGGCCGCGTCGGTCGCGATGTTGGAAGGTGTCAGCGCCGCGAGACGGACGGCATTCGGCCCGCGGCCGCGCATGGCATCGAGCTTCGCCAGCACGTCGTTGATGCGGAAGAACGTCGCCGGCGCACGCGTTGCCGCGTCAATGCCGGGAGCGAGAGTGTCCTGGGCGTCCTGAGCCAGGGCGTCTTGAGTCAGGGCGTCTTGAGTCAAGACGTCCCGAGCCAGGGCGTCATCGGCCCGGGCGGGCGATGTCACGCCGGCAACGACCAATGCAACCAGCCCCACGCCGAGCGCGCACAGGCCTTTCCGCTGCAATTCCCAATGCAGTGTCATAGACGACGTCCCCTGCGCCGGGAGCGTCGTCAACGTCTATTGCGTCGATCCACGCCCCGATCCTGTTGTCGGATCGAGACTGAGGTCTGCGACGCTTAGGTGAGGTTAAAGCGGGGGGAGGGCGGCAGCCTTGTCGCAAAGGCGGTCAATCGCGCGCTTCGAGCGACCGGCAAATTGTCGCCGCGACCTTTGCGCCCTGTTAACCTTGTCGAAGCCTCAACGCTCGCGCAGGGCTTCGTCGCGCAGTGTGCGGGCCGGCCTCACCAGATAATCGAGAACCGATTTCTCGCCGGTCAGCACCTCGACCGTCGCGATCATGCCCGGAATGATCGGGAGCGGCTTCTGCTCCGTGCCCAGGTGGTTCTTCTCTGTCCGCACCATGACGCGGTAGAAGCTCTCCTGGCGATCCGGGGTCTTTTCGGCCTTGTCGTCGACGATCGTATCGGCGCTGATGCGCTCGACCTTGCCTTTCAGCGAGCCATAGACCGAGGAATCGTAGGCCGAGATCTTCACCACGGCGTCCTGGCCGGGCCGGATGAAGGCGATGTCCTGGGGCTTGATGCGACCTTCGACCAGCAGCGTGTCGTCGAGGGGGACGATGTCCATCACGTTGGCGCCGGGCTGCACGACTGCCCCCACGGTGGTCACGTTCAACTTGTTGACGATCCCATGCACGGGTGCCTTGAGGTCGGTTCGCCGGACCCGGTCCTGCGCCGATTTGATATTTTCATCGAGCACGGCCAGGTCGCCCTTGGACTTCGCAAGATCTTCGTCCGCCTGGGAGCGGAAGGAGGAGACCGTGCTCGCGATCTTGGATTGGGCCTCCGCGAGTTGTCCTCTCATCTCGGTCGCCTGGCGGTCGAGCCGCAACATCTCGATTTCCGGCACCACCTTTTGCTCGTACAGCTTGCGCGTCAACGCCAGCTCCCGATCCAGCAATTTGAGCGTGCCGCCGAGCCGGGCGACCTGCTGGTTCAGGACGTCGACATCCTGCGCCAGTTTCTGCGCGCGCATCTTGAACACGCTGCTTTCCGTGGCCACGGCCGACGGCACCACCTGGTCGAGCTGATCGGGAAAGATCAGCTCGCCCTTTCCCCTGGCTTCGGCCTCAAGTCTGGTGACACGGGCCGCCATCGCAGCCCGCCGTTCCCTGATCTCGCCGAATTCGGATGCAAACTTTGTATCGTCGATGCGCATCAGGGATTGTCCCTGCTGGACGATCGATCCCTCCTGGACGAGGATATCGCCGACGATCCCGCCTTCGAGCGACTGCACCACCTGCATCTGGCGCGCGGGTACGACGCGGCCGTTGCCTCGCTTGACCTCGTCCAGCACGGCGAAATGAGCCCAGGTCAGGAACGTGGCGAGCAGGGCAAGGGACGCTACAAGCAGCATGCGGGAGGTCCGCGGCGCACGAAGCGCGGCGGCAGCCCGAACATCGTTGGCAAACGCGAAATCAGACGACATTGGTTCTGGCCATGGGTGAGGCGGGTTGCTCGGCAGCCGCCGGCGTCGGGGTCTGGCTCGGCGTCGATGGCGCCGGCTTGCCCTGCAGGAGCGCGAGAACCTTGTCGCGGGGGCCGTCGGCGATCAGTCGGCCGTTGTCGAACAGCAGCAGGCGGTCGACCATATTCAGCAGTGAGAGCCGATGCGTCGAGATCAGAATGGTGATCTGCTCTTCGCGCAACGCCCTCAGGCGCTCGAGAAATTCGGCTTCGCTGCGAATGTCGAAATGGGCTGTCGGTTCGTCCAGAAACAATATCCGCGGCTTCCTGATGAGCACCCGCGCAAGGCCGATGGCCTGCTTCTGGCCGCCGGAGAGGCTCCGGCCGCCTTCCGAAATGGGCATGTCGTAGCCCATGGGATGGCCCGCGACGAACGTCTCGACGCCGGCCAGCCGCGCCGCGGCCAGGACTTCCTCGTCGGTTGCCTCGGGTTTGCCCAGCGCGATGTTGTCGCGCAGCTTTCCGAAGAACAGCTCGGTGTCCTGCATCGCAAAGCCAACCCCGGACCGCAGGTCGGACGGATCGTATTGCCGCGAGTCGACACCATCGACGAGGATGCGGCCCTCCTGCGCCTCATAGAAGCCGAGCAGAAGCCGCCCCACAGTCGTCTTGCCGGATCCAATGCGTCCGATGATGCCGACCTTCTCGCCGCCTTCGATCTTGAAGGATACCTTGTCGAGGGCCTTGCCGGGCGCGTTGGGGTAAGTGAAGCTGACGCCGTCGAAAGCGATCGCGCCTTCACGGATCTGTCGAGAGACATAGGCACGCGCAGGGGATCGCTCGCGCTCCAGCGACATAATGCGATCGATGGCCTTTAGCGAACTCAGCGTTTGCGTTCCGCGCGTGATCACCGAAGCGATCCCGGCGATCGGTGCCAGAACGCGCCCCGCCAGCATGTTTGCCGCGACCAGCGCTCCGACCGTGAGCTTGCCGTCGAGTATCAGGAATACGCCGACGACGATCAGGGCGAGGCTGGTGAGCTGTTGGGCCGTATTGGCGCTCGTCAGCGCGAGCGAGGCCCAGAAATGGACGTCTTCGCCCGAGCGGGCCGTTGCCGCGACCGACCGTTCCCAGGCCGTTTGCATGCGCGCTTCGGCGCCGGTCGCGCGTATCGTCTCGAGGCCGGACAGCGATTCGACCAGCACGCCATGACGTGCCGCAGCTTCAGCCTGCTGGCGTTTCATGGCCCGGTCCAGCGGGCGCTGCAATGCCAGGCCGATCAGGAGCATGACCGGCAACATCACCAGAGGTATCCAGGCCAGCGGCCCTGCGATGACAAAGAGAATCCCGACAAACAGCATCGCGAACAGCAGATCCGTCGCGGATACGACGCTGCCGGACGTGAAGAACTCGCGAACTGAATCGAAGTCGCGCAACTGATTGGCGAGGATGCCCACCGACGCGGGACGCTGCGCCATCTTCACGCCCATCACGTGCTCGAAAATGTTGGCAGCGAGGATGACGTCGATCGTCTTGCCGGTGACATCGATCATACGGCTGCGAACCGTCCGGAAGATGAAGTCGAACGCAATCGCCAACCCCATTCCGATCGACAGGGCGATCAGCGAAGGAAGCGCGCCATTGGGGACAACGCGGTCGTAGACGCTCATGGTGAAGAGGGGCGTCGCCAGCGCGAGCATGTTTATCAGGAAGGCTGCAAGCGCGATGTGACCGTAGCCGCGCCAATGCAGCTTGACCACCGACCAAAACCAATGGCTTCGCGGCAGATCGCCGGCAGCGACGGCGCGTGCGTTGCTCTCAACCGTAGCCCTGACGAAGAAAGCGTATCCGGTGTAGCCGGCCGAGATGGTCTGGATCGCGTGAAGCTCAGGGATGCCGGCCTTGAGGGACGGATTGAGGACTTTGACACTGCTTCCGGATTTGTCGAACTCCAGCAGGATCAGCGTCGTGCCATTCTTCATGATGAGGACGGCCGGCAGCACCAGCGCGGGAATATCGGCAATGTCGCGCTTGACGGCTTCGGTCTGGAGGCCCGCGCGCTGAGCCGCACGGTCATAGAGGGGAACTGACAACCGGCCGTCGAGGATCGGCAGGCCGCCTAGCAATGCCTCGCGACTAACGGCACGGCCGTGGTACGACGCCAGGAAAATGAGCGATGATGCAAGTGGGTCGTCGCTTTCGAGGCGACCTGTCGCTTGCTTCGGTTCAGACGCAACGGCTTGCTCCGCGACGGAGTGGCCATGCATGTGCGTTGACTCGGATGCTCGAAACAACAAATGCGAATGTCCAAAATGAAATGATGCGGAGCGAAAAGCGAACCGTCATTCCAGCATAGCGGAAAACGCACGAAATCATTTGGTTAATCGGCAAAAGCGCAACTAAAGGTTAATCTTCGAACCGCCTTTCGCCGATCACGGACGCGCTCGCGGAGTTGGAACTATCTCTGAACCGGCTCGAATGCCGTCGCTAGCCAGTGCGGCTTTCTATCGGCCGCGTACGCGGTAGCGGGAGAGGTGTTGAGTATGACCGGATCGTCGGTGCTTCGCTGCTGCGTGATCCATTCGGATGCTCCCACCATGGTCGGCAGATTGGATCGTGTCGGCCATCTATCCTTGAACGCATCAGGTTCGGGCGCTTCGCTCGCGTAGCCCAGACGGGCGGGAACTCGTTCCGGTGCAGGCACCGGGACGTTCAGCGGTTCGGAACCGGTCTGGGGCAGCTTCACGCGGAGCGTCGGCGCCTTGTAGTCGGGCGTTCCGAAAACCCCAAGATCCACCGGCGCTGCGTCAACAGGCGGCGGAGATTTCAAATATTCAAGCAGCGTGCCCATGGCCGCCAAAAGTTGATAGTCGGCGAATACCACGACGCCACGAGCCGAGGTCAACGAAACCAATGCGTTGAAATACTGGTTCTGGGCATTCAAGAGGTCGATCAGCGAACGCTGGCCCAGCTCATATTCCTTTTGGAAGGCCGCAATCGTCTTGCGATCAGCCTCGAGTTGCCGCGTCAGCGCGGCGATTCGTGTCACGGTGACCGTCCGCGCTGCCCAGGCCTTGTCGATGGATTCGATTGCATCGCGCTGAAGGCGTGCATGCCGCGCGGTACTTTCGACGTAGCGTTCGGACATCTCCGACCGCCGCCAGACATCCTGACCGCCGCGGAAGACATCCCAGGACATGACAACCTTGCCGCTGTAGTCGTCGTGAGTAACCCCAAGATAGGGGTAGGTGTTGTCGTTGTGCGTCGCCCGGCCCTCGAGCGAGAAGGTCGGAACAAAAGCGCCGTCCGTCACGCGAAACGCATGCTTTGCCGCATCGGCGTCGGCCTGCGCGGCCTGAATGGTGGGGTTGAACCGTACCGTGGTGGCAAGGGCCTCGTCGCGGGTCGTGGGCAAGCCGCCCAGTGGTCCCGGGAAGCGAAGATTGATGGGTTCAAGTCCGACGACCTTGCGGAATCTGGCGCGGGACTCTTCCAGGCTCCGGCGGAATTCGGCGAGCGTCGCACGCGCATTTTCAACCCGTTCGCGGGCCTGCTCGAGATCGCCTTCACCGGCGCGTCCGCCGGAAAAGCGCGTGTTGACGTTGCTGAAGATCTTCTCGTGGGTGACGACGTTCTGCTCGCTGAGCGTGACCAGCCGCAAATAGCGCACGACGTCGACATAGGCTTCCGCTGCGTCCAGGGCGATCAACTCGGTCCGCTCGCGAACGCGGAAAGCCGCTGCGTTGACGCGCGCCGTCTGCCGCCAGATGTCGTGAATCGAGGCGAAGCCGTCGAACAAGATCTGCCGGACGACGACGGATTCCTGCGATCCGTTTCGCCACGAGCCATTTCCGACGATCGGGACGGGCAGGGCGGTGCCGGTTGATACGGCAGCGCTCTGGTCGAATTTTTCGGGACCCCAGCGCGCTTCCACGCGAACCTGCGGAAGCAGCGTGCTCTGGGTCTGGCGAAGCTCGCTCTCGGTAGCGCGGCGGTTGGCCGAGGCTTCACCAACTCCAGGGTTGGTACGTACGGCCTGTTTCAACGCGTCATTGATCGAGAACGGTTCGGCTAATGCGCCGCCGCATGGAACCAGAGCCAATGCTGTGAAAACGAAAATGTACTTGAGCAATTTTACCTCCGCCCGTTTCCGAAATTCGGTCGCGGGGTCCCCCATGAAATTGCCTCAAGTCTCGCAAGGACTGAACCGACAAGCTAGGCGCAATGCGGGAAAATTGAGCAATTGTACCGGGTTGTCGCATTTCTGCCACGTCGGAGGCAGAGCGGAGGTGCAATAATACCTCTATCTTCGGAGTGGAGGGCGGCGCCAAACCTGGATGTGACGAAGCGCAAGCTTCCGCTGTGCCGCTTTACCTCTCAGGCTGTTGTCGATCCACTATGCCCGTACTGTTCCGCGGGCGGACGATTCTGTATTGGCGAACAGAAACCGGGCTTCACGCTCAACCGATCGTCCGAAGGAGCCCGCTGCCACAGCGCGAGGACAGGTCGCGGCCGACACGCGGGCCGGCTTCGGCGCCTGTCATCACAGCCATCGTTGCAAGCAGGTGTCGCCGATGCAGAGCGTCGGCGCTGGTAACGCTGCACGGTCCTTTAGGCGAGGAGAGCGCGCATTTTGCTTGCGTCCGGCAAGGCACCTAGTGATATTCACAGAAATGACGTGACTGATTTCTTTCGATTGATATTTTTCGGATTTTCGATGCGAACTCTGCTCATTATTCTTGGCATTTGGCTGCTCATCAATGTTCTCTTCGCCGTGATCATGATCCCCCCGCGGAAGTCGCGGAGGTCGAATGGCGAGCGAGGACAGAGCGGCCTGTCGCCTGCATTGATCGATCCGAATAGCCGGCTGGAAGAGGACGAGGGTTTTTCGCTTCGTCATGCGATTATTGCAGTCGCGCTCGGCGCCTTCTTTTCCCTGAGCCCGCCGTTGCTGCAAGCTTATGATGCGATCGCGGCATTCGTCAGAAAGCTTCGTCGAGGCGAGGGGGCCGGCGTGAAGACTTCGGACGACGAATAGGTGCTGAAATCCGTTCATTCGAGGATCCGTGCCGAGCATGAAATGCGGTTTCCCTGACGTCGATTAACGCCGGCTGCATCGCCGCAGAATGAAGAAACTTCAAAGCGGCGTGTGGGGTGGGGGAAGCGCTCGACATCCTTGGCATGCGTGCGGCGCTATCCGGACAGAGGCCGCGAGCGATCGACAATGGCCGGTTTGAGCAGAACCTGCGCCGGCGAGCGCCCCCGACTCGCCGCGTCATGGGTGCCGGCCGTCTTGCGCAGCACACGCGCCAAAGTGAGCCGCGGCTGGAACGTCCAACACGAAACTTGGGGATGATGTAACTTCTTGGAATTACGTATAAAAACGGGAAAGAGATTCTGAGTCGGAGCGCTTCACCCGCTTCAATCTCCATTGCGTCCCGTACGTGTTGACCGGGGCGGCCGTTCTGTCAAAGAAGGGCGTCACATCGACGGCCATGAACGCGCGGACCGCCCCGCCAATGGGTACCAGGAGATCGGGATAGCTATGACCGAGCGGATCGCTCTCATCACCGGCGTGACCGGCCAGGACGGCGCCTACCTCGCCGAATATCTGCTGTCGCTCGGCTATGTCGTGCACGGCATCAAGCGGCGCTCGTCTTCGTTCAACACCGCGCGGGTCGATCACCTTTATCAGGATCCCCATGTCGGCAACGTGCCGTTCCTGATGCATTACGGCGACATGACCGACTCGACCAATCTGATCCGCCTGGTGCAGCAGATCCGGCCGACCGAGATCTACAATCTCGCCGCCCAGAGCCACGTCGCCGTGAGCTTCGAGAGCCCGGAATACACAGCCAATGCCGACGCGATCGGCGTGCTGCGGCTGCTGGAAGCGATCCGCATCCTCGGCATGGAGAAGGAGACACGGTTCTACCAGGCCTCGACCTCCGAGCTCTACGGTCTCGTGCAGGAGATCCCGCAGAAGGAGACGACGCCGTTCTATCCGCGCTCTCCTTACGGCGTCGCCAAGCTCTACGGCTATTGGATCACGGTGAACTACCGTGAGGCCTACGGCATGTTCGCGTCCAACGGCATCCTGTTCAACCATGAGAGCCCGATCCGCGGCGAGACTTTTGTCACGCGCAAGATCACGCGCGGCGTCGCCCGCATCGAGGTGGGATTGGAGGACACGCTCTATCTCGGCAATCTCGAGGCCAAGCGCGACTGGGGGCATGCCAAGGACTACGTCGAGGGCATGCACATGATCCTCCAGGCCGACAAGCCCGACGACTTCGTTCTCGCCACCGGTGAGACGCGCTCGGTGCGGGAGATGGTCGAATTGTCGTTCGCGCAGGTCGGCCGGCGCATCGCGTGGCGTGGCGCAGGCATCGAGGAGACCGGTGTCGATGCCAAGAGCGGCAAGACGGTGGTGAAGATCGATCCGACCTATTTCCGCCCGACCGAGGTCGATCTCCTCATCGGTGATGCCAGCAAGGCGCGCGAGGTGCTCGGCTGGAAGCCGAAGCGGAGCTTTGCCCAGCTTGTCGAGGAGATGATGGCGAGCGATCTGGCACAAGCGAAACGGGACGCTGCCCATGACAAACGCACCGTTTGAGCTGAAGGGTAGAAGCGTCTACGTCGCCGGCCATCGCGGCATGGTCGGCAGCGCGCTGGTGCGCCGGCTCGCAGGAGAGGATGTCAAGCTCGTCACCGCGGACCGTCGCGAGGTCGATCTCTGCAACCAGGCCGCCGTGTTCGACTGGTTCGCAAAGGTGCGGCCGCAGGTCGTGTTCCTCGCCGCGGCGAAAGTCGGCGGCATCGTCGCCAACAACACGCTGCGCGCCGAGTTCATCTACGACAACATCGCAATCGCGGCCAACGTGATCCACGCCGCGCATCGGAACGGCGCCGAGAAGCTGATGTTCCTCGGCTCCTCCTGCATCTATCCCAAATTGGCCCCGCAGCCCTTGCGCGAAGAGTCCGTGCTGACCGGCCCGCTGGAGCCGACCAACGAGCCCTATGCAATTGCAAAAATCGCCGGCATCAAGATGGCCGAGGCCTACCGCAGCCAATATGGATGCGACTTCATCAGCGTGATGCCGACCAACCTCTACGGCCCCGGCGACAATTATCACCCTGAGATGAGCCACGTCGTCGCCGCGCTGATCCGCCGCTTCCACGAGGCGAAGGTTTCGGGCGCCAAGGGCGTCGTCGTATGGGGCACCGGCACGCCGCGGCGCGAGCTCCTCTATGTCGACGACATGGCGGATGCCTGCGTGCACCTGATGAAGACGTATTCCGGTGCCGGGCTGATCAACATCGGCACCGGCGAGGACATCACCATCGCCGAATTCGCGCGCGTCGTTGCCGAGGTCGTTGGTTACAGCGGCGAGATCTCTTTCGACACCTCGCGGCCCGACGGTACGCCGCGCAAGCTGCTCGACGTCAGCCGCCTTGCAGGACTCGGCTGGCGCGCGACCACCTCGCTCGAGGACGGCCTGAAGCGCGCCTATGCGGCGTATCAAGCCGCGCAGCTAGCTGCGCAATAATCCAGCGACTGCTCGCCCGCGTTGTTCGATGCAGGGGGAGATCAGAACGAATCCCCATGGGAACCTTCACCGCAAGCACGAGTTGGCTGGTCGGAGGGGGTGACGGCTAACTCGCGCGCGGCCGCAACTCGGGCAGCGACAGGATTTGGACAATGGGCCTTGCTCAATACGCCATCGTGCCGGTCCGGGACCAATGGGGTGTGCTGCACGACGGCAACGTCAGCGGCAAATATGCGACCAAGGAATCGGCGTTCGAAGCGGCCGTGGCGGCCGCCTCGCTGGCACTCCGGCAGGGGCACGAGGTCCATGTCAGTGCGCCCGGCCGCGAAGACGGCGAGGCTGACCTCGGGAGCTAGCATCGGCAGTGTGGTGGGCCTCTTGCGCGCCGCATCACACGATCAATCGCCCGCGCCGCGCGGCAATTCCGAGCGTGACCTCGGCACCCGCATTGAAATAGAGGCGGTCGGCTTCGACGCCGCCGCTGAAGATGGCGCCGTTTTCCGACATCCGCGAGCGGATGCGCAATTGTTCAGCGGGGGCGAGTTGGCGGGGAGGGCTGACCAAAGCTGCTGGCGATCGCAAGCGAGCCGGTGACGATGCTCTCCCGCGGCGGCATGCCGAGCCGCGGTCCGCGAGCCCGCTGCCCGACGTTCACGCTCCGACGCAAATAACATCATGTTAGGTTTATCGCATAACTGGGTAATTGTGTTAGCCCGGCGAAAGCCTATTGTCGCGATCAATCAGACACCCATCGGCAGTGACCAGCGCTCGCGAAGCTTCGCAGAACGCCCGGAGATTGCTGCCCAATTTTCAACGAAGCCCGCCAACGGGACGCCAGAAAACCAGGGAGGAATTTTGAAATGGTCACGACTCGCGCGATGCGCCACATGAGTCAGTCGAGGAAGGCTGCTGCCAGCGGCTGGATCGGGTCGGCTCTCGAATATTATGACTTCTTCATCTACGCGACCGCTGCGTCGCTGATCTTCCCGCAGATATTCTTTCCGTCGGACAATCCCACCGTCGCCATCGTCGCATCGCTGGCGACCTATGGTGTTGGATACGTGGCCCGGCCGATCGGCGCCTTCGTCCTCGGACATTGGGGCGACACCCATGGCCGCAAGACTGTTCTCATCGTCTGCATGTTCCTGATGGGCATCTCGACGATGGCGGTGGGTATCCTGCCGACCTATCAGCAAGTCGGCATCCTGGCGCCGATCCTGCTCGTCATCCTTCGCCTCGTGCAGGGATTTGCCGTGGCCGGTGAGATCTCCGGCGCAAGCTCGATGATTCTGGAGCATGCGCCGTTCGGCCGGCGCGGCTTCTATGCAAGCTTCGCCCTTCAGGGCGTGCAGGCCGGACAAATTCTCGCGGCCGCGGTCTTCCTGCCGCTGGCGGCCTATATGCCGACCGACGCCTTCAATAGCTGGGGCTGGCGGATTCCCTTCCTGCTCAGCTTCTTCGTCATCGTCGCAGGCTACGTCATTCGCCGCGAAGTCGACGAAACCCCCGCCTTTGCCCGCGAGGGCGAGTTGGGAGAAACGCCGCGGGCGCCCATTGTCCAGGCCATCAAGCTGAGCTGGCGCGACATGCTCAGGGTCATCTGCATGGCTCTGATGAACGTCATCCCCGTCGTTGCGACCATCTTCGGTGCGGCCTACGCGGTCCAGCCCGCCTATGGCATCGGCTTTGCCAAGGACGTCTATCTCTGGATCCCGGTGCTCGGAAACATGCTGGCCGTGTTCGTCATTCCCTTCGTCGGCCATCTCTCCGACAAGGTCGGCCGCAAGCCTCCGATCATCGTGGGCGCGCTGCTCTCCGGCTTGCTCGCCTTCGGCTATCTCTATGCCATCAGCATCCGGAATGTGCCGCTGGCGATCCTGCTGTCCCTCCTGATGTGGGGCGTCGTCTACCAGGGCTACAACGCGATCTTCCCGAGTTTCTACCCGGAGCTGTTTCCGACGCGCACCCGTGTGTCGGCAATGGCGATCTCGCAGAACATCGGCACGACCATCACTGCGTTGCTTCCCGCTTTGTTTGCGACCGTGGCGCCTCCCGGCTCGGCCAACATTCCGTTGACGGTGGGGGCGATCGCCTTCGGCATCACGATCATCGCCGCGCTGGCGGCCGTCACGGCCCGGGAGACCTACCGGATCAACATCGAGGATCTCGGTAATCCCGAAGCCGTTCCGATGGCGCGCGCAGACTATGAGCGGCAGCGTGCGGGAGCGGCGAGCGGGGCTGCCGCAGTTCCGACCTGACGGGTACGGTTATAGTATGAGGCGATTGCCGCTGCGATCGATGATTGTCGCAGCGGCAGGGTTTCGCAGCACTGTGTGGCTGCCGATCCAGAATATGTGCGCGTGAGCGCGATCATCATGAGGTTGCAGGATGAACCCCGTTGTCGTTGCCGTCGCTATCACCGGCTCCGTTCCGCGCAAGAAGGACAATCCCGCGGTGCCGATCTCGCCGTCCGAGCAGATCGAGTCGACGCAACAAGCCTTCGAGGCCGGCGCCACGCTTGCCCATATCCATGTTCGCAACGATGACGAGACGCCGTCCTCCGACCCGGAGCGTTTTGCCCTGGTGCAGGAAGGCATCAGGAAGCACTGCCCAGGGATGATCGTTCAGTTCTCGACCGGCGGGCGGGGCCGCGATCCCTCGGCGCGGGGATCGTCGCTCTATCTGAGGCCGGACATGGCCTCGCTGTCCACGGGATCGGTGAACTTTCCGACGATTGTCTACGAGAACAGCGCTGCCCTGGTTGAGACCCTCGCCACCAGCATGAAAGAAGGTGGCATCCGGCCGGAGATCGAGATCTTCGATTTGTCGCATCTACATGGCGCCCGCCGCCTGATCGAGGCGGGGCTGATCGACCCTCGTCCGCACGTGCAGTTCGTCATGGGCGTCAAGAACGCGATGCCGGCGGACGAGCATGTCCTCGATATCCTCCTGGGAGAGCTCAGGCGGCTGATCCCGAGAGCGACGTGGACCGCGGCCGGGATCGGGCGCCACCAAGCCGAGGTCATGGGCTGGGCGCTCGCGCGCGGCGCCGACGCGGTTCGCACCGGGCTCGAGGACAATATCAGGGTCGACAAGACGCGCCTCGCCGCCAGCAACGCGGAGCTCGTGACCATCGCGGGCGAGGCTGTCGCGCGCCACGGCCGGCGCGTCGCGACCGCTGCCGAGGCGCGATCCGTCCTCGGGATCGCGCGGTAGGGGCTACCGCCTCCGCCTGACATGCTCCCGGCTGCCTTCTGCCATTCGGCGGCCGGCGTTCCCGTGCGCTGTGTCTTCGGGTAAGACGAGTGCCACAGGCGCGATCTGCGCCTGCCGGGCAGGCGACGTTTGGAATGCGGTTCTTGAAGACTGACGGCAGGCTCATCGGGGTCCTGCTGGTGCTTGCAATCACCCAGCTCATCGGATGGGGAACGATCGGTCTTCCGCCGATCGTCGGCCGCGACCTTGCGGCCGATCTCGGCATGAGCCTGCCGATGGTGTTTGCGGGCACCTCCACGCTCTATGTCACCATGGGGCTGTGCGCGCCCTGGCTCGCCAAGGCGTTTGCGCGGCACGGTGCACGCAAGGTGATGATGGTGGGCACCGTCGTTGCCGTGCCGGGCTATGTCGTGCTGTATTTCGCGCGCGAGCCGCTGCTCTATTTCGTGGCCTGGGTCATTCTCGGCATGGGCGGCAGCGCCACACTGTCGACCGGTGCCTATATCATGCTCAACGAGGTTGCCGGACGCCAGGCCAAGAACGCCATCGGCGCGCTGATGCTGGTGACGGGCCTCTCCAGCAGCATCTTCTGGCCGACCACCTCGTTTCTCAGCGGCCATTTCGGCTGGCGGGGCACCTGCCTCGTCTACGCCGCCGTGCTGATCCTGGTCTCGCTTCCGCTCTATGCCTTTGGTGCGCCGCGCCGGAATATCATGAAGGACGACGGCGGCTCGGCTGCAAGACCTTCCGATGCGCCCGCGATTCCGCGAAGCACTTTCAATCTCGTCGTCATCGCGATCACGCTGAACGCCTTCGTGAATTTTGGTCTCGGCGCCGTGCTCATCGAGCTGCTGCGGGCGGAAGGGCTGGCGCCGGCCCAGGCCATCGCCTTCGGTTCGATGCTCGGTGTGATCCAGGTCAGCGCCCGCGGGCTGGACTTCCTCGGCGGGGGACGATGGGACGGAATCACGACCGGGCTTGTCGCAGGCACGGCGCTCCCCGTCGCTATGCTGCTGCTGATGCTGAGCGAGGGGGCGACCTGGGCGGTCGCAGCCTTCATCCTGCTCTATGGCGCGGGCAGCGGTGCCATGGCGGTGGCGCGAGCGACGATTCCGCTCGTCTTCTACGACCAGGCCGAGTTCGCCAAGGCGATGTCGATGATCGCGCTGCCGCTCAATCTGGCCTCCGCGATCTCGCCGCCGCTCCTTGCAGCTCTGCTCACCCAGTTCGGCAGCCGCGGCGCGCTGGGCCTCACGCTGGTGTTTTCCTGCGCGACCGTGCTGATCCTGGTCCTGCTCGGCCGCCGCCGGCCGCAGGTGGCTGCGGCTGCCGTAACCTGAGGCAATATTCACGGCGCGGAATTCGCTCTCGATGGCCGATCCGGCCGCCGGCGCAGGGATGGCCGTATGCCCGGAGTGCAGTGCTCAAGGCCCGAAAATGGTGTATCCGCAGGGAGCGCAGTCACGGCCGAACCTCAGCATTCGGGCCGCCGCGCCAACACCAGTTCCCCGGAGGAAACCGACATGTCGGCCTTGCCGCTCTCAGGCATCAAGATCCTTGACCTTACCCGCGTGCTCGCCGGGCCCCTGTCGGCCCAGATGCTGGGCGATCTCGGTGCGGAGGTCATCAAGATCGAGCGGCCGGGCACCGGCGACGACGCGCGCGCCTTCGGCCCGCCTTATCTGACAGACCCCGAGGGCAAGGCGAACAACAACAACTCGTTCTACTTGTGCGCCAACCGCAACAAGAAGTCGGTCACGGTCAACATCGCCAAGCCCGAGGGCCAGGCGATCATTCGCGAGCTTGCCAAGGACGTCGACGTCTTCATGGAGAACTATAAGGTCGGCGATCTCAAGCGCTACGGCCTCGACTACGAGACCATCAAGGCGATCAACCCCGGCATCATCTATTGCTCGGTGACCGGCTTCGGCCAGACCGGCCCGTACGCGCCGCGCGCCGGCTATGACGCCATCCTGCAGGCAATGGGCGGCCTGATGAGCGTCACCGGCCATATCGACGGCGAGCCGGGCGAGGGCCCGATGAAGGTCGGCCCGTCGATCGTCGATTACATGACCGGCATGAATTCCTCGATCGGCATTCTCTCGGCGCTCTACCATCGCGACGCCAATGGCGGTGTCGGACAGCATCTCGACGTCTGCCTGCTCGACACCGTGATTGCCTCGCTCAGCCATTGGCTCCAGATCTACCTCGTCAACGGCAAGACGCCGCCGCGCCGCGGCACCTGGGGCAATGGTGGCATGCCGGCCGGCGTGTTCCGCTGCACCGACGGCGAGCTGATGCTGGTGGTCGGCAATGACGGTCAGTTTCAGCGCACCTGTGCGGTGCTCGGCGAGCCCGAGCTCGCCAACGATAAGCGCTTCATCAAGAACAACGACCGCGTCGTGCACGGCAAGGAGATCATGGCGATCTTCGCCGGCCTGTTCCTGAAGCAGCCGGTGGCCTACTGGCTCGACAGGCTGGAGGAGGCCGGCGTGCCGTCAGGTCCGATCAACAATTTCGAGCAGGTATTTTCCGATCCGCACGTCCAGTCGCGCGGCATGCGGGTAAAGACCGAGCACAAGTTCGAGCCGGAGCTGTCGTTGATCCGCAACGCGCTGACCTTCTCGGAGACCCCGATCAAGAACTACCGCGCCCCGCCGCTGCTCGGCGAGCACACAAAGGAGGTGCTCGGCGGCAAGCTCGGCTATGATGCGGGAAAGATCGAGACGCTGAAGCAGCAGGGTATCATCTGACGCTTCTTCTTCGCCTCTCCCCGCTTGCGGGGAGAGGCAAAGGCCGCCTTCGGCGGCCGTCCTGAAGAACGCCGAAGCGAAGGTTCGGCTACGGCGCATCGAAGATGCGATCCGGGTGAGGGGGAGTCTCCACGCACTCAACTCTCACCGTCCACGCGGAAGCTCCCCCTCACCCCAACCCTCCCAGCGCGAGCGAAGCTCGTCGCGGCCCCGCAAGCGAGGCGAGGGGGCGCAGCTACTCTGCGGCGACGGATTCGGTTAACGTCACCAGGTTTGCGAAGGCGGAGTAGCTCAATGACAACCGGCAAGACCATCATCACCTGCGCGATCACCGGCAATCTGACAAAACCCGAGCAGTCGCCGTATCTGCCGATCACGCCCGAGCAGATCGCGACATCCGCGCTGGAAGCCGCCGAAGCCGGCGCGGCCATTGCGCACATCCATGTGCGCGACCCCGCGACGGGGCGTCCCTCGATGTCGATCGATCTCTACCGGGACGTCGTGGAGCGCATTCGCGCCCGCAACAAGAGCCTCGTCATCAATCTCACGACCGGCCCGGGCGGACGCTTTGTGCCTTCAATCGAGGATCCCCGCATCGCCGCTGCAGGCACCACGCTGCTTCCTCCCGAAAAGCGCGTCGAGCATGTCGAGCTGCTCAAGCCCGACATCTGCACGCTCGACCTCAACACCATGAACTCCGGCGGCGAGGTCGTGATCAACACGCCGCGCAACGTCCGTATCATGGCCGAGCGCATGAAGGCGGCCGGCGTGCTGCCGGAGATCGAGCTGTTCGATTCCGGCGACTGCCACCTGGCGCGCGATATGTTCGCCGACGGCACGCTGAAGGGGCCGGGCCTGTTCTCGCTCGTGCTCGGGGTCAAATACGGCTTCTCGGCGACGCCGGAGACGATGTTCTACGCCCGCGGCCTGCTGCCGCCGGGCGCGATCTGGTCCGGCTTCGGCATCGGCCGCGCCGAATTCCCGATGGTGGCGCAGGCCTTTCTGCTCGGCGGCCATGTCCGCGTCGGCATGGAAGACAATCTCTTTATGTCCAAGGGCGTGCTGGCCAAGACCAATGCCGAGCTGGTCGCGCATGCCACAGGCATTTTGAAGAGCCTGGGTGCGAGCGTCGCAACTGCGGCGGAGGCGCGTGCGATGCTTGGGCTCGGCTGAGCGCCGTCGAACCAAAAGTGACCGCAGCGTGACGCTTGCTGGCCTTGCGTGAGGCTTGCGCGCAATCCCCAGATAAACCCGGTCCGTACTTACACAGGCTTCCGCTCCGCGCGCGACTCTGATTCGATCTCCCTACGAGTTCCGGGAGGGGAAGTGCATGTCCTATACGATCGGGTTTCAGTCCAAGAACCAGAAGGCCGTTCTGGCGACCGAGGCGGCAACCGCCAATCAGGCCGTCGCTATCATTGCCGCGCTGCGGCAAAGCGCCGACGAAATAAAGTTCATCCGTTCGCCGCAGGAAGGCGAGATGGGTATCGAGATGCTGCTGCTGCTCGCCAAGGAAGAGGCCGAGGAGATGCCGCAGCGGGCCTGATCCCGCTACGACCACACTTCGATCAGAAGCGAAACATGCCGGCTGCAATATAATGTAGCAAGGCGCCAGTCTCGCTCGAACCGAAGGTGGCCGCCATGAAACGCGAAGCGCTCCGCGTCGAACCGATCTCGTCGTTTCTCGACCGCTGGAAGGCGCCGACCTCGCCGGTGACGCGCGCCGGCAGCATGATCTTCGTCGCCGGGCTGCCGCCATTCGATCCTGAAACCGGCGAGATCGCCTCCGCGCCGATCGAGCGGCAGAGCGAGATCATCATGGAGCAGATGAAGCTGTGCCTGGAGACGGCCGGCGCCTCCCTCGACAATGTCATGAAGTGCAACGTCTACTGCACCTCGACGAAGCACTTCGCCGCGTTCAACGCGGTCTATGCGCGCTATTTCCCGGTCGATCCGCCGGCGCGGATCTTCGTCTGCACGCCGGAATGGTTCGCCCCCTTCGACGTCGAGATCGACTGCATCGCGATGATGTGAAGGCTAGCGCGCGTCCCTCGCGAGCGCGCGTGCCGGGGCCTTCGGCTCCGCCTTTCCCGCCGTCAGCGCCATCGTCGCCACGCTGACGACGCGCGCGACCACGTCCTCGACGTCGTCGAGATCGCATTTGCCTTCCGACAGTTTGGTCAGCCGCTCGCTCTCGCGGATGGTGTGGTGGGCCATGGCGAGCGCGAAGTTGAGGCCCCAGTAGATGTCGACGTCGCTGCGGTCGGGCAGGGACCTGCGCATCGCGCCGGCGAATTTGCGCAAATGGTCGATCTCGCGGTTCTTGATGCGGCGGATTGGCGGCACGGATTCGATCGAGGCGCGGATCATGAAGCGCGCCGCCGTCGAGCGCTGGTTCTCAGGGCCGAGGCAGCCGCGCAAGGTCGGGCCGACGAGGGCGCGCAGGATCACCTCGATCGGCGCGCGGCCGCCGCCTTCTTCTTCCGCCGCCTTCAATTCGCGCAGGCGCTCGCGGTTGGTGGCGATCGAGCGGGAGACGAACAGTTCCGCGATCAATTCGTCCTTCGATCCGAAGTGATAGTTCACCGCCGCGAGGTTGACATTGGCCTCCGCGACGATGTCGCGCAGCGTCACGTCGCCGAAGCCGCGATCGGCATAAAGCCGTTCGGCGGCGGCGAGAATGGCAGACCTCGTATGATCGCTGGCCATGACTCTTTATCCCGTCATTCCGGGGCGCGACATCGTCGCGAACCCAGAATCTCGCGCCGCAACTTCTGGATTCCGGGTTCGACGCTTCGCGTCGCCCCGGAATGACGAGTGGGCGCGAAGGGCCGAGGGAGTTGCAATTCAAACAGTTGTATGAAACCATCGTTTGAAGGCCGGGAAAAGTCAATCCGCAATCGGGACTCGTTCGCAACTGCGATCTGGTTCCGGTGCGCTTCGCAAGCCGCGCATTCGCGCTTGCGGGCCGTATGCAGCGGGAGGACAGTCCGGCGCAAAACCGGTTCGAACGAGAGAAAACGAGGAGCGTCCCATGGATTTCGACCTGTCCCCCAAGCAGAAGGAATGGCTCGACCGCGTGCGGTCCTTCATGGCCAAGCACGTACGTCCGGCGGTGCCGGTCTATGACGAGCAGGATCGCAGCGGCGAGCGCTGGAAGGTGATCCCGATCCTGGAGGACCTCAAGAAGAAGGCGAAGGCCGAAGGCCTCTGGAACATGTTCATGCCGCCGTCCGAGCATGAGGACGATGAATTCCGCGGCGCGGGATTGACCAATCTCGAATACGCGCTGCTGTCGGAAGAGATGGGCCGCATCACCTGGGCCTCGGAAGTGTTCAACTGTTCCGCGCCCGACACCGGCAACATGGAAGTGTTCATCCGCTATGCCACCAAGGAGCAGAAGCGGAAATGGCTGCGGCCGCTGATGGACGGCGAGATCCGCTCGGCGTTCCTGATGACGGAACCGGCAGTGGCCTCGTCCGATGCCACCAACATCGAGACCCGCATCGAGAAGGACGGCGACCACTACGTCATCAACGGCCGCAAATGGTGGTCGTCCGGCGTCGGCGATCCCCGCTGCAAGATCGCGATCCTGATGGGCAAGACCGATCCGAAGGCGGCCAAGCACCAGCAGCAGTCGCAGATCCTGGTTCCGCTCGACACGCCCGGCATCAAGGTCGAGAAGATGCTGCCCGTGTTCGGCTTCGACGACGCGCCGCACGGCCACGCCCAGGTGCTGCTCGACAATGTGCGGGTGCCGAAGGAGAACATCCTGCTCGGCGAAGGCCGCGGCTTCGAGATCGCGCAGGGCCGCCTTGGCCCCGGCCGCATCCATCACTGCATGCGCACCATCGGCAAGGCCGAGGAGGCGCTGGAGAAGATGGTGAAGCGGCTCTCCTCGCGCACCGCGTTCGGCAAGAAGATCATCGAGCATTCGGTGTGGGAGCAGCGCATCGGCGAGGCGCGCACCGACATCGAGATGAACCGTCTGCTGTGCCTCAAGGCCGCCGACATGATGGACAAGGTCGGCAACAAGGCGGCGCAGCTCGAGATCGCCATGATCAAGGTCGCAGGCCCCAACATGGCGCTGAAGATCATCGACCAGGCGATCCAGGCCTTTGGCGGCGCCGGTGTCTCCGACGAGGCCGGCCTTGCCAAGGACTACGCCCACATCCGCACGCTCCGTCTCGCTGACGGTCCGGACGAGGTGCACAACCGCGCCATTGCCAGACTTGAAGTTCGGAAGTATGCAAACTCTTCCACGCACTAAAATGGGGGAGGGCGACGTGTCGCTCCCCACACCGTCATTCCGGGGCGATGCGTAGCATCGAACCCGGAATGACGGACAAAAGAATTGAGGGAGCGTCATCGTGGCCGACGGCGTCAGGAAAGACGAGGAGTTCTCGGGCACCAAGCCGGTCGAGGAGCGGCATCGTTTCGACGAGCTGCGCCTCGAGGCGTGGATGCGCGACAACGTCGAAGGCTATGAGGGACCGCTGGTCGTCCTCCAGTTCAAGGGCGGCCAGTCCAACCCGACCTACCGGCTGAACACGCCGAAGCGCTCCTACGTGATGCGCCGCAAGCCGTTCGGCAAATTGCTGCCGTCGGCGCATGCGGTCGATCGCGAATATCGCGTGATCGCGGCCCTTGGAAAACAGGGCTTTCCGGTCGCGCGCGCCTATGCGCTGTGCCAGGACGACGGCGTCATCGGCGCGGCGTTCTACATCATGTCGATGGAGGAGGGCCGGGTGTTCTGGGCTCCGGCGCTGCCGAGCCAGGATGCCGACGCGCGGCGAAAGATCTTCACCAGCAAGATCGAGACGCTGGCGAAACTCCACATGTACGATCCCGTCGCGATCGGCCTTGGCGACTTCGGCAAGCCCGGCAACTATTTCGCGCGCCAGATCGACCGCTGGACCAAGCAATATCGCGCCTCCGAAACCCAGCACATTCCGGAGTTCGAGAAGGTCGCCGAATGGCTGCCCAAGACCGTGCCGGAACAGGCGCGCGTCTCGATCGTGCACGGCGACTACCGGCTCGACAACATGATTTTCCACGCGACGGAACCGCGCGTGCAGGCCGTGCTGGACTGGGAGCTGTCGACGCTCGGCGATCCCATGGCCGACTTCACCTATCTGCTCATGCAGTGGATCATGCCGGGCCTGCAGGGCGTCGATCTCAAGGCGCTGAACATACCGAGCCTGGAGGAGGCCGCGCAGATCTACTGCAACGCGACCGGGATGAGCGTGCCCGATCTCAACTGGTACTTCTCCTACAACCTGTTCCGTCTCGCCGGCATCACGCAAGGTATCGCCGGGCGCATCCGCGACGGCACCGCCGCCAACGCCAAGGCGCTGGAATCCGCCAAGCGCACCGTGCCGCTGTCGCAGGCGTCATGGGAATACGCGCAGAAGGCGGGGGCGGTCTGAGGAGCTATGAAGGCGCGGTCGATGGCCGCGCCTTTTTGTTTGTGGTTCACATTCCTCGACACACTCCGCGTCATTGCCCGCCTTGTGCGCAATTGCGCACTGGGGCGGGCAATCCAGTGTTCCAGAGCCGGCAGTGTCTGAACCGAGCCGCCGCGGCGTACTGGATGCCGCGGTCAAGCCGGGGCATGACAGCGAGGTTGCGGTGACGTAAGCTCGCGACATGATCGACCACACCACCCTCATCGCCTACGTCCTCATCGTACTCGGCTTCGTCTTCATTCCCGGTCCGGCCACGCTCCTCACCATGGCGCGGGCCGCAAGCTCCGGAACGAAGGTGGGTATCGCGACGGGCGCGGGGATCGCGGCGGGTGACGTGATCCACACTTCGATGGCGATCGTCGGCCTGTCGGCGATCATCGCCACTTCGGCGCTCCTGTTCAGCATCGTCAAATATGCGGGGGCCGCGTTCCTGATCTATCTCGGCATTCGCGCCATGCTTGACAAGGCACCGATCGAGCTGAACGGCGGAGCGCCCACGATCAGCGCAGGTCGCGCATTCCGCGAGGCCGTGCTGACCGAGGTGCTCAATCCCAAGACCGCGTTGTTCTTCCTCGCCTTCCTGCCGCAATTCGTCCGGCCGGAACACGGCGCGACCGCGCTTCAACTTGCGGTCCTCGGCATCGTCTTCGTGCTGCTCGGCCTGTTGAGCACCGTCGTGTTCGCCGTGGGTGCCGGTCGTCTCGGCAATTTCCTGCGCCGCCATCCGGCCGTCGTGAAGTGGCAGGGCAAGGTGGTTGGGACCATCTACTGCGCCGTCGGCGTGCGGCTGGCGTTGCAGGAAAGATGAGGCGGCCCGCGCCAGCTCTCGTAGGGTGGGCAAAAGCGCAGCGCTGTGCCCACCATCTTGCCGCGATCGCGGTAACATTGGTGGGCACGCTACCGCTTTGCCCACCCTACGGCAGCGTCGCTTACCCCTTCGCGCAATGCGCGATCAGCTTCTCGACGAACCCCGCGCATTTCAACAGCTCCGACATCTCCACGAACTCGTCCGGCGTGTGCGCCTGTGCGATCGCGCCGGGGCCGATCACGACCGAGGGGATACCGGCCATGCTGGCAAACAAACTCGCCTCGGTGCCGAAGGCGACCTTGGCGTGGTCGTTGCGCCCCGCGAGGCTCTTGGCCAGCGTGACGATTGTCGCATCGGCGGCGGTGTCGAGCGCGGGATAGTCGAGGATCTCCTCGAAATCGATGCCGCATTCCGGATGCCGCGCCTTCATCGCCGGCTCGATCTCGGCCTTGGCCCAGGCGACGATCGCATCCGTCACCTCGCGCGACTCGGTGATGCCGATGCCGCGGCATTCGAAATCCACCGTGCAGGTATCGGGCACGATGTTCAGCGCAGCGCCGCCATGGACGATGCTGGTGAGCAGCGTCGAGTGCGGAACGTCGTAGAGGCTGTCCGTCGATCTCTTGCCAGCGAGCAGCACGGCGCGGCGGCGGATCTCGACGATCAGCTCGGAGGCATATTCGATCGCATTGACGCCGTCGGGCGCGATCGAGGAGTGGCGGGCAAGACCGCGGAAGGTGGCGCGCACGCCGTGCTTGCCCTTGTGGCCGATGATAACCTGCATCTGCGTCGGTTCGCCGATGAAGGCGCCGAGCGGCTTGACCCGCTTCTTGGCGACCTCGCCGAGCATCGGCCGCACGCCGACGCAGCCGATCTCCTCGTCATAGGAGATCGCCAGATGAATCGGCGTCTTGAGCCTGGCCTCCACCATGTCAGGCACCATGGCGAGGCACACCGCGACAAACCCCTTCATGTCGGTGGTGCCGCGGCCGTAGAGCCTGCCGTCGCGCTCGACCAGCTTGAACGGATCGTGACTCCAGTCCTGGCCCGCGACCGGAACGACGTCGGTATGGCCCGACAGCACGAGGCCCGGGCGGTCCTCCGGCCCGATCGTGACCCACAGCGAGGCTTTCTGTCCGGTCTCGTCGACGATGCGCTCAAAGCCGACGCCGAGCGCCGCGAGATAGCTTTCGATATGGGCGATCAGGGGCAGGTTGGTGCGGTCGCTGATGGTGTCGAAGCCGACGAGGTCGGCGAGGAGCTTGCGAATCCGGTCGGGTCTTGTGTCCAGCATTCTCGGGATCATGTGATGGGAGGGATCGTGGTCGGCTCTGCCGCCTGCACGAACCATACCAACGGAACGGCACGACGTGCAAACCCCGGACAGGGGGCGAGCCCGCTCGGCCGTCCGAATGCGCTCAGTTCTTCTGGGCCGCGTTCTTCTTGGCCGGAGCGGGCGCCGGCGCCGCGGCGGTTTCCGGGGCGCCTGCGGTGTCGCAACCGAAATGCCGTAGGGCCGCCACTGGTTGGCGACGTTCTGGAAGGTGAGGTCGAAATTGATCTGGAGCGGGCGGGTCGGAAAGAACCCTGTCAGCCGCAGCATCTTGTTGGGATCGAGATAAGGCGGCGTCGAGAGCTGCGGTGCGGCAAGCGCCACCGAGAACAGGTCGAAATTCCGCCGCCGCAGGTCGGTGAAGCCAAGCGCGAGATCGGCGGCGCTGTTCCTGGCCTGGAAGTCCGGCGCGGCGAGATCGCGCAGCACCGAATAGTTGCCGGAGCGGTTGGCATCGTTCAGCGTCAGCAGTGTCGAGCGGATCAGGTACAGCGCCTGCTCGGCGCTGACGGGAAGCTGCGGCTGTTGCTGCTTGGCGGCGGCCTTGTCGTCCTCGGCGCTGATCGGGTTCATCACGATCGGCGACAAGGCGACCACCACGCCCAAAGCGAGGCCGAGATATTTCGGCAAGCGCACGGCCCAACCCAGCCTCACCATCCGGGCCTGACCCCGACACGCGCGCCGAATCCCATCGATCCAGGTCGGGCACCCGAGCCAAAAAAAACGTGCATCGCTATTCCTCAGACCAACCGAGCCCAACGACACTAGCGGTTCGATCAAACGGAATCTGTCACCGTCCGGCAACATCCGGACACGCGAAGTTGTCGCGGCCCGCAGGATCGGTCGGTAACATCATCCTCAGTTCAGCGTCCACGACGCGCCGGCCCTGACGCCGATGGCGCCTTGCTGTGCGGCCGTGAACGCCGCGTTGAAGCGCATGGCGTCCGAATAGGAATAGCCGAGGCCGACCGCGACGCCGGATTGTCCCTGGAAATTGCCAAAGCCGCCGGAGACCGAGATCTTGCCGGGGCGAGGATCGAATTGCAGGCTGGACGCCGCGAGCGCCAACGCCACGCCGCCGCGCGACTCCCGTGTCAGGTTGTCGACGCGGCCGTTGAGGGCGGCCAGTTGGGAGTTGATTCCGTTGATGTCGCCGGCGGAGGCAAGTCCGAGGCCAGCCAGCGAGGTGGTCGCCAGATTGCCGGCCGCGTCCGATGTGACGAGCTGGGTCGGTCCGGACTGCGCCGCCTTGCTCGCAGCCGAGGTGATGCCGCTCATCGTGTAGGTGCTGCTGGCGGTGCCGACTGCGACCTGGTTGGCGCGCGTCGTGGTCGCGCCGCTGCCGATCGCGACCGAGTTGTCGAAATTCGCGCTGGCGCCTGTCCCCATCGCAATCGCGTTGATGCCGGTAGCGCCCGTGCCATTGCCGATCGCGACAGAGGACGCGCCGGAGACGGTGCTGTTGTTGCCCATCACCACGGCATTGGTGGCGTTGACGGTGTTGCCGCTGCCGAACACGGAGGAGCCGGCGGCGCTGGACGTTGCCGCAATGGTGTTGTTCGAGCCGACCAGCTGGATGTTGTCGCCGCGATCCGCCACATTGGACCCGTTCACCGTGTTGTTGTCGCCGAACACCAAACTGTTGTTGCCGTTGACGATGTTGGGATCGCCGATGGCGAACGTGCCGTTACCGCGGACGTTCTGTCCGGTGCCAAAGGCGCCGCTGTTATTGCCGCTGACGTTGTTGAAGGAGCCAACAGCCGCGCTGTTGCTGCCGGTGACGGTGCTGAAGGAGCCGACAGCCGCGTTGTTGCCGCCGGCGATGCCGATACTGGAGCCGAAGGCCGCGGTGTTGTCGCCGGTGACGCCATTGCCGGAGCCGACAACCGCGCCGTTGTTGCCGGCGACGACGTTGTTGGAGCCGACGGCCGCGTAGTTGGTGCCGTTGATGGCGTTGCCGGAGCCGAAGGCCGCACTGCCGTCGCCGTTGACGGCGTTGGTCGAGCCTACGGCGGCGCTGTTGTTGCCGGTGGCGGTGTTGTTGGTGCCGAGCGCGGCACTGTTGCCGCCGTTGGCGGTGTTGCCGAGGCCAAATGCGCTGCTCTGACTGCCGAACGCGTGGGCATTGGCGCCGAACGCCGACGAATTCGTACCGGTGGCGATTGAATTGGAACCCACGGCCGTATTGCTCAAGTTGTTGCCATTGGCAGCGGCGTTCACGCCGATTGCGATGTTGGTCCCATTGTTGCCGCTGGCATTGGCATGGTCGCCCGTGGCGACGTTCTTTCCGCCGATCCCGGCGGCGTTGGCGCCGAAGCCGGTCGCCACGCTCGTGCCGGAATCGCCGGCGGCGCTGGCGCCGTTGCCGATTGCGACGTTGTTGCTGTTGTCGCCGGTCGCGCTTGCATTCACGCCCGCGGCGAAGTTCGAGCTGGCGTCTCCGCTGGCGTCGGAGTTGACGCCGGCGGCGAAATTGGCGCTAACGAGGCCAAAGGCGTTGGCGTTCGGTCCACAGGCGAAGTTGGTGCTGGCGAGACCGCCCGCGGAGGCGCCCATCGTCGCACCGCCGGACGTGGCGCAGACGAACTGCGCTGTCGCCGGCCGTTTTCCGGACAGCAGACAAAGCGCCGACAAAGCAAAGACCGTGACCAGGCGCACAATGCGGACCGGGCAGGATCGGCCTCGGGCATTGGATGCGCGCCACCTGCGATCCTCGGTTGATCGATACGCTGTCAGCCCCGCCCAATTCAACATCATGTCGCTCTCGCCCATGCCCGCAGCAGGGGCGTCGTCCTCGTTGCAGCACGCTATCGCGATGCGAATGTCGTGCTGCATCGGGCCGAGGCCTGCGACTGCAATGATTTGTGGCTGACGAAATTATCGCCCCGACCGGTCCGCCTCTACCGCTTGGCACGCAACCACATTGCGTCTATTGCAAATTATTGCCGGAAGATGCGCCGTTCTTCTTCTTCCGTGTTATTTTTTCGTTTGCAACTGTGGGGCGGGGGGATGTCGGTCTTTCAGAGCCTGATTTTCGATACGACTGTGCTTGACGGCATTACCGATCCCGCCATTCGCGCTCGCGTGTGGGCCGAGTGTTTCGAGCAGATCGTCACCGGCATGGACATGGGGTTTTCCGAGGGGGATGCCCGCATCATCGGGACGCACAAATTCCTCATGAACGAGACGGTCGCGCTGGGGGAGATGTTCAGCTCCTCCTTTATCGGCGCGCGGACCAAAAAGCACATCAACCGCGACGACGAGGACCATGTCTATCTGAGCTTCAACATCGGCGCGACAACTCATATCGGCCGCCAGCTCGGGCGCGAGATCGATGTCCAGCCGGGACAGGCGGGGCTGCTCGTACTGGACGCGAGCACACAGGCCATTGCCCCGAACAACGGCCATTGCATCAGCCTGAAATTGCCGAACGCGATCTTCAGGGAGTGGGGCCTGTCCCCGGTCGACCTGGCCTGCCGCCCGCTCGATTGCACCGGTGCCGACTATCAGCTCCTGACCGGCTATGCGCGGCTGTTGATCGCGAACGGGGCGGGGCTGGACGAAGGCGGCGCCGCGGAGGCGACGCAGCACCTGATCAAGCTCACTGGCCGCTGGCTCGGCGCCAGGGACGGCGTGCAGGGAGTGGACGGTGAGGAGACCGTCTACCGCGCGCGGCTCGCCTTGGTTCGGCAGACGATCAGCAAGCAGGCGTTCGATCCCGAGGTCAGCCTCGAGCGGGTGGCTCGGCGGCTCGGCATGCCCTCGCGCACCGTGCAGCACATGCTGGCGAAGGCCGGCGAGAGCTTCTCGCAGGTGGTGATGGCGGCGCGGCTGCGGCGGGCCCGCGTTCATCTGCTCGATCCCGTCTACGCCGATCTGTCGGTCGCGGACATTGCATTCCACTGCGGCTTTCTCGACGTCTCGAGCTTCTACCGCGCGTTTCGCGCCGCCTATAACGTCACGCCGAAATCGCTGCGCGAGCAGGCCGGGACGATTCCACCGGAATAAGGCGGGCCGCCGGCGCCATCCGGGCCACAAGACCTTGCGTTGCCCGACGGGCAAGACACGCAAGATGCCGGTCAACGCGCATCGTCGAAAAGATTCCACTTTACCGAAATTCGGAAACGGCGTATGTGTCGCCTCACTCCGGCCCAAGGAAGA
>NZ_LBIX01000007.1:0-711 GCF_028128655.1 Bradyrhizobium sp. CCBAU 45394 | reverse complement strand
TGAACCGCTCCGCGGTCAGCTCGGGCCGGTTCAGGTAGCCGCGCGCCACCCCCGCCCCGCCAATGCAGAGCTCCCCCGCCGCACCGAACGGCACCAGCCCGCCATGATCATCCACCAGATACACGCGCGTGTTCGCAATCGGACGGCCAATCGTCTCAACGACAACGTCCCCCCTTCGCACGCAGATCCAGGTTGAGTACGTGGTGGTTTCAGAAGGCGCGTACAGATTACAAATCTTCTGGACCCGACTGCTCGCGAAGATCTTCTCGATCAGTTCCGCCGTCAGCCACTCGCCCGCCAAATTGACGACGCTGGCCGAAGCCGGCACTGCTTTCCTGTCGACCAGTGCAGCAATCGCCGAGGGCACTGTGTTGATCAAAGAGATATCCAAAGACCTCTCGGCCAGCGCCAGCGCATTCTCGACAAGGTAAAGCGTGCTTCCTTGCGAAAGCGGAACGAAGCACTCATAGACGGACAGATCAAAACTGATCGAGGTGGCAAACAGCGTGCGGCTGATCTCTGATGCCGTAAACACGTCGCTGCTCCAATGCAGCAGGTTCACCGTGCTCGCATGCTCAATCATGACGCCCTTGGGCGTGCCGGTGGATCCGGAGGTGTAGATCACATAGGCGAGATGGCGCGAGGTCAGGCCGAGCGCACGCGGGTCCGGATCCGACGCCGGCAGATTTGCCCATTCCGGCATCGTCGCCA
>NZ_LBIX01000006.1:0-678 GCF_028128655.1 Bradyrhizobium sp. CCBAU 45394 | reverse complement strand
AACCGCTCCGCGGTCAGCTCGGGCCGGTTCAGGTAGCCGCGCGCCACCCCCGCCCCGCCGATGTAGAGCTCCCCGACCGCGCCAAACGGAACGGGCGCACCATGACCGTCCAGCAGATAGATCCGCGTGTTCGCGATTGGACGGCCAATCGGGACAATGGCGCCATCAAACCCATCCGGACAACTCCACGCTGTCACGTCGATCGCAGCTTCCGTCGGACCGTACAGATTGTGCAGGCCCGTCCAAGGCAAGAGGCGCCGAACCCTATGCACACTGGCGGCAGGAAGCGCCTCGCCGCTGCATAAAACTCGCCGCAGCGACCTGCAGCTCTCAACACTCTTCGCATCCATAAAATTGACCAGCATGGATGGCACGAAGTGAACCGTCGTGATGCGCTGGCTGATGATCAAGTCGACCAATGCAGCGGGATCTCTGTGCGCACCGGGCGGCGCCAGCACCAGTGTTGCCCCTTCAAGCAAGGTCCAGAAGAACTCCCAGGCCGAGACATCGAAGCCAAATGGCGTCTTCTGCAACACGACATCAGAGTCCTTGAGACCATAGGCGTTTTGCATCCACATCAGGCGATTGACGATGGCCCGATGCTCATTCCGTGCCCCCTTGGGGGTGCCTGTGGATCCGGAGGTGTAGATCACATAGGCGAGATGGCGCGAGGTCAGG
>NZ_LBIX01000005.1:21710-25149 GCF_028128655.1 Bradyrhizobium sp. CCBAU 45394 | reverse complement strand
CGGGGCTTTTTTCATGGTTCGAAGTCCGGGCGCCTCGGCGTTCGCTTACACCACCTTGCGCTGCCTGAGCTCCGCGATCTCCTCCTTACCGAAACCGAACTCGGCCAGCACCTCTTCCGTCTGCTCGCCGAACTCCGGTGGCCGCGCCACCATCTTACTCGGCGTGCGCGACAGCGTCACGGGCTGGCCGACCAGGCGGATGTGGCGGTCCTCGTCGCTCGGCACATCCTGCGCGATGCCGAGATGCCTGACCTGCGCGTCCTCGAACATCTGGTCGATGGCGTAGATCGGCCCGCAGGGCACACCAGCGTCGTTGAACTCCTGGACCCACGTCTCGGTCGACTTCGTCACGGTGCGCTTCTCGATCTCGGCGTTGAGCGCGTCGCGGTTCTTCGAGCGGGCCGGCGCGGTCGCATAGTCCGGATGGCTGTAGAGCTCCGGCGCGCCGATCGCCTGCGCGCAGCGCTCCCAGATCCGCCCGCCGGTGGTGGCGATGTTGATGTAGCCGTCCGAGGTCTTGAACACGCCGGTCGGGATGCTGGTCGGGTGGTTGTTACCGGCCTGCCTGGCGACCTCTTTCTCCATCAGCCAGCGCGCGGCCTGGAAGTCGAGCATGAAGATCTGGGCCTGGAGCAGCGAGGTCTGCACCCATTGGCCCTTGCCCGAGACCTCGCGTTCGAGCAGCGCGGTCAGGATGCCCATGGCGCAGAACAGGCCAGCGGTGAGGTCGGCGACGGGAATGCCGACCCGCATCGGGCCTTCACCCGGCGCGCCGGTGATCGACATCAGCCCGCCCATGCCCTGCGCGATCTGATCGAAGCCTGGCCGCTTGTGATAGGGGCCGTCCTGGCCGAAGCCGGAAATGCTGCCATAGACGATGCGCGGGTTGATCGCGGCGAGGCTGTCATAGTCGATGCCGAGCTTCTTCTTCACGTCGGGACGGAAATTCTCGACCACGACATCGGCCTTGGCGGCGAGGCGCTTGAACACCGCGAGCCCGCGCTCGTCCTTCAGGTTCAGCGTCATCGCCCGCTTGTTGCGGTGCAAATTCTGGAAGTCGGAGCCCCGCCGCGGTCCGCCCGGCTGCTCACCGCCGGCATCCTCGGTCAGCGCATCGATCTTGATCACGTTGGCGCCCCAGTCTGCGAGCTGCCGCACGCAGGTGGGCCCGGACCGGACACGGGTCAGATCGAGCACGGTGAAGCGCGACAGGGCTTCCGAGGCATGCGGAAAGGGCATCTTGAAAGGCTCCGGGACAGATTGCGGGCCTACCATAGTGCCCAAAGCTCGTGCGACAAGTCTGGGCCGACGCGGATGCCGCCTGTCGAAATGCAGTGCCTGACGGGGGTCTGCCTGACCTGATCTGGCCTGACGCAGCTTGCTGTGCTGCGTGAAAGGGATCAGCGCCGCAGGCGTTTCAGCTCGGCACGCGCCTGCGCGGCCAGAGGGTCATCGCCGTGGCGTGCGATGAAGAGCTCGAACGCCTCCCGCGTTCCCGTCCGACGGGCGGCTTCGTATTCCTCGGCGACCGCCGCCGAGGGGTCGCGGGCGGGCGGAACCGATGGCGCGCGTATCGCCTTGCCGTTGTCGTCCGCGTTGGCTTTGCCGGCCATGATAGGCAGTCCTCCGAAGGGGCGATGGTCCGGCCCGGCGATCGCCACCAGGGCGCCGAACAGACCGGCCGAGAGTGCACGTAGTTTCATGATTTCCCTTGCAGATCACGCGTGTAGCGGAACCTCAGTTCTTGTCCCGGTCCGTATGATTACGGGGTATGATGGCTAACACGGCCTTATGGACGAGAGCCGGGCTTGGTCGCCCAATTTAAACCAAACGTTTAACTCTCAAGCTAGAATCATCTGTCCGCGCCCCGAATCGCGCGGGGCTAGCTGCTTCGGAGATTCCCTTGGCCACCGCCGTCACGGTCAGTAGGACCAACAACGCAGATATCGACGGCATGCTGTCGGGCGTCAAATGGTCCGGCACGATCACCTATAGCTTTCCGGACTCGCCCAGCGACTACGCCAATCCGTACACCGGCGGCGGCAGTGAGCCGACGACGTCGGGCTTTGCCTCGGCGCCCATACAGATGCAGGCGGCGATCAATTACGCGATCGGGCTGATCCTCGGCTACACCAACGCGAGCATCCAGTACGCGGGCACGAACGGCGCCGACATCATGGTCGCGCAGTCGCCGTCGGCCAATCCGACCTCCTACGCCTATTACCCCGGCAACTACGCGTCCGGCGGCGATGTCTGGTTCGGGACTCAGTACAATTACTCGCTCGCCGCGCTCGGCAACTACTATTTCACGACCGCGCTGCACGAGCTCGGCCACGCCCTCGGCCTCAAGCACAGCCAGGAAACAGGTGGCGTCGCCAACGTCGCTGTGCCAAGCGCGCATGACGACAGCGAATACACCGTCATGAGCTATCGCAGCTATGTCGGCGGGCCGCTGACCGGCTACACCAACGAAGTCTATGGATATCCGCAGACCTATATGGCCAACGATATCCTCGCGCTGCAGACGATGTATGGCGCGAACTACACGACCCAGAGCGGGGCCACCGTCTATACCTGGAGCACGACCACCGGCCAGGAATTCATCAACGGCGTCGGCCAGCCGGCCGACAATGGCGGCGCCGGCGGCTCGGCCAACCGCATCTTCGAGACGATCTGGGATGGTGGCGGCGTCGATACCTACGACCTGTCGAATTACACGACGAACCTGAGCATCAACCTCAATCCAGGCGCCTCGTCCGTGTTCTCGTCGGTTCAGCTGGCCTATCTCGGAAGTGGCCACTACGCGTCGGGCAATGTCTACAACGCCTATCTCTACAACAACGATGCGCGCTCCTACATCGACAACGCCATCGGTGGCTCCGGCAACGACACCATCGTCGGCAACGTCATCGCGAACACGCTGAACGGCGGCTCTGGCAACGACACGATCACCGGCGGCGGCGGCAACGACACTATCATCGGTGGCTCGGGCACCGATACGGCGGTATATTCGGGCAACGAGGCCAGCTACGCCATATCTTACAATGCAGCCACTCAGACTTTCACTTTGAGCGACCAGCGCTCCGGTTCGCCGGACGGTACAGATACCGTCAATGGTGTTGATAGCTTCCAGTTTGCTGACAATACTCTGTCGAGTGCGATGCTCATCAGCCAGCTAGTTCCTGTCCCAATCGAGTCATTCGGCTTAACGAGTCTGCTCCAAGTCGCGAACAACTTTGAGCTTGGTAGCGCCGGGCCAATGCTGAAGTACAACGGAGTGGCCGTCGTGAGCGGTCAGTTTTCTCCATGGGTGCCAATAGGCGCGGAACAGACTGCAAGCGGGTTCGACTTCGCCTGGAAGATACCTGGTGCTGACAATTACACAGTGTGGAGCACCGACGCGAATGGGAATTACGTTGCAAATCTGACGGAGATCGTA
>NZ_LBIX01000005.1:21291-21555 GCF_028128655.1 Bradyrhizobium sp. CCBAU 45394 | reverse complement strand
CTACCGACCATGACGATCGAGTCGGTTGGATTGACGAGCCTGGTTCAGGTCGGCAGCAATTATTACCTTGGCGCCACCGGCCCTGAGCTAACGTATGGTGGCTCAGCCGTTGTGTCGGGTCAGTTTGCGCCGTGGGCGCCGATCGGGGCGGAGCAAACGGCGAGCGGTTTTGACTTTGCTTGGAAGGTGCCTGGCACGGATGCTTACACGGTGTGGAGCACGGACAGCAGTGGCCACTATCTCACCAACCTGACCGGCATTGTG
>NZ_LBIX01000005.1:0-21144 GCF_028128655.1 Bradyrhizobium sp. CCBAU 45394 | reverse complement strand
GTTCTAGTCGCAACCGCCAGTCATACGTCCGCGAACAACAACACATTTCAATTTCTGTCCATTCAGACGGAGGAGCCCGTTGATGGGAGCTCACCGATGACCAAATCTCAGTTGGATCAGGTCTATGATTTACTTGGCCCGAAGAGGGCCTTCTCAAGCGAAGTGAAAGAGATGGCGTGGTTATTTCCTTCCAGTGCCGATGCAATAAATGACAGCAGCGCCTCCGGCTTACATTGGGTCGATCAAGTTATTGGACACTTTATGATTGGATAGGAGTACGGACCTCACAAAGAATAAGCTTAAGGTTGACGAGCGCCGCCGCCCTCCATTAGTCGGCGCATCTGTTGAAACGAAGCTGAGCGCAAATGGACCGATGGCGGCGAGGCCTACACTGCGACCTCTCGCACCGGAACGTCTTCATGCCGTGGCGATATCCGCGCGCTTGGCGGCCAGGCTCGATCAAGATGATCTGCTTCCACCATCAGCAACATTTCAGATTTCAGAGATGGCCCGGCACTGATGACGGCCAGCGGCGGTGAGATAATTTCGACATTCGGTGCGTGGGCGATTGCCTGCAAGGCGTCCGCGCGGTGCGGGCAGAGCCGGTGCGCAACGCTCCTTCGGTTTCGAGAATGCCATTTCGACTGGATTGGTGCGCCAGGCGAAGTGGCGCGGTCTATCCGATAAAAGTCCGGCCGCATCTAAGGGATACACCCGCTCGATAGTGAGTGTTGCGGCTCAGCAGGTCACGACCACAGCGAAGCGTACAAAGCCTCTGCCACGGTCACGCATCAACAGAATTTCGTCAGCGCCAATTTTGAAAGTCAAACGAAACCTCAGGCGGTCATTCTTGCCTCCGCGCCTATTTACCGCCAGTGCGCCGCCGTAAGCCGCGCATTACGTATCCAATATCGCCGCGGGCAAGCGTCAGGGCGAGGCGGCGCAATTGGGAGTAGGCGACGCTCAAGCCTGACGGTGCGTGCCCACCACGAATTGCCAGGTTCTCCTTCGCAAAATGTTCGGCAAGGACACTCGTCTTCGATTGGTCATGATACCGAAGACAGCCCCAATGTTCCCGAACATGGACCGCGCGTCCACACTTTAGGAGGCGAATGAACCAATCATAATCGAATGAGCAATTGTACCGCTCATCGAGAAACCCAACGCGCTCGTGCAGCGCCCGGCGCCAGAACGCGGCCTGATTTGCCAGCAACATGCCCTCCGCGAATACGCTTTCGTAGGTTGGCTTGACGTATCTGACATCACGGATCGGCGTGCCGGCCTCGTCGACGAGGACGATATCGGCTACAACGATATCGGCATCGGGATAGCGTTGAGTGGCCACGGCAAAGGATTCAAAAGCTCCGGGCAAATAGAAATCGTCGGAATTTTGCCAGCCTACCCAGTCGCCAGTGGCGCGCTGCAATCCCTTGTTGAGAGCGTGCACTTGGCCCCGATCTTTCTCGCTAACCCAAAATGTCAAGCGGTCACTGTAGCTTTCTATAATCTCGCGGGACCCATCTGTGGAACCACCGTCGATGACAATGTATTCGAGCTTTGGATATTTCTGTTTAAGAACGCTGTCGAGCGTCTGGGGCAAGAAAGTCGCTTGGTTGAAGGACGGCGTGATAATCGACAGGGTCGGGAAGGAGGCGATCGTCCCAGGGAAAGCTTCGTCATTCGTCATAGTCATCATTGGCTTATCTCACCCAGAGTTTTTCAGAACTTCGAATGTGCCAGCCGCGCAAGTATGGAAGATCGGATCTCGTAACGAGTGTTGCTGAAAAGCCCAGAAAGAGACCAATTGTCGATGACAACGGAATTCGTCCATAGAACTGATCGAGAATTATAAAGAATGAGAGCAACGCGAGCACAACAATCGCTGAGCGACTTGTCCGGTCGATCGCCAAGACAATCAACGAGAATGTTGCTGCGCCGAGCATTAGCACGTACGCAATGCCCCCGATAGCGCCCATCTCGACGAAGGCTTGTAAAATAGTGCTATGCGGAAAGCTGCCTGGGCAAGTGTAGGCGGCGAAATTATCGAACCCGATTCCGAATACCGGCGTGTCTTGAAAAAGTGAAAAGCCTTCCCGAATCAGCCAAAGCCGAATCGGCGTCGAATCAACCATTTTGCTGAGTTTATCACACTCCTCCTTCGATACTTGTTTTACACTTTCTCTCGGAACGTCGGCTTTCAGACTCTCTGTCGGAATGCCGGCGCCGGCCGGCTGTTCTAGCGGCAGATAGGCACGCACCATGAAGTCGCGGGCAACGTTGTTCAATATCAGTGCGAGCGAGGCTCCGATAAGAATCGCGGCGAAAGCTGCGATACGCCCGCGGCGTCCATCGCGGACAGGCGCTAGTACCATTAGCAAGCTGCTCGCGATAATCGCAATAACGACGCCGCGTGCCCCCAGTACCACGAGCTCCGCGGTAACCAGTGCGGCGATAATGGGCCTCATCCAGGTTGCACTCGACTTCTTCTCGGACGCGCCGCTGGCTTGGATCGTGACGAACATGCCGAGCGCAAGGGCTACAATTAGTACGCCGTGATTAATACCCAGCATTAGCGGTCGCAAATTATTTCCCACCGTCAACTGCATTGAGATCTGCCACGCGATCGTTGCAGCGCTTACTGTCAGCGTTATCGCGCCGAGGATCTTGAGAAAGCGCGTTATGTCTTGCACGGAAACGAGCCTCGCTGCAGCGTAAGGGCCGATCCAGAACGTCACGAGGAGGACCCAATCGCGCAGGCCTGCAGCGAGCGTGAAAACCTTAAGATGGACAGCAAGCAAGACAGAAACTAGGCAGAACATAACGTCTATTGCTGTAATTGTCATCTGGCGACGAATAAAATTCGGCAGAAGGAGAGCCAAAGGTATAAACCAAACAATTACAGACCATACGGCAAAATACGAGGATTCGTGATTGATACCTAATACTTGTAACGAAGAAAAATACACCAATGATGCGATCGGCAAAAGACTCAGCAAAGTAAGGCCGAGTAATTGAAATATAATTCCGCTCATCGTTCACGGCTCTCAAACTAACTTGGTCTTCGCTTTGAATTTTGCAACGACAGATTGACGCGGAAAACGAGACATCGCAAAACGTTTCTGACTCGCCGATAGAAGAGGGGATCTACAACGCTGGCAAGCTCAGCAAGTGCCGCATGATTGATCGCCACCTGGTCAGGCATCGGCGGCAACGATTCCGGTAACTCGTGATTTAGGCCTCGCCATAGCAGTTTTGAACGGGACGTATGAGTTCCCGAGCTGTCGAGCCCATCATTCCGAACGAGGCTGATGGGAGGGTAGAGCACTAACCCATCTCGGCGGAACACCGCCCAGTACCATCGAATTGCCCAACTATCTATGCGGCCCGCTTCTTGCCTCTGTAGCATGTCGTAATAGCCAAATAGTCCACCAAGGTCGAAGCGCGATCTAAGCGCGTAGTTGGAGCGCAAGGCATCGGTATCTCGGGCATCGGGATCAAAATCGTGCCACGATCGTTCCCATGTAGCCCAGCCCCAAGACGTCGTGACTGGCAAAAACCGTGCTGTCGAGTTCGGCGATGCGTTGCTTCGCGCAAACGCAAATCCAGAGATCTGCATGACGCGTGGATCATCTGCAAAGGTATCGAGGCCGGTATTCATATAGTCAAGAAATGCAGGTGAGACGGTCAGGTCGTCTTCGACAACAATGACGCGGCCGTATTGTTCGCACAAGCGAGTGACACCGGCGATGATCGAGCGGGCGAGGCCCTGGTTCTCAGTCGAGATGACGAGGGTCTTTCGTGGATGGTCGAAGGCCTGGACGATGGCGCGCACATCCGCGACCGCCTGCTCGTCGCGCGTGCCGCGAGGACCGTCGCAGAAAATATACAAATCTGTGTTTTCTATCCCCCTGCAGCGAGCAAGAGATGCCAGCGTGGCTCTCGTTTTGTCAGGCCGTCGAAAAACGAAAAGTGCAATCGGAGCAGCCATTAAGCAGTTGTTCCGTTCCCTCGAATTCAGGTTTTGCCGATCCATCCTTCGACCGCTTGCGATAGTCTGTCAAGAAGTGCAGGTTGTTGATGAAGGTTAAATGAACTTCGCGGCGATCTCTCACTAAAGCAGCCGGTCGCAGTGCTGGAATTGCGCTATGCAGTCTTCAATTGATGCACGCGCTTCTCGATTTCGAGGCGTGCCCGAACGAAGTAGATCATCTCCGGGCCCCGTACGTGAGATTGGCGCGCCTCCTCGACCGAGATTGCTGTCTCCGTCCGCTGCAAGGCGGACGCGATCTGTTGCTCTATAGACCGGGGCTTCATCGTTGGCCAGGGCCCCGCCCAGTGCTTGGCCGGAAAACTCGCACTGAGGCTGGTCCAAGAACTCGGGGGACCAGCGCATCCTAGATTGGCCCCGACCGGCGGGAGCTCCTGCGATCTCGGCAAGGAAGGTCCCCAACGATCCCATGAACCCATCGATCAGGCGGACCGTTAGCGGCAATTATTCGCGGTAGACGATCCAAGCGAACCTCGTTATGACCCACATATAGACCTTGAGGGGCAGGTGGTGACTAGGAGTTGGTCGTGTCGCGAAGCCTGAGCGGAGAACTTGCCGAAGCTTTTGAGGCTGCAGTCGCCCGGCGGCATGCGTCACGGATACAGCGACTGGTCGCCGACCCCCTGCGCGCTGTGACGCCTGCTTTTCTGCGGACGCTCGGGCGCGTCAAGGAAGTTCCTGCCCAAACGTTCTGGGGCGAGACGATGCGGGTTGTGGTTCCCGAGCCGGTTTCGGCAATGATCTATCGCTTCGGTTATTACGATGAGAACGTTTGCCGTTTCTTGCTTGCAGCTCTGCGCGAGGGCAACACGTTTGTGGATATTGGCGCTCACTTTGGGTTTTTTTCGAAACTTGCCGTGCGGCTCGTCGGAGGGAGCGGGCATGTGGTTGCGTTCGAGCCCATGCCGCGGACACGCAGCCTGCTGAGCGCGAACCTTTCCGGCTCCATCGGAGCCGGTTGCGCAAGCGTCGTCGAGTACGCCGCTTTCGATGAGGAAAAAACACTCGAGTTTCGCGACTACGGGGATGCGCATTCATCGTTCAACTCTGCATTCGTTGGACGCGGGCTCGAGCGAACCGGAATCCCTGTCGATGTTCGGGCGCGCCGCTTCGACGACATCTGGAACGAGCTGGGCCATCAACGCATCGACGTCATGAAGATCGATGCGGAGAGCGCCGAGCTGAGGGTTTTGATCGGTGCCGAACAATCGCTTGCGAAATACAAGCCTGTCGTCATCGCAGAATTCGGCGATTTCGACCTTCCGAACGTTCCCGCTTCGCGATCCATCGTTGAATGGCTGCTTCCCCGCGGTTACGTCGCGTTTGAGGCATCAAGAAGTGGCCCCAGGCCACACCAGACCCAGGTCAGGTATGGTTATACCAATCTGATGTTTGTACCGCGCGACAAGCTGGGCTTTATCGATGCGCGCGACAGTCACTAGGCAGGCGATAGCCTCCCTGGCCGATGTTGTTATCCAGGGCGTCGCACTCGCATTTCTGTACGGGTACCTCCTGCGTGCTCTCGGCTCGGATCAGGTCGGTCTTTGGGCAGTCGTTTTCAGCATCGCCGCGATTGGACGCGGCGCCGATCTCGGGCTGTCGAGGGGATTGATACGTTACCTTCCATTGCAGACCGATGACCCTCGGCGATCGCCGGATCTGGTCGATTCCGCAGTCGTGGGGACTCTCGTTCTACTTGCGCCGTTGGGCCTCGTCTCGGCCGCAGCATTGCGGTTCTTGATCCCGTTATCCGTCCAAGGTTCCTCGCATGAAGCGCAAGCGCTGGTCCCATGGGCGCTGGTGCTGCTTGCGGTCATGACGATGGGGCAAGTTTATCTGAATGCGCTTACGGCGGTTTTTCGTACCGACCAGCGATCCTATGCAAACATCACCGCGACCCTGGTCATGCTCTCGGCAACCGTATCCCTTGTGCCGGTCTACGGACTTCTCGGTGTCGCATGGGCGCAGATCATCCAACACGTTGTTTCGATCGCAGTTTCTGCCTTGCATCTGAAGCGCAGCCTTCCGGGATTTCGTTTCGTGCCACGAAGAGCCGGGCGCAAGGACATGCGCCTGCTCTTCGCCTACGGATTGAAGTTGCATGTTGCAGGCCTTGCCATGTTGGTATTTGAGCCAGCTACCCGGATCATCTTGGCCAGGGTCGAAACGCTCGACGCTGTCGCCTACTACGATATGGCCTCTCGCTTGCTCCAGCAGGCGAGAAACCTGATCGTCATGGCAAATCAGGTCATGTCGCCCTACTTTGCCCGGCTTTCCGCGCTCTCTCGCGTAGAGCTTCTGGCTGCCTATCGCTCGGCCTTGTCCATGACGCTCTTCTTCTCGCTGCCGACGATGGCATTCCTTGTCGTGTCGGCTCCCCTGATCGCAATACTGTGGATAGGCAAGAGCAACGATTCTTTTGTCGTCTTCGTTGCGGTACTCAGCGTAGGTTGGACCATCAACATTTTGAGCGCGCCCTCCTACTTCCTGGCGACCGCCGCGGGATACCTGTCTCCCGTCATCGTTTCCCACCTGCTGATCTCCGTTGGCAGTTCCGTTCTTGCCTATGCATTCAGCCTGCTCGCCGGCGAGCGCGGAGTTGTTGTCGGCGTCACGTCCGGGCTCGTCGTCGGAAGCGTTTGGTGCATGCGAATGGTGCATGCCAACAGCCTTGGCGGGTCGGAACATCTGTGGCGGCCTTCGGATCTGCGCTTTGCAATTCTTTGCGTCGTTGCGCCGATAGCAAGCCTGACATTCTATTTCGCTATGCGCGCGTCGCTCGGCACATCGACAAGTGCGCTGGCGGGGTTGGCTGGCGGGACGCTCGTGATCGGATTGGCCGTCTTGACCAATCCCTCAACAAGGCTGATACGCGATAGTTTGCTGCCGTCGCTAAAGCGGCATGGCGGAACGAAGGCCGTTGACATATGAGCATGAAGCACCTCGCCACTGCATTTCTCGCCAAGTTTGATCTTCACATCGAACGCTTGTCCAAGCATCCGAAAGAAACGCTTCTCGGACTTTCGGGCGAAAACGTACGAAATGTGCTGGATATCGGAGCCAATACGGGACAGTTCGCGCGTGTGGCGCTCAACCGGTTTCCCCGCGCGAAGATCTGGTGCTTCGAGCCGCTTCCCGCGGCATACAAGCTCTTGAAAGGCATGGAACGGGACAGTGACGGTCGCATGACCGCCCTGAACTTCGCGCTCGGGGCCAGGCAAGGCGTGGTGAACATGCACTTCCATAGCGAGCATTCGCCGTCGTCGTCGCTGATGCCGACGACTGGGATGTGTGAGGAGCTCTTTCCCCAAACTCGTGCTCAGACCAGCGTTCCCGTCGAAGTCCGGACGCTGGACGGCGTGTGCGTCGAATTCCCGACGCCACCGCTCGAAGATCTCGTGATCAAGATAGATGTTCAGGGTTATGAAGCCGAAGTCATTGCGGGAGGCAGGAAAACGATAGCGGCGGCGAGGGCGGTGATCGTCGAGATTTCCTTTGACGAGCTCTACAAGGGAGCTCCAACCTTTGAAGACCTGAGCAAACTTCTGGGCGAGACGGGACATCGTTTCGCCGGAGCCATAGAGCAATTCACTGCAGGGGACGGCCACGTCATCTTCATGGACGCACTGTTCAAGAAGCTCGGATAGTCCTCGGCGACAGAAGGATGAGACACTGCCTTGGCGGCCAGCATTTCGTGATAGTCGTTGCCGTTTCGCGAAGCGGGCCGTATGACGCGACATGTTGGCGGGAGATGTGTGTGATTGCGAGCCGCCTTTTGTCAGCGAAGGTCTTTTAGTCATGTGCGGGATTGCGGGTATCGTTCATTTCCGTGGCAACGCGATTGAGCAGGCGGCGATATCGCGCTTGACGAACCTCTTGGCGCATCGCGGCCCGAACGGCGCGGGAACCTGGTTCAGTGCTGATCGCGATGTCGCCATGGGTCATCGCCGGCTGGCGGTTATCGATCCGGGAGAGGGCGGCTACCAGCCGATGTTGTCGGATGATCGTCGCCATGTGATCGTCTTCAATGGCGAAATCTACAATTTCCTCGAGCTTCGGCGCGAACTCGAGGCGCGGGGTGCGATCTTCCGCACTCAATCTGATACCGAGGTTATTCTTGCAGCGTGGCGAGAGTGGCGGGAAGGGATGTTGCTGCGCTTCAACGGAATGTGGGCGCTGGCAATCTACGACACCGAAACAAGGGAACTGTTCCTCGCGCGCGACCGCTTCGGCATCAAGCCGCTTCTCTATGCGATGTCGCCGGAGCGCTTCGTTTTCGCGTCGGAGCAGCGCGCCCTGGTGCGAAGCGGACTGATCGGGACGTCGCTGGATGTCGACGTGGCGCGGCGGCTTTTGCTGGATGCCTTCGGAGTCGAAGGTAGCGAGCGGACCCTCTGCCAAGAAGTGCGCCGCTTGCAGAGCGGCCATTGCTTGTGGCTGCGTCACGGGCAGCTGGAGATCCGACGCTGGTGGCGCACCATCGATCATTTGCCGGCGGTGCCGAAAACCGAAGCCGAACGCGTCGAACGCTTTCGCGAATTGTTCCAGGATGCCGTCGCGCTAAGGATGCGCAGCGACGTGCCCATCGGGACTTGCTTGTCGGGAGGGTTTGATTCATCGGCGGTGATTTGCACCATGGCGGCGCACGAAAAGGCCGGGATGGGACCGCGCGACAGCACATCGTGGCGCCACGCCTTTGTCGCGACATTTCCAGGCGCATCGAACGATGAGCGGCCAATGGCCGAGGAGGCGGCCGCGTGGGCGGAAGTCGATCCGACCTACCTTGAGATCGGTCGGACGGACGCTCTGACGGACCTGGACCAAATCCTCGACGACAATGATGACGTCTATATCGGGCTTCCGAGTGCGATCTGGTTGATCTATCGCGAACTCAGACGCCAGAACGTGTCGGTGTCGATCGATGGCCACGGGGCCGATGAGTTGATGGGGGGCTATTTCCAGGGGGGGCAATACGGAGCTTTCTGGATCAGAAATGCCCTAGCGGGAGTTTCCTCGAATTCAGCGCTGACCAGGCGCGGTGTGGATCTGTTGAGGGCGCTGATGATCAAGCGTCAGGGGCAGTATTTCTTGCGCGGCGGACTGCGCCAAATTCCCCGCCAGTTCAGTCTTGTGGGTGATGACGACGTGCTGCCGCGCGATTGGGGCTCGTTCAACCGCCGCCTCTATCGAATGTTTCACGGCACCGTATTGCCGACAATCCTGCGAAACTACGATCGCCTCTCGATGGCCCATGGCATCGAGGTTCGGATGCCCTTCATGGACTGGCGTTTGGTTACCTACACGATGGCGTTGCCGGAGACGAGCAAATCCTCCAGTGGCTACACGAAAGTCATTGCGCGGCGGGCAATGGAACATCAGATGCCGGAGTCCATCCGCATGGGACGCCGGAAGGTGGGGTTTAACTCGCCGATGCCGGAGTGGTTGAACGGGCCTCTTGCCGGCTGGACGGCTAGCTTGCTCGATAAGAACGTTCCGGCATTCGCAGAGCTGGTGGACGAGCCTGCATTACGCAAGGCGGTCAGCCGCTTGACGGCATCGAAGGCCTGGGATTGGGAATCGGTCGGACGGGTTTGGCCGTATCTGAACATGAAATGGATGCTTGCGAGGCTCGCTTGAATTATGCGTTTGTTCCAAAACAGCGGCCTTTATCCGTCATATCTAAGGCGCCGCGTCTGGAGCGCCTAGTTTCGACGAGCGACGCCGGATCTTTTTGGCCGATCGATTTGGTGCACTGCATTTCTTGAAACCGGTGCTCGAAGGAAACTCCAATGCCTTCTTCACGAACGGCGACGATGAAATCTTGCAGCGTCATTGGACGCGCGAAAAGGGTATGCCAGGCAAACCGTCGCTTGAAAGCATATTACTCGCTCAAATTGAGAGCCATCGGACTGAGGTTTTTTACAACCTAGATCCCGTGCGGTACCCGAGTTCGTTTGTTCGCAAGCTACCGGGGGGTCAAGAAGACCCTCTGTTGGCGGGCCGCACCATCGGGCAACGCAGATTTAACAGCCTATGGCGCGGTGCTTGGAAACGTTCCTTCGATTCTGGTATCCTGGCGCAGCAAAGGTTGTCGAGCAGAGCTATTTCCCCCCGCTCGACCCTTCGATGGTAGAATATGGACATGGCGACCGGTTGATCAATGTCCTTTTTGTCGGAGGCTATTCGCGACATCATACCGCGCTGGCAACGATCGGGGGAACATGCGCTGTTTCGAAGCCATTGGCTGCGGCGCGTTGCTTCTATCGGATGCAGGCAAGTATCCGGAAGGAATGGATGTGGGCGAAACGATATTGACTTACGAGACAGGCGGGAACTGCCTCGACCAGATAGAACAGTGCCAAGCCAACTGGAGCGATGTGAGAAAGATAGCTGGCAAAGGACGAAACAATATAAGCGATTTGTATAGCAAAGAGCGAAGTGGGTCCTATTTAGAACGCTCTTGAAAAGGCTCTAGAGGGTTCTTAGGCACGTTGACGGAGTGTTTTTCAAACTGAAGGAAATGGCGGATGCGGCGGCGTCTCCATTCTACACTTTGAGAGGGCGCCCACCTTGGTCGCTCGGCTATTATACAAGGAAGAAATCGCTTATTGAAGCTGCAATTGATAAGATGGCCGTGCAGATTGGTCGGCCGCTTCCGGATTCTTTCGGCATCGCGATGGATGAAAGAGTCGTCGAATATCCGCGGTTATTTCATCAGCTGAGACGCAGTGACGGTTCACTTGGTCGGATGCTCGATGCAGGATCGACGATTAACGGTCCCATACGGAAAATAGGAAAATTTCGAGTGGTTTCAGGTGTTCGATAAGGAAATGATGCAGCTTTTAATCGAAACCTTCTCGCCCTCATCGTTCGATTTGGAATTCTTTCAATATAATAAAACGGGGTGGGAGCGGGCTTCGAAAATGCAAGTTATCAACGCGACCGCTTTTGATCCGCACAGCGGACGGGGTCGGCTTGATGACAGAGCCGGCTGCGCGCGTACAATTGCCTGCATCCAGCTAATAGGATGAATGTTGATTACCACCTGCAGCGCTTTTTCGGGCGCGCCACCTGCAGTCTTGGATCCGCGCGATTGCTGCGAACTGCGCGAATTCGTAACATACGCGGCGATAGCGATTGCATCGCGATTGGTGCCAACGGCATAATCCGGGGCGAGCTGTCGAAGAGATATTCGCTGTGACGTTCAGGACGCCATCGCGGTCGAAAAAAACTGCAGGGCGCAGCACGTGGTTTTTCGCCGTGCTCTCTTGGTTTCGGGACATTCGGGCTTAACTGTTGGGTTTCTCGGGAGCGAGCGGGCAATGCAGCCCAATCGCGCGGTGCTTCTCAGTATCATGTTTGGGAAGCGCCATCCATTGGATTGGCGGGTAGCGCGGTTGTCTGCGGGGCCAATCGGTCGTGGGGCGCCCCGGGGCCGCGAACCACGTCTGCGCACCGGGGGTTGACCCCGACTGGCGATATGTCCAAGAAGAGCGCAAGAACATGCTTCGCTTGGCGCCTTGTCGGCGTCCATCCTTATTTCACATGCTATGGGAACAAGTCAGGCCATGACCAAACGGGTCGCTCTGATCACCGGTGTGACGGGCCAGGACGGCGCCTATCTCGCCGAGCATCTGCTGTCGCTTGGCTATGTCGTGCACGGCATCAAGCGGCGCTCGTCCTCGTTCAACACCGCGCGCGTCGATCATCTCTACCAGGATCCGCATGTCGGCGACGTCCCGTTCCTGATGCACTACGGCGACATGACCGACTCGACCAACCTAATCCGCCTGGTGCAGCAGATCAGGCCGACCGAGATCTACAATCTCGCTGCCCAAAGTCATGTAGGCGTCAGCTTCGAGAGCCCGGAATACACCGCCAATGCCGATGCGATCGGCGTGCTGCGGCTCCTGGAAGCGATCCGCATCCTCGGCTTGGAGAAGGAGACGCGTTTCTACCAGGCCTCGACCTCCGAGCTTTATGGCCTGGTGCAGGAGATCCCACAGAAGGAGACCACGCCGTTCTATCCGCGCTCGCCTTACGGCGTGGCAAAACTCTACGGTTACTGGATCACCGTGAATTACCGCGAAGCCTATGGCATGTTCGCCAGCAACGGCATCCTGTTCAACCACGAAAGCCCGATCCGTGGCGAGACCTTTGTCACCCGCAAGATCACCCGCGGCGTCGCTCGCATCGAGGTGGGTCTGGAGAACGCGCTCTATCTCGGCAATCTGGAGGCCAAACGCGACTGGGGCCATGCCAAAGACTATGTCGAGGGCATGCATCTGATCCTACAGGCGGACAAGCCGGACGACTTCGTGCTCGCCACCGGCGAGACCCGCTCGGTACGCGAGATGGTCGAGCTAGCGTTTGCACAAGTTGGCCGCCGCATCGAATGGCGCGGCAAGGGCGTCGACGAGACAGGCGTCGATGCCGGGAGCGGCAAGGCAGTGGTGAAAATCGATCCAACCTATTTCCGCCCCACCGAGGTCGATCTCCTCGTCGGCGACGCTAGCAAGGCGCGCGAGGTTCTGGGCTGGAAACCAAAGCGGACGTTTGCGGAGCTCGTCGCGGAGATGATGGCGAGCGATCTGACGGAGGCGAAACGGGACGCCGCCCATGGCAAACGCACCGTTTGAGCTGACGGGCAAGAGCGTCTACGTCGCCGGCCATCGCGGCATGGTCGGCGGTGCGCTTCTGCGCCGGCTGGCCCGGGAGGACGTGCGGCTTCTCACCGTCGCACGGAACGAGCTCGATCTCTGCAACCAGGCCGCCGTGTTCGACTGGTTCGCAAAGGTGCGGCCGCAGGTGGTTTTCCTCGCCGCCGCCAAGGTCGGCGGCATCGTCGCCAACAACACGCTGCGCGCCGAGTTCATCTACGACAACATCGCGATCGCCGCGAATGTGATCCACGCCGCTCATCAAAATGGCGTCGAAAAGCTGATGTTTCTCGGCTCCTCCTGCATCTATCCGAAGCTGGCAGCCCAGCCTCTGCGCGAAGATGCCGTGCTGACCGGCCCGCTCGAGCCCACCAACGAGCCCTATGCCATCGCCAAGATCGCGGGCATCAAGATGGCGGAAGCCTATCGCAGCCAGTATGGATGTGATTTCATCAGCGTGATGCCGACCAATCTCTATGGACCGGGCGACAACTATCATCCCGAGTACAGCCATGTGGTTGCCGCTCTGATCCGCCGCTTTCACGAGGCAAAACTTGCGGGCGCAAAGAGCGTCGCGGTCTGGGGCACCGGCACGCCGCGACGCGAGTTCCTCTATGTCGACGACATGGCGGACGCCTGCGTGCACCTGATGAAGACCTATTCCGGCGCCGAGCTGATCAACATCGGCACCGGCGAGGACATCACCATCGCCGAATTCGCACGCGTCGTAGCTTCCGTCGTCGGCTATCGCGGCGAGATCAGTTTCGACACCTCACGTCCCGACGGCACCCCGCGCAAGCTGCTCGACGTCGGCCGCCTCGCGCAACTCGGCTGGACTGCGCGGACCCCGCTCGCCGACGGTGTGAAGCGTGCTTACGAAGCCTATTTCTCGCATAGGTAGCTTGAGCACATCCTTATCCGCGATGTCCGTAGACTCCGTTTTGAGCACGGTGATCTCTTATCCCGCAAGCCGCGGTCGTTGCGGACGGATCATTAGACGTTGACCGCAAACACAAATAATAGATGCAGACGGCCAGCAAGGCGTGGCGCGCAAGAGGCCATCTGCGAAAGAACAGAACGAGGCGAAGGCGGTACGCAGCGATGAAAGCCCCAGCAACAAAGAACGTGCTGAAAAACGCCGCATAGAAGTAGGGGCCGGGAATATCGAAGGCCCCCGCCATGATCAGCGAGACCGGAGGCATTGAGATAGCAAGTGCGGCTGCTATGGCGATAATGCCAGTCGCCCACAGCGACCACACGAACAGCAACGCCATCGCCGGGAAAGCAAGCGACACGCGCCATTCAATGATGAGTCTCCAGATCGGGGGGTAGAAGTGCATCGGGACCGTCAAGCAACATGGTGAAGGTACGAATCCAGTGAAATGCCCCGTGGCCAACTCACCTCATTGAACCAATCGCCACACCCAAAGCAGATAGATCGCATAGGAAGCCGTCGCTGCGAAAATGCACGCCGGGAAAATTCTAAAGGCGCGCCGGATAACGAGGCGGGCGTAATTGACCTTCTCTCCTTCTATTTGGAGGAAGAGAACAAGGCCGCTCAGAACGAAAAATATAGCTACCGCGAAGACCGACTGATTGAAAATGCGCAGCCCTTGGAGGCGGAAAAACCACGTCTCAGGAGGCGCGGTGTAGTGCAAGTGAGCCGTTACGACAATAAGCGCAGCGGCGCCACGAATCGAATCAAGAAACGATAACGCATCCGCCCCCCGCCCAAGTGTGGCGCCTTCCTACCACCACAACCCCGCAGCGAAAACCCCTGAAATCGCCTTTCTGGCGAGGAGAGCCTATGGCAGTCGATCTCAACGCCCTAAGCTAGGCGAACGCCACCCGCAGGGCCAAGGCTGGCGTTCCGTGGCCTGTGGTCGCGGTCATCCATGAACGGGAGCCGTCCCAGAACTTCAACACTCAGCTCGGGCAGGGCGATCCGCTTAATGAGGTTTCGCCCCATGTTCCCAAGGGCAGGGGGCGTTCTCGACGTGGGAGGAAGGCGCCTATGACGCTTTGGTGCTGTGCCCGCCCTTCCTTGCCCGCCGCAAGGATTGATCGCTCAGCGCCGCTCTGACGGCCCCGGAGACGTATAACGGCATCGGCTACGCGGCCAACCGCACGTTCCGGGCTCGCTCCGCTAGGCAACCAGACCCAGATCGTTGACCCCAACTGCATGCCGGTGGGCCTAGATCAGCTCGAACTGCTGTTCGGTGTTGCCGGGACCGGCCGGGATCACCGCGCAGCCAAGCGCACGCGCCGACGAATCGAAGATGAAGCCGCCGGGGTAAGGTGGTAGCTGAAGGTGTTGAGCACGACGTCATCCGGGCGGAACCCGGCCGCGAACGGCGCCAGCACGGTCGATGTCGGCTTGGCGGATCGCTGATCGACCAACATCGAAAGCGCAGTCAAAAATTGACCCGTTCGCGCTCGACGACGATCGGCCGCCGCCGGACTTGGTTGAAGATCGCAACGATGTATTCGCCGAGCACGCCGAGGAAGAAGAACTGCACGCCGCCGAAGAAGAACAGGCCGATGACGATCGTTCCTTTGGCTCGTTAGAAATCGAAATCGCAAGTGGGGGACACCCCCGACGCTTGCAAGCATGAACTCGAGCGCCAGCGAAGCGGCCTGAACGATGCATCTTTTTCAGAACAGTGGCGTTTACCCTTCCTATCTCACGCATTTCAATCACCCCGCGAAGGGGTTGAACACGTTCAGGGAGCGCTTGGACGCCTTTATCGCGGATCGCCTCGGCGCATTGCATTTTTTGGTGCCGGTGCTTGACCGGAGTGATGACGCGTTGTTTACCAATGCAGACAATGAGATTTTGCAGCGGTTGTGGGCGCACGAAAACGGGCTTCATAACGCCTCGTTCGAAGAGATTCTGCTCGCCCAGATCGAGCATCACAGGACGGAGGTTTTCTACAATCTCGAGGTGCGCTTTCCGAGCGCCTTTGTGCGCAAGCTGCCAGGATATGTCCGAAAACGCTCTGCTGGCGCGCCGCTCCCTCGGGCAGCGCCGACCTGACCGCTTATGGTGCGGTGCTGGGCAACTTTCCGTCGATCCTCGAATCCTGGCGAAGCAAAGGTTGCCGCGCCGAACCGTTTTTTCCGGCGCTCGATCCGATCATGAACGAGTATGCCCGGGGGGAGCGGCCGATCGATGTCCTCTTCGTCGGCGGCTACTCGCGACACCCTTCCGCGCGGGCCAGAACGCTGAAGCAAGTGGCAGGTCTTGCCGGCGCGTACGAGGTCGCGCTCCACCACGAGCCGTGGCCATGATCGTCCGCCCACCGGTATTCGGACGGCGCTTCTACGAGCCTCTCGGGGCGTCGAAAATTGTGCTTAACGGTGCGATCGACATGGCCGGGACCGATCGCGGGAACATGCGTTGCTTCGAGGCGATGGGGTGCGGCGCACCCCTGGTTTCGGACAAAGGGAATTACCCGCCCGGTATGACTGCAGGCGTGACCATCCAGACCTATGGGGCGGCCGAGCTTGCGGCACCGACAATTTCGCAGGCCCTGGAGAACTGGCCCCGGTCGGCTGAGGTCGCCGAGCGCGGCCGGGACGAATTGAACCTATCTACACAAAGCCGCGCCAGTGGCGTGATTTCGTGGACCTGGTGGCCCGCATATAGTGAGGTGGCCGGTACAAGCCCGAGCCGAGCGGACCCATGTCGCTGGTTCCGCTTGCATGATATAATCCGATGCTGTTCAAGCAAGCGAGCGATACCATTAGGAACGGGGCACTTTCGTGCTTCTTCTCGGCCATCGCCGCATAGGAGGCGAACAGATGCACGTGGATGGTGCCCTATTCAAGGCAAAAGAGCTACTGGACGCTACGCTGTTGCCGGTACATGCCTTGAGAGGCTGTCCGCCGTGGAGCCTGGGCTATTATACCCGGAAGAAGCGGGCAGTCGTGCAGGCGATCGACGAGAGCACCGTTCGCCGGAATACCGCGCTCCCAGCGGGCTTCGGCGTCGGGCTCGATGAGCGCGTGGTGGAGTATCCATGGCTGTTCTCGTGCCTTAGAGCGACGGGCCAGCTCGGAAAAGTTCTGGACGCGGGCTCGACCCTCAACCACGAATACATTCTGAGCCGGGATCCCTTGGACAAGGCAGATTTGACCTTGATGACCCTGGCTCCGGAAAAGCGGTGCTACTGGAACAAAGGCTACTCATACGTTTTCGGAGACTTCCGCAAAAGTCCGTTCCAGGACGGGTTGTTCGACACGCTGATTTGTATCTCGACGCTCGAGCACGTCGGCCTCGACAACACGCTATTGTACACAAGCGATCGCAGCAAGGCCGAGAGCGACCGGTTTGGCTTCTCGGCGGCGATAACCGAATTCAAGCGCATCGTTCGGTCGGGCGGCCGTTGCTTCCTCACTGTTCCTTACGGCCGATATGAGAATTTCGGCTGGTTCCAGCTGTTCGATGCCCAAATGCTGGAGCAGCTCATCAATACGTTCGGACCGTCCAGCCATCAGGTTGAATTCTTTAGTTACCGCCAGCAGGGCTGGGAAAGGGCATCACAGTCCGCAGTCGAGAATGCGACCGCGTTCGATCCTCACAGCGGGCGTGGGCGTGCAGACGACAAGGCCGGGTGTGCGCGTGCTATCGCCTGCATCCAAATGACCAAATGAACCTCGATCTCCTGCTGCAACGACTGTTAGGGCGCCCGACTTGCGAGCTCGGCGCCGGCGCCCGCCTTCTGAGCACCGCGAGGATCCGGAATATCCGTCGCGATACCAAATCTATCCGCATCGGTGAGCACAGCATAATCCGCGGCGAGCTGCTTACGTTCGCTCATGGCGGACAAATCGAGATCGGTTCTTGGTGTTATGTTGGCGAAGGCGCGCGCATTTGGTCGGGCTGCTCGATATCCCTCGGTGACCGCGTGCTGGTCGCACATGGAGCCAACCTGTTCGACAATCTTACGCATCCGATCGATCATCAGGCTCGGCATAAGCAGATCAGGGAGATCTTCACGAAAGGCCATCCTTCTGAAATCGATCTGGACGACCGGCCAGTATCGATCGGGGACGACACCTGGGTAGGGGCGGGCGCCTATGTTCTGCGAGGCGTCCAAATTGGCGCGCGCGCGGTAATTGGGGCGGGCGCGGTCGTTACTAAGGACGTTGCGGCGGATACCATCGTCGCAGGGAATCCGGCTGTCGTGGTCGGACGCGTTGGCGGCTCCCATGCGTAATCCGGCCGGCTGCATCTTCCTGGGCTTCCGCGAGCGCGCCTCATGAGCGTCTGGGTCACAGGCGGCAACGGCTTTATCGGCCGTCACCTCATAGATCACCTCGCCCGGGAGGGCGAGAGCGTGTATGGCGTGGGTCACGGTACGATCGATGAGACGGACCGGCAGCAGCTTGGACTGATGGGCTGGATCAACGGCGAGATCAACGCGCCAAATCTGGACGGCCTGGTTCAACTTGGCGGCACGCCGAGCGCCATCTTCCACCTCGCCGGCGGCTCATCGGTCGCGCGTTCGATCGAGCAGCCCTACGAGGACTTCTCCCGAACCGTTGCCGCGACGGCGAGCCTGCTGGAATGGCTGCGCCGTTCCGCGCGCGAGTGCCGGCTGGTCGTCACCTCCAGCGCCGCGGTTTACGGTGCGCAACATGCCGGCGCAATTTCGGAGCAGGCCACCACGCAACCGATGTCACCTTATGGTCATCACAAGCTGATCATGGAGCAGCTCTGCCGCAGCTACGCGAATTCGTTCGGCATCCGCGCGACCATCATCCGCTTGTTTTCGGTCTACGGTCCCTTGCTGCGCAAGCAGCTGTTGTGGGACCTCTGCTTGCGGCTCGGGCAAGGCCAGCGGGAGCTCGTGCTCGGCGGAACGGGTAACGAGGTGCGCGACTGGACCGATGTAAGGGATGTCGTGCAGCTGATTGCACGGCTGGCGAGAGCTGATGAGGTGTCCCTAGAGGTGCTGAATGGCGGTAGCGGCGTCGCGACCAGTGTCGCGGAGATTGCCCGTTTGGTGACGAAAGCCTGGGGCGGCAACATCGCGGTGCGGTTTTCGGGCGCGGTCCGCGCCGGAGATCCGTTCAGTCTTGTCGCCGACGCCGGGCAACTCGCCGCCTTGCCGTTTAACTGGCGCATCCCAGTCGAGGACGGCATCGTCCAGTATGTGAGCTGGTACAAGGAGCAAGCCCATTGAGCGTCGCTCGCCCGATCCGGCTCGCTTTCACCTTGATTTCTCGCAAGGCCTGGGCGGGCGGTTACAATTACCAGCTCAACCTGTTTAATGCGCTTGCAAACTACTGCCCGGGCGCTGTTACGCCTGTGGTGTTCGCGGCCGAAGGTCACGACGCCGGCGAACTCGCCCCCATCCGACAGGTCCCGGCTGCCGAGATCGTTTGCTCCGCGAATTTTGATCGCCCCGCGCTGACGTCGTTGCTGCCGACCGTGTTCGCTCAGGATCGCGGTGCGATATCCAGCTTTCGCAGCCACAAGATCGATGCAGTCTGGGAGAACGCCCACTTCTTCGGATGGAGCTCTCCCTATCCGACCGTTGCCTGGATCCCCGACCTGCAGCATCGGCAACTTCCACATCTGTTCTCGAATAAGGCGAGGCGCCGGCGTGAAATGGGTTTTCAGCTGCAGGTCCTGTCCGGCCGCACCATCATTCTGAGCAGCCGCAGCGCCGAACGCGATTGCCTTTCCTACTATCCGCGCACCAAGGGCCGAACCTCCGTCGTGAGATTCGCCAGCGAGCCTTCGGCCGAGCTGCTCAAGCTGGATCCGGTACAGGTGCTCCAGAAGTATGATCTGCCGAGAACCTATTTCTATGTCCCCAACCAGTTCTGGCGTCACAAGAACCACAGAATCGTCCTTGAGGCGCTCGCGTTACTCGCGGAGCGAGGTGTCCGTCCGGTTGTCGTGGCATCCGGCGGCAGCGATCCGAATGAACCGGAATATTTGGATCAAATTCTTCGTGAAGCGGCAGAGCGCGGTCTTGCGCAGCAGTTCCGGTACCTCGGCATGATCCCGCTCGCGGAAGTCTATGCCCTTCTGCGTGCCAGCGCAGCGCTAGTCAATCCCTCGCGTTTCGAGGGCTGGAGCACCACGGTCGAGGAGGCCAAGTCGTTCGGCGTGCCGATGGTGCTGTCCGATATCGACGTGCACCGCGAGCAGGCGGAACAGCGCGCGCACTACTTCGACACGGATGACGCCCCGGGGCTCGCCGCCCATCTGCAAGATTTCGCGCATCCTGTCTTTGTAGTGCGCGAGATGAACGATCAACTGGGCGAGCGAGTGCGGGAGTTCGCCGAGAGTTTCGTCTCGACCATCGAACAGACCGTTCGAACGCATCGATAACGAACCGGACTTGCTGGAGCACGCACCGCCATGGATCAACAGGTCGTCCTCGTCACCGGCGCAACCGGATTTGTCGGACGCAATCTCGTCCCGTTGCTCGAGAGCCGCGGTTACCTTGTTCGCCGAGCGCTACGCGCCGGACGGGCCGGAGAGAACGACGTGGTGGTCGGCTCGATCGGTCCGGCGACCGTTTGGGACGCCGCGCTTGCGGGAGTGGACGCGGTGGTTCATCTAGCCGCCCGTGTGCATCACCCCAATGAAGAGCACGCCGCTGAGCTGTACGACGCGGTGAATACGCAGGGGACGATGCAACTGGCCCAAGCCGCCGTGCGGGCGGGGGTGTCCCGGTTCGTTTTCCTGAGCACGATCCTGGTCAACGGAAGCTCGACCGATGGGCGAGGGCCGTTCACGCCGGACGACGCAGTGGTGCCGCGCGGCGTTTACGGACGGTCAAAGGCGGCGGCCGAGGCCGCGCTGCAGGGCCTGGCGTCTCAATCCAAGATGCGGGTAGCTGTGGTGCGCCCGCCACTGGTGTATGGACGCGAAGCGCTCGGTAATTTCCGTCACCTCGTTGGCGCAATCAGACGGCGGATCCCGCTTCCGCTTGGTCTCGTCCATAATAAGCGGGCGTTCGTCAGCGTGCAGAATCTCGCGTCCTTTGTCGCGCATCTCGTCGGCCTGCCGGTGCCGCCTCCGTACCGGATCTATCTGGTCGCCGACGACGAGCAGATTTCGACCACTGCTTTCGTTCGTCGGATCGGACAGGCGATGAACCGGACCGCCATCCTGTTGCCGGTGCCCTTGAGGGTGCTGACGCTCGCTGTCCAAGCGATGAGGCCAGAGCTGCGCTACAGCTTGGTAGGATCTATGGAGATTGACACTTCCGCCGCGCTATCGACGGGCTGGACGCCGCCGCTCAGCATGACGCAAGGATTGCGGCTGGCGGTCGGCACATCGGCCTCGCCCTAGACGCCTTACGGGTAAGTCCGGCAGCTGCTCAGCCGACACCGGCGAAACATCGTTGTGCGTTCTCTCATCGTTGCTCCGACAGGTCCGGGTTGCGCAACAATTCTTCGACCAGGGCG